>NZ_FPKK01000002.1:0-630076 GCF_900119645.1 Pseudomonas sp. NFACC43
ACCTCGTGGCCCAATGCCTCAACCTGTCGAGCCAGCCAGTGGGCACCGCCACACGACTCCATCACCACTGTGCAGGCCGGCAGTTGGGCCAATGTGCCGAGCAATTGGCTGCGGCTGGTTTTCTTGCGCAAAACCTGATGACCTTTGGCGTCCTGGCCGTGCAGATGGAAACTGTGTTTACCAATGTCGATGCCGAGAAGCGTCATCGTGTTCATGAGAGATCCTCCGCCGAAAACGAGAAAAGCCCTGCAAGCGTAAACCTGCAGGGCTTCTCGGTCAGGCTGACCATCTCATTAAACCCGGCCTACCGAGCCGGGTTTTGGGTGCTTCTCGAAACAACAGACGGATAAGCGAACCGGGCCTTTGGCGCCCAAGACCCGGTTCAGTGGAGTCAGCCCTTGGAACTGGCTTGGGCCGCTTCGATGATCAGCTCCGCGACTTTATCCGGGTTGGACGTCATCACCACGTGGGAGGCGCCTGGGACGGTGACGGTCTTTTTCGAGCCCGCACGGTCGGCCATGAACTTAAGGGCCGCTTCGGGGATGTTTTTATCCGCCGAACCGTAGATGAACCAGGACGGCGTTTTTTTCCAGGCCGGTTCGCCAGACGCTTCCTTCAAGGCCGCCTCGCTGATGGGCCGTTGGGTGGCGGCCATCAATGCGGACTCGGCCACCGGCACGTCGGCGGCAAACTGTTGGCCGAATTTGTCCTGCTGGATGTAGAGATCCTTGTTGCCGTCGTCCAACTGCACCGGAGCGGCCAGGGTCGGTCCGAGGGTACCGCCAGGGTAGCGGCCGGACAGCTCGATGGCGGTTTCGCCTTTGTCCGGCGCGAAAGCCGCGACATAGACAAGCGCCTTGACCCGTGGGTTGCCGTGCACCGCGTTGGTGATCACGGCGCCACCGTAGGAGTGACCCACCAGGATCACCGGGCCAGGGGTCTGCTCGACGATGTCGGCGACGTAGTCGGCGTCCTGCTTCACACCACGCAGCGGGTTGGCGGCGGCCACCACCGGGTAACCCTGGTTCAGCAACCGGGCGGCGACGCCATTCCAGCTGGACGACTCGGCGAACGCGCCATGCACCAGCACGACGGTAGGCTTGGTGGCATCGGGTTGCGCGGCGGCGCTGTGGAGCGATGTCAGAGCCAATGCGGCGGTGACGGTGACGGCCAAGAGCGATTTGAGCTTGAACATGATCATTCCTTTTCTGTTATGGCTATTGTTGTGCTCATGTCCCGGGCGGCACATGAGCGGATGCGATGGGCTTACTTGCCCAGGAAGTCCAGCAGATCCTGGTTGAGGCGGTCCTTGTGGGTGTCGGTCAGACCGTGCGGCGCGCCCGGATAGACGATCAACTCGGCGTTGCGCACCAGCCTGGCGGCGGCATGGGCGGAGGCGTCGATCGGGACGATCTGATCATCGTCGCCGTGCACGATCAGTGTCGGGACGTCGAACGTGGCCAGGTCGGCGCGAAAGTCCGTCGCCGAGAACGCCGCGATGCAGTCATAGGTGTTTTTGTGGCCCGCTTGCATGCCCTGCACCCAGAACGAATCGATCAGCCCCTGGGAGACTTTCGCCCCGTCGCGGTTGAAGCCGAAGAACGGACCCGAGGCGATGTCGCGATACAGCTGCGAGCGGTTGTCCAGCGAGGCCTGGCGCAGGCCGTCGAACACTTCGATCGGCAGGCCGCCTGGGTAGTCTTCGGTCTTGAGCATCATCGGCGGAACGGCGCTGATCAGTGCGGCCTTCTTCACCCGGTCGGTACCGTGGCGGCCGATGTAGCGGGTGATTTCGCCGCCACCGGTGGAGAACCCCACCAGGGTGATGTCGTTGAGGTCCAGGGTGTCGATCACGGTGGCCAGGTCATCGGCGTAGTGATCCATGTCGTTACCTTCCCACGGCTGGCTGGAGCGGCCATGGCCGCGACGGTCGTGGGCGATCACCCGATAGCCTTTGTCAGCCAGGAACAGCATCTGGGATTCCCAGCTGTCGGAATTCAGCGGCCAGCCGTGGCTGAAGGTGACGACTGGCCCATCTTTCGGGCCCCAGTCTTTGTAGTAGAGCTGTACGCCGTCCTGAGTGGTGATATAGCTGCCGGCCTGGGCCTGAGGAGTCTGGGTGCGAGTGCTCATTTTTGTTTCCTTGTTTTTAGGCAGTCGGAATGACTGCTTCCGAGAAATCTATCGAAGCGATATGTCGTGTCTGAGAAGGCGGCTTCGTTTGCTGTGGATCGCAGGTCTATCAGGAGGCGACCGCCCCTCGGCGCATCGACGCCTGCCTGGCTTGGCTGCGTTTGTTGGCCATGGCCAGCTTGCCCACCAGGCGGATCGCCACGGCGGCGCAGGTGATGCCGAAGGGCAGCACGTACCAGTCGCTCATCGGGATGCGTTTGAAGTTGGAGAAGGCAAACACAGCGGCGATGATCCACATGCCGGTGACGTGCAATGTCTTCCATGCCTTGGGTCCCAGCAGTCGGGCTGGCCCTTTGAATGACGTCAGTGCCATCAGCAGGATGAAGGCGTAGGCGGTGCCGCCCGGGATGTTGTTGGCAACGGTGCGGGCCGGCCAGAACTCGGTGTTGAGCTGCCCATACCCGTAGATCAGTACGGCATGTATCAGGTGGGAGAAGGCAAAGGCGAGGCCGATGAAGCGCCTCTCACGAACCAGTGCCTTGGAAAGTGGTGAAGGCACCAGTACGGCGAAGGCCGATGCGGTGAACGCGATCAGGAACAGTACGAAGGAAGAACGGGCGGTGGCGCGGATGGCGCTGCGCAGTCCCTCCACCAGGTCAGGTTGCACCGCCACGGCCGCGATGCTCATCGCCACCACCAGGGCGGCGATCAGGCCGAACAGTTGCCAGCCCTGGGGGCGGTAGGATTGGGTATTCATCGCAAGTTCTCCTGTCGTGAGGGCTCGCCATTCGGGGATCCGGTGGCGAGTCGATGGGGAGAATTCTTGCAGCGGCATGTATACCGGCTATGTTCGACAACCGGCGGTTATACGTTCTTATGAGTATGTGAATGGGCTGGATACAGTGGCTTACAAATGGCCCCTGGATCCGGCCGGTAGAGGCTGCACACAAGGTGCAGCCAGCACGGCCTACCGATCGACGCTGAAGTCGAGGGTCACGCAAAGACCACCGCCGTCGCGGTTGCGCAGGCTCAGCGAGCCGCCAATCGCGTTGGCCAACTGCTGAGCGATGGCAAGGCCCAGGCCGGTGCCGCCAGTGCTGCGGTTGCGTGAGGTTTCAACCCGGTAGAACGGCTTGACCACCTCGGCCAGGATCTCCTCGGGAATCCCCGGCCCTCGGTCAAGCACCTTGATGGAAACGCCTGTGCTGGCGTTGCCGCAGATTTCCACTTCGGCGGTGCCGGCGTACTTCAGCGCGTTATCCACCAGGTTCACCAGGATACGACGCAGGGCATGGGGTCTTGTCTCGATGACCGCGCCGTTCTTGCCGATCAGGCTGACCTCTCGACCGGTGTCCTGGTAGTCGCACACCAGGCTGTCGAGAAAGGAGTCCAGGCTGATACGGCAACTGGTTTCAGTCGCGCCATGGACGCTGCGCGCATAAGCGACACCTTCACGCACCAGGTGCTCGATTTCGTCCAGGTCGTTGCCCAGTTTGTCTTTCTCGACCGAGTCATCCATGAACTCGGCGCGCAGCTTCATGCGCGTAATGGGCGTCTGCAGGTCATGGGAAATGGCCGCGAGCAATTGCATGCGTTCTTTCAGGTACGCGGCGATACGCGCCTGCATGCTGTTGAAGGCCCGGGCGGCATACGCCACTTCCCGGGGGCCGTTTTCATCCAACTGCACCGGGTGTGCGTTCGGGTCGAGGTTTTCGACCGCCTCGGCGAGGCGGCTGAGGGGGCGGATCGCGATCCGCACGGCAAGCCAGGTGCAGCCGATCATCAACACCAACTGACCGAACAGGACAAAGGGCAACCAGGGCGACAACGGCCTGACCGAAGGGCGCACATCGATGGTGACCGGGCTGCCGTCAGCCAGCCGCACCTGGGCCTGGAAATGCTGGCGAGGGCCGGGGATCTCGACGAACGTCAGGTCATAGTTGCGGCCCAGGGAGGCCTGCAGTGACTGCGCCGCAGTCGCAGCGAGATCGTTCGAGGCAAGTGCAATGCCAGGGTCGTGCTCGCGCAGCAGATAGTCATAGTTGCGACGCTGCAGGCGTTTGGTCCACTCCAGGCGCTCGGCGGCCGGCAGACGGTCGAGAATGGCGATGGACGTCGCTGTGTCGTGTTCGAAGTTGCCCAGCATCGCCGTCTTGGTGCTCTGGTAGCGTTCGTAGTACTGGGCTGCGAACGTCAGGGATTGGGCGAGGATCAGACCGACAAGGAACACCAGCCACAGCCGCGAGGCCAGCGTGCGGGGCCATTGCAAGGCGAGCTTCATGCCTGTTCCCCAAGCACTTCCACCGCAAAGGTAAAGACGTAGCCTTCGTTGCGCACAGTCTTGAGGTAGAGGGGTTCGCGCGCGTCATCCATCAAACGCTGCCGCACGCGGCTGACCAGCAGGTCAATGGAGCGATCGAAGATGTCCGCGTCACGGCCCTGGGTCAGGTTGAGCAGTTGGTCGCGACTCAGTACCCGCTGGGGATGATCGAGAAATACCCGCAGCAGCCTGTACTCGGCGCCGCTCAGGGAGACGAGCGTGTCGTCTTCATCGAGCAGATGGCGGGCGGTGGTGTCCAGGCGCCACCGGCCGAACTTGAGCAGGCGGCCGCTTTCGGTGACGACGAAGTTGGGCGGCAGCATGCGGGTACGCCGAAGCACGGCATTGATCCGCGCCAGCAGCTCCCGGGCAGCGAAGGGTTTGGCCAGGTAGTCGTCGGCCCCCATCTCCAGGCCAATGATGCGGTCGGTCTCGTCGGTGCGAGCCGTCAGCATCAGCACGGGGGTCGCCTTGTGTTTTCCGGCGCGCAGTTCGCGACACAGCAGCAGCCCGTCATCCCCCGGCATCATGATGTCGAGCACGATCAGATCCACCTGGTTGGTTTCGAGAAAGGCCCGCATCTGGCGCCCATCGGCAACCACGGTGGTGCGCAGACCGTTTTTCTTCAGGTAGTTGCCGACCAGCTCCCTGATTTCCCGATCATCATCCACGATCAATACGTGATCGACATGTTCCATGCCCTGCTCTCCGAAATGCGCGCATCAGTTGCGCAATATGGCGATGCTTTGCTGCCGGATGGCAGGGCACCGCAGTTCAGCCTGTCCAGACCGAGGCCAAGCAAAAACAGTGGCGATTGTATCGCTCTGTATCGCAACCCACCTCAGATACGTAACCCATCCAACCGAGGTATTTCTCGACACAGCCGAGATACCTCCCAGGCCTTTAATGAGCTCCATCGAGACAACATGAATCGCCTCGATGACGCCATCGAACTCATTGAAGGAAAACGACCATGAACCTGAAAACCATTGCCACTGCTTGCCTGATGACCGCCCTGAGCGCCGGCGCATTACCCGCCATGGCCCAAGCCAACGCAGCAAGCGAAACCTACTCCTACGGCACCCACCTGGACATTGCGAAAGTGGTTTCGCTGACCGAAGACGGTGGCCAGACCTGCGGGTTGGTGAATGCGCACATCACCTACCTCGACTCCATGGGCGAACAGCGAGCCCTGACATACCTCAAGCAGGCAGCCGGTTGCAACAATCAAGGGGGCTGAGGTGGGAGCTCAGGGATGGCGATCCAGTTTCCTGAGGAACACCGCCATCTCTTTTTCCGCCTGTTTGTCGCCATGGGCGCGGGCGGCCTCAAGGCCTTGTTCCCAGGCACGGCGTGCTGCCGCCAGGTCGCCTTGCCCTTGATGAGCCTTGCCCAGCAGTTTCCATGCGGCTGAATATTTGGGATCGAATTCGACGCAGCGCTGCAGGTGTTCGGCGGCGCGGGTGAATTCGCCGAGGTCCAGGTACCCCTTGCCCAGGCCGAAGCGCAGCAGTGCGTTATCCACGCCCTTGGCGAGCATTTTTTCCAGGGAGTCGAGCATGGCGGCGTCCTTATTGGTTGTGTCAGGGGTTGATCCGTTGGCTGCTAGATAGCTATCGCAAGCAGTCTGGCTCCCACAGGGGTCGGCGTTGTTCACAACATTTGTGAGCAATGAAGATCCTCTGTGGGAGCGAGCCTGCTCGCGATGAGGCCCTTTGCGTCACTGCGCATCCCGGATCAGAAGAAACTCAACCCCACGTGGAACAGCTTCTCGACGTCGCGAATGTGCTTCTTGTCCACCAGGAACAGGATCACATGGTCGCCGGCCTGGATCATGGTGTCGTCATGGGCGATCAGCACTTCTTCATCGCGGATGATCGCGCCGATGGTGGTACCCGGTGGCAGGCCGATGTCGCGGATGGCCTTGCCGATGACCTTGCTGGACTTGGCGTCGCCGTGGGCGATCGCCTCGATGGCCTCGGCCGCGCCACGACGCAGGGAGTGCACACTGACAATGTCGCCACGCCGCACGTGGGCCAGCAGGGTGCCGATGGTTGCCAGCTGCGGGCTGATGGCGATGTCGATCTCGCCGCCCTGGATCAGGTCGACATAGGCCGGGTTGTTGATGATGGTCATCACCTTCCGCGCCCCCAGGCGCTTGGCCAGCAGCGACGACATGATGTTGGCTTCGTCGTCGTTGGTCAGGGCCAGGAAGATGTCGGCGTCGGCGATGTTTTCTTCCAGCAGCAGGTCACGGTCCGAGGCGCTGCCTTGCAATACCACGGTGCTGTCGAGGGTGTCCGAGAGATAACGGCAGCGCGCCGGGTTCATCTCGATGATCTTCACCTGGTAACGGCTTTCGATGGCTTCGGCCAGACGCTCGCCGATTTGCCCGCCACCGGCGATCACGATGCGCTTGTTTTTCTCGTCGAGGCGACGCATCTCACTCATTACCGCACGGATATTGGCCTTGGCGGCGATGAAGAACACTTCGTCGTCGGCTTCGATCACCGTGTCGCCCTGGGGCAGGATCGGCCGGTCACGTCGGAAAATCGCCGCGACCCGCGTTTCCACATTGGGCATGTGCTGGCGCAGCTGGCGCAACTGCTGCCCTACCAACGGGCCGCCGTAGTAGGCCTTGACCGCCACCAGTTGCGCCTTGCCTTCGGCAAAGTCGATTACCTGCAAGGCGCCGGGGTGCTCGATCAGGCGCTTGATGTAGTTGGTCACCACCTGCTCGGGGCTGATCAACACATCCACCGGAATCGCTTCGTTGTCGAACAGGTCGGCGCGGGTCAGGTAGGCCGCTTCCCGCACCCGGGCGATCTTGGTCGGGGTGTGGAACAGGGTGTGGGCCACCTGGCAGGCCACCATGTTGGTTTCATCGCTGTTGGTCACGGCCACCAGCATGTCGGCATCGTCGGCGCCGGCCTGGCGCAGTACTGTCGGCAGGGAACCGCGTCCTTGCACGGTACGGATATCGAGACGATCGCCCAGGTCCCGCAGGCGCTCGCCGTTCGTGTCGACCACGGTGATGTCGTTGGCCTCGCTGGCCAGATGCTCAGCCAGCGAACCCCCCACCTGCCCTGCACCGAGGATGATGATTTTCATCCGGTCACTCCTATCGAATCGGTCTTAACCGCGTGTGGCGGCGATCTTGATCAGCTTGGCGTAATAAAACCCATCATGGCCGCCCTCCTGGGCCAGCAACTGGCGGCCGTGTGGCTGCTTCAGGCCGGCCTGGCTGGCGATGTCCAGCTCCCGGGCGCCCGGAGTCCGGGCGAGGAAGGTGTCGATCACCTCGGTGTTCTCGGTCGGCAACGTCGAACAGGTGGCATAGAGCAGGATGCCGCCTACCTCAAGGGTCAACCACAGGGCATCGAGCAATTCGCCCTGCAGAACCGCCAACGCGGCGATGTCGTTCGGCTGGCGGGTGAGCTTGATGTCAGGGTGGCGACGGATCACGCCGGTGGCCGAACACGGTGCATCCAACAGGATCCGCTGGAACGGCTTGCCGTCCCACCAAGAAGCGGTGTCGCGGCCATCGGCAGCGATCAGCTCGGCTGCCAGGCCCAGGCGTTCGAGGTTCTCCTTCACCCGCACCAGACGCTTGGCTTCCAGGTCCACGGCCACCACACCGGCCAACCTGGGCTCGGCTTCGAGGATGTGGCAGGTCTTGCCCCCCGGGGCGCAGCAGGCGTCCAGCACCCGTTGGCCTGGCGCCAGGTCCAGCAGGTCGGCGGCCAGTTGCGCGGCTTCGTCCTGGACGCTGATCCAGCCCTCGGCGAACCCCGGCAGCGTGCGTACGTCCCCCGGAGTTTCCAGGAGGATGCCGTCGCGGCTATAGACGCAGGGCCTGGCCGGGATGCCCGCCTCGCCCAGCAAAGCCAGGTAGGCATCGCGGGTGTGATGGCGGCGGTTGACCCGCAGGATCATCGGCGGATGGGCATTGTTGGCGGCGCAGATGGCCTCCCATTGCTCGGGCCAGAAGGCCTTAAGGGACTTCTGCAGCCACCGCGGATGGGCGGTGCGCACCACCGGGTCATGTTCCAGCTCGGCCAGCAGGCTTTCGCTTTCGCGCTGGGCGCGGCGCAGCACGGCATTGAGCAGGGCCTTGGCCCACGGCTTCTTCAACTTGTCGGCGCAGCCTACGGTCTCGCCGATGGCGGCGTGGGCCGGAACGCGGGTGTAGAGCAACTGATAGAGCCCCACCAGCAGCAGGGCTTCGACGTCGGCATCGGCAGCCTTGAACGGTTTCTGCAAGAGCCTGGCGGCCAGCGCTGACAACCTCGGCTGCCAGCGGGCGGTGCCGAAGGCCAGGTCCTGGGTGAAACCGCGGTCGCGGTCTTCGACCTTGTCCAGCTGGGTCGGCAGGGAACTGTTGAGCGAGGCTTTGCCACTGAGGACCGCGGCAAGCGCCCTGGCGGCGGCCAGACGCGGGTTCATGAGGCGTCCGCCACGTGGCCCAGCACGGTGCCGACGGCAAATTTCTCACGGCGACTGTTGTACAAATCGCTGAAATTCAGCGCCTTGCCGCCGGGCAATTGCAGACGCGTCAGACACAAGGCCTGCTCGCCGCACGCGACAACCAGACCGTCCTTGCTGGCATCGAGGATCTGCCCCGGGGAGCCCGCACCTTCGGCGAGGCGGGCGGCCAGCACCTTCAGCGTCTCGCCGCCCAGCGTGCTGTGGCAGATCGGCCAGGGATTGAAGGCGCGCACCAATCGCTCCAGCTCGATGGCCGGACGGCTCCAGTCGATGCGGGCCTCATCCTTGTTCAACTTGTGGGCGTAGGTGGCAAGGCTGTCATCCTGCACTTCGCCGGCCAGCGTACCGGCAGCCAGGCCGGCGATGGCCTGGACCACGGCCGGCGGGCCGATGAGCGCGAGACGGTCATGCAGGCTGCCGCCGGTATCGTCGGCGCCGATGGGGGTCGTCACCTTGAGCAGCATCGGCCCGGTGTCCAGGCCGGCTTCCATGCGCATCACGGTCACGCCACTCTCGGCATCGCCCGCTTCCACGGCGCGCTGGATCGGCGCCGCACCGCGCCAGCGCGGCAACAGTGAAGCGTGGCTGTTGATGCAACCCAGGCGCGGAATGTCCAGCACCACCTGAGGCAGGATCAGGCCATAGGCGACCACCACCATCAGGTCCGGCTTCAGCGCGGCCAGTTCAGCCTGGGCCTGTGGGTCACGCAGGGTCGGCGGCTGCAAGACGGGCAGGCCATTTTCCAGGGCCAGTTGCTTGACCGGGCTGGGCATCAGTTTCTGCCCGCGACCGGCGGGCCGATCCGGCTGGGTGTAGACCGCAACGATGTCATGGGGGCTGGCCAGCAGGGCCTTGAGGTGTTCGGCGGCGAACTCGGGCGTGCCGGCAAAGACGATGCGCAGTGGCTCAGTCATGGGAAGCTCTCGATTACAAAGCGGTCGCATAAAGAAAAAGGCTTGCCGCGGCAAGCCTTTGAAGGGGGGCATCAAGCATTCTGGCGATGGATCTTTTCCAGTTTTTTCTTGATCCGGTCACGCTTGAGCGTAGACAGATAATCCACGAACAGCTTGCCGTTGAGATGGTCGCATTCGTGCTGGATGCACACCGCCAGCAAGCCTTCGGCGATCAGTTCGTACGGCTTGCCGTCACGGTCCAGGGCCTTGATCCTGACCTTCTGCGGGCGGTCGACGTTTTCGTAGAAGCCTGGGACCGAGAGGCAACCTTCCTGGTACTGCTCCATCTCGTCGGTGAGGGTTTCGAACTCCGGATTGATGAACACCCGCGGCTCGCTGCGGTCTTCGGAGAGGTCCATCACCACGATACGCTTGTGTACGTTGACCTGGGTCGCGGCGAGGCCGATGCCTGGCGCTTCATACATTGTTTCAAACATGTCATCGACCAACTGGCGCACTTCGTCGTCCACTACGGCCACCGGTTTGGCGATAGTGCGCAGGCGCGGATCGGGAAACTCGAGAATGTTCAAAATGGCCATAAGCTTGATAAATGCACGTGTGAGGTAAAGTCGGGTGGCTGGCCTGGCGTGTCTTGGGATGCAGGCTACCGTTGTAAAACGTCGCTCTTGGAGCTGCCCTGAAACGCAGCAGCCCACGGAGCGAGCCATGGGGGCTCTGGCGTTTTACGCGAACGCACATGATAAAGGGATTCACCGCATGAGGAAATCACTACTCGCCCTGCTCCTTCTGGCCTCGGCCGGCATCGCGCACGGGCAAGTGCAACTTAGGGAAGGTTTTCCGCAGCAATACACAGTGGTGCCGGGGGACACGCTGTGGGACATTTCCGGCAAATACCTGCGCGAGCCCTGGAAATGGCCCGAGCTCTGGCAGGCCAACCCGCAGGTCGAAAACCCGAACCTGATCTACCCCGGCGACACCCTGTCGCTGGTCTACGTCAACGGCCAGCCCCGATTGACCCTCAGCCGCGGCGCCTCGCGGGGCACCATCAAGCTGTCGCCGCGCGTGCGCAGCTCGCCGGTGGCCGATGCCATCCCCAGCATACCGCTGCAAGCCATCAACAGCTTCCTGCTGAGCAACCGCATCGTCGACAGCGCCGAGGACTTCGACAAGGCCCCCTACGTGGTCGCGGGCGACGCCGAACGGGTCCTCAGCGGCATGGGCGACCGGATCTTCGCCCGCGGCACGTTCGATGCGAACCAATCGGCGTACGGCATCTTCCGTCAGGGCAAGGTCTACACCGATCCCGAAACCAAGGAATTCCTGGGCATCAATGCCGACGACATCGGCGGCGGTGAAGTGGTCGCCACCGAAGGCGACGTCACCACCCTGGCCCTGCAACGCACCACCCAGGAAGTTCGTCTCGGCGATCGTCTGTTCAGCGGCGAAGAACGGGCCATCAACTCCACCTTCATGCCCAGCGCACCGAAGTCGCAGATCGACGGACTGATCCTCGACGTGCCCCGGGGCGTGACCCAGATCGGCGCCCTGGATGTGGTGACCCTGAACAAGGGTCGCCGCGACGGCCTGGCCGAAGGCAACGTCCTGGCGGTGATGAAGACCGGGGAAACCGTACGCGACCGCATCACCGGCGAACCGGTGAAGATCCCCGACGAAAGGGCCGGCCTGCTGATGGTTTTCCGCACCTACGACAAGCTCAGCTATGGCCTGGTGCTGTATGCCTCGCGGTCGCTGGCGATCCTCGACAAGGTGCGCAATCCATAACGGGTCTCACAAGTTACCAACAGAGTTATCCACAGCTTGTTCCCGTTTGTTCGGGGCTAATAACGATCAAGGATGATCCGATGTCATTGCCTGAATTCGCTTCGGTTTCCCCGGCGGAACTGGAAGCTCGCCTACGCCTGCACCGCTTGCCGGAGCTTGGGCCCAGACGTTTCATGACCCTGATGGAGGCCTTCGGTTCGGCCTCCAGCGCCGTCAGCGCGCCGGCCAGCGCGTGGCGTGCGCTGGGGTTGCCCATGGCCTGTGCCGAGGCGCGCCGCAACCCGGATGTACGCGATGGCGCCGCCCATGCATTGGCCTGGCTGGAGCGCGCGGGCCAGCATTTATTGATGTGGGACCAGCCTGAGTACCCGGCATTGCTGGCGCAGATCAGCGATGCGCCACCGCTGCTCTTCGCCGCCGGCGACCCCGGGATCCTGGAAAAACCACAACTGGCCATGGTCGGCAGTCGTCGCGCCTCGCGGCCGGGCATGGATACCGCGGCGGCCTTTTCCCGGAGCCTGGCCAGCGCCGGCTTCGTCATTACCAGCGGGCTGGCCCTGGGTATCGACGCGGCGGCCCATCAAGCGGCGCTGGACGTCGGAGGGCAGACCGTCGGCGTGCTGGGCACCGGGCTGGAAAATTTTTATCCACAGCGCAATCGTCGGCTGGCCGACGCCATGATTGCCCAAGGCAGCGCAGTGCTTTCGGAATTCCCACTGGACGCTCCACCCCATGCCGGCAACTTTCCACGTCGCAACCGGATCATCAGCGGCCTGTCCCTCGGCGTGCTGGTGGTGGAGGCCAGTGTCGCCAGCGGTTCACTGATCACTGCACGGCTCGCCGCGGAACAGGGCCGCGAGGTCTACGCCATTCCGGGGTCGATCCACCACCCGGGCGCGCGGGGCTGTCACCAATTGATCCGCGACGGAGCGGCGCTGGTGGAAACCGTCGAGCATATCCTCGAAGCCTTGCGGGGCTGGCAGCGTCTCCCGTCGACCTGGGAGCCGGTCGCCTCGGCGCACCCGCTGTTGCGCCTGCTCCACGCCGCGCCGCTTACCAGCGAGGCCCTGGCCGATGCCAGCGGCTGGGCATTGCCCAAAGTGCTGGCGGCACTGACCGAACTGGAGATGCAAGGGCTGGCCGTGTGTGACAACGGACGCTGGCTTGCGCGGGCCGGTTAGGTTTACCTGCTGGGTTTTATGGGGAAGATCGGTAAACTGCACGCAGCCTTAATTGTGTGTTGCGGAGAACTTTCATGGTCAACAGTTGGCGTGTGCAACAAGCCGCGCGAGAAATTCGCGCCGGGGCGGTGATTGCCTATCCAACCGAAGCGGTCTGGGGCCTGGGCTGCGATCCGTGGAACGAGGAGGCGGTGGAGCGCCTGCTGGCGATCAAGTCGCGGCTGCCCGACAAGGGCCTGATCCTGGTGGCCGATAACATCCACCAGTTCGATTTCCTGTTCGAAGACTTCCCCGAAACCTGGATGGACCGCATGGCCAGCACCTGGCCGGGGCCCAATACGTGGCTAGTACCTCACCAGAACCTGCTGCCGGAATGGATTACCGGCGTGCACGACACGGTTGCCCTGCGGGTCAGCGATCACCCCACCGTACGAGACCTGTGCTCGCTGGTCGGGCCGCTGGTGTCCACCTCGGCCAACCCTCAGGGTCGCCCGGCGGCGCGCACGCGGATTCGTGTCGAGCAGTACTTCCGTGGGCAGATCGACCTGGTACTCGGCGGCAACCTGGGCGGGCGCAAGAACCCCAGCGTGATTCGCGACCTGGCGACAGGGAAGGTCGTGCGCCCGGACTGAGGCGGGATACAAATTCTGCATCCTGCACAGAACCCCTGTGGGAGCGAGCTTGCTCGCAATAGCGTCAGGCCAGCCAGCATTGATGTCGACTGACACACCGCCATCGCGAGCAGGCTCGCTCCCACCGGTTCTGCAGGACACCTTCGTCCGTGTAGCTCAAGGCAGGAGGATGGTCGACCCCGTCGTCCGCCGCGCCGACAGTTCGGTCTGGGCCTTGGCCGCTTCCGCCAGCGGATACCGCTGGTTGATATCCACCGTGAGCTTGCCGCTGCTGATCATCCCGAACAGTTCGTCGGCCATGCGCTGCAGGTTTTCGGCGTTGTTGGCGTAGGTTGCCAGGGTCGGGCGGGTGACATACAGCGAGCCTTTGGCCGAGAGGATCCCCAGGTTCACACCGTCCACCGCACCCGAAGCGTTGCCGAAGCTCACCACCAGGCCACGGGGAGCGACGCAGTCCAGGGAGGTCAGCCAGGTGTCCTTGCCCACCCCGTCGTACACCACCGGGACTTTCTTGCCGTCAGTCAATTCCAGCACACGCTGTACGACGTTTTCCTTGCTGTAGTCGATGGTTTCCCAGGCGCCATGGGCCTTGGCGACAGCGGCTTTTTCCGGCGAGCTGACGGTACCGATCAACTTCACGCCCAGGGCCTTGGCCCATTGGCAGGCCAGGGAACCCACGCCCCCGGCGGCGGCATGGAACAGGATGGTTTCGCCCGCCTTGATTTCATAGGTCTGGCGCAGCAGGTACTGCACGGTCAGGCCCTTGAGCATCACGCCGGCGGCCTGTTCGAAACCGATGGATTCGGGCAGATGCACCAGGTTGGCTTCGGGCAATACATGCACATCGCTGTAGGCGCCCAGCGGACCGCTGCCATAGGCCACCCGGTCGCCCACCTTGAATCGCGTGACAGCACTGCCGACCGCTTCCACCACACCCGCCCCTTCGGAACCCAACCCCGAAGGCAACGCCGGTGGTGGGTAGAGGCCGCTGCGGTAGTAGGTGTCGATGAAATTCAGGCCGATCGCCCGATTGCTGACGCGCACCTGCTGCGGCCCCGGCTCGGCAGGCTGGTAGTCCACGTACTCGAGTACCTCGGGACCGCCGTGGGAACTGAACTGGATACGTTTGGCCATCTTCACTTTCTCCTTGTCGCGGGCTTTTTACCAAGCCTGCTATCGGACTCCTAAGCCTGGCCTTCGTCAACTGTGGCGTTGCCGAACGCGATGTTATCCTGTGCGCCCATTTGCCACCCGGCCCGTCGTACGCCGCGTAGCCCAGCCCTGATCAAGGTGATGTCATGACCACTCGCACCGAGGCCGTGAAAGCCTATCTGCTCGACCTGCAAGACCGTATCTGTGCCGCCCTGGAGACCGAGGACGGCGGCACTCGTTTCGTCGAAGACGCCTGGGCCCGGCCTGCCGGTGGTGGCGGTCGTACGCGGGTGATTGAAAACGGTACGGTGATCGAAAAGGGCGGCGTCAACTTTTCCCACGTCTTTGGCAGCGGCCTCCCACCGTCGGCCAGCGCCCACCGGCCGGAACTGGCCGGGCGCGGTTTCGAGGCACTGGGGGTGTCGCTGGTCATCCACCCCCACAACCCCCATGTACCGACCTCCCACGCCAACGTGCGTTTCTTCATCGCCGAAAAGGAAGGCGAAGAGCCGGTCTGGTGGTTCGGCGGCGGCTTCGACCTGACGCCTTACTACGGTGTGGAAGAAGACTGCGTGCATTGGCACCGTGTGGCCGAGCAAGCCTGCGCCCCGTTCGGCCCGGAGGTCTATCCGCGCTACAAGGCCTGGTGCGATAGCTATTTCCACCTCAAGCACCGGAACGAACCCCGGGGCATCGGCGGCCTGTTCTTCGACGACCTCAACGAGTGGGATTTCGACACCTGCTTCGCGTTCATCCGCGCCATCGGCGACGCCTACATCGATGCCTACCTGCCCATCGTGCGCCGCCGCAAACATGATCCCTTCACTGCCAAGCAGCGCGAATTTCAGGAGTTCCGCCGTGGACGCTACGTGGAATTCAACCTGGTCTACGACCGCGGCACCCTGTTCGGGCTGCAATCGGGCGGCCGGACCGAATCGATCCTGATGTCCCTGCCACCACAGGTGCGCTGGGGCTACGACTGGAAAGCCGAACCGGGCAGCGAAGAGGCGCGGCTGACCGAGTACTTCCTGCAGGATCGTGATTGGCTGGCGACAGCCTGAACGGGGAACGACCATGGACCGCTACGTTGTAATGGGTAACCCGATCGGCCACAGCAAGTCGCCGTTGATCCATCGCCTGTTTGCCGAGCAGACCGGACAGACGCTGGACTACAGCACCCTTCTGGCCCCCCTGGACGATTTTGCCGGTTGCGCACGGGAATTTTTCCGCGAAGGTCGCGGGGCGAATGTCACGGTACCGTTCAAGGAAGACGCCTTCCGACTGGCCGACAGCCTGACCGAGCGGGCGCAGCGGGCCGGGGCGGTCAACACCCTGAGCAAGCTGGACGACGGCCGCCTGCTGGGCGACAACACCGACGGTGCCGGGCTGGTGCGGGACCTCACCGTCAACGCCGGCTTCAGCCTCAAGGGCAAGCGCATCCTGTTGCTGGGCGCGGGCGGGGCCGTGCGTGGTGCCCTGGAACCGCTGCTGGCCGAAGCGCCGGCCTCGGTGATCATCGCCAACCGCACGGTGGAAAAAGCCGAATTGCTGGCGGAGCTGTTCGCCGGCCTGGGTCCCGTCTCGGCCAGTGGCTTCGATTGGCTGCGAGAGCCGGTGGACCTGATCATCAATGCGACGTCTGCAAGCCTGTCCGGAGACGTACCGCCGATTGCCGCAAGCCTGATCGAACCCGGCAAGACCTTCTGTTACGACATGATGTATGGCAAGGAGCCGACTTCGTTCTGCCGTTGGGCCCGTGAGCAAGGCGCAGCGGTGGCGATGGATGGCCTGGGGATGCTGGCCGAACAGGCCGGCGAAGCGTTTTATCTGTGGCGCGGGATACGCCCGGACACGGCGCCGGTACTGGCGGAGCTGCGCCGCCAGTTGGCCCTGTAGGCTTTTGGCTTTTGTGGCGAGGGGATTTATCCCCGTTGGACTGCGAAGCAGTCCCAAAAAAACGGAGCAATGCGACGTTCCGCTAAATCCCCTTCCACAGGCGTATGGGCCTTGCTCTCTGCACGCCTTCAGTCTTCGAAGAGAATCGGGCAGTGCTGCGGCCCCTCCAGCTTCATCAACTCCTCCACCACATGGGGCCTGGCCTTGCGCAAGGTCAGGCGGCGTCCCTGGGTGCGCAGCCGGCGGGCTTCCTGATGGAGCATTTCCACCCCGGAATAATCGATGAAGTTGATCTGCTGGGCATCGATCACCACCTGTTGCGCCTGCAAACGTTGCAGGCGTACCTGCAGGTAATGGCTGGCCCCGAAAAAGATCGAACCACCGACCCGCAGGATATCGGCGTCCCCTTCGCGGGAGTGCTGCACTCGGGGCTGCGAGGTGCGCTTGAGGTAAAAAAACAGCGAGGCCAACACACCGGCATAGATGGCGGTCTGCAGCTCCAGCAGCAAGGTGGCCAGGCACGTCAGGCCCATCACCATGAATTCGGAGCGGCTTACCCGGTACAACGCCCGGATGCCACGATGGTCCACCAATCCCCAGGCAATCAGCAGAATGCTGCCGGCCATGGCCGGAATAGGGATGTGCGAGATCAGCTTCGCACCGGCCACCGCGAACAAGGCCACCCACAATGCCGAGAACACCCCGGCCAGGGGCGAACAGGCCCCCGCTTCATAACTCAGGCCGGAGCGAGTGAAGGAACCGGCCGACAACGAGCCGGAAAAGAAACCTCCCACGATATTGGAAAGGCCCTGGGCCCTGACTTCCTGGTTCGCATCGAGCAATTGCCCGGAGCGTACCGACAGCGAACGGGCAATGGACAAACTGGTCACCAACCCCAGCATGCCCACCGCAACGGCCCCGGGTAGCAGACGCAGTATCAGCTCCAGGTCCAGCGGCAGCGGCGTGAAGGGCGGCAGGCGCCCGACAAAGGCACTGACCAGCGCCACATGCCCGAACGTCGTCGGCCACAGCCAGACCACCAGACTGCTGATGACCAGGGTTATCAACAGGCTCGGCCAGCGCGGCAGCAGCCGCTTGAGCACCACACCCAGCACCAGTGTTGCCAAACCCAGCAGCAAGGAAGGTTTATCCACAGCCTGGATATGGCTGAGCAACATCAACAGGCCCTTCAGCGCCGTGGCTTCGTTCGGCAGGTCCAGGCCCAGCAGGTTGGGCAATTGCCCAAGGGCGATGACCACCGCCGCGCCCAGGGTGAAACCCAGCACCACCGAGTGCGAAACGAAATTCACCAGGGCGCCGAAACGCAACAGCCCCAGCAACCATTGGAAAATGCCCGCCAGTACCGTCAGCAGCAGGATCAGGGTGATGTAGTCCTGGGAAGCCGGCACGGCCAGAGGGCTGACGCTGGCGTACAAGACGATGGAGATCGCCGCCGTAGGCCCGCAGATCAGGTGCCACGACGATCCCCACAGGCAGGCGATCAGCACCGGCACGATGGCCGCGTACAAACCGTACTCCGGGGGCAAGCCGGCAATCAGGGCGTAGGCGATGGATTGCGGCAACGCGAGAATCGCACCGCTCAGGCCGACGATCAGGTCGCGGCCGACACTCTGGCGGGTCTGCCGGGGCAGCCAGCTCAGGAAGGGAAAGAGTGAATGGCGCGTGGGGATTGCCATGGGGCCTCAGGGATGGGGTTTGGCGAAAGAGTAACAGGACAGCGCGCCGCTCTCTCTGTGAAGGTCATATCTGTGGCGAGAGGATTTAACCCGCTGGGTTGCGAAACCTCCCCGATCGGTTGGCGCCATCCCTGGCACGCTGGGGGGCTTCAGGGCTGCTTCGCAGTCCAACGGTGATAAACCCCCGCCACAGGCCGGCCTTACAGCTTGGCTTTCACCGCCGCCAGCGCATCCTTGCCATCCAGGGTCTTCACGCCGTCCAGCCATTTGTCCAGCACCGCCGGGTTGGCCTTGATCCAGGCCTTGGCCGCTTCGGCGTTGCTGACCTTGTTGTTCACCACGTCGGCCATGATGCTGTTTTCCATTTCCTGGGTGAAACTCAGGTTGGTCAACAGCTTGCCAACGTTCGGGCAGGCCTGTGCATAACCCTTGCGGGTCAGGGTATAGACACTGCCTGTCTCGCCGAAATATTTCTCGCCACCCTTGAGGTAATGCATCTTGAGCTGCACGTTCATGGGGTGCGGCGTCCAGCCGAGGAAAGTCACGAATTTCTGTTTCTTCACGGCCCGGGACACTTCCGCCAGCATCGCCTGTTCGCTGGACTCCACCAGTTTCCACTCGCCCATGCCGAAATCATTGGTCTTGATGATTTCCTTCAAGGACAGGTTGGCCGGGGCGCCAGAACCGATGCCGTAGATTTTTTTGTCGAACTTGTCGGCAAATTTGTTCAGGTCGGCAAAGTTATGCACACCTGCATCCCACACGTAATCCGGAACCGCCAGGGTGAACTCGGTGCCGTCCAGGTTCTTGGCCAACTGCGTGACATCGCCCGTGGCCACGAACTTGTCATAGAAGCCCTGCTGCGCCGGCATCCAGTTACCCAGGAAGACGTCGACCTGACCGTCCTTGAGGCCGCCGAAGGTGATCGGCACCGCCAGGGTATCCACTCTGGGCTTGTATCCCATGCCGTCCAGCAGTAAACCGGTAATGGCGTTGGTCGCCGCAATATCGCTCCAGCCCGGGTCGGCCATCTTCACCGTTTCGCAGCTCTGCTCGGCCCACGCCGAAGCACTGCTCAACGCCAACAGCCCGGCGGTCAGTACTGTGGATAACTTTTGCATGTGCTTCCCCTTACGTTATTGGTTTTGGCAGGGTTGTGGATAACGGGCCTTGCGCTCCAGATCGTCGAGGTCGATGTGATTGCGCATGTACTGCTGGCTGGCGTCCACCAGCGGCTGGTGATCCCAGCTCTTGAGTTTGCCCAGGGTCAGCGCCTGGGCGACGAAACGACGGCGCCGCTGACTGGCGAGCACCTGTCGATGAATGCCTGGGATGTCCCACTTGGCTCGCGCTTCGGCGAGAAAATCGGCGAATAGCTGCTGGTGATCCGGCGATTGGCTGAGATCCTCCAGTTCCCTGGGATCGTTTCGAACATTGAACAGCAGGCACGGGTCGTCTTCGCTGTAGATGAATTTCCACGGACCACGACGGATCATCATCAAGGGACTGATGGTGCCTTCGGCCATGTATTCACCGAACACTTCATCGTGCCCGCCCTGCCCTTGCAGGTGCGGCACCAGCGACCGGCCATCCAGGGGCAGGCCCGGCTCCAGGGTGCCGCCGGCCAGTTCCACCAGGGTCGGCAGCAGATCGGCAGTGGACACCGCCGCGCCGACGCGACCGCTGGCGAATTGGCCAGGCGCACTGATCAGCAGCGGCACACGAGCGGCCATCTCGAACCAGTGCATTTTGTACCAGAGGCCTTTCTCACCGAGCATGTCCCCGTGATCGCCGGAGAAGATGATGATGGTGTCGTCCATCAGGCCGGTATCCTCCAGGGTCTGCAGCAGCTTGCCGATGTTGCTGTCGATGTAGCTGCACGCACCGAAGTAGGCACGACGGGCATCGCGAATCTTATCCACAGGCAGGGGCTTGTCCCACAGATCATAGACTTTCAACAGGCGCTGGGAATGCGGGTCGAGCTCGCTTTGCGCCGGCGTGTGGGGCAGCGGGATGTCCTTGTCTTCATACAGGTCCCAGAAGGCCTTGGGAATCGTGTACGGGTCATGGGGGTGGGTCATCGACACGGTCAGGCAGAACGGCTGGTCGCCGTCCTCGCGGATGTGGTCGAACAGATACTGCTGGGCCTTGAAGACCACCTCTTCATCGAAGTCCAGCTGATTGGTTCGTACGCAAGGCCCGGCCTGCAACACCGAAGACATGTTGTGGTACCAGCTCGGCCGCACGTCCGGTTCGTCCCAGTTCACGGCCCAGCCGTAGTCGGCGGGGTAGATATCACTGGTCAGGCGTTCTTCGTAGCCGTGCAACTGGTCGGGTCCGCAAAAGTGCATCTTGCCGGACAGCGCCGTGCGATAGCCCAGGCGTCGCAGGTAATGGGCATAAGTCGGGACATCAGCGGGAAAATCCGCCGCGTTGTCGTAGGCGCCGATCTTGCTGGGTAACTGGCCGCTCACCAGGGTAAAGCGCGACGGTGCACACAGCGGGCTGTTGCAATACGCGGCGTCGAATACCACGCCCTGGTCGGCCAGGCGTGACAGGTTTGGCAGCTTGATCGGCGAAGAGCCATAGATCGGCAACATTGGCGCGGCCATCTGATCGGCCATGATGAAAAGAATGTTCTTGCGCTTCATGTGTTCGCGGCATTCCATAGTGAGCGGTTATGGGAAATTGCTGCGATCGAGCATGTGCCCCGTGTCTGTTACGGTAAAGCCCATGCAGAACAATGACTAGGATAAGCACAGCTTATGTATGACGCCTTGGGTGACCTGTCCCTGGACCTGTTCCGTGCCTTTGAAGCCGCGGCTCGCCAACGCAGCTTCACGGCGGCGGCCGTCGAGCTGGGGACCACGCAGCCGGCCATCAGCCAGCAGATCAAGCGCCTTGAAGAACAACTGGGCACGCGCCTGTTCGACCGGATCTATCGCGGGATCGAGCTGACCGAGGCCGGCACGATCCTGTTCGAACAAGTGCAGGCGGGGCTGCAGAACATCGACGAGGGACTCAACGCCATCACCGCTCAACGCCAGCACGAAGTGTTGCAGGTGGCCACGGACTTCGCTTTCGCGGCCTATTGGCTGATGCCGCGCCTGCACCGTTTCCATGCGGCCAACCCACAGGTGGATGTCAGCCTGGTGACCAGCGAGCGTAACCACAACATGCTGCGTACCGATATCGACGTTGCTGTGCTGTTTGGCGACGGTCGCTTCAAACAAGGCGAAAGTCGCTGGTTGTTCAGCGAAGAAGTATTTCCGGTGTGCAGCCCGCTGCTGCTCAAGGAACGTCCCCTGCCCTTGTCCGCCCAGGCGTTGTCCGAGCTGCCCTTGCTGCATTTGCGAGGCAGTAACAGCAGCAACTGGTTCGACTGGAGCGGCGTGTTCCGGGAACTGGGCATCACCTCGCCACCGGCCCCCGGGCAACTGCGTTTCGACAACTACACCCTGCTGATCCAGGCGGCGATTGGCGGCCAGGGCGTCGCCATTGGCTGGCGGCACCTTGTGGATAACTTATTGGCCCAAGGCCTGCTCTGTCGTCCGATTACCGAGACGGTGCTGTCGCGGCTGGGGTACTACGTCGTCTTGCCCCAGCGCAAAAGACGCGGCGTCCTGATCAAGCAGTTCGTGGACTGGCTGATGGAAGAACAGGCCAACAGTGGCGAGTCGCTTACCGGCTTGCCATTACCGTCGATTGCCGTCTGAGTGGCCAGGGCGCTCGCTCGTCGGGGCTGGGGATCAGGTGGCAGCCACGAAATTCACATGTTCGCCCACATGCAGGTTCAGGCGCAGCTCATCGGCAATGCCGACCGCCACACGGTTGAGCCTTTCGAGGGACTCGGCCACGCCGGGTTCCAGGCTGGTGCTGACCTGGCTGAAATGCTCGATACTCAACCCGGCGGCGGCATAGGGTGAGTTGACGAGGGTCCATTGCAGCGAGCTGTGTCGCAGGGCATCGAGGATCTCCTCGGCGGCATGACGCTGCAGGTCATCTTCGACCTGTTCCTCGTCCAGCACAGCGAAATCCCCCACCAGGAACAACCGGGAAACCTTGACCGCCTGCATCCCGGCAATCAAGGCATCCACCGCCAGCACCTGTTCCACCGGGCCCGGAATGAGCGTGCGCTCCACCTGTTCGCTGTTCATCGGCAAACCCGGAGCGTTCAGCAGACACACCACCGCGTCGGTACCGGCGACGCTCTGCTTGACCCGTTCGGGATCATAGAGATCCCCCGTCTTGGCCCGCAGGCCCGGACGCGGCGCCAGCGCCGTGAGATCATCGAGAATGGCAATGACTTCATGCTGGCGCCGCAGCATCTCAGCCATCAACGCACTGCCGAGGCTGCTCATGGCACCATAGAGCACCACTTTGATGACCGGGGTTTCGGCGTTCTTCATGGCTGTTTTCCTTTTTTACCGCATGTAAGCCTCTGACCCGTGGAAAACCCGGAGGGTTCGGCCTTGCAGGACAAGGAGTGAAAGATGCAACGGATCAAGGGCTATCATGCCCACGTCTATTTCGATGCCAGCACCCTGGACCAGGCCCGGGCACTGTGTGAGGAAGCGGCGCAGCTGTTTGCGCTGAAGATGGGCCGGGTCCACCAGCGTCCGGTCGGCCCTCATCCGGACTGGAGTTGCCAGCTGGCGTTCGACCCGCAGTACATCGGCGTAGTCCTGCCGTGGCTCGCGCTCAATCGCAATGGCCTGGTGATCTTCCTGCACCCGGACACCGGCGATGACCTGAAGGACCACACCGACCATGCGATCTGGATGGGCGCGATGCGGCCGTTGAATCTTTCGGTGTTTGCCGCAAGAACTTGATTGCTCCTGTGGCGAGGGGATTTATCCCCGCTGGACTGCGCAGCAGGCCCAAAAGGGCAGAGTGCATTCTCCGGGTATTACACGATGACAGGTTTCAGGGCCGCTTCGCGCCCCAGCGGGGATAAATCCCCTCGCCACAGCAGTGCTGCCTAACAAGGTCATCATCTGCGGCTCGTCCCCATTTACCCTGCGAAAGCTTGATGAAAGCTAGCGCGATTAGGATCGCCCCCACTCCCGGCAAAAGACCGGCGGCCCGAGACGCAGCTCGAATGCGCGTCTGGCCTTTTTAACAACAACAATGGTGACCCTGATGTCCTCTGCTATTCATCCCGTCGTACCCACTCCATCCGTCCGTTCCGTGCCTCTCGTTCTGCGCTGACCTCTGCGGTTCGCCTTTACCCGCCACGCCACGCCTGGAGTATTCCCCATGCTGACTTTCCTTGGCTTCGCCATGGTCATCACCTTCATGTTCCTGATCATGACCAAGCGCCTGTCCGCGCTGATCGCCCTGATCATCATTCCGATCCTGTTCGCCCTGTTCGGTGGTTTTGCGCCGAAAATCGGCCCGATGATGCTCGAAGGCATCACCAAGCTCGCCCCGACCGGGGTGATGCTGATGTTCGCGATTCTGTATTTTGCGCTGATGATCGATTCCGGCCTGTTCGACCCGGCCGTGCGCAAGATTCTCAAGCTGGTCAAGGGCGACCCGCTGAAAGTTTCGGTCGGTACCGCCGTTCTGGCGCTCGTCGTCTCCCTCGATGGCGACGGCGCGACCACTTATATGATCTGCGTGGCCGCGATGCTGCCGCTCTACAGCCGCATCGGCATGAGCCCACGGATCATGGCCGGCCTGATCATCCTCGCCGGCGGCGTGATGAACATGACCCCTTGGGGCGGCCCGACGGCGCGTGCGGCCAGTGCGTTGCATGTCGACCCGTCCGACATCTTCGTTCCGATGATCCCGGCGATGGCCTTCGGTGTCGTGGCGATCCTGGTGATTGCCTATATGTACGGCAAGCGCGAGCGTGCGCGCCTGGGTGAACTGCACCTGGTGGGCGAGGAAATGGATCACAGCGAGATCAGCGTTTCCCAGTTCCCGGACGCCCGCCGTCCGAAGCTGATCTGGTTCAACGGCGCGCTGACCCTGGGCCTGATGTGTACCCTGATCGCTGGCCTGCTGCCGCTGCCGGTGCTGTTCATGGTGGCCTTCAGCATCGCGATGATCGTCAACTACCCTTGCCTGCAGCAGCAGAAAGACCGCGTTGCGGCGCATGCCGGTAGCGTACTGGCGGTGGTCGGGCTGATTTTCGCGGCGGGTATCTTCACCGGCATCCTGTCCGGTACCGGTATGGTCGACGCCATGTCCAAGAGCCTGTTGGCCGTGATCCCGGATTTCCTCGGCCCGTACCTGGCCGTGATTACCGCGCTGGCCAGCATGCCGTTCACTTTCTTCATGTCCAACGACGCATTTTATTACGGGGTGTTACCGGTGCTGGCCGAAGCAGCCAGTCATTACGGTATCTCGCCGGTTGAAATGGCACGTGCCTCCATCGTTGGCCAGCCCGTGCACCTGCTGAGCCCGCTGGTTCCGTCCACCTACCTGCTGGTAGCCTTGGCCGGGATCGAGTTCGGCGACCACCAGCGCTTCACGCTGAAGTGGGCAGTACTGGTTTGCCTGTGCATAATGTTCGCCGCCTTGCTGATGGGGATTTTTCCGCTGTTCAGCACTCTATAAAAGCAACACATGACGCTGCGTCGCTCTCCTACGAACCGAAGCGACGCGGCCTAACAAACGCTCAAAGGAACTCACATGGAATGGCTGACCAACCCGGAAATCTGGGTTGCCTTCTTTACCCTGACGGCCCTGGAAATTGTCCTGGGCATCGATAACATCATCATGATTTCGATCCTGGTCAGCCGCATGCCCAAGCACATGCAGGCGCGCACCCGGATTTTCGGTCTGGCCCTGGCCATGATCACGCGGATCCTGCTGCTGTTGTCCATCACCTGGGTCATGCGCCTGACCACCGATTTGTTCGAAGTGTTCGGCAAGGGTATCTCCGGTCGTGACCTGATCCTGTTCTTCGGTGGCCTGTTCCTGCTGTGGAAAAGCTCCCAGGAGATGTACCACGCCCTGGAAGGTGAAGACGAAAGCAACGAGGCGCCTGCGGGCAAGGGCGGCAGCTTCATCTACACCATCATCCAGATCGCGATCATCGACATCGTGTTCTCCCTGGACTCGGTCATCACCGCCGTGGGCATGGTCTCCCATGTACCGGTCATGGTGGCGGCGATCATCGTGGCGGTCCTGGTGATGATGCTGGCCTCGGGCACCATCAGCCAGTTCATCGACAAGCACCCGTCGCTGAAAATGCTGGCGCTGTCGTTCCTGCTGGTGGTCGGTACCGTGCTGATCGCCGAGTCCCTCGATGTGCATGTACCTAAGGGCTACGTCTACTTCGCCATGGCGTTCTCCCTGGCGGTGGAAGCCATCAACATCAAGATGCGCACCGCGATGGCCCGCAAGCGCAAGCAGCAGGATCCAGTGAAACTGCGCAAGGATGTTCCCGGTCAGTAACGATACGGGGCAATGAACGAAGGGGCTCTCTGGAGCCCCTTTTTCATGCCCGGAGAAAGGCCCCTGTGGGAGCGAGCTTGCTCGCGATAGCGGTCTGTGGGCAATGAAGAGGTTGAATGTCGGGGCCCCATCGCGAGCACGCTCGCTCTCACTGGAGCTGAGGGGGTTATTTTTATGACAGTTTTGTTTCAAACGATTCTTTAGCTGTGCAATGCTGGCGTCCGAACCGTTCGCCAACTACAGCTTAAATACAAGAACGAAGAATGTGGCACCGTCAATTTGTCCCTTTGGGACGCTAACAGGGGGCTTCTCATGCTGACCCTGCTCAACTTGCTCTCCGCGGTGGCCCTGCTGATCTGGGGCACGCACATTGTCCGTACCGGCATCCTGCGGGTCTACGGCTCGAACCTGCGGCACGTCATCAGCCAGAACATGTCCAGGCGCTGGCTGGCTTTCATCGCCGGTATCATGGTCACGGCCATGGTCCAGAGCAGCAATGCCACCGCCATGCTGGTCACCTCCTTCGTCGGCCAGGGCCTGATGGCATTGACTCCTGCCCTGGCGACCATGCTGGGCGCCGACGTCGGCACGGCACTGATGGCCCGGGTGCTGACCCTGGACCTGTCCTGGCTGTCGCCCTTGCTGATTTTCCTCGGGGTGATTTTCTTCCTGTCGCGCAAGCAGACGCGCGTCGGGCAGATGGGGCGGGTGGGCATCGGCCTGGGCCTGATCATCCTGGCGCTGCAATTGATCGTCGAGGCCGCCGCGCCCATCACCCACGCCCAGGGCGTGAAAGTGATCTTCGCTTCGTTGACCGGTGACATCCTCCTCGACGCCCTGGTCGGTGCGGTCTTTGCCATGGTGTCCTACTCCAGCCTGGCCGCCGTGCTGTTGACCGCCACCCTGGCCGGCGCGGCGGTGATCAGCCTGCCGGTCGCCATTGGTCTGGTGATCGGCGCCAACATCGGCAGCGGTGTGCTGGCCTTCCTGGGTACCAGCATGCAGAACGCCGCCGGCCGCCAGGTGGCACTGGGCAGCTTGCTGTACAAGCTGATCGGGCTGTTGCTGATCATTCCGGTGCTCGATCCGCTGGTAGGCTGGCTCGACAGCCTGGACTTCAGCCCCCAGGAAACGGTCATCGGCTTCCATCTGCTCTACAACGCCGTTCGTTGCCTGGTCCTGCTGCCCAGCGTCGCCCCCATGGCGAAACTCTGCGCCTGGCTGCTGCCAGACCGTCCAGACACCAATGGCACGGCCAAGCCACGCCACCTGGACCCGGCCGCCCTCGCCACCCCAAGCCTGGCCCTGGCGAACGCGGCCCGGGAAACCTTGCGCATCGGCGACCAGATCGAAAACATGCTCGAAGCCATGCTCGACGTGCTGCGCGGCCAGCAGACGGCCGTCACCCAGGAGGTCCGGCGTGTCAGCGACGACGTCGAAGCCTTGTGCAGCGCCATCAAGCTGTACATGGCCCAGATGCCCCGCGAGGACCTCAGTGAACAGGACAGCCGTCGCTGGGCGGAGATCATCGAGCTGGCCATCAACCTGAAGCTGGCCAGCGACCTTATCGAACGCATGCTGCGCAAGGTCCAGCAGCAGAAGACCTCGCAGCGGCGGTCCTTTTCCGAGGTGGGCCTGGAGGAGTTGGCGGGGCTGCACAGCCATCTGATCGCCAACCTGCGCCTGGGGCTGTCGGTGTTTCTCAGTGGCGACCGGGAAAGCGCCCGTCAATTGCTGCGTGAGAAACGGCGTTTTCGCGCCCAGGAAAGGCGCATGGCCCATGCTCACGTCAGTCGTTTGCAGCGCAAGGTCATACAAAGCCTGGAGACCAGTTCCCTGCACCTGGATCTGATTGCCGACATGAGGCGTCTCAACTCGCTGTTCTGCGGCAGTGCCTATGTGGTGCTGGAAAGTGCCGAGATCGGCGCCCTGGCGGCCGATGAAATCTCGGACATCACCCATTCGCCTTGAACATCTGGCGCGTTGTCCAGTCAACAAGGTTGGACTGTCAGTCGCCAGGATGCTCATTTTATGCGTGGTCTGTTACTCGCCCTCCTCTTGCTAGGCTCGTTGCCCGTGGCGGCCCTGGATCGGTTCCAGGTCGAAGGGTATACGCTGCCCAACGGCATGCAGCTATTGCTCAAGCCCGGCAGCGAACGCGGGCATGTCGCGATCCGGCTGGTGATTGGCGTGGGCCTGGACGATTTCAGTTGCGCCGACAAGGAGCTGCCGCACCTGCTCGAGCATGCGCTGTTCAGCGGGATCGACGAGGGTGGCGAGGGCGCGCTGGAAGAGCGCATGCAGGCATTGGGCGGCGAGTGGAACGCCTTCACCAGTAACGCCGACACCACTTTTGTCATCGAAGCGCCGGCGAGCAACCAGCGCAAGGTGCTGGACCTGCTGCTGGCGGTGCTGACCCGCACTCGCATCGACGACAAGGCCCTGGAAGCGGCCAAGCGGGTGGTCGAACGCGAGGATGGCGGCCACTACACCCACCTGCAACGCTGGCTCGACCGTCAGGACCTGGGCCACAGGGCCAGCAATCAGCTGGCAGTGGAACTGGGCCTGCGCTGCGCGGAGCGGGCCGAGGTGGGGCAACACTCCCTCGCCCGCCTCGAACAGGTTCGCAAAAGCTGGTACGCACCGAACAACATGACGCTGATTGTCGTCGGCGATCTCGACCGGGTGCTGCCGGCCTATCTGGAACGCACCTTTGGCGCGCTCGAACCGGTCGAGCCCAGCGCCCACAAACCGCTGCCGCAGATTCGCTACAGCGCGGTCACCAAGCGCAACCTGATCCGCGGCCTGTCAGGGGATGGCGCCAAGCTGCACTGGCTGTTCCCGGAGCCGGTGCTGGACCAGCAGCACGACGAAACCTTCGATCTGCTCAAGGACTACCTGGACTGGGCGCTCTATCGCCAACTGCGCCTGGCCAGTGGCCTGTCCTACGGCCCCTGGGTGGAGCGGGAAGTGTTTGGTGGCGTCGGCTTCTTCAGCCTGAACGCAGACCTGGCCCGCGAGGACCTGCCAGAAGCCGAGGCGGCGCTCGAGGCGCTGCGCAATACGTTGCTCAAGGACGGACTGGATCCCGACACGTTCATGCGCATCAAGCGCGCGGCCATCGCCCATCAGTCCTGGGCGGTACAAGGCAACAGCGCACTGGCCGATTACTACTGGGGCGCCCTGGGCGACTACGAGGACGGTCGCTTCGCCAACCCCGCCGTGCGCCTGCAGGCGGTGAGCCTGGAACAGGCCAACCAGGCCCTGGACGAACTGCTCAAGGATCCGGGTTACCTGCGCATCGAAAAGCCGCTGCTCAGCGACGATGAACTGGTATGGACCCTGGTCGCCTTGGTGGGGCTGCTGCTGGCCTGGGTGGCGTGGCGCCTGCGCCGACGCAGGGCCTGACCCGCCCGGCCGGTATCATGGGTAGCGAACGGGTTTATCCCGATCGGCTGCCGGGCGGAACACTTCCCGCGTCACAAGTGATCACGAGCCTCGCCATGCCGATGCCCGGACGATACTCTATCGGGGATATTTCCTACGTCTTGATGTGAAACCGCCGAATGCAAAACCTGACTCACTATATCCAGCGCCTTCTTGAACTGATGAAGCGCTACCCGGGGGTCATCGCGCTGGGCGGTTTCGTGTCCGGGATCGGCAGTTTCATGCTGGTGGACCGCCAGCAGGGCCTGGCGAGCTGGATCGCCATCGTGATGTTGGTGAGTTGGCTCTGGCTGATGCTGGAAAACAGCCTGACCCGCCTGTTCACGCGGGTTTTCAAACGGGAAATTCCCCAGCCGCTGTTGCGTTACGCCACGCAGATGATCCACCAGGAAAGCCTGTTCTTCGTCCTGCCGTTTTTCTTCGTCACCACCACCTGGAACAGCAGCCAACTGCTTTTCACCGGCCTGCTCACCGCGGCGGCACTGATTTCCATCATCGACCCGCTGTACTACAAATGGCTGGCGCCCCGGCGCTGGGCCTTCCTGGCGTTGCACACCCTGACGCTGTTCGCCGCCCTGCTCACCGCATTGCCGGTCATCTTGCACCTGACCACCGACCAGAGCTTCAAGCTGGCCCTGGGCACGGCCATGCTGCTGTCGTTTCCCAGCCTCGCTTCGATCTTCCCGATCCGCACCGTGCGCAACGCCCTGGCGATCCTGTGCATCACCCTGGGCATTGGCGCTGCCGGCTGGGTGCTGCGTTCCTGGGTACCGCCCGCGACATTGTGGATGACCGAAGTGGCGATCAGCACTCAGCTGGAAGACCGCACACCCGGCGCCAGCCTCAAGGAAGTCAGCGCCGCCCAGATCCGTGGCAACGGCCTGTACGCCTACACGGCGATCAACGCACCACGCGGGCTCGACGAGCGGATCTATCACGTCTGGCAATTCAACGGCAAGGAAGTCGATCGCATCGCCCTGGACATCCACGGTGGGCGCAAGGAAGGCTATCGCGCCTGGACCCACAAGCAGAACTTCCCGGATGACCCGGCAGGCAAATGGCAGGTGCGGGTGCTCACGGAAAATGGCCAGGTGATCGGTGTGCTGCGTTTCAATGTGAGCGCCGCTGCGCCCGCAGCAAAATAATGACAGTCATGCTATTAGGTAGCGCTGTTCAAACCGAACGAGCATGGAGCTTATGACCCCCAGCCCCTCTATGGGCAGTGCCCGACTCGACACGTCCGGCTCGCCGGCGCAACTGTGGATCAGTGGCGACTGGACCCTGGCCCATTACGCCCAGCTCAAGCGCTTGAGCGAATCGCTGCGCGGCCAGTACGACGAAAACGCCCGGATCGATCTCAACGGCCTCGGCGCCCTCGACACCGCCGGAGCCTCGCTATTGGTGGAGCTGCTGGGTTCGGAAAGGCTGGGCAAGACCGCCGAACACCCGGACTGCAGCCTGCCGGCAGCCGAGCGCGCCCTGCTGCAGACCGTGTATTGCTCGCTGACGGATTTCTGCGTACCGGACAAAGAGCCGAAAGTCAGCGTCGTGACCCAATTGCTGACACGCATCGGACGGGCCGTGGAGAAGGTCTGGCAGGACACCCTGCAGTTGCTCGGCTTTGTCGGCCTGATCCTGGAAACCCTGGCCCGCGGCCTGTTCCACCCACGGCGCTGGCGGATTACCCCAATGGTGGTTCACATCGAGCAGACCGGCCTGGACGCGGCACCCATCGTGGCCTTGCTGACGTTCCTGGTGGGAGCGGTGGTGGCCTTCCTCGGGGCGACGGTGCTGGCGGATTTCGGCGCCAGTATCTTCACCGTGGACTTGGTGGCGTTCTCGTTTCTGCGTGAATTCGGCGTGTTGCTGACGGCGATCCTCATGGCCGGTCGTACCGCCAGCGCATTCACCGCGCAGATCGGCTCGATGAAGGCCAACGAGGAAATCGACGCCATCAGGACCCTCGGCCTCGATCCTGTCGAGTTGCTGGTGCTGCCCAGGGTGCTGGCCCTCCTGGTGGCGCTGCCCATGCTGACATTCGTGGCCATGCTCGCGGGCATCATTGGCGGCGGCGTGGTGTGCGCCCTGTCCCTGGGCATCTCTCCGGCCATGTTCCTGTCGCTGCTGCAATCGGACATCGGCGTGCAGCACTTCGTGGTGGGCATGGTCAAGGCGCCGATCTTCGCGTTTCTGATCGCTGCCATCGGCTGCCTGGAAGGCTTCAAGGTCAGCGGCAGTGCCGAATCGGTCGGGGCCCACACCACCTCCAGCGTAGTGCAGTCGATTTTCGTGGTGATCGTGCTGGATGCCGTGGCCGCGCTGTTTTTCATGGAGATGAGCTGGTGAGTCGACCTCGTGCTACACCCGCCGACGCGGTGATCCAGGTGCGCGGCCTGTGCAATCGCTTTGGCCGCCAGAGCGTGCATGAAAACCTCGACCTGGACGTCTACAAAGGCGAGATCCTCGCCGTGGTGGGCGGCTCCGGCAGTGGCAAGTCGGTGCTGCTGCGCAGCATCGTCGGCCTGAACCAGCCCAGCGAGGGTTCGGTGCGGGTGTTCGGCCAGGACTTGCCAAGCCTGCCCCCGGCACAACGCTCACGGGTGGAACGACGCTTTGGCGTGCTGTTCCAGAAGGGCGCGCTGTTTTCGTCCCTGACGGTGACAGAGAACGTCGCCCTGCCGCTGATCGAACATGCCGGCCTCAGCCGGGCCGACGCCGAACACCTGGCGGCGGTGAAACTCGCCCTGGCCGGACTGCCGCTCTCGGCCGCGGACAAGTACCCCGCGTCGCTGTCCGGCGGCATGATCAAGCGGGCCGCCCTGGCCCGTGCGCTGGCCCTGGACCCGGACATCCTGTTTCTCGACGAACCCACTGCCGGACTCGACCCCATTGGCGCGGCGGCCTTCGACCAGTTGATCCTGACGCTGCGCGACGCCCTGGGCCTGAGCGTGTTCCTGGTCACCCACGACCTGGACACCCTCTACACCATCACGGATCGAGTAGCGGTGCTGGCCCAGAAAAAAGTCCTGGTGGCTGATGTCATCGACAAGGTGTCGGAAACCGACGATGCCTGGATTCATGAATACTTTCATGGCCCTCGCGGCCGCGCGGCGCTGTCGGCCGCTACACAGTCCAACGAGGTTTGACATGGAAACCCGAGCCCATCATGTACTGATCGGCCTGTTCACCGTCATTGTGGTGGTCAGCGCCCTGCTGTTCGGCCTCTGGCTGGCCAAGTCCAGCGTGGACAGCGAGTTCAAGGATTACGAAGTGGTGTTCAACGAGGCTGTCAGCGGCTTGTCCCGAGGCAGCTCGGTGGAATACAGCGGCATCAAGGTCGGGGACGTGGTGAACCTGCGCCTGGATCCGAACGATCCGCGCCGGGTGCTGGCGCGAGTGCGCTTGAGCGGTGAAACGCCGATCAAGCAGGACACCCAGGCCAAGCTGGCACTGACGGGCATCACCGGCACCTCGATCATCCAGCTCAGTGGCGGCACGCCCCAGAGCCCGCCATTGACCGGGCACGACGGCGAACCGCCGGTGATCGTCGCCGCGCCCTCACCCATCGCCCGCCTGCTCAATAACAGCGACGACGTGATGACCAACATCAACCTGCTGCTGCACAACGCCAACGAGGTGTTTTCCTCCGACAACGTCCAGCGCCTGAGCAATACCCTGGATCATCTGGAACAAACCACCGGGGTCATTGCCGATCAGCGTGGCGACATTCGCCAGGCCATGCAGCAACTGGCGTCCATCGGCAAACAGGCCAGCGCCACGCTGGAGCAGACCACCGCGCTGATGCGCAACGCCAATGGGCTGCTCAACGACCAGGGCAAACAGGCGTTCGGCAATGCCGGCCAGGCCATGGAGTCCCTGGCTCGCAGCACGGCGACCCTCGACAGACTGCTGGACGACAACCGCGACGCGCTGAACAACGGCATGCAAGGCCTCAACGCCCTGGCGCCGGCCGTGCGCGAGCTGCGGGAAACCCTGAGTGCCCTGCGCGGTATATCCCGGCGCCTGGACGCCAACCCCAGCGGCTATCTGCTGGGCAATGACAAGGATAAGGAGTTCACGCCATGAAGCCGTTCAATCGATTCGTCTGTCCGGCGCTGGTGCTGACAGCGTTTATCCTGCTGACCGGGTGTTCGATCCTGCCCAAGGCCGAGCCGTCGGACATCTATCGGCTGCCCGCCAGCCAGGCGTCGGCCTCGGCCGGCACGCCGGTGAGCTGGTCGTTGCGCCTAGCCAGCCCGCAGGCCAGCGAAGTGCTCAACAGCCCGAAAATCGCGGTCATTCCCCAGGGCAACCTGTTCAGCAGCTACGCCGCCTCGCGCTGGAGCGATCCCGCCCCGGTGTTGCTGCGCAATCGCTTGCTCGACGGCTTTGCCCAGGACGGACGGGTCAGGCTGCTGAGTGTCGCCGACAGCAACCTGCAGGCAGACCTGGAACTGGGCGGGCAATTGCAGGCGTTCCAGACCGAATACCAGGGCTCGGCCGCCAGCGTGGTGGTTCGCCTGGATGCATTGCTGGTGCGTGGTTTCGACCAGCGCATCCTGGCCAGCCGCCGCTTCGAAGTGCGCCAGCCCTTGAGCGATGTGAAGGTACCGGCGGTGGTGGATGGCTTTGGCCGGGCCAGTGACCGGCTGACCGCCGAGGTGGTGAACTGGACGCTGGAGCAGGGTCAGCGCTTCGCGACCCCGGCGCCCTGAACCTCAGCCAAAGAACCAGTAGCACACGCCGATCGCCCCCAGCACGCCGGCCAGCTCCGCCAGCAGCGCGCACCCCACCGCATGCCGCGCCCGCTGGATGCCCACGGCGCCGAAGTACACCGCCAGCACATAGAAGGTGGTTTCCGTGCTGCCCTGGATGGTGGCTGCCACCAGGGCCGGGAAGCTGTCCACCCCGGAAGTCTTCATGGTTTCGATCAGCATCGCCCGGGCGGCGCTGCCGGAGAAGGGCTTGACCATGGCCGTGGGCAAGGCGTCGACGAAACGCGTGTCCCAACCCGCCCACTGCACCAGGTGCCGGATGCCATCCAGGCCGAAATCCAGCGCGCCCGAAGCCCGCAGCACGCCCACGGCGCAGAGCATGGCCACCAGGTAGGGCAGCAGGCCCTTGGCAACGTCGAACCCTTCCTTGGCACCTTCGACGAACGCTTCGTAGACCTTGACCTTGCGCAGCGCGCCGATCACCAGGAACAGGATGATCAGGCCGAACAACGTCAGGTTGCCCAGGATCGATGACAACCCCGCCAAGGCCGTGGCCGAGAGCGTCGTCAGCATGGCCATGAAACCGCCCAGCACCAACGCACCGGGCACCAGGTACGCCAGCACTACCGGGTCCCACAGACGAAGACGCTGCATGAACGCCACCGACAGCAGCCCCACCAGGGTCGAGCAACTGGTGGCGAGCAGGATCGGCAGGAACACCAGGGTCGGGTCCGGCGCACCTTGCTGGGCGCGGTACATGAAAATCGTCACCGGCAGCAGCGTCAGCGACGACGCGTTGAGCACCAGGAACAGGATCTGGGCATTGCTGGCGATGGTCGGGCTGGGATTGAGGTCCTGCAGGGCACGCATGGCCTTGAGGCCGATGGGGGTGGCGGCGTTATCCAGTCCCAGCCCGTTGGCGGCGAAGTTGAGGGTGATCAGGCCGATCGCCGGATGGCCCGGCGGCACTTCCGGCATCAGGCGCAGGAACAGCGGGCCGAGGGCCTTGGCCAGCCAGTCGACGATGCCGGCCTTTTCGGCGATGCGCAGGAACCCCAGCCAGAGGGTCAGGGTGCCGAACAGCAGGACCATGACCTCCACCGACAGCTTGGCCATGGCAAAGATGCTTTCCACCATGGCCGCGAAGATCCCGGCGTTGCCGCCGACCAGCCACTGCACCAGCGCCGATACGGCCGCCACGATAAAGAAGCCAAGCCACAGGCCATTGAGCATCGGTTAAATCCCCCGGAAGATGCGGCGAATGATAGCGGGGCTGGCAGAAACGACAAACCCCGGATTTTCCCGGGGTTTGCCTGGATGTTGAATGTGCCGTCGCCATCGCGGGCCTTGAAGCCTGATGCCGATCAGTCAACTGGCACACAACCCGCTGGGCTGCGGAGCAGGCCTGAAACCGGACGACGCGCTAGGTCTGGTCAATGACATCGGCAATGGTGGGGCCGCTTGGCGGCCCAGCGGGGGATAAATCCCCTCGTCACAATCCTGGCCTCAAGACAGGCATCAATGGCTGGAAGGCTCCCCCGCCGGCAGCGGCTCCTTGCTGCGCCAGTGTGGCAGGGAGTTCCAGTAGCGCTGGCCCTTGGCATCGTCGTACATGCCTTCCCAACGAGCGATCACCAGCACCGCCAGGGCGTTGCCGATCACGTTCAGCGCGGTACGGGCCATATCCATGATGCGGTCGACACCGGCGATGAAGGCCAGGCCTTCCAAGGGAATACCGACACTGCCGAGGGTGGCGAGCAGCACCACGAAGGATACGCCCGGCACGCCGGCGATGCCCTTGGAAGTGACCATCAGGGTCAGAACCAATAGCAGTTGCTGGCTGATGGACAGGTCGATGCCATACAGCTGGGCGATGAAGATCGCCGCGATGCTCTGATAGAGGGTCGAACCATCGAGGTTGAACGAATAACCGGTGGGCACCACGAAGCTGCAGATGGCTTTCGGTGCGCCGTAGGCTTCCATCTTCTCGATCACCCGCGGCAATACCGTTTCGGAGCTGGCGGTGGAGTAGGCCAGCACCAGTTCGTCCTTGAAAATGCGCATCAGCTTGAGCACCGAGAAGCCGAACAGGCGCGCAACCAGGCCCAGTACCACGAAGGCGAAGAAGGCGATGGCGACGTAAACCAGGATCACCAGTTTTGCCAATGGCAGCAGGGAAGCGAAGCCGAAGTTGGCGACGGTCACCGCGATCAGTGCGAAAACGCCGATCGGCGCGTAGTTCATGATCATGTGGGTGACCTTGAACATGCTTTCCGACACGCCCTGGAACATTTTCACCAGCGGGTCGCGCAGGTCCGGCTGCAGGCTGGAAAGACCGAGGCCGAACAGAACGGAGAAGAAAATGATCGGCAGCATCTCGCCGCGAGCGGCCGCTGCGAAGATGTTTGACGGGATCAGGTTGAGGATGGTCTGGATAAAGGCATGTTCATGCTGGACTTCGGCGGCCGTGGCCTGGTACTTGGAAATGTCCACGGTACCCAGGGTGCTCATGTCGATGCCGCTGCCTGGATGGAAGAAGTTGGCCAGCAGCAGGCCGACAACAATAGCGATGGTGGTGACGACTTCGAAATAGACGATGGTCTTGAAGCCGATACGCCCGAGTTTCTTGGCGTCACCGACCCCGGCAATGCCGACGATCAGGGAGGAAATCACGATCGGGATCACGATCATCTTGATCAGGCGAATGAAGATATCGCCTGCCGGTTGCAACACGTTGCTGATCCACCAGGCCTTTTCGCCACTGAAATGGTTGAGCAGCGCGCCGAGTGCAATCCCGAGCACCAGGCCGATGAGAATCTGCCAGGCGAGGCTTAGTTTTGCCTTCTTCATATCATTACCCTTACTTCGATTGGACACGGACAAAAGCATGGAAGGGACCGCTCATGGCGACACGAATCCGCGCTTTTGCCCCCGTATAAGGTCACCCCGAGCACGCGCTGGCGGCTGACTGGCGGGCGAAAAAAGGCGCAACTATTGCGAGGCGAGGGGGGATCGTCTAATGCCGTAACCGCCTACCCCATGCCGAATCGGCATGAGTTTTTCCAAACAAAACGCGCGTCCCAACCGGTTCGAATGTGCCAATTAGGCAGGCAAAAGCGCCGTGAACCGGCCATTTCAGCGTAGCCTGCGCCTTTTTCAGCGCCAGGAAAACCGCCAGGGCTCAGACAAATTGTCGCAACGTCATTTAATGAAATAGCGTGAACCTTCTCCGATTAACGGTCAGGTCCGGAAGGGAAAGAGCGCTGGAAGGGCAAAAAACCGCAGGGGATGGGGCACGGCTGGGATAAAAATGACCAGGCGCTCTGGCTCAAGCCTCTTGCGTTGAAAAGCTCTCCGCAGGTTCGCCCAGCCCCAGGGACTTTGCGAACCTGCGTCGCAGCTTTTACCTGACCCGGCCCTTTCGCAGGCACCCCTTGTGCCCGTAGGTCACTCCGACCCTCAATGGTCAGAACGTCCCAGCCCCCTGGTCATGCAACAGCCCTCTTCAGGCTGTGCAGAGGGAAAAGCAAGGCTGCTGTTCCCGTTGTCGAAACTCAGTACCAGTTAGGATCCTTCTTGAGTTGCTCCATTAACATTTCCTGCATACCTTCGTCCGGGTTACCCAGGAAACGATAGTCGGCGTGGCGGGTCGGCGATTTGTCGGCAGGCAGTCCGGCGGGTACCTCGACCAGCAAGGCGTAGGCCTCGTCCTTATCGAAACTGAAGGCCACGAACAGGCGCTTGCTGCGACAGGTGGCCTGGGTCTCGCACAGCGGACCGACCAGATACTTGTCGCCGTCTTCTTCGACAGCGTTCATCTGTTCCGAATCGCCGGACAGGTTCATGACCCATTCCGGCAAGCGTTCTTCTTTCTTGACGACCTGCTGCCAGGTCTCGCGGTATTGCGGGTCTGACTCGAGCAACTGGTTGACCCGCATCTGTCCGTCATTGGCAGCCATTGCCAGGGTGCTGCCGCCCAGCAGCAGGGCGGCTACCCATCCTTTCAACGAAACGCTCATGGTCAGCCTCGACCGCGACGGCCAAAGAAGAAGGAAGCGATGAACATCACCAGGAATACGACAAAGAGAATCTTGGCGATGCCCGTGGCGGTGCCTGCGATACCACCGAAGCCCAGGACGGCGGCGATGATGGCAATGATCAGGAATGTAATAGCCCAGCTCAACATGGTGATTCTCCTTACGCTTTTCTATTTAGTTTGGGTCTGGCGGAGATGGTTCCATGCGCCAAGGACGCAGGGATCATCGAGTTAAAACACCCAGCGTTCCTGGCGCGGCATGTCGGCCACAGGCTGTGCCTGATCGACGTCCATCATGCGCATCGAAGCGGAAGCCTGGGCGACGTTGCCCACGGGGCTGAAATGGGTTTGGGGAGCTCTTTGAACCGACACCAGAGGGGCTTCGGGCTGCTGGCTGTAATGCCAGAGAAGCAATTGCTGACCCACCACGAGGGTCACAAGCAAAGCCAGAACAGCCCACAACCCCTGCTGTACGCGCAGGGAAGTGATTGAAAATCGGGCGGCACGTTGACGATTCATCCTGGAATTCCTCCCCACCCCGGGTGGTGATCTGGTTGGGCGTTTGCACGCTACGTTGATCAGACCATTGCAGGCGGCATGCCAGATTTTTTTATAGAAAAAACTATTTTAAATCATAGAGTTATATTAGTCGCAAAAAGACTGGAGAACGCATCCTGCACGATGCTCCAATCTGCGGTCGTGCGTATTGCACGAATGCCCGCGCCCCTGCCTCTGATATGCAGGCCTTCGTATGCAAGGAAAGTGTCGATCCGGATTCTTTTTGAATTGCCGCTCGCCAATCGATGTCGGAATGGCGTGCCAGACCATTCGACACAGGCACAGGGCAAGAAAGGAGATAAATCAGGCTTTTATAATCCCGCCATCCACAGCGAGGCTGCCGATAGGTAGTATTCGCTCAGAATCGACCATGCAACTTGCCCGATTTTTCTGACACTAACCAACATCATTCATTAAAGGAGCGTAGGAAAAATGGAATCCGCCACTGAGCATCAAGGCCGCATTCTGCTGGTAGACGATGAGTCTGCCATCCTGCGTACCTTCCGCTATTGCCTGGAAGACGAAGGCTATACCGTCGCCACCGCCAGCAGCGCCGCCCAGGCCGACGCCTTGTTGCAACGCCAGGTATTCGACCTGTGCTTTCTCGATCTTCGCCTGGGGGAGGACAATGGACTGGATGTACTGGCCCAGATGCGCATCCAGGCCCCCTGGATGCGTGTGGTGATCGTCACCGCCCACTCGGCGGTCGATACGGCGGTCGATGCGATCCAGGCAGGCGCCGCCGATTATCTCGTCAAGCCCTGCAGCCCGGATCAGTTGCGCCTGGCGACTGCCAAACAGCTGGAAGTACGTCAATTGTCAGCCAGGCTGGAAGCCCTGGAAGGCGAGATGCGCAAGCCCAATGACGGCCTGGACTCCCATAGCCCAGCGATGAAGGTTGTCCTGGAAACCGCCCGCCAGGTCGCCAGCACCGACGCCAACATCCTGATCCTGGGTGAGTCGGGCACTGGTAAGGGCGAGTTGGCCCGGGCCATCCACGGCTGGAGCAAACGTGCGAAGAAGTCCTGCGTCACCATCAACTGCCCTTCGCTGACGGCAGAGCTGATGGAGAGCGAACTGTTCGGCCACAGCCGGGGGGCGTTCACCGGGGCCAGCGAGAGCACCCTGGGAAGGGTCAACCAGGCGGATGGAGGCACGCTGTTTCTCGACGAGATCGGCGATTTTCCCCTGACATTGCAGCCCAAGCTGCTGCGTTTCATCCAGGACAAGGAATACGAACGGGTCGGCGATCCGGTGACCCGCCGGGCCGATGTCCGGATTCTCGCGGCCACCAACCTCAACCTCGAAGACATGGTGCGCGACGGCCGTTTTCGCGAAGACCTGCTGTATCGCCTGAACGTCATCACGCTGCATCTGCCGCCGCTGCGCGAGCGCGCCGAAGATATCCTCACCCTGGCCGATCGTTTCCTGGCGCGCTTCGTCAAGGAGTATGCCCGCCCGGCCCGTGCGTTCAGCGACGAGGCCCGCGAAGCGCTGCTAGGCTATCGCTGGCCTGGCAATATCCGCGAGCTGCGCAACGTGGTGGAGCGCGCCAGCATCATTTGCGCCCAGGAAAAGGTGGAAATCAGTCATCTGGGCATGGCCGAACAGCCCGTCAACAACGCGCCGCGCATTGGCGCCGCGCTGAGCCTCGATGAGCTGGAAAAAGCCCACATAGGGGCGGTACTGGCCACGGCCGATACCCTCGACCAAGCGGCCAAGACCCTGGGCATCGACGCGTCAACGCTGTATCGAAAACGCAAGCAGTACAACCTTTGAACGGTAGCTTATGAAACTGGCGATGAAGCTGCGCACCCGACTGTTTCTCAGTATCTCGGCCCTGATCACCGTGGCATTGCTGGGGCTGTTGCTTGGCCTGGTGAGCGTGATGCAAATGGCCAGTACCCAGGAGCGAGCGGTTCGCGACAACTTCGTTCTGCTGGACCTGGGCCTCAAGTTGCGCCAGACCCTCGGTGACCAGTTCATGATCATGCTGGACGAAAAGCCTGATCTGGCAGCGCTGGAAGATTCCAAGCGACATTACTTCGAGCTGCTTGAAGAGGGTATCGCCCACGAACAGAGCCTGGACGATCCGGCGGGCAGCTTCAGCCAGGCCAAGACCGATTATCAGCGTTTTCTCGACTCATTCGCCGCTTTTCGCCAACAATCGGCCCCACTTGTAGGTATCCAGGATCTCACGGACAAGTTCAATGTGCTACGCAACGGCCTCATCGAGGATTATCGACGCGCGCTGAACAATATCGGCAAAGCCCAGGCCGAAGCCCAGGATCGGGCACTGCTCATTGCCGGCCTGCTGGGGCTGGTAGGGCTGGCGGTCCTGATCATCGGCTTCGTTACTGCCCATGGCCTCGCCCGACGTTTCGGCGCGCCGATCGAAGCACTCGCGGCAGCGGCGGATGACATCGGCCAGGGCAACTTCGAGGTAACACTGCCGGTTTCCTCCGCGGTCGAGTTGAACCTGCTGACGCGACGCTTCGGGATCATGGCCCAGGCACTGCGCGAGCACCAGGCGATGAACGTCGACGAGTTGCTCGCCGGCCAGCAGCGCTTGCAAGCGGTACTGGACAGTATCGATGACGGTTTGCTGATGATCGATCGCCAAGGCCAGTTGGAGCACCTCAATCCGGTGGCCCAACGTCAACTGGGCTGGGATGAGGAACGTCTGGGCCTGGGTCTGGGCGAAGCCCTTGGGCGTCAGGAGCTGGACGAAGAACTGCAGTTGGTCCTGCGGGGCGGAACCCTGGAAAGGGCGCCGGAAGACCTGAGTATCGAAGTGGATGGCGAGTCCCGGCTGCTGACTTACAGCCTTACCCCCGTCAGCCATACCCAGGGGCATATCCTTGGCGCCGTCATGGTGCTGCACGACGTCACCGAACAGCGCGCCTTCGAACGGGTACGCAGCGAATTCGTGCTGCGGGCCTCCCACGAACTGCGCACACCGGTGACAGGCATGCACATGGCGTTTGGCTTGTTACAGGAGCGCGTGCATTTCCCGGAGGACTCCCGCGAAGCGGACTTGCTCAACACCGTCAACGAAGAAATGCAGCGGTTGATGCAACTCATCAATGACTTGCTGAATTTCTCCCGCTACCAGAACGGCCTGCAGAAACTGACATTGGCGCCTTGTTCCATCGAAGACCTGCTGGAAGCGGCGAGGCTGCGGTTTGCCGTCCAGGCCCAGGCCAAGGGCATCGAATTGCTCGTGGCGATCCAGGGTCCGCTACCGCGCCTGCACGCCGATGCCGCGCAACTGGACCGGGTGCTGGATAACCTGATCGACAATGCCATGCGCCATACCGGCGACCATGGCCAGATCCGCCTCCAAGCACGGCGCCACGGCGAGCGGGTGATCATCAGTGTCGAAGACAACGGTGAAGGCATCGCCTACGGCCAGCAAGGCCGGATCTTCGAACCTTTCGTCCAGGTCGGCCGCAAGAAAGGCGGCGCCGGCCTCGGCCTGGCACTGTGCAAGGAGATCGTTCAGCTCCATGGCGGACGCATGGGGGTTTATTCAAGACCCGGGCAGGGCACGCAGTTCTATATGGCGCTGACGGTATGAAGCCTGGGCTCTTGCGCGCCGACAAGTTTCAGACGGGGCCTAGGCCTCATCGTCCAGGCGCCGCCCCAACCGTCGTCGTCCCCGTGTGATCAGCTCGATGAGCTGCACCGCACTGAGGGCATGGGCAAACAGCCAACCCTGGCCGAACGTGACCCCTTCGCTGCTCAGGTAGGAAACCTGGGCCTCATGCTCGATGCCTTCGGCAATCACCTTGAGCTCCAACGCATGGGCCATACGGATGATATGCGGTGCGACACCACTGCTGGCGGCGTCGTGACCGAGTGCATCGATGAACGCCTTGTCGATTTTCAGGCAGTCCACCGGCAGGGTCTGCAGGTAGGCCAGGCTGGAATAACCGGTGCCGAAATCATCGATCAATACCTGATGGCCCAGATCACGCAGCGATTGCAGGTTATCCCGGGCTACCAGCACATCGATCAGCCCGCGCTCGGTCACCTCGAAGGCAATCTGATGCGCCGACACCCGATGCCGCTCCAACAGGCGTGCGATCACTTCACCGATGCGCGGCACCATCACGTCACAGGCCGCCAGGTTCACGGATATATAGAGGTGCGGGTTGGCCCGTAACAGTTGACCCAACTGATCGAACAGTCTTTGCAGCACAAAATCGGTGATTTGCCGGATCTGCCCGGTATCTTCCGCCATCGGAATAAACAGGTCCGGGCTGGTCAAGGTACCGTCGGGTCGGCGCCAACGCAGCAATGCCTCGGCGCCGACACAGTTGCGACTGCGCAGATCGAAAATCGGCTGGTACAGCACCTGCAATTCACCACGCCGGATGGCACCGTGCAGCTCGGCGTCCATGGATTGGCGATGACGAGCCAGGAGAAGGACCTGGAAACCGATCCCCAGACCCAGTACCAGGCTGATGGGCAGCATCCACCAGGCATTGGCCGGTATCTGGAAACCGTCGCGTGGGGCGATCAGGACCAATTGGTATTCAGGGTTGTCGGTCTGCATTCGATAGATCAGCCGGGTGGCCGTCACTTGCAAGGCATTGCGACTTTTCGCGGGCCAGGGCTCCGTCGGTGGCCAGTATTGTTCGGAGCCCAATACGGGAATGGCTCGCTTGCCATTGTCCAGGACCACCAACAGGCTACTGCCGGACGGCAGGTCGACCACATCGGTCAGATGTCCGCGAGAGGTGGCGACCCGGAAGTTGCCACGACCAAGCATCAACGCAGCGCGGTTCTCGTCGGGTTCGGTGGTGGTGTTGAGCCAGTAACTGTAGGTGGGTCCCCAGATATCAGGCGGGCGAGTCACGGACAGGCCGGTTTGACGCGGGCGATTGGAGCAGACGCCGCGACTGTCGATATAAGCCGCCTCATAGACGAAGCGGTAGTTGAAGCTGACCTGCTGCAGCGTCGCGATCATGTCATCATCGCAACCACGCAAGGGCTGCGTCTGCAGATCGTCGAGGCCTTCGCGCAACTGGCCGAACAGCTGTTCCAGTCGCTGCAGGAAGCGCTCACCTTGAGCATTCATCTGGTCACTTTCACGCTGCTTGACCTGCTGTACCACCACAAACAGGCTTGCGGCCAATAGCAGGGCCGTACTCAGGGCAGCCGCCACCATCGCCAGAAAAAGAGGGCGATGGAGCCAGCTCTGCAGGGCTTCGCGGGTAGCCGTCATCATGGGTAATCCGAAAGTTACCAATGAGTTATAGCTTCTGATTTGACTTTGGGTGTTATCGGCAGACCAGCGTCATTATTTTGTCTGGTTGAGCACCTGCAAAATCGCCGCGCTTTGCGCATCCGGCGTGCCGTCGAACCGGACTGGTCGATACCGCATCTGGAACGCCGCCAATACATGGCGGGTGGCCACGTCCCATTCACCGGTCTGGGGCGTTGGGTAGCCGAGCCGAGCCAGCTCGGCCTGGAACCAACTGGCACTGGGCAGCTGGGCCGCGAAAAGCACCTGCTGGCGCGCCACGGCCCGTTCATCCGGCCATACTCCCAAGCCTGCCTGGGCCAGGCGCTTCCAGGGAAACAGCGGCCCGGGATCGAGCTTGCGCAGGGGGGCGATGTCACTGTGGCCGATGATGTTGCTCGGGTTGATCGCGTTGCGTCGGGTGATGTCCTTCAGCAGAACGATCAAGGATTGCACCTGGGCTTCGCTGTAGGGGTACCAGAGGCGGCCAGTGGGTGTGTCGACGAAACCCGGATTGACGATCTCGATGCCGATTGAGCTGGAATTGAGCCAGGTCCGCCCCTGCCATTCGCTTTCCCCGGCATGCCAGGCGCGCCGGCTTTCATCCACCAGTTTGTAGATGGTCGCGTTCCTGTCGTCGCCGATCAGGTAATGGGCACTGACCTCGCCATGGGTCAACAGAGCCAGGGAGCGCTCCAGGGAAGCCGAGGTGTAGTGGACCACCACGAACTGCACCCGGTTGTCCTGATTGGCCGAAGGATGGCTGGTATCCAGCCTCGGGCCGCTGGTGCAACCGACCAGGGCCAGCAGAAAAGCAATAAGAGGGAAGAATTTCATGGCACGGGGCGTTTACGGGTGGAAAATAATGCAACAGTGTAACGTATCGCCTGGTGATGATCCGATCCGCCTCCGGATATTAAACAAATTGGAACAATTGACTCAGCCCAGCTCCACCCGGTTACGCCCGGCAGTTTTTGCTCGGTAAAGCGCCTGATCGGCTCTTTTGAGCACCTGATCACTGCTTTCTCCCGTCCTGAATGCGGTCAGGCCCATGGAGACCGTAATCGTGACCGGCTCGCCCTTGAAATGGAACGGGCAGGCTTCGATGGCGGCCCGCAGTTTCTCGGCCAGCTTCGCGCCAGCCGCCAACGGTGTGTCCGGCACCATCAGGACGAACTCTTCGCCGCCGAAACGGGCAATGAAGTCGCTGCCACGCAGGCGTTTACGCAACACCGTAGCGATGATTTTCAACACCCTGTCGCCCGCCAGATGGCCATAGTTGTCATTGATGCGCTTGAAGTGATCGAGATCGAGCATGGCCAGCAGCAGGCTGTTGCCTTGCCGTTGCCATTTGGCGACTTCATGCTCGAGACGTTCGCTCCACGCGGCGCGATTGGGCAGCCCGGTGAGGGGGTCGATCAGGGCCTTTTGCCGCTGCTCTTCAAGATTCTCGCGGACGACCTGGGCTTCCTGCTCCATGATCGCGACCCGCTCGGCCAGGCTCTTGAGGCGCTCGGAAACCTCCTGCTCGCGCTGGTCCCGTTGCATGCGGTGCTGGTCCATCGTACCGAGCAAGCCTTCGAGATGGTTCTCCAGCACTTGCTTGAGGCCCTCCAGGTCATCGGCTTCCTGCATGCTGCTTTGCAAGCCATCGACCTGCTCGCGAATCTGGGTGTCCATTTCCCTGGAAGCGCAAAGATTGTCGGCATGGCCTTCACTGGCGGCTCGCAGGCTGCTCTGGAATGATTCCAATCGATCATTGAGGCGCTGCAGATAGGCTTCGAATTCATGCTGCCCGCTGTCGGTGATGGCCAGCATGAGCGTGGCGAAATCATCGAGGATCGGTAGCAACTCATACCAGTTCAGGCCATTTCGCAGCCGCTCTCCCATCGCCTCGGCCTGCGGGCGATGACGTTCGGGCAGGGTCAGGTCACCCAGCAGGCCCAACAGTGTGTCTTCGATATGCTTGGCCACTGAGCTGTAGGAAGGCTCCGGCGAATCGGGCAAGGCATAGTGGGAATCTTCCGGATCGACGGGCAACGACTCGACGATTTCCGGCTCATCGGGTCCCGCGGCTGATGGCTGCTGCCCGGCTTCCAGAGGCACCTCGCAGACCAGCTCATAGGGGTTCGACGACGCCCGGGCGGGCACCGGATCTTGCGTCTGGACCGGAGCCGGCGCGACCAGCTCGGTCATCGGATGCGAAACGTCGGCTACAGGGACCGGAGTGGACTCAGGCATCGGCGGGATGAAAGCGGCCGGTTCCACGGTTTCGTCGACGGGCCGTACCGGCTGCGCCGCCAGAGGGACGGGCACGGGCTCCACGGGCGGCGACACCAGCGTCGCTGGCGCAGCCTCGGAGGCGGGTTCGGCGGCGCTCGTGGCAGGCTCATGGACCTGGGGTGGGGCGTCTTCCTGGCCGTGGCCACCAAACAACCGCTGCAACAGCCCAGGACGATGAGCTTCAGCGGGAGTCTCCAGCACGCTCAAGGCCTTGCCCTGCAAACCACTCAGTTCACTGAGCAGCAGCGGAATCTCCCGAGCCTGGCCGACTCGTGCCTCCAGGTGTTTGGAAAACTTCTTCAGCGGCCGACTGACTTCCTTCGGCAACGGCAGGCTCTGCAGCTGAGCGACCAGGGCCGTCAGGGCCGTGCTCATCTGTTCGATCCGGGTCTCGCGGCGCTGCTCGGATTCCAGCACAGCCTTTTCCAGGCGCGGCAACAGAGCGGCAAGGGCAGCATCCATCTCATCGGTGCGTACCACTTCGCGCATTTCTTTCATGCATTGATCGACAGCCCTGTCCGTGCCCTCAGCGGCCAGGGTGCTGCGCACCAGGCCACGACGCAAGAGGTCGAGCCGGGCATTCCAGCGTCGTTCGAGCTTCTCCTGCTGTTCGATGCTCCTGAGGTACTTCTCTCTCCAGCGTTCGGCGTCGTCGCTCATTCATCGGATCCGCAAGGGGCAGGACTCAGCGCAGGGAAGGCATCGGCCGTGAGCGAACCCGGCAGACGAATTTCAACCGCGACCGGCAGGTGATCGGAAATGGGTTGAGCCAACACTTCGAACCGTTCGAGGGCCAACGTGGGGCTCAGCAGGATATGGTCCAGGCAGCGCTGAGGGCGCCAACTGGGGAACGTGGCTTCCAGTTGCGGGGCGAGGAGGCCAAGGTCGCGCAGGGGGGAGGTCTGCAGCAGGTCATTGGCATGGGTATTCATGTCGCCCATCAGTACCTGATGCTTGTAGCCACTGATCAACTCACGAATGTAGGCCAATTGCATCGTTCGGGTCCGAGCCCCGAGGGCCAGGTGCATCATCACCACCACCAGCGCCTCCGGACCTTCACCGAAACGCGCCAGGATCGCCCCGCGCCCCTTGGGCCCCGGTAGCGGATGATCTTCGATGGCCCAGGGCCGCAGGCGACTCAACACACCGTTGCTGTGTTGGCCGAGACGACCGAGATTGCGATTGAGTTGCTGGTACCAATAAGGAAAAGCGCCCAGTTGAGCGAGGTGTTCGACCTGATTGACGTAGCCGGAGCGCAGGCTACCGCCGTCGGCCTCCTGCAGGGCCACCAGGTCGAAATCCTTGAGCAGCTCACCGATCTTCTGCAGGTTGTCGGCCCGTCCGGTGTGAGGCAGCAAATGCTGCCAGCCCCGGGTCAGGTAGTGCCGGTAGCGCTCGGTGCTGATGCCCACCTGGATATTGAAGCTGAGCAGCCGCAGACGATTGTCAGCGGGCAGGCCCGTAGACGCGATGTGATGCTCGTTGACCCGCGGCTCATGCAGGCCAACGATGCGTTCGGTGCTCCAGCGGGCCATGGGGGTGGGGCCGCGCTTAGTTGGCGGCAGCCTTGGTGGCCGCTCGCTCTTTGGCGATCAGTTGGTCGGCCAGTTGCAGTGCTTGTTCGGCACCGCCAGCGGAGCCGATATCAAAGCGGTACTTGCCGTTGACGATCATGGTCGGTACGCCGGTGATCTCGTACTTCTTCGCCAGATCCTTGGCCTTGACGATCTGACCCTTGATGGCGAATGAATTGAAGGTCGCCAGGAACTTGTCCTTGTCGACGCCTTGTGTGGCAAGGAACTCGGCCATTTCCTCAGGATTGGTCAGGCGCTTTTTTTCATTCTGGATCGCATTGAACACTGCGGCGTGAACCTTGTGCTCGACGCCCATGGATTCCAGGGTCAGGAACATCTGGCCGTGGGCATCCCAGGGGCCGCCGAACATGGCAGGGATACGCACGAAGTTGACGTCAGACGGCAGTTTCTCGACCCATGGGTTGATCACCGGTTCGAAAGCGTAGCAATGCGGGCAGCCATACCAGAACAGCTCCACCACTTCGATCTTGCCAGGCGCCGCCACCGGAACGGGGTTGGCCAGTTCGACATAAGGTGCGGCTGGCTTTTCAGCCGCTTGGGCAGTCATGCCGAACAGGCTGGCGACGACGAGCGCGGCGCTGATGATCAGATTACGCATGCTTTACTCCTGGACAATAAGTGGCCTCGCGAGGCGTGTTTTTCAGACAGGCCGTGGCGGGTTCAAGTTCGTAGTGTAACGGCAGCGGCCACAAAAAAGGGCGGCCAAAGCCACCCTTTTGATGTTTGCATCGACAGATTAATCGAGCGTTAACGTTGCAAGGGCCAGGCGCCCTCGCAACGCAGGACAATGCACTCAGTGCAGGCCCTGGATGTAGCTGGCTACTGCCGCGATGTCTTCGTCGCTCAGTTTGCGGGCGATGGTGCGCATGGTCATCGCATCGCCGTCGTTGGCGCGGCCGCCTTCTTCCTTTCGGAAATCGGTCAATTGCTTGGTCACGTACTGGGCATGCTGGCCGCCCAGGTGCGGGAAGCCAGCAGCGGCGTTGCCCTTGCCGTCAGGGGAGTGGCAGCCAGTGCAGGCTGGCAGACCTTTGCTCAGGTTGCCACCACGGAACAGCGCTTCACCCCGTGCCACGAGCTTTGGATCGGCAGCACCCACGCTACCTTTCTGGCTGGCGAAATAAGCCGCGATGTCCGCCAGGTCCTGATCGCTCAGGTTGTTCAGCAGGCCGGTCATTTCCAGCACGACACGCTTGCCGTCCTTGATGTCCTTCAACTGCTTGGTCAGGTAACGCTCGCCCTGGCCCGCCAGTTTCGGAAAGTTAGGCGCCATGCTGTTGCCATCCGGGCCATGGCAGGCTCCGCATACGGCGGCTTTCGCCTGGCCGGCGGCGGCATCGCCAGCGGCATGGGCTATACCGGATATCCCCAAGGTCAACAGCAGACTCACGATCAGTTTGTTCATCAGCTAATCCAACTACGGCTAAGGGTTGAAGAGTTATGGACCGGGTTCACTCGCTCATCCACTGGATGATGGCTCGGTAATCCTCGGCACTGCAGTCCATGCACAAACCACGCGGCGGCATCGCCTTGAAACCCTGGGTCACGTGTTGCACCAGCGTCTCCATACCTTTCGCCAACCTCGGCGTCCAAGCTTCCTGATCACCCTTGCGGGGTGCCATGGGGAGTTGGCCGGAATGACAGGCACCACAAACACGGTTGTACACAGCTTCCGGATCCTGTGTAGCCTGAGCGCTGTAAAGCGGTATCAGGACACCGGCAGCTAGCAGCCATTTCGTCATAAAACGACCTTTTCAGGGTTGAGAGCGAGCTGCGTTCTGATGCGCAACTTCGGTCTATCGCTCTCGTGAGCCTCATCCTACGCTGGGACAAAGCGCACACAAAATCTGCGGCATTATATACTGGCGTCACTGAAACGGAAACGACACAGCTTGCCGCGTCCATTCCCGACGCCGCTCACATCGGAAATCCCATGCAACTGAAGAACCCCATCCTTGGCCTGTGCCAACAGTCCACCTTCATGCTCAGCGCCGCCAAAGTCGATCAATGCCCTGACGACGAAGGCTACGAGGTGGCTTTTGCCGGGCGTTCCAACGCTGGCAAATCCAGCGCGCTGAACACCCTGACCCATGCCAGCCTGGCGCGAACCTCCAAGACGCCGGGTCGCACGCAGCTATTGAACTTCTTCAAGCTAGACGATGAACGCCGTTTGGTCGACCTGCCTGGCTACGGCTATGCCAAAGTACCGATTCCCCTCAAGCAGCATTGGCAGCGCCACCTGGAAGCCTACCTGGGCAGCCGCGAGAGCCTCAAAGGCCTGATTCTGATGATGGATATCCGCCATCCGATGACTGACTTCGATACCCTGATGCTCGATTGGGCTGTTGCCAGCGGCATGCCGATGCACATCCTGCTGACCAAGGCCGACAAACTCACCTACGGCGCGGCAAAGAACACCTTGCTCAAGGTGCAGTCGCAGATCCGCAAGGGCTGGGGCGAGGCGATCACGATCCAATTGTTCTCGGCGCCCAAGCGCATGGGCCTGGAAGAAGCCTACGGCGTTCTGGCCAACTGGATGGAACTGGCGGACAAGGGCAGCGAAACGGCCGAATAGCCGAATCGCAGGCAAAAAAAACCCCGGACTTCGTATGGGGAGGGGGAAGTTCGGGGTCCAAGTTCCGGACCGCTAGGGCGGGGTCCAGATATCTGCCAACACTTAACACAACATAGGAGCATTGAAGGGCTTCACCAGCCATTCAGAATCTCTGAGTAGCAATTCACGGGTTTAGTTCAGATTATTTTTGGAAATAACCTTAGGAATTTTCCGAACTAACCCGGATTCTCCCGTGGCGAGGGGATTTATCCCGTTGGGCTGCAGAGCAGCCCAGGTGCCTGCGGGACATGCCCGGCGGTGGCGGAACACTGATTTTGGGCCGCTGCGCCCAATGGAGATCAATCTCCTCGCCACGGGGTTGATTGCCGGGCTCAGTGCGCCTCGTCCCAGTTGTTCCCCACGCCCACTTCCACCAGCAGCGGTACGTCCAGTGTGGCGGCGGCACTCATGTGCCGGCGGATGTCCTCGCGCACTTGATCCACCAGATCCTCGCGCACCTCCAGTACCAGTTCGTCGTGAACCTGCAGGATGACCTTGGCATCCAGCCCCGAGGCAGTCAGCCAGCGATCCACGGCCACCATCGCTTTCTTGATGATATCGGCCGCCGTGCCTTGCATCGGCGCGTTGATCGCCGTGCGCTCGGCGCCCTTGCGCAGCGCGGGGTTCTTCGCGTTGATGTCCGGCAGGTACAGCCGGCGGCCGAAGATGGTTTCGACGAAGCCTTGCTCGGCGGCCTGGGTGCGGGTGCGCTCCATGTAGGCCAGTACGCCTGGGTAGCGGGCGAAATAACGATCGATGTAGGCCTGGGATTGCTTGCGATCGACGCCGATCTGCTTGGCCAGGCCAAACGCGCTCATGCCGTAGATCAAGCCGAAGTTGATCGCCTTGGCGCTACGGCGCTGGTCATGGGTAACCGCGTCCAAGTCGACGCCGAACACCTCGGCGGCCGTGGCCCGGTGCACGTCCAGATCATTACGAAACGCGTGAAGCAACCCTTCGTCCTTGGCCAGGTGCGCCATGATCCGCAGTTCGATTTGCGAATAGTCCGCCGCCAGCAGCTTGTAGCCTTTCGGCGCGACGAACGCCTGGCGGATGCGTCGGCCTTCGGCCGTGCGAATCGGGATGTTCTGCAGGTTCGGATCGATGGACGACAGACGACCGGTCGCGGCGACGGCCTGCTGATAATTGGTATGGACCCGGCCTGTGCGACTGTTGATCTGCTCCGGCAGGCGATCGGTGTAGGTGCTCTTTAGCTTGCTGAGGGAGCGGTACTGCATCAGCACCTTGGGCAGTGGATAATCCTGCTCCGCCAGCTCGGCCAGCACCGCTTCGGCGGTGGACGCCTGGCCCTTGGCGGTCTTGCTGAGCACCGGCAAGCCGAGTTTTTCGTACAGGATCACGCCCAGTTGCTTGGGCGAGCCCAGGTTGAATTCCTCGCCAGCGATGGCAAAGGCCTCACGCTCAAGGGCCACCAGCTTCTCGCCCAGTTCGACGCTTTGCACCCCCAGCAGGTTGGCGTCGACCAGCGCCCCCTGACGTTCGATACGCGCCAGGACCGGCATCAGCGGCATTTCAATTTCAGTGAGCACCTTGTTCAGGCTCGGGATCGCCACCAGTCTTTCCTGCAAGGCCTGATGCAGGCGGAACGTCACGTCCGCGTCTTCGGCCGCGTAGGGACCGGCCAGTTCCAGGGCGATCTGGTCGAAGCTCAGCTGCTTGACCCCTTTGCCGGCAATGTCCTGGAGATCGGTCTTGCTCTGCCCCAGGTACTTGAGCGCCAGGCTGTCCATATCGTGACGGGTCGCCGTGGAATCCAGCACATAGGATTCGAGCATGGTGTCGAACGCGATGCCCTGCACCATGATGCCGTTGCCCTGATCTCCACCGATTGCACAGTTGGCCAGGATGTTGGTCTCGAACTTGGCGTGCTGGCCGACCTTGGGTTTGTCCGGGTTTTCCAACAGCGGCTTGAGAGCCTTGAGCACTGTGTCGCGGTCCAGTTGCTCGGGCACGCCCATGTAGGAGTGGGTCAGCGGGATGTAGGCGGCTTCGAAGGCTGCGACGGAAAACGACAGCCCCACCAGTTGCGCCTGCTGGGCGTCGCCGCCATTGGTTTGCGTGACGAAAGCGAACAGCGGCGCCTGTTCGAGCTTGGCCAGCCAGGCATCGAAACGCGCCTGGTCGAGAATGACCTCGTACTTCGCTTCGGCGCCAGCGGGCTGTTCGTCAGCGATTTCGACGATCTCCTGGCCGGCGCGCTTGGCGTCACGCTGGTTTTCCTCGAACCAGCTCTTGAACTCCAGCAGCGTATACAGCTCAGCCAGCTTCTCGTGATCCGGTGCGCCCATCTGCAGGTCGTCGAGGCCGATATCCAGCGGGACATCGGTCTTGATGGTGGCCAGTTCGTAGGAAAGAAACGCCATTTCCTTGTGCTCTTCGAGCTTGGCCGGCAGGGTCTTGGCGCCTCGTATCGGCAGCGTGGGCACGATATCCAGTTGCGCATACAGCTCGGTGAGGCCGCCGTTGACGCCCACCAGCAAGCCGGCCGCGGTCTTCGGACCGATACCCGGCACGCCGGGGATGTTGTCGGAGGAATCGCCCATCAACGCCAGGTAATCGATGATCTGCTCCGGAGCGACACCAAATTTCTCCTTCACGCCAGCCACGTCCAGCGAGCTACCGGTCATGGTATTGACCAAGGTAATGTGCCCGTCGACCAACTGCGCCATGTCCTTGTCGCCAGTGGAGATCACCACCGGGCGATCGGCCGCGGCGCTGCTGCGGGCCAGGGTACCGATTACGTCATCGGCCTCGACGTTGTCCACGCACAGCAGCGGGAAACCCAGGGCCTTGACGCTGGCATGCAGCGGCTCGATCTGCACGCGCATGTCGTCGGGCATGCTCGGGCGGTTAGCCTTGTATTCGGCGTACAGCGCATCGCGAAAAGTCCCACCCTTGGCGTCGAACACCACGGCGAACGGGCTGTCCGGATACTGCTTGCGCAGGCTCTTGAGCATGTTCAACACGCCCTTGACCGCACCAGTCGGCAGGCCTTTGGACGTGGTCAGCGGTGGCAGCGCATGAAAGGCGCGGTACAGATAAGAAGAACCGTCCACCAGGACGAGGGGGGCTTGGCTCATGAGCAGGATCAACCTTTTCGGCGGGTCCGGGGCTAGAATAGCGGGACCGTTGACGACAAAGGGACAAGGTTATCATGCGTACACTAAATCGCCTGTTACTGGCTGGCTTGTTTGCAATGACACCGCTGGCCATCATGGCGGCGGACGAAGCACCTTCGGCGGACCCGGACGTGACCATTCGCACGGAAGGCGACAAGACGATCCAGGAGTATCGGCAAAACGGCTTTCTGTACGCGATCAAGGTCACGCCCAAGAACGGCAAGCCTTATTTCCTGGTGCGTGCCGATGGCAGTGATGCAAACTTCATCCGCTCGGATCAGCCGGATATGCTGATTCCGTCGTGGAAAATCTTCGAGTGGTGATGCCGCTCCCGACTTCAACAACCGGCGCCCACTGAAGGGCGCCCGTACTGGCAGTTTTTAACCATGTCTGTGTTCACGCCCCTGGCTCGGCCCGAGCTGGAAACCTTTCTCGCCCCTTATGGGCTCGGCCGCCTGCTTGATTTCCAGGGGATCGCCGCCGGCAGCGAAAACACCAATTTCTTCATCAGCCTGGAGCAGGGCGAATTCGTCCTGACCCTGGTCGAGCGCGGTCCGGTGCAGGAGATGCCGTTCTTCATCGAACTGCTGGACGTTTTGCACGAAGCCGACCTGCCCGTGCCCTACGCCTTGCGCACCAGCGACGGCATCGCCCTGCGCGAGCTGGCCGGCAAGCCGGCGCTGCTGCAGCCCCGCCTGGCAGGCAAGCACATCAAGCAGGCCAACGCACAGCACTGTGCCCAGGTCGGCGAGCTGCTGGCGCACCTGCACGTGGCCACGAAGGACAACATGATCAAGCGCAAGACCGATCGTGGCCTGGACTGGATGCAGGAAGAGGGCACGAAACTGCTGTCACATCTCGATGCGCAGCCGCGTCGGTTGCTTGAGGCAGCACTGGCGGAAATTTCAGCGCAGAAAACAGGCATCCTGGCATTGCCGAGGGCCAACATCCACGCGGACCTGTTCCGCGACAACGCAATGTTCGAAGGCACCCACCTGACTGGCCTGATCGACTTCTACAACGCCTGCTCCGGGCCGATGTTGTATGACGTTGCCATTGCCTTGAATGACTGGTGCTCGGATGACGACGGCGTGCTCGATGGCCCTCGGGCGCGTGCGCTACTGGGGGCCTACGCGGCTCTGCGGCCCTTCACCGCCGCCGAGGCGCAGCTATGGCCGACCATGCTGCGCGTGGCGTGCGTGCGGTTCTGGCTGTCGCGACTGATCGCCGCCGAATCGTTTGCCGGGCAGGATGTGTTGATTCACGACCCGATGGAATTCCAGCAGCGCCTGGCGCAGCGGCAGAAGGTCAGCACGTTGCTGCCCTTCGCCCTGTAGCAGCAGGCAGGCCGAACTGGTTTCTCTTGTGGCGAGGGGATTTATCCACGTTGGGGCGCGCAGCGGCCCCCAAGAAATATCTTCCGCCACGGTCCCTCAGATCGAAAGCATGGGCTGCTTCGCAGCCCAACGGGGATAAACCCCCCTCGTCACAGGTTTGTGCATCGAAGACGTTATAGCGACTCCAGGCACCCCGCCAGATCATTCCCCAATTTCTCCAGCAGTTGCTCGTATCCCTGTGCCGTCGCCGGGGTATAACCGCCAAGTGCGTCCAGTTCTGCCAACTTCACCGGCAAGCCTGCCACCAGGGTTTCAGCCAGGCGCGGGCGCAAAGGCGGTTCGCTGAACACGCAGGTCTTGCCCACGGCCTGCAATCGCGTGCGCATCGCCGCCACATGCTGGGCCCCCGGCTGCACCTCGGCGGCCACGGCGAAGACTCCGGCGTGCTTGAGGCCGTAAGTGTCCTCGAAATAGTCGAACGCTTCGTGGAAGACGAAATATGGCTTGTCCGCGATACCGGCCAGACGCGACTTCAGGCGGGCGTCCAAGGCGTCGAGACGCTGGTTGAATCCCTTGAGATTGCTCTGGTAGCGGGCGGCATTGGCAGGATCGGCACTGCTCAGGTCCGCCGCCATCCTGGCGGCGATCACCCGCGCATTGGTCGGCGAAAGCCACAAGTGAGCATCGATCGTGCCGGGGCGATGGTCGTGGTCGTGCTCGTCGTCATGATCGCCTTCGGCGTGGGAATGGCTGTCTTCGCCGAAGTGCCGAAGCTTGAGGCCCGGCAGTTCCTGCACCGCCACGGAGGGCAGCGTGCGACCGTTCAGCACACGGGGCAGGAAACCTTCCATGTCCGGGCCGATCCAGTAGAGCAGGTCTACTGATTGCACTTTCCGTACGTCGGATGGGCGCAAGGCGTAGTGGTGGGGCGATGCACCGGGCGGCAGCAGCACCTCCGGGACGGCCACGCCGTCCTGCACCGCGGCGGCAATCAGCTGCAGCGGCTTGATGCTGGCAAGGACTTTCACTTCGGCCTGGGCTGGACCGATCAGCAGAAAACTTGCGACAAAAGCGACAAAGATCGAAAAAAGTCGGGACACGATGACCACTCAATGAGGCGAGAACGGGTAACATAATAACGTCTCTCACTAAACTCGTCGCTGCCCATGCCTATTACACCCCTCGCCAGTCGCCCCCACGATCACTCTCATTGCGTGCACAGCGCGCTGTCCGAGGCCGACGCCATCTGCGCACGCCAAGGGTTGCGCCTGACCGCCTTGCGTCGGCGCGTGCTGGAACTGGTCTGGCAAAGCCACAAGCCGCTGGGTGCCTATGACATCCTGGCGGTACTCAGCGAGCAGGACGGCCGTCGCGCCGCGCCACCCACGGTTTACCGAGCCCTGGATTTCCTCTTGGAAAACGGCCTGGTGCATCGCATCTCCTCCTTGAATGCCTTTATCGGTTGCAACCATCCGGAGCACGCCCACCAAGGCCAGTTCCTGATCTGCCGCGAATGTCACACCGCCATCGAGCTGGAGCAGAAGTCCATCAGCGATGCCATCGTGGCCAGCGCCGAGGAAGTCGGCTTCCAGGTCGATGGCCAGACCGTCGAAGTGGTCGGCCTCTGCTCCGGTTGCCGGGAGGCCTGATGAGCAACGCGTTGATCCGCCTCGAGCAGGTGGCCGTGACGTTCGCCGGGCAGAGCGTGCTGGACAATATCCATCTGAGCGTCGAACCAGGACAGATCGTCACCCTGATCGGCCCCAACGGCGCCGGCAAGACCACCCTGGTGCGCGCCGTGCTGGGGTTGCTCAAGCCGGACAGCGGCAGTGTCTGGCGCAAGCCCAAGCTGCGGGTCGGCTATATGCCGCAGAAGCTGCATGTCGACCCGACCTTGCCGCTGTCGGTGTTGCGCTTCCTGCGCCTGGTGCCCGGCGTGGATCGCGGGCGGGCCTTGGCGGCACTCAATGAAGTGGGCGCCGAACAGGTCATCGACAGCCCGGTGCAGAGCATTTCCGGTGGTGAAATGCAGCGTGTGCTGTTGGCCCGGGCCCTGCTGCGCGAACCGGAGCTTCTCGTACTCGACGAGCCGGTGCAGGGCGTCGATGTGGCCGGCCAGGCCGAGCTGTACAGCCTGATCACTCGTCTGCGCAACCGTCATGGCTGCGGCGTACTGATGGTGTCCCATGACCTTCACCTGGTCATGAGCACCACCGATCAGGTGGTCTGCCTCAATCGTCACGTCTGCTGTTCCGGGCATCCGGAGCAAGTCAGCGGCGACCCGGCGTTCGTCGAATTGTTCGGCAAGAACGCCCCCAGCCTGGCGATCTACCACCACCATCACGATCACGCCCACGACCTGCACGGTTCGGTGGTCGTGGATCCTTCCGCTTCTACCCATGTGCATGGAGACGGCTGCAAGCATGGCTGATTTTCTGTTGTATGCCCTGCTCGCAGGCCTGGCCCTCGCGCTGGTGGCCGGTCCCCTGGGCTCGTTCGTGGTCTGGCGCCGCATGGCCTATTTTGGTGATACCCTGTCCCACGCGGCGTTGCTCGGCGTGGCCCTGGGGTTTCTGCTGGATATCAGCCCCACGGTGGCGGTGACCGTCGGCTGCCTGCTGCTGGCGGTGGTGCTGGTGACCTTGCAACAGCGCCAGCCACTGGCGTCCGATACGCTGCTGGGGATCCTCGCACCCAGTACCCTGTCCCTCGGACTGGTGGTGCTGAGCTTCATGCACGACGTGCGAGTCGACCTGATGGCCTACCTGTTCGGCGACCTGCTGGCGATCAGCCCGATGGACCTGTCGTGGATCCTGGGCGGCAGCGCCGCGGTCCTGTTGTTGCTGGTTGCACTTTGGCGTCCATTGCTGGCCGTCACTGTGCACGAGGAACTGGCGCGGGTCGAAGGCCTGCCCGTGGTGGGCCTGCGGCTGGCGTTGATGCTGCTGATCGCGGTGGTGATCGCCGTGGCGATGAAGATCGTCGGTGTGCTGCTGATCACCTCGCTACTGATCATCCCGGCAGCCGCGGCCCAACGTCACGCCCGCTCTCCGGAGCAAATGGCCCTGGGCGCCAGCCTGCTGGGCATGCTCGCGGTGTGTGGCGGGCTGGCGCTGTCGTGGTTCAAGGACACCCCGGCCGGCCCGTCGATCGTGGTCAGCGCCGCCGCGTTGTTTCTGCTGAGTTTTGTCCTGCCCCGCCGAGGGGTGTAGACTTGCTCGCTTTTTGCGCAAATAGAGAGTCGCAGGAATGAAGCCGTTCGCCTCCCGTTATCTGCTCCTTGTCGCATTTTCATTGTTGCTGGGCGCATGCAAGAGTTCGCCGCCGGTGACCCAGGCCCCCGATACACCGGGTCCGGCCATCGCGCAGCTGGAACAAAGCCTGGCCAGTAACGAACTGGCCACCGCTGAAGACCAATTGGCTGCCTTGCAGGCCGGTACCCCCGCGGATCCGGCGCTGGAACCCTATCAACGGCAACTGGCCGAGGCCTACCTGCGCCGCAGCCAGATCGATCTGCAAAAAGGTGACGTAAACGCCGCCGCCACTGCCCTGAGCCGTGCCCGTGCGCTGATGCCCAAGGCGCCAGCCCTGACCGGTGAGGTCAACAGCGCGATCGCCGAGGCCCGCAAGGCCGAGCTGGAAAAAGCCGAGGCCGACCTCAAGGCCGCCGAAGCCAAACCGGTGGCCAAGGTGCTGGATCTCAGCGCCGCAAACACGACGGTGACGCTTAACCTCGGGGATATGCAGCAGATGCGTCGGCAATTGGATGCCATTGCCGCCGATACTGTTAATTTCAATTGCGAGGTCAGCATCCAGGCACCGCGCACCGACGATTACCCGTGGTTGGCGACATTGCTGACCAAGCGGGTCAGGAAACTCGATCCGGACTTCGATTTGAAGGTGCAGAAGCAGATCCTGCGCAGTGTGCCGGCGCAGGTGGTGCTGACTCCGCGTAACCCCTAGCAGCATCGCAAGCCAGCTCGCCTCCACAGAAAAATGGCATTACTGTGGGATCGAACCGGCTCGCGATAGCGTCCTCCAGGCTTGCGCTTAGGCCGGAATCGCCTTGGCCTTGGGCTCCCGCGCCCACACCCGATGCTGGGCAATCGCATCGAAGAACGCCTGGAACTTGCCGGCATCCACATCCGCGATCAACCCCGCATCCGCCTCCAGCTTCAACAACACCAGCAATTGCCGGGCTTCGCCGTTAAGGGCGATGGCCTTCAGGTGCTTGTAGGCTTCCAGTATGTAATGCAAGGCCACGCCGTCGCTGCTCAGGGCCTTGATCGATTGCGCTCCGCCCGGGACGAACACCGCGTCGAAGGCGATCGATGGCATCCCCTCCATGGAAGCATCCACCGCCAGGGTTTTCCCATCGAGGGTGGTGACCGGCGCGCTGGTCGGTCCAAGAATCTTCGCATGGGCGCCGTTGGCCTCAAGCTCCTGTTTGAGCGCATCGATGATTGCCCCATCGACACCGTCGGCCACCAATACCGCAACCTTGCGAGTCTTGATGTCGCCGGAGAGCAGGTTCGCCTGGCTCAAGGCCGGGGATTTCTCCAGGGATGGGGTAGGTACATCGACGGTGCCGCAGGTCGGTGCTGGCAGACCGAGGTTTTTCGCCACCCGGGCGGCCAGTTCCAGATCGATATTGGCAAGGATCTCGTTGACCTGCCGCGCCCTGATGAACTCACGCTCCACCTTGCCCAGCTCGAAGCTGTAGGCCGCAATGATGTGCTCCTGCTCGTGGGCGCTCATGCTGCGATAGAACAGCCGTGCCTGGGAGAAGTGATCGCCGAACGAATCGCTGCGCTGGCGGATCTTGCAGGCATCGATGCGTTCCGGGTAGCTCTCGAAACCGCCGTCCTGCGGGCCGGAAGGGGTTTCCTTGGGCCACCCGCCATCGATGGAATTGGGCTCGTAGGACGTACGCCCCTTGTCGATGGTGGTGCGGTGCATGCCATCACGCTGGCCGTTGTGCACCGGCGTGATGGCGCGGTTGATGGGCAACTCATGAAAATTCGGTCCGCCGAGTCGGCTGATTTGCGTATCGGTGTAGGAAAAGAGTCGGCCTTGCAGCAGCGGATCGTTGCTGAAATCGATACCCGGCACGATGTGCCCCGGGCAAAACGCGACTTGCTCGACCTCGGCAAAGAAATTGTCCGGGTTGCGATTGAGCACCATCTTGCCCAGCGGCGTAACGGGTACCAGTTCTTCCGGGATGATCTTGGTTGGGTCGAGCAGGTCGAAGTCGAACTTGTGTTCGTCTTCCTCGGCGACAATCTGTACGCCAAGTTCCCATTCTGGGTAGTCCCCCATCTCGATCGACTCCCAGAGATCGCGACGGTGATAGTCCGTATCTTTCCCGGCCAGTTTCTGCGCTTCGTCCCAGACCAGCGAACAGGTGCCGGCCGTTGGGTGCCAGTGGAACTTGACGAAACTGCTCCTGCCCTCGGCGTTGATCATGCGGAAGGTATGCACGCCGAAACCCTGCATGGTGCGCAGGCTTTTGGGGATGGCCCGATCGGACATCGCCCAGATCACCATGTGGGCCGATTCGGGCACCAGGGAGACGAAGTCCCAGAAGGTATCGTGGGCCGAACCGCCGGTGGGGATCTCGTTGTGGGGCTCGGGCTTCACCGCGTGGACGAAGTCAGGAAACTTCACCGCATCCTGAATGAAGAACACCGGCATGTTATTGCCCACCAGGTCGAAATTGCCTTCTTCGGTGAAAAACTTCACCGCGAAGCCCCGTACGTCCCGCACCGTGTCGCCAGAGCCGCGTGGCCCTTGGACGGTGGAAAAACGCACGAATACCGGCGTTTTCTTGCTCGGGTCCTGTAGGAAACCCGCTTTGGTCAGCGCTGAATGCGCCTCATAGGCCTGAAAATAGCCATGAGCACCGGTACCGCGGGCGTGGACGATACGCTCGGGGATACGCTCATGGTCAAAGTGCGTGATTTTTTCACGCATGATGAAATCTTCCAGCAGCGAAGGCCCGCGGGCCCCGACGCGGAGGGTGTTCTGGTTGTCGGCGATCTTCACGCCCTGGTTGGTGCGCAGCGCCTGCTCGGTAGCGTCGGAACGAAACGGCTCCAGGCTTTCAAGCTTGTCGTTGGTGTTGCCGCGGTCCAGGGTGTCGGTCCCGGCCAGTTGGCTCTTGTTGACCGGTGGCTTGTTGGTACTCATCAGATAACTCCTCGTTTCGGTCCTTTCCAGACAGAGGCCTCCAGACGGGCTAGCGCCAGGCGGTGGCATCCAGGCATTGGGAGTGGCTTTTGCAATGGCTTATGTAGTGACTGATGAGGGTCCGAGCCGTTCCATCGCAACGCTCACGGATTTTCAAGGACGGCGCCAACCGCCCCATGATCGATACCGGGCATGGGGCGGCAGGGCGAGGGCGGAGGGATCAGATGCCATCCCGCAGGATTTCGATGCGCCACCTCTGACGGGTGTCCACGCCTTGGTACCTCTCGACCCATTCCGGGCTGATCTGCGGCGAATTGCCCAGGTGGTTAGGCATCACATCGTGCAAGGACGGCGCTCGCGGATAGCTGGCCCAGGGAATGTTCAACGGGTTGAACACGTTCTTGGGCGTGTCCTGAAAGTGCATGGAATCATCCGGAATGACTTTCAGGCGGCTGTTTTCGGAATACAGGCGCCAGTCACGGTTGTACAGCGAATGGAGACGGTCTGCCTGCCATTCCCATTGCTGGCGGTTATCCAGGGCACAGGTCTGGGTGACCAGGGCGCCGTCCGTTTCGCGCACACTCAGGCATCGCCGCGACGCCCTGTTGACGTAACGGTTCTCGGAATCCAGGCCCCATAGCTGACTGCCATTCGAGGCCGCGCATGATTGGAGGGAAACATGAGCATCGGCCCCTTCGGCCATGCACTTGCCAACGCCCTCGGCAGAACGAATCAGCACGGTCATCTCCCGAGTCAGGAACGGGCTGTTCAAGTCCAGCGTGTACTGTTCAGCGGCTTCGTAGAGATCGGTCACCTGGCGAGATCGCACCTGAGTCCTGTCCCACCACCATTCCCGACGGTTCAGGTCGTAACCGCCGCCGATACTGACGGTTGCCTGGCCTGTGTAGTTGCCAGGCAATTCCCACAATGTGTAGGACTCCAACGGCGCCGAGCGCATCATCGGCGTCATGCGCTCTTCGGACAGAATGGGCATGCCAGCGGTAAACCGATCCACCAGGATGCCCTTGAGCTTGGGATCGATTGGCGCGTTCCAGGTCAGCTTCGAACCATTCTGGGAAGTGATCAGAGAGTAATCCTTGAAGTCATAACTCAGCGACTTGGAATGCGAATAGTTGAGGCCGAAGTTGACATTGAACGGTGACTTGGCGGCATAGGTGATGTTTTCCGCTTTCGTCGCACCAAACTCGCTGCCCAATGTTCCGCCGATGGCCAGCCCGTTGGTTTTAGTTTCGCTGAACTTGAACTCGGTTCTTGAATCACTGGCGGGTGCCGAGTTGACCAATACCGGAACAATCTGTTGCGCGCTCAGCTGATGAGTAAACCGATAGGCATGGGGCAGGTAGGCGCCCCATAGATTCTCTCCGGTGCCACCGGGCCCGAATCCGCCAATGGTGATTCCGTTTTTCATGGAGCGAACAGTGGTCGGTGAAGTCTTTATGGAAACGAATTTCTTGTCCTGACTACGCTCCGCACTGCGAATGACATCGATATTCACCACGGACGTCATTTCCTGGCTCGGGCTCTGAAGGTTGATGTTGTAAGTCAACTTTGGCAGCCCGATGAACTCGCTTTCATCCTTCAACGACCTGCTCTGCACCTGCAACTGGGTAATCAACTGCCGCACGGCATCCAGGATGGCCTCGTCCTCATAGCCCTCCAGGCGGTAGACGTTGATCTGGGAACCGTTCGCCCGATGGAACAAGGCATAGTCGAACGCACCGGAAATCCCAAAGATACTGCCGACTTTTTCCATGGCTTCAGGGGTTTGCCTGCCCATTTTCAACAATATCGGCCTGCCCGAGCGAAAGATGTCCGTGGCTTTCTCGATCGCTGATTCGTCTTGCCCTGTCGCAGCAATGTCCAGATAAGCCATGGACGAAAAAGTGTCATTGGCCAGCAGTTCATTGAACGCTTCCCTGGACAGATTGGATATCGACATTTCCTTGAACTGAGAAGACTCAGGATGTTTGCCAGGAAGTTGGCCGAACGTCATCAACGTGTTAGAAAATACAGAACCTTCAGCCATTGCACTGGCCGTTAGGCTCAGCGCAAACAATCCTGCAAAAACAGCGTTATGCCTTTCACATTTAATTCCCTTTAATAGTTATCCATCAGCAACCTGTTAGTTGCACTTTACTGCCGTTGTCAGCGACGGTCCGTAAACTACCAGATTGCATTTACCGTGCAATTGGAAGCGCGCCTCAAAAATGAAACCGGTTATGTGGTTATATTCAACAACACACTTTCATTATTTGGAAAAGCGCAGGGGGACGGGAGCCTGCCAAATATTCTTGGCCGTCAGTTCGGATCATTCGCTGGCTGGATGCGGCGCCAACGGTCCCTCACGACCTGGCCACCTTCCATCGCCTTATTGCCAAAAGGCAGCGTCGCCGTGAAATTAATGCTAATGCCCTCTATACAGACAGGCTAAAATGCGCGGCCGGCTAACCGCTGATTCTTTTCCAACGCGCCCCACAAGGTTCGCTACGTGATCGAGTTTCAAAACGTCCATAAAACCTACCGCGTCGCCGGTAGGGACATCCCCGCGCTGCACCCGACCAGTCTGACGATAGAGAACGGTCAGGTCTTTGGTCTGATCGGCCACTCCGGTGCGGGAAAAAGTACCCTGCTACGTCTGATCAATCGCCTGGAAGACTCCAGCGGCGGCAAGATCATCGTCGATGGCGAGGAAGTCACCGCCCTGGACGCCAGCGGCCTGCGGCGGTTCCGCCAACAGGTCGGGATGATTTTCCAGCACTTCAACCTGCTGGCATCCAAGACCGTGGCCGACAATGTGGCTTTGCCGCTGACATTGGCCGGGGAATTGTCCCGCAGCGAAATCGACCAGCGTGTCGCCGAATTGCTGGCGCGGGTGGGCCTGTCCGACCACGCCAGGAAATACCCGGCGCAGTTGTCTGGAGGCCAGAAGCAGCGCGTCGGCATCGCCCGCGCCCTGGCCACCAAGCCCAAGATCCTGCTGTGTGACGAAGCGACCAGTGCGTTGGATCCGCAAACCACGGCATCGGTGCTGCAGTTGCTGGCGGAAATCAACCGCGAGCTGAAGCTGACCATCGTGCTGATCACCCATGAAATGGACGTGATCCGCCGGGTCTGCGACGAAGTCGCGGTGATGGACGCCGGTGTCATCGTCGAGCAGGGGCCGGTGGCCGAAGTTTTCCTGCACCCCAAGCATCCGACTACCAAGCGCTTCGTCCAGGAAGACGAGCAGATCGACGAGAGCGAGCAGCGCGACGACTTCGCCCATGTACCGGGGCGCATCGTGCGTCTGACGTTCCAGGGCGAAGCGACCTACGCGCCATTGCTAGGCACCGTCGCCCGCGAAACCGGCGTGGACTACAGCATTCTGGCCGGCCGCATCGACCGCATCAAAGACACCCCCTATGGACAATTGACCCTCGCCATCACCGGCGGTGACCTGGAGGCGGCATTTGCCCGCTTCACTGCGGCCGATGTCCACATGGAGGTGCTGCGCTGATGGAACTGTTGACTGCTTTTTTTGCAAATATCGACTGGCTGGAAATCTGGCTGGCGACCGGCGACACCCTGTTGATGCTGTTCGGCTCGTTGCTGTTCACCGTATTGCTCGGCCTGCCACTGGGCGTGCTGCTGTTCCTGTGCAGCCCCCGGCAACTGCTCGAGGCCCGCGGTGTGTATGCGCTGCTGTCGTTGATCGTGAACATCCTGCGCTCGCTGCCGTTCATCATCCTGCTGATCGTGATGATTCCGTTCACCGTATTGATCACCGGCACCTCCCTGGGCGTGGCCGGGGCGATCCCGCCACTGGTAGTAGGGGCAACGCCGTTCTTCGCACGGTTGGTGGAAACCGCCCTGCGCGAAGTCGATCGCGGCATCATCGAAGCGACCCAGGCCATGGGCGCGACGACCCGGCAGATCATCGTCAACGCCTTGCTGCCGGAAGCCCGTCCGGGCATTTTTGCGGCAATTACGGTGACAGCGATTACGCTGGTTTCCTACACGGCCATGGCCGGTGTGGTGGGAGCCGGTGGTCTGGGCGACCTGGCGATCCGTTTCGGTTACCAGCGTTTCCAGACCGATGTGATGGTGGTCACGGTGGTGTTGCTGCTGGTGCTGGTCCAGGTGCTGCAAACCGTGGGTGACAAGCTGGTTGTGCATTTCTCTAGAAAATAAGGCCTCGCGCCAATAAACCATGAGCCAGCCATTCGCTGGCAGGCGCCGAGAGCGGGCGCCTCACAAGGAGTTAGCTGAATGAAGAAACTACTGGTTGCCTTTGCTGCCGCTGCAGCTTTTTCCGCCCATGCCGCCGACACCCTGACCGTCGCGGCCACACCGGTCCCGCACGCGGAAATCCTCGAATTCGTCAAACCGGCATTGGCCAAGGAAGGCGTAGACCTCAAGGTCAAGGTCTTCACCGACTACATCCAGCCGAACGTGCAGGTTGCGGAAAAGCGCCTGGACGCCAACTTCTTCCAGCACCAGCCGTACCTGGATGAATTCAACAAAGCCAAGGGCACCCACCTGGTGAGCGTGGCCGGTGTGCACCTGGAGCCTCTGGGCGCGTACTCCAGCAAGTACAAGGCACTTACAGAACTGCCAGGCGGCGCCAACGTGGTGATCCCGAACGACGCCACCAACGGCGGCCGTGCGTTGTTGCTGCTGGCTAAGGCTGGGGTGATCAAGCTGAGCGATCCTGCCAATATCCTGTCGACAACCAAAGACATCACCGAGAACACCAAGGATCTGAAGTTCCGTGAACTGGAAGCCGCGACCATTCCTCGTGTGCTGACCCAGGTGGACCTGGCCTTGATCAACACCAACTATGCACTGGAAGCCAAGCTCGATCCCTCCAAGGATGCCCTGGTGATCGAAGGCAATGATTCGCCGTATGTGAACATCCTGGTGGCCCGCGAGGAAGACAAGGACAGCGACGCGATGAAGAAGCTGGCGGCGGCCTTGCACACTCCGGAAGTGAAGGCTTTCATCTTGGAGAAGTACAAAGGGGCGGTTCTGCCGGCGTTTTGATTTGACCAGGTGGTGAAAAAACGGGGCTGCATCGAAGTGCAGGCCCGTTTTTTTTTGCTCGCCATAAATGACCTGTCTCCTCGTCACAGGATCTGCTTCATAGTTCTACGAGCCCCATGCTAAATTCTTCGCCGCAACCTCTAATGAGTAGAGGGCATTCAGGGAGAGAAGTGTGTGATCAAGTCTTTGTTGGTTGGGGCATTGCTGGCAATGGCATCAGCATCGGCATCTGCGATGAGTTGCGATAACCCTAGAAACGCCTATGACAGAACATATTGCGCATCGCTGAAAATGGTTCAGTCGGATCAGGAAATCAATGATCAATACAAAAAGACCATGAGTGCCCTGAACCCGGATCAAAAGAAGACAGTGAAAGCGGCTCAAATCCAGTGGATCAAAATTCGTGACAACGCCTGTTCCAACGATGGCCTGCTCTACCTGGACTGTGCCAACGAGAAGACCGAGGCACGCATCGTCATACTCAAAGCGATCGAGCGCGAATGCCGTGCTGCCGGTTGCGACGATGCCAAGCTGTCGCAAGTCGAGTAACCCGTAAACAACGTCGGGCTTGCAGGCGTATCCCACGAAAACCCGACGTAAAGCGCCGGGTTTTTCTTTGGTGGGTTCATCCGTTACCCAATCCGATTCACCAGCAACGACCCCAACACACCCTTGCCCCTTCTTTCAGCCTGGCGCAAGTAAGTCATGATCGGTGCTGCGCAGCGCCACGCTCGACCATGGCACGCCATGCCTGGACGCTGGGGCGCTCCTGCATCCTGGCATGCCAGGCTCGAAGCGCCACGCACTCTTCAGGTACCGGAAGCTGCACCAGTGAGGCGAAGATCATGCCGCCCAGTACCGCAATGTCAGCCATCGAAAACTTCTCGCCCGCCACAAAGGGCTGGTCGTTGAGAAGTCTGTCGAAATAACGCATGCCTCTGATCGCCTTACCGCGCATCCGGGCGCCCCACTCGACGTTCTGGTACAGCTCGACATCTGGGCCGAGTCCTGGCGTGGCATGGTGGAAGTACACACTGACGGCATCGAGAAACTCGATTTCGGCACGCTTGGTCATCATATGGATGATGCCTTTTTCAACAGGCGTTTGCCCCGTCAGCGTCGGGTGTCCGTCCAGGCTATCCAGGTATTGGGTAATCGCCGTGCACTCAGCGATCCGAGTCCCGTCTCTAAGCTCAAGCACGGGGAGCGTGCCGGAGTAATTGATGGCCAGGAATTCAGGTTGCTTGTGCTCACCGGCCCAGAGATTGACCGATACGAATTCAACGTTCGACAGCAAACCCTTTTCCGCCAGCGCGATGCGCACCCGGGCAGGGTAGGGTCCGTTGAACCAATCGTAGATTTTCAGTGTGGAAGTCGTTGGAACAGCGTCGCTGCGTTCCTGTGGAAAGGTCATGAGCCGATACCTGCCTGTCAGTTGGTAGGTAAAGACTGAATCGGTTTTTTCTCATCGTCAACTCCCTACCTGACAATTGGCAGGTAGCCAGTCGTACGCGTAGAATCCATGCCCCTGATCCATTTGGTCTCGAAGCGAGGGTGGCAACGTGAACGAAAATGCTCGAGAAGCCATTTTGGCAGCGGCCAGATCCGCAGCCCAACTGCATGGTTACAGCGGTATCAATTTCCGAAGCATTGCTGAAGAAGTGGGCATCAAGAATGCGAGCATCTACTACCACTTTCCGAGCAAGGCGGCCCTGGGCGCTGCGGTCGCCGAACGTTATTGGCAAGAAGCGCAGCGGGCGCTTGAAGCGATACGTGAGGCCAACCCTGACCCGAATCGGTGTCTGCAGCTTTATCCATCGATTTTTCGAAAGTCTCTCCAGGATGGCAACAGACTCTGTCTGTCCAGCTTCATGGCGGCCGAGTACGAAGACCTTCCCGAGGAAGTCATGCGTGAGGTCAAGGCGTTTGCGGACCTCAACGTGATGTGGCTCGCCCAGATGCTGGCGAATGCCAGCACAGGCAGCACCGAGAAATGTGAACGTCGGGCCCTCGCCATCTACACCGCAGTAGCGGGCGCCCAGTTGATTGCGCGAACCCGGATGGACATCAACCTGTTCGACGATTTGATAGAGAGCTATCAAGAGGCGGGATTGATTCCAGCCTGACTGTGTACGCCGCTTTTCTTCTCAAACCGGGCCGTTCTCCAAAGCTTCACGAAGGCCAAGCTTAATCTGGGTTGTGAGCGTTGCTGGCAGGGTGCCACAATCGTTCCTTTAGTTGCATCACGATCAGGTGGATCACATGCATGGCCAAGGATCTCGGAATGATCAGGATTTTTTCATAGCCGAGCAGGTGCGAACCGACCGACTGCAGCAACTGTTTCGCCAATCGATCACGGCGGTATTTGGTAGCTATCTCGCGGCCGTCATGTTGTGTTGGCTGTGCTGGGACCGCTTTGAACACAGCGTCGTCCTTGTGTGGCTAGCCTTACTGACGGGATCGACGCTTTTACGCATCGCGTTGTTCGTTGCCTATGTCCGCAGCGATGAAAGCAAGCGCACACCTCAACGCTGGGAGCGCAAGTACTGGATCACGTTGGTGTTGTCCGCCAGCATCTGGGGGGGAGGTGCCCTGGCGGTCATGCCGGCGGACGATCTTCTGTCCCAGGCATTGGTCATGCTTTTTACTGTGGGGATGTCCGTCAGCGCGGTGTCCTGCTACTCGGCCTACCGCGATATGACGCTCGTCTCCATTGGCCTGGTCCTGTTGCCCTGCACCGCCTGGCTGCTGTTGCAACCATCGCAGCTTCAAGTCGGCATGGCGCTCTGCATCCTGGTGTTCGCGGCGTTCGTAGCCCGCGCAACACACAAAATGTCCCAGGCACTGGAAACCGCCTTCAGGCTCACCCGTGAAATGGAGCAGGCTAACAGCATTTCAACCCGTGCCGCGCAAACCGATGAACTGACCGGCCTCAAAAGCCGGCGCGCTTTCTTCGAACATGCCCAGCAGCTCTATAACGAGTGCAGAACCAATCGGTTGGAACTGTGTGCCGTCATGTTGGACATGGATCATTTCAAGCACATCAACGACACCTACGGCCATCAAGTGGGCGACCAGGTTCTGCGGCAGATGGGCATGGTCATCAATTCATCCTTTCGCGCCACGGATATCCACGGCCGGTTAGGCGGAGAAGAATTTGCCATTCTGCTTCCCAACACCTCGATCGAGGTCGCAACCGAGATTGCCGAAGAGCTTATCCAGACCATCGGCGGATTGATGATCGAGCCCGTCAACTGCGTGACGGCCAGCCTTGGCGTGGCGTCCACGCAGGCGGGACACAAGGATCTGCATAGCCTGATGAATAACGCTGACCAGGCGCTGTATCGGGCCAAGGCGTTGGGGCGCAATCAAGTCGCGGTTGCCCGATAGCGCGGCTTCTGGTTGAACATATCCTCCTTGGTGGCCGTCTTTGCGACAAGCAGATATCCAGCTGGATTCGATGCGGTTTCCAGATTTGTCGACGCAGCTCGCTTCGCCCTGTAGCCATCGCCCGCCTTTGACTTTCCCTCTCTGCGAAAGCCTGTGTTGCTTGGCTGATCCCCTCACGCCTTGCGCGTCCCCGGCTGAGGCGGGGAGATATCTCGCAGGTTAGGAAATAAATTTCCTTCTCTATCAATCTCTTAGCAATAAAGCAGAAAATTTTTAAAAATTTATCTTGCGCGCAAAGTATTTGAGCGTTAACTTTATCTCAACTGGTTAGCGCACAAACATTTGGCGCATACCAAACTAAGACTCGATCAGCCCATTCAGCAAGAGGAAACATCATGAACGTTCTCTATACCGCAGTCGCAACCTCCACCGGTGGCCGTGATGGCCGTGCTGTTTCCAGCGACAAGATTCTCGACGTGAAACTGGCCACCCCAAAAGCCCTGGGCGGTACCGGTGGTGAAGCCACCAACCCTGAGCAACTGTTCGCAGCCGGCTACTCGGCTTGCTTCATCGGCGCACTGAAGTTTGTCGCCAGCCAGAGCAAACGCAGCATTCCTGCCGATGCCTCGATCACCGCACACGTCGGCATCGGCCAGATCCCTGGTGGTTTCGGTCTGGACATCGACCTGCACATCAACCTGCCAGGTCTGGATCAAGCCGATGCCCAAGCGCTGGTCGACGCGGCTCACCAGGTTTGCCCGTACTCCAACGCGACTCGCGGCAACGTCGACGTCCGCTTGCACGTCACCGTCTAACGCACTTCATCTACGAATAAAAAGGATCAGGACATGAACACTTTCCGCAAAACGCTCGTTGGCTCGCTTCTGGCACTGTCCCTCGGCAACGCGTTCGCAACTTCTTTTGTTCAACCTACGTTCGCTGAGGGTGGTTCGGATCGCCTGATCGAAAACCGGGTAGCCGAAGGCGGCTCGGATCGACTCATCGAAAACCGGGTAGCCGAAGGTGGCTCGGATCGACTGATCGAAAACCGGGTGGCAGAAGGCGGCTCGGAACGACTCATCGAAAACCGCGTGGCCGAAGGCGGCTCGGATCGACTCATCGAAAACCGGGTGGCCGAAGGCGGCTCGGATCGACTCATCGAAAGCCGCGTGGCCGAAGGCGGCTCGGATCGACTCATCGAAAACCGTGTGGCCGAAGGTGGCTCGGATCGACTGATGGAAAACAGAGTGGGCTGAAAAAACCCTTCACCACTTCAAAGCCGGTCGAATCAACCCATGTTGCTTCCAAAACAAAAGACGCCGCTTATCTCTCACGAGGAAGCGGCGTTTTTTTGCAACGTGTCATAGGCATCCTAAACGATGCTATCCACCACACCACCATCGACACGCAGCGCCGCTCCAGTGGTGGCCGAGGCCTGCTCCGAACTGGCATAGATAATCATGTTGGCAACCTCCTCGACGCGTGCCGCGCGCTGGATGATCGAGGTGCTGCGGTGCTGGTTGACGAAGTCTGCCGCGACCTTTTCCAGGCTTTCCCCAGTGCGCTCGACGTCTGCCTTGAGCATCTGAGCAACCCCTTCGGAAAGCGTCGGCCCGGGCAATACCGAGTTTACCGTCACGCCCGTACCAGCGAGGCGCTTGGCCAGGCCGCGAGCGATGGACAGTTGGGCGGTCTTGGTGAAGCCGTAGTGGATCATGTCGGCAGGAATGTTCACGCCCGATTCCGACGAGACAAACACGATCCGTCCCCAGCCACGCTCGGCCATGCCCTGCGCGTAGGCCCTGGAAACACGCACACCCGACATGACGTTGGTTTCGAAGAAGCGTTGCCATTCGCTGTCCGGCGTTTCGAAAAAATCTTCCTGTTTGAAGATGCCCAGGTTGTTGATGACGATATCGAAGCTGGGGTGCTTGGCTATCAGTGCCTGGCAGCCCGTCGAGTTGCTGAGATCGCCCACAAAGCCGGTCGCCCTTGAGGCAAGCGCGCCCAAGCGCTGCAGCGCGTCCGCCACGCTGCTCTCGCTTCGACCGTTGATGACCACGTGAGCACCGGCTTCGAGAAAGCCTTTGGCGGTAGCGAAACCGATACCGCTGGTGGATCCGGTGACCAGGACCTGACGTCCGGTGAAATCGATGTTCATGAGGGGGACTCCTTGATTAATGAACCAGAGGAAGTGCGATATTTCTGACTGGACGGTAGTCCGACGGATTTGCAGATGGCTTTGCCATTCCAACGTCGCCGATATCGCAGGTCCTTAATCATGGACACGATTGAGGCTTTGCGCCTCCTCGTGGTCAATCAACCATCAGGAAGCCGGCCGCACCGCCAGTTCATAGTCGGTCCTGGGGGAGCAAGCGTCCTCGCCACGAGACTCGGTAGACCCGGCTTTCAGGCCTGCGCGCTGAATCGCTGCGCAGCACGCCGTTCAAGCATCGCGGCTTCCGTTTCTTGGGTCGCCAGTTCGCCTTTGTGCGCCAGTTGGTTGAAAAACAGCCCGTCCGAAAATTCCTGGGGCGGCACCGAGCCGGCGCGCTTGAGCAGCGGTGCCAGGTCGATGGTGCTGGCGAAGTTTTCCTTGGTCAGATTGTAGCGGCCCAGGTAGCTGCCAGACCAAGGCGAGTCGGCATCCATCATGTCGATGGAGGCGTCGCGCAAGGCGCTGGCTGCGGCTTTCAAATCAGTGGATTCATTGAGCAGATCGGTGAGGCGCTGGGTCTGCGAGGTGCTGAGCTGCCCGGCGGTGTTGAGCACTTTCAACTTGCCATCGGCCTCGACGGTGAAGCCGTATTTCTTGCTGGCCAGATCCGGGTCGGTTGCCGACAGCGTTGACTGGAATGCCTCGAAGGAGGTTTTCAAGGTGTTTTTCGCGCTCTCGGTGATCGCGACATAGCGAGGAAAATCTGGCGATTGGGATCGACCGACCCAGGTGGTAATGGCCACCAGTGGTTGCTCCACGGTCTGGGTTTCTTCACTGGGGTGGTAGATGGCTGCTGGGCCAGCGCTTGCCAGTTCCTTTACAGAGCCTGTTGGAGGATGAGTGACCAACTTCTGATCGGAGCGGGTGAGGTGGTTGTTGGGGGGTGCAATAGGGGCAGCGCTAAGAGAGAGTTCCATTTCATCGGTCCATGATTGGCGGATACATCGGGTTATCGACAGCCGCGGACCGAGCTTTAGGAAGTGAGAGGACATGGGGTGAGGTCAATTAGTCATGTGGCGGCTGTTAGGGCGCTATCGCGAGCAAGCTCGCTCCCACAGGAATTCATGATGGGCGCAATGTCTGTAAACAGCCCGGAAAAAACTGTGGAAGCGAGCTTGCTCGCGATAGCGTTGGGCCTGCTTGCATCGATGTTGAGTGTGCCGCCGTCGTCGCGAGCAAGGGCTCCCACATAGGGACTTGGGTGTTCACAGATCCTGCATTCACCACCAGATCCCCGCTTATATGAAGCAACAGATCTTCAATACCACCGCGCCTCACCCGGCGGGCGCTTCTTGAAGCGTTTCATGCTCCACATGTACTGGCTGGGATAGGCCCGTACGTAGCGTTCCACCACCTGGCTCATGGCCGCGCAGGCGGTTTCGGTGTCGGTGCTGTACATAGCTTCGGGCGCGGCTTCGAGGATAACCTTGTAGCCGGAGCCGTCCGGCAGGCGCAGGGCGTGGAGGAAGACGCCGACCGCCTTGCCGCCGGCGAGCATGTTCGGTACGAACTTGCTGGTCAGGGCCTGAGTGGCGAAGAAGGGCACGAAGATGCCAGCGGATTCGGCCGGTTCCGGGTCGGCGGGGATGCCCACCTGGCCGCCCTTGCGCACTTCCTTGATGACACTGAGGATGCCTTCCTTGGTGGACGCCGCGACTTTGTTGCCCAACTGCACCCGCTGCTTCTGCAGCAGTTCATCCACCGCCTTGAGCTTGGGCGGCCGATAGAAAATGATCGGTTTGCACTGGCTGCAATAGAAGTGGTTGAGCACCTCCCAGTTGCCCAGGTGGCTGGTGATGCCCACCACGCCCTTGCCCGAGGCCAGCGCCTCCTTCAACACCTCCAGGCCCTCGACTTCGCGCACCAGTTCGATGGAACGCTGGGCCGGCCAGATCCAGGCGCAGGCACTTTCGGTCAAGGATTTGCCGATGTCCTTGAGGCTCTGGCCCACCAGGCGTTCGCGCTCGGCCGGGTCCATCTCGGGAAAGCACTTGGCGAGGTTGATCCGCACCACGTCGCGGGAGCGATTGGGAAATTTCCACATGAGCCAGCCAATGGCAGAGCCCACCGCCTGCACCGCCCGCCAAGGCAGCAGCGCAAACAACCGCAGAGCGCCGACCAGCAAGGCGCCTTTCAACTTATCCACAGGTCACTCCTGAATTCTTCGGTCGTGTTGCGAGCCGGCTATTCTAACCACCGTTTGCCAGCTCAGCGTAGCGGTCGCAATCCCTTGTGTGGTCCATCACCATGCCCGAGGCCTGCATGAAGGCGTAGCAAATGGTGGGGCCGACGAACGTGAAGCCGGCTTTTTTCAGACCCTTGCTCATTTCGATGGCCTGGGGGGTGATGGCCGGTACTTCGGTGCGGTCCCTGAAGTGGTTGATGACGGGTTTATCACCCACGAACGACCACAGGAACGCCACCGGGTCTTCCAGCGCCAACCAGGCCTGGGCATTGCGACGGGCGGCCTTGAGCTTGAGCCGGTTGCGGATGATGCCAGGGTCGAGCATCAGATCATCGATTTCGGCATCGCTCATCTGCGCCACCCGCTGCACATCGAAGCCATAGAGCACCTTGCGGTAATGTTCACGCTTGCGCAGCACGGTGATCCAGGACAACCCGGCCTGGAACCCTTCGAGCAAAAGCAACTCGAACAAACCCTGCGCATCGCGCAGCGGCGTCCCCCACTCCTGATCGTGATAAGCCATGTACAACGGATCGTCAGAACACCAAAAGCAGCGTGGCATAAGGCTCCAGGGGGCGTGCGCACGAACGAATCGGGTATACTCCCGCTCTTTAAATCGCAGCCCAAGAAACAGGTGAATTTCGTGAGCCAGCCTACGCCAGCCGTGCGTACCTTCCAAGACTTGATCCTCGCCCTCCAGCAATACTGGGCCGAGCAAGGTTGCGTGGTACTTCAGCCCTACGATATGGAAGTAGGCGCCGGCACTTTCCACACTGCCACGTTCCTGCGTGCCATCGGCCCGGAAACCTGGAACGCCGCCTACGTACAGCCCAGCCGCCGCCCGACTGACGGCCGCTACGGCGAGAACCCGAACCGCCTGCAGCATTACTACCAGTTCCAGGTGGTCCTGAAGCCCAACCCGGACAATTTCCAGGAGCTGTACCTGGGATCGCTCAAGCACGTGGGCCTCGACCCGTTGGTGCATGACATCCGTTTCGTCGAAGACAACTGGGAGTCGCCGACCCTGGGCGCCTGGGGCCTGGGCTGGGAGGTCTGGCTCAACGGCATGGAAGTGACTCAATTCACCTACTTCCAGCAGGCGGGCGGCATCGAGTGCTACCCGGTGACCGGCGAAATCACTTACGGCCTGGAACGCCTGGCCATGTACCTGCAAGGCGTGGATTCGGTCTACGACCTGGTGTGGGCCGACGGTCCGTTCGGCAAGGTGACCTACGGCGACGTGTTCCACCAGAACGAAGTGGAGCAGTCGACCTACAACTTCGAACACGCCAATGTCGAGAAGCTGTTCGAACTGTTCGATTTCTATGAAAGCGAGGCCAAGCGCCTGATCGAGCTGGACCAGCCGCTGCCGTTGCCGAGCTATGAAATGGTGTTGAAGGCCTCCCATACCTTCAACCTGCTGGACGCACGCCGGGCGATTTCGGTGACCGCGCGTCAGCAATACATCCTGCGTGTGCGCACCCTGGCGCGTTCCGTCGCGCAAGCCTACCTGATGGCCCGTGCCAAGCTGGGCTTCCCGATGGCGACCCCGGACCTGCGTGATGAAGTGTTGGCTAAGCTGGAGGCTGCACAATGAGTGCTCAAGATTTTCTGGTTGAACTGGGCACCGAAGAACTGCCACCCAAAGCCCTGAACACCCTGGCCGATGCGTTCCTGGCCGGTATCGACAAAGGCCTGCAAGCCGCCGGACTGAACTTCGAGACCAAGCACGTCTACGCCGCGCCGCGTCGTCTGGCCGTGCTGATCACCGGCCTGGCGACCCAGCAGCCGGATCGCAGCATCAACCTCGACGGCCCGCCACGCCAGGCCGCATTCGATGCAGACGGCAACCCGACCCAGGCTGCCCTGGGCTTCGCCAAGAAGTGCGGCGTGGACCTGAGCGAAATCGACCAGAGCGGTCCGAAGCTGCGCTACAGCCAGAGCATCAAGGGCAAGCCGACCGCCAGCCTGCTGCCGACCATCGTCGAAGACTCACTCAATGACTTGCCGATCCCCAAGCGCATGCGCTGGGCCGCGCGCAAGGAAGAGTTCGTGCGTCCGACCCAATGGCTGGTGATGCTGCTCGGTGACCAGGTCATCGACTGCACCATCCTGGCCCAGAAGGCCGGTCGCGATTCCCGCGGCCATCGTTTCCACCATCCACAGAGCGTGCGCATCACTTCGCCGGCCAACTACCTGGCCGACCTGCGTGCCGCCTATGTGCTGGCCGATGCCCACGAGCGTCGCGAGCTGATCAGCAAGCGCACCGAAGAGCTGGCGACCCGCCAGGAAGGCACCGCCATCGTGCCGCCGGACCTGCTGGACGAAGTGACTGCCCTGGTGGAATGGCCAGTGCCGCTGGTGTGCTCGTTCGAGGAACGTTTCCTGGAAGTGCCGCAGGAAGCGCTGATCACCACCATGCAGGACAACCAGAAGTACTTCTGCCTGCTGGACGCCGAAGGCAAGTTGCTGCCGCGCTTCATCACGGTCGCCAACATCGAGAGCAAGGACCCGCAGCAGATCGTCGCAGGTAACGAAAAAGTCGTTCGCCCGCGCCTGACCGATGCCGAGTTCTTCTTCAAGCAAGACAAGAAGCAGCCGCTGGAAAGTTTCAACGAGCGCCTGCAGAACGTGGTGTTCCAGGAAAAACTCGGCAGCGTCTACGACAAGGCCGAGCGGGTTTCGAAGCTGGCCGCGTTCATCGCTCCGCGTATCGGCGGCGATGCCCAGCGCGCAGCCCGCGCCGGCATCCTGTCCAAGTGCGACCTGTCCACCGAGATGGTCGGTGAGTTCCCGGAGATGCAAGGCGTCGCCGGCTACTACTACGCCCTCAACGACGGCGAGCCACAAGACGTTGCCCTGGCCCTGAACGAGCAATACATGCCTCGCGGTGCCGGTGCTGAACTGCCGACTACCCTGACCGGCGCGGCCGTGGCCATCGCCGACAAGCTCGACACCCTGGTCGGCATCTTCGGCATCGGCATGCTGCCCACCGGCAGCAAGGACCCGTATGCCCTGCGTCGTGCGGCACTGGGGGTGTTGCGTATCCTGATCGAGAAGCAACTGGACCTGAACCTGAACGACGCCGTGGCCTTCGCCGTCAACGCGTTCGGCAGCAAGGTCAAGTCTGCCGGCCTGGCCGATGCGGTGCTGGAATTCATCTTCGACCGCCTGCGTGCGCGTTATGAGGACGAAGGCGTCGATGTGGCGACCTACCTGTCGGTGCGAGCCCTCAAGCCAGGTTCCGCACTGGACTTCGACCAGCGCGTACAAGCCGTACAGGCCTTCCGCAAACTGCCGGAAGCCGCTGCGCTGGCCGCTGTGAACAAGCGCGTGTCGAACCTGCTGTCCAAGGCCGAGCCGACGGTCAATGCGCCTGAAGCCCGCTACTTCGATAACGCCGTGGAATTTTCGCTCAACTCGGCGATTCAGCAGGCCTATGCGTCGGTGCAACCGCTGATGGAAAAACGCGAATACGCCGAAGCGCTGGCGCGCCTGGCGGCATTGCGCGAGCCTGTCGATGCGTTCTTTGACGCCGTGATGGTGAATGCGGACAACGAAGACGTGCGCAGGAACCGCTATGCATTGCTGGCCCGCCTGCGCGGGCTGTTCCTCAACATCGCCGATATTTCAGTGCTGGGTTGAGGAGCCGCTGTTGAAACTGCTGATTCTCGATCGGGATGGGGTGATCAATCACGACTCCGACGCTTACATCAAATCGGTGGAGGAGTGGTTGCCGATCCCCGGCTCGATCGAAGCCATCGCGCAGTTGAGCAAGGCCGGCTGGACGGTGGCGGTCGCCACCAACCAGTCGGGCATTGCCCGCGGTTATTATGACCTCGCGGTACTGCATGCCATGCATGAGCGCTTGCGCGACCTGGTGGCCGGGCAGGGCGGCGAAGTCGGCCTGATCGTCTACTGCCCCCACGGGCCGGATGACGGTTGCGATTGCCGCAAGCCCAAGCCAGGCATGCTCAAGGCCATAGCGGCGCATTACGACGTGCCGCTTGCGGGCGTGTGGTTTGTTGGCGACAGCCTCGGTGACCTGGAGGCGGCCAAGGCCGTCGATTGTCAGCCAGTTTTGGTAAAGACCGGGAAAGGCGAAAAGACTCTGGGCAAGACCCTACCGGTGGGCACTTTGATTTTTGACGATTTGGCGGCGATTGCCGCTGAACTTATCCACAACTAGGGCTCCCAAGACATCCTGATCAAGGATTGTTCGGGAAGCGCTTGAACAGGCGGGCACCGCCCCGCAACGGTAAATGCCGCCATGTCGATATTGCAGGCCATCAGAACCTTTCTCTTTTACCTGCTACTGGGCACCAGCTCCCTGCTGTGGTGCACCCTGAGTTTCTTTATCGCGCCGTTCATGTCGTTCCGGGCGCGCTACCGTTTCATCAATGTGTACTGGTGCCGCTGCGCGCTGTGGCTGAGCAAGGTATTCCTGGGCATCCGCTACGAAGTTAAGGGTGCCGAGAACGTGCCTGACAGGCCCTGTGTGATCCAGTCCAACCACCAGAGCACTTGGGAAACCTTCTTCCTGTCGGCTTATTTCGAGCCGTTGAGCCAGGTACTCAAGCGCGAATTGCTGTTCGTGCCGTTTTTTGGCTGGGCCATGGCGATGCTCCGTCCGATCGCCATCGACCGCGACAATCCCAAGGCCGCGCTCAAGCACGTGGCAAAGAAGGGCGACGAGTTGCTCAAGGACAATGTCTGGGTATTGATCTTCCCTGAAGGCACCCGTGTTCCCTATGGAACCATCGGCAAGTTCTCCCGCGGCGGTACCGCATTGGCGGTCAATGCCAACCTTCCTGTATTGCCGATTGCACACAATGCCGGCAAATTCTGGCCCAAGGCGGGCTGGGTCAGGAAGCCAGGCTTGATCACCGTAGTGATTGGCCCCCCCCTGTACGCCGAAGGTAGCGGGCCTCGGGCTATCGCCGACCTCAACGACCGTGTCCAAGCCTGGAATGAACAGGCACAACGGGAAATGGGTTCACTTCCTCCGGCACCGGCAGCCCCCATTGCTTCGGACCAGATCGCTGTCTGATTTCTGTGGATAAGCTGTGTACCGATTTTCCTGAAAGCCTTTCCAGTTTCATATAACTATTTGTTTTTTATACATATTTCATAAACACATAAAACCTCGGGAAAGGTGCATAAGTTTTTTATAGCACCACCGAAGGTTGTGCCTTTTCAGTGTCTAGCAAGGCCAAACCAAAACTGAACGTCGTGCCTTCACCGACCACACTACGGCATTCGATCTGTCCGCCGTGACGGTCCACAACCGCCTTGACCATGGACAACCCCAGGCCTACGCCGTCTACACCATGAGCCGATGAGAACCGTCGATACTGACTGAACAGATCCGGCAGTTCCCCAGCCTCGATGCCTTTGCCCTGGTCCACGAGATCGCAGGTCAAACGCCCCTCGGCGCAACGAACCCGCACCACGATGCGGGTGGCGGGCGGGCTGTACTTGATGGCGTTCTCCAGTAGATTGAACAAGGCGCGGGTCAACAAGGCCTGGTCGGCACTCACCATCGCTTCTTCGTCGTCGATGTCCTGGGCGATCTGGATATGCTTGGCCTGGGCCAGAGGCAGGGCTTGGTCGAGCACGTCCAGGACCAGCATGGCGAACAGTGTCGGTCGGAACTGATAGACCTCCGATTCGGCCCGCGCCAGTTGCACGAAGCCGTCTGTCAACGCCAGGGCACGCCGCACCTGACGTTCGATCTGGTCGAATACAGGATCGGTCGTACCTGCCTGGTGCCGCTGCACGTCGAGCAGCGCCAGGATCGCAGAATGTGGGGCGCGCAGGTCGTGGGACAGGAAACGCAGCATGATATTGCGCTGCTCTTCAGCCTCCCGCTCCGCGCTCAGGTCAGTCAGGCTCAGCAACCAACCCACGGGCACATCACCATCGGCCGGCAACAGGGAGGCCCGTTCCAGGCGCAGGCTGCGGTCCTGGACATCGCGAAACTCCAGCAGCGGCAATGTGGATAACCGGTGCGGGCAGCCGGGTACCAACCCCGGATAACCCAGCTGTGCGAGGTGTTCCACCACATCTTCACCGGCCAGGCCACGACCGAAGAGCTCCCGCGCCTTACGGTTACCGAGCAAGACCTTGCCATGGGGGTCGCTGATCATGGTCGCCACCGGCAGGTATTCCAGGCCATCGGCTATGAACCGCCGGGTATCCCGCGTGCGACTCATGGCCTGCTCAAGGGCCATGACCTGGCCTTGCAAGCGATCGCTGCCGGTGTAGGGCGCGCGACGACGCTCCGGGAACACCTTCGGTTCCGCGTCCAGGCGGGCCAGCTCCCAACCGAAATACGCCAGCACGACGCTCAGCCGTCGCCAGTTCCAGATCAGGTAGCCAAACAACATGCCCAGCACACTGGCCAGGGGAGACCACCACCAGCCCTGCGCGCCCAGCACGGCGCTGAGGGTCAGTGCCAGGCCCATTCCACCCACTGTCGTCCATAACGCCAGACGCGGACGCAGGAGCAGCAACCCCAGCACACAGGCCACCAGACACACCGACAACAGTGCAGCAGGCCCGTTGCGTGTCGGTTGGGCGCTGAACGACAACAGAGCCGTCAGGGGCAGCAACAACAGACTTATCCACAACCATTCGCGCACCAATTGTCGAAACAGGCGTTGGGCTTGGGTCGGTTCACGGCTTTCACGGCGGCGCTGATGACTCATAAGGTCCTTGTACGAGCAAAAGGGCAGAAGGGATTGTTCATTTGATAGGCGACGAACCCACGAGCTGGGCAGCTCGAGACTATAGCGGACTCGATAGGCGGCGTGCTGCTGCCTTTCCCTCCACGGCTTGAGCCGGTATTGTCGCAGCCTGCGACAGCAAGCCTCGCCGCTAGCCAGCCAAGGCTGGACCGTTTGGGTGGCCTGCTGATGATGTTCGTTACTTTCGAGATCAAGGAATCGCGTCCCATGCGTGTCGCCATACTGGATGACGAACCGGCCGAGCTGCGCCGGGTGGAGCAGACATTGCAACAGATCCCCGGCCGGGGTGAGCAAGCCTGGACCCTGCACAGTTTCGAGCGCGGCGAAGACCTGCTGCGGCAACTGCGTCGGGAAACCTTCGACCTGTTGATACTCGACTGGCAGTTGCCCGGTATCAGTGGCCTGTCGCTGCTGCGCTGGACACGCGAACACATGGACTCGCCTCCGGCCGCCATCATGCTCACCAGCCGCGACGGCGAGCAGGATATCGTCCAGGCCCTCAATGCCGGCGCCGACGATTACGTGAGCAAACCCTTCCGACCCAACGAGCTCAAGGCCAGGGTCAGCGCCGTGCTACGCCGGCACAACCTGCAACGTGCTCCGGCCAGCGATGTACGAGTCTTCAATGACCTGGCGTTCGACGATGCCGAACTGACGGTCACCCGCGCCGGCGTGCCCATCAACCTGACCGAGCGGGAATACCGACTGGCCCGCTGCCTGTTCGCCAATCTGGGGCGTCCATTGTCCCGGGAATATTTCTACGAACGTTTCTGGACCCACGAGGAAATGACCTCGTCCCGCCCCCTCGACACCCACATCTATCGCCTGCGCAACAAGCTTGGCCTGACGGCTGATCGAGGTTGGCAGTTATTGACTATCTATGGGTATGGGTATCGCCTGGAAAGCGTATCGGCGGACAGCGAAACGTCGGTAGCGAGTTGAGCCAGGCAAGCTCCGCGTCCCGAAAGCGAACGCGGAGCTTGTGTTGAAGCGTCCCACGCGTGGCGTGGGAAGCATGACTAGTTGGCCATCTGCAGTGCTTTGCCAGCCTTCCCGACCCGACGACGCTGCACCAGCAACCCGGACGCGACCACCAGCAGGCTGAGCAGCCCCGTGGCGAGGATCTCCACCCGGTGGGCTTCCTGGAACAGCATGATCGTCAGGGCACCGATGATGAATACGATTACCAGGTACGTCAGGCCCGGGAACAGCCACATGCTGAAGGCAATCTTTTCCCCACGAGCCATGCGCTGCTTACGCATGCGCAGCTGCGAGAATGCGATCACCAGGTAAACAAGCAGTGCGATGGCGCCGGAGCTGGCGAGCAGGAATTCGAACACGGCAGCCGGGGCCACGTAGTTGGCGAACACCGCCAGGAAAGCGGCTGCGGTGGACAGCATCACAGCCCAGTAAGGGGTGCCGCTCTTGTTGGTACGCTGGGAAACCGCCGGCGCATCGCCACGCTTGCCCAATGAGAACATCATGCGCGAAGCGGTGTAGAGCGCGGAGTTGAGGCAGCTTGTCACCGCGACCAGCACGACGATATCGACAATCAGCTTGGCATTGGGGATACCCATGCGCTCCAGCACGGTCTGGTAGGAACCCACGCTGGCCAGCAGCGGATCGTTCCATGGCACCAGGGCCACGACGATAAAGATGGAAACCAGGTAGAACAGGCCGATCCGCCAGATCACCGAGTTGGTCGCCTTTGAGATCTGTTGGCCTGGGTTCTTCGACTCAGCGGCCGCGATGGTCACGATCTCGGTGCCCATGAACGAAAACATGGTGGTCAGGATCGCTCCCAGTACCGCGCCCATGCCGTTGGGCAAAAAACCCTGAGTGTCGAATAGATGGGAAACACCGCTGACCTGGCTGCTGGGCAGCCAACCGGAAATTGCCAGGATCCCAAGGACGATGAAACCGATGATCGCCACCACCTTGACCAGGGCAAACCAGAACTCGAATTCACCATAGTTCTTGACACTGAACAGATTGGTGGCCGTCAGCAGCAGGGTGATGACCAGGGTGAAGGCCCAGATCGCCACGTCCGGGAACCAGGCGTGCAATATGGTCGCTGCAGCGTTGGCCTCCAACGGGATCACCAGCACCCAGAACCACCAGTAGAGCCAACCGATCGTGAAGCCAGCCCAGCGCCCGATCGCCCGATCAGCGTAGGTGGAAAAGGAACCGGTGTCCGGAGACGCGACCGCCATTTCGCCTAGCATACGCATCACCAACACCACCAGCGCGCCGGCGGCGGCGTAGGCCAACAGCACGGCCGGGCCTGCCGCTGCGATAGCGTGGCCGGAGCCAACGAAAAGGCCGGCGCCGATCACACCAGCGATAGAGAGCATCGTCACATGTCGTGGCTTGAGCCCTTGTTCCAGGTTGTTGGAAGTTTGCGTACCGCTCATTGAGACTACCCTTGGTATTTAGATTTATTCATTCCATCTCGGACTGTCGCTTCTTTTGTAAAAATAAAAAAACGACATGTAATTTATTTAACACGCAAGATCTGCGCCAGGCTTCCTGTGGTCCCCGTATTCCGGGGGCCAAGCAGATATTCCAAGTCCTTGAGATTAAAAGCTTTTGCCTGAGGTGTTACTGGGTTACACGCTTTCTGACCCATAGGTCTGGTAGGAAACAGGCTGAACTGGGGGTGTAAAAAAAGGCCAACGCTTGCGCGTTGGCCTTTTTTTTGGAGGGGTGTTCTGCTTGGTATCAGAAGTCCAGGTTGGACACCGCCAGGGCGTTGCTCTCGATGAAGTCACGACGAGGTTCAACCGCATCACCCATCAGGGTGTTGAAGATCTGGTCCGCACCAATGGCGTCTTCGATGGTGACCTTCAGCATCCGACGCGAGCCCGGGTCCATGGTGGTTTCCCACAGCTGATCCGGGTTCATTTCCCCCAGCCCCTTGTATCGCTGGATGGTGTGGCGTTTGGTGCTTTCTGCCATCAACCACTCAAGGGCTTCCTTGAACTCGGTCACGGACTTCTTGCGCTCGCCGCGCTGGATATAGGCACCTTCATCCAGTAGCGTGCTCAACTGTGCACCGAGAGAGACCACAGTCTTGTAGTCGTTGCTGCTGAAGAAGTCGCGGTTGAAGGTGACGTAGTTCGACAGGCCATGGGAAATCAACTCGACTTCCGGCAGCCAGACGTTACGTTCACGGTCTTCGCGCAGGCTGGCCTTGTAGACCAGGCCAGACTTCTCGACAGTGCGCAGGCGGACTTCATACTGGGCCAGCCAATCCTGCATCGCTGCGTGGTCGGACAGTTGCTCCATGCTGACGGCCGGCAGGTAGATGAAGTGCTCGGTCAACTCCTGTGGGTAAAGTCGCGACAGGCGCTTGAGCGTCTTCATCACCAGGCGGAAGTCGTTGACCAGGCGCTCGAGAGCTTCCCCGGAAATGCCTGGGGCGTCTTCGTTCAGGTGCAGGCTGGCATCTTCCAGGGCCGACTGCGTCATGTATTCTTCCATGGCGTCGTCGTCCTTGATGTACTGCTCCTGCTTGCCTTTCTTGACCTTGTACAGCGGCGGCTGGGCGATGTAGATGTAGCCGCGCTCGATCAGCTCGGGCAACTGACGGAAGAAGAACGTCAGCAGCAGTGTACGGATGTGCGAACCGTCGACGTCAGCATCGGTCATGATGATGATGTTGTGATACCGCAGCTTGTCGATGTTGTACTCTTCACGACCGATGCCGCAGCCCAGGGCGGTGATGAGGGTGCCGACTTCCTGGGACGAGATCATCTTGTCGAAACGTGCCTTCTCGACGTTCAGGATCTTGCCCTTGAGCGGCAGGATGGCCTGGGTCCGGCGGTTACGGCCTTGCTTGGCAGAACCACCGGCGGAGTCACCTTCCACGAGGTACAGCTCGGACAGGGCAGGGTCCTTTTCCTGGCAGTCAGCCAGCTTGCCTGGCAGGCCAGCGATGTCCAGCGCGCCTTTGCGGCGGGTCATCTCGCGGGCCTTGCGCGCGGCCTCACGGGCACGGGCGGCGTCGATCATCTTGCCGACCACCAGCTTGGCTTCGTTCGGGTTCTCCAACAGGAAGTCGGAAAAATACTTGCCCATCTCCTGTTCGACAGCGGTCTTCACTTCGGAAGACACCAGCTTGTCTTTGGTCTGGGAGCTGAACTTCGGATCCGGCACCTTCACCGAAATGATCGCCGTAAGGCCTTCGCGGGCATCGTCACCCGTGGTGGCGACCTTGTGCTTCTTAGCCAGGCCTTCCTGCTCGATGTAGTTGTTCAGGTTACGGGTCAGCGCCGAACGGAAGCCCACCAGGTGAGTACCGCCGTCGCGTTGCGGAATGTTGTTGGTGAAGCACAACAGGTTCTCGTTGAAGCTGTCGTTCCACTGCAGGGCGATTTCCACGCCGATGCCATCTTCACGCTGGACATTGAAGTGGAACACCTGGTTGACCGCGGTCTTGTTGGTGTTCAGGTATTCAACGAACGCACGCAGGCCACCTTCGTACTTGAACAGCTCTTCCTTGCCGCTGCGCTCGTCCTTGAGGACGATGCCGACACCGGAGTTGAGGAAAGACAGTTCACGAATCCGCTTGGCCAGGATGTCCCAGCTGAAATGGATGTTCTTGAAGGTTTCGGCCGACGGCTTGAAATGGATCTGGGTACCGGTGGTTTCGCTGTCGCCAACGATTTTCATCGGCTCCTGCGGAACGCCGTGGACATAGGTCTGTTCCCAGATCTTGCCGCTACGGCGAACGGTCAGTACCAGCTCTTCGGACAGCGCGTTCACGACCGAAACACCTACCCCGTGCAGACCGCCGGAGACCTTGTAGGAGTTGTCGTCGAACTTACCGCCGGCGTGCAGCACGGTCATGATGACTTCGGCAGCGGAAACGCCTTCTTCCTTGTGCACATCGACCGGGATGCCACGGCCGTTGTCGCGTACGGTGATGGACTCGTCCGGATGGATGATGACGCTGATGTCGTCACAATGGCCGGCCAGCGCTTCGTCGATGGAGTTGTCGACCACCTCGAACACCATATGGTGCAGACCGCTGCCATCGTCGGTGTCACCAATGTACATACCGGGACGTTTGCGTACGGCATCCAGGCCTTTCAGCACTTTAATGCTCGTTGAGTCGTACGTATTTTCTTCGCTCAATGCCTTCACTCCCGATGGTCGTGGGTCTGGGTGATACGGCCCTGTTCCACGTGGAACAGGGCGACTGGCGTTTCCGTCTGCCAGCCTTCCCTCAATAATTCGTGGTCTACACAGGTGATGAAAACCTGGCAGCGTAAGTCTTCCAGCAAACGGCAAAGCGCTCGACGGTGGGCCTCGTCCAGTTCGGACGGCAAGTCATCCACCAGATAAATACACTGACCGCGACGGGCCTGGCTTACCAGGTGCCCCTGGGCGATACGCAAGGCACACACCACCAACTTCTGCTGCCCCCGGGACAAGATATCCGCGGCGTTATGCGCGCCCAAGCGAAGGCGCAAGTCAGCGCGTTGAGGGCCAGCCTGGGTGTGTCCCATTTGCTGGTCCCGTTGCAGCGAGCCGGCCAGTACGGCGCTCAGTTCCCGGTCCTTGTCCCAGCCTCGGTAATAGCTGAGCGTCAGGCCCTCAAGCTCAACCAGTTCGCTCAAGGTCTGCTCGAAGACCGGTTTCAGGGCTTTGATGTAAGCGCGGCGGTATTCATCGATTTCAGCGCTGGCCTGGCACAGTTCCCTGTCCCAAACCGCTTGCGAAACGGCGTCAAGTGTACCATGTCGCAGCCAAGAGTTTCGCTGGCGCAGCGCCTTCTGCAAGCGCTGCCAGGTTGCCATGAAACGAGGCTCGACATGGAACACCCCCCAGTCGAGGAATTGCCGGCGAATCTTGGGTGCCCCTTCCAGCAGACGGAAGCTGTCGGGGTTGATCAATTGCAACGGCAGGATTTCAGCCAGTTGCGCGGCACTGCGGGCGTTCTGTCCGTCGATGCGAATCTGGAACTCGCCTTGACGGTCCCTTGAAATGCCCAGCGCGCTATGCCCCCCTTCCGCCAGCTCCACCTGCCCGAACACGGTGCAAGCCAACTGATCGTATTGGATAACGGGTGACAGGCGGGTGCTGCGAAACGACCGGGCAAGCCCCAGCAGGTGGACAGCCTCCAGGACACTGGTCTTGCCGCTGCCGTTGGCGCCGTAAAGGATATTGATACGGGGGGAGGGGGCGAAGGTCACCGGGTGCAGATTGCGCACCGCGGTGACCGAGACGCGACTTAAGGACATCCAGTGGCCTGTACGGTTAATTGAGTACTCGAATTAGCCACAGGCCACTAATTACAGACGCATCGGCATGACAACGTAGGCCGAATCGTCGTTGTCGGACTCCTGCAGCAAGGCACTGCTGTTGGAGTCAGACAGGATCAGGCGAACCTGTTCGGTGGTCATTACACCCAGCACGTCGAGCAGATAGCTGACGTTGAAGCCGATTTCCAGGGAACCGCCGTTGTATTCAACGCCGACTTCTTCTTCCGCCTCTTCCTGTTCCGGGTTGTTCGCCTGGATCTTCAGTTGACCGTTGGCCAGTTGCAGACGGATACCACGGTACTTTTCGTTGGAGAGAATGGCAGTACGGCTGAACGCTTCACGCAGCGCCTGACGGTCGCCCAGGACCAGCTTGTCGCCCCCCTTGGGCAGTACGCGCTCATAGTCTGGGAATTTGCCGTCTACCAGTTTCGACGTGAAGGTGAACTCGCCGGTAGTGGCACGGATGTGGTGCTGGCCCAGGACGATGCTGACGTTGCCATCCGGCTCGGTCAGCAGACGCGCCAGTTCCAGGATACCCTTGCGCGGCACGATCACCTGGTGGCGATCCGGCTGACCGATATCGGCCTGCATCGAACACATGGCCAGGCGATGCCCGTCGGTGGCAACGGCGCGGATAATGCCGGCAGAGACTTCGAGCAGCATGCCGTTGAGGTAATAACGCACGTCCTGCTGAGCCATCGCGAAGCTGGTGCGCTCGATCAAACGGCGCAGACGGCTCTGCTCGAGACTGCAGGTCAGCGAGCCTGGGCCTTCTTCCACGGTTGGGAAGTCGTTGGCCGGAAGGGTCGAGAGAGTGAAACGGCTGCGACCTGCCTTGACCACGAGTTTCTGGTCGTCGACCTTGATGTCGATCAGCGCATCGTTGGGCAGGCTCTTGCAGATATCCATCAGCTTGCGCGCCGGCACCGTGATGGAGCCCGGATCGGCCGGCTCTTCAAGTTGCACACGACCCACCAGCTCGACTTCCAGGTCGGTACCGGTCAGCGACAGTTGCTGGCCTTCGACAACCAGCAGCACGTTGGAAAGTACCGGCAAGGTCTGGCGGCGTTCGACGACGCCTGCGACCAGTTGCAGGGGTTTCAACAGGGCTTCGCGTTGAATGGTGAAATGCATGGTCTAGTCCCTTGCCTTAATAAGCTGCGCTGGTGGTCATCAAGTGGTCAATGTACGCAGCAGGTTCTTGTAGTCCTCGCGGATGTCCGCGTCGGATTCCTTCAGTTCGTTGATCTTGCGGCAGGCGTGCAACACGGTCGTGTGGTCGCGCCCGCCAAACACATCGCCGATTTCCGGCAGGCTGTGGTTGGTCAGTTCCTTGGACAAGGCCATGGCCACTTGCCGTGGCCGGGCTACCGAACGCGAACGGCGTTTGGAGAGCAGGTCGGAAATCTTGATCTTGTAATACTCAGCAACGGTTCGCTGAATGTTATCCACAGAGACCAGCTTGTCCTGGAGTGCCAACAGATCCTTCAAGGACTCGCGAATCAATTCGATGGTGATATCGCGCCCCATGAAGTGAGAGTGAGCGATAACACGCTTGAGCGCACCCTCGAGCTCACGCACGTTTGAGCGAATACGCTGGGCGATGAAGAACGCCGCATCGTGAGGCAGCTCGACCTTGGCCTGATCGGCCTTTTTCATCAGGATCGCAACCCGGGTTTCCAGCTCAGGCGGCTCGACAGCCACCGTCAGGCCCCAGCCGAAACGCGACTTCAGGCGTTCTTCCAGGCCTTCGATTTCCTTCGGATATCGGTCGCTGGTGAGAATTACCTGTTGCCCGCCTTCGAGCAGGGCATTGAAGGTGTGGAAAAACTCCTCTTGGGAGCGTTCCTTGCGTGCGAAGAACTGAATGTCGTCGATCAGCAAGGCGTCCACCGAACGGTAGAAGCGCTTGAACTCGTTGATCGCATTCAGTTGCAGGGCCTTGACCATGTCCGCCACGAAACGCTCGGAATGCAGGTACACGACCTTTGCATTCGGATTCTTCTTCAACAGATGGTTGCCCACCGCATGCATCAAGTGGGTTTTACCCAGGCCCACGCCACCATAAAGGAACAGGGGGTTGTAGCCATGCTTGGGATTGTCGGCAACCTGCCAGGCCGCGGCACGAGCCAGTTGGTTGGACTTACCCTCGACGAAGTTCTCGAAGGTGAAGGTGCGGTTCAGGTAGCTGGTGTGCTTGAGCGCGCCTTCGACCTGGACGGTGCGCTGCTCTGCGCGTACCGGTGCCTGTTGTGAGCTGGCGCCGGCCATTGGATCGAAGCTGTCTCGGGAAGGCTCTTCGCTGGTTTCGGCGACTTTCTGTGCGCTTCGCTTGCTCGGAGCCGGCGTTGAAGCCGCAGGGGCAGCGTGGACCGGCGTCGGAGCAGCCTGGACCTGGGAAGCCGCGGCAGCCGCCAACGGGGCGTTCGGCGCGGCGCGGGGTGCAGAACTGCGTTTGCTACCTATTAATAAGGACAGCGCTGGTGCCATGCCATTGCCATGCTCGTCGAGCAGTTCCAGGACCCGGCCCAGGTACTTTTCGTTGACCCAGTCGAGGACGAAACGATTCGGTGCATAGACACGCAACTCGTCGCCTTCGGCTTCGACCTGTAGTGGACGGATCCAAGTGTTGAATTGTTGGGCAGGCAGCTCATCGCGCAAAAGCTCCACGCACTGCTGCCAAAGTTCCACTGACACGGATATCCCCTAAGTTGAAAGCCGGTGAGGCAAAAACAAGCGGCCATTGTAGCGAGCAGACGTTCACTTATCCACACGCAGGTTGATCATCGACCATGATTTATCAAAGCCTTAAGCACAAAAAAGGTGACAGGCGGTCGGTGGATAAGCTCTGTGGATAACCACCGTTGAGAGCATGGGACAAGTGCTACCGAAACCCAGTGGATAACCTGCCTGTGGATAACCCGCCATTCCGCGCACAGCTTATCCGATAGCGCAGCACAGCCTTACCACCGCTTTCCCGCCTAGTTGTCCTTCTCTGTACATATTGATTCATAAGGGCTCAGGGCAGTTATCCACAGATGGCTGCCAGCGTTGCTTTTATAAGCTCTACAGAAAAGCTTTAAATAATTCCCTTCTTTTTATATCTATGAGCGGGCGCTTTGCGAACCGATTCGTCGACGCGTATCTATTTAAAGGAAACGCTGGTTGGAAATTGACCTAGGGTCTTGCTTTCTCTAGAATCCCCGGTCTCTTAAAACAGGGGCCATTCCGGCCCGTTGTGGACGAACCAGGTAACACGACATGAAACGTACTTTCCAACCAAGCACTATCAAACGCGCTCGTACCCACGGTTTCCGTGCTCGCATGGCTACCAAGAACGGTCGTGCCGTCCTGTCGCGTCGTCGCGCCAAAGGTCGTGCACGTCTGGCAGTTTGATAATCCGGCACTGGAGGTGAGTCAGGACTTCAGTCGGGAAAAGCGTCTGCTTACACCCCGGCATTTCAAGGCAGTCTTTGACTCCCCTACCGGCAAGGTTCCGGGGAAAAATCTCCTGCTCCTTGCGCGCAGCAACGATCTCGATCACCCCCGTTTAGGGCTGGTTATCGGGAAAAAGAGCGTAAAGCTCTCCGTGCAGCGCAATCGCCTCAAACGTCTGATGCGCGAATCGTTTCGCCTGAACCAGGATTCTCTGGTCGGCTGGGACATCGTTATCGTCGCGCGCAAAGGTTTGGGTGACGTAGAAAACCCCGAATTGATTCAGCATTTCGGCAAGCTCTGGAAACGCCTGGCGCGCAACAAGCCAGCTCCGGCGGTCAACACCGAAACTGTAGGGGTAGACAGTCCCGATGCGTAAACTGGCACTCGTTCCGATCCAGTTTTATCGCTACGCCATTAGTCCCCTGATGGCCAGTCACTGTCGTTTCTACCCCAGTTGTTCCTGCTACGCGTACGAAGCCATAGAAAAACATGGCCTTTTGCGCGGTGGCTGGCTGACCTTTCGTCGTTTAGGTCGCTGTCATCCGTGGAATCCCGGTGGCTATGACCCGGTTCCGCCTATCCCTACCTCCCGTTCTTCTTCGATGGCCGAGTAATCATGGATATCAAACGCACGATCCTGATCGTCGCCCTGGCAATCGTGTCTTACGTCATGGTTCTTAAATGGAACCAGGACTATGGCCAGGCTGCCCTGCCGACTCAGAATGTTGCAGCCAGCAATACCGCACCGAGCCTGCCAGACACCGTTTCTGGCAACAACGCTGCCAGCAGTGATGACATTCCGCGCGCGACAAACGATACCAGTGCTCCTGCTGAAGCCCCTGTGGCTGCGAGCAAGGATCTCATCCAGATCAAGACCGACGTGCTGGAACTGGCAATCGATCCACAGGGCGGTGACGTTGCCCAATTGAAGCTGCCGCTCTATCCACGCCGCCAGGATCATCCGGATATCCCGTTCCAGCTGTTCGACAACGGCAACGAGCGGACCTACCTGGCCCAGAGCGGGCTGATTGGTAGCAATGGCCCCGATGCCAACCCGGCGGGTCGCCCGGTCTACTCGGCCGAGAAGAAGACTTACCAACTGGCCGATGGGCAGGATCAACTGGTCGTCGACCTGAAGTTCAGCAAGGACGGCGTCAACTACATCAAGCGCTTCACACTCAAACGTGGCCTGTATGACGTGGTCGTGTCCTATGTGATCGATAACCAGAGCGCGCAGCCCTGGTCCGGCGCTATGTTCGCCCAGCTGAAACGCGACGCCAGTGACGATCCTTCCTCCAGCACGGCCACCGGCACCGCGACTTATCTGGGCGCCGCCCTGTGGACAAGTTCCGAGCCCTACAAGAAAGTGTCCATGAAAGACATGGACAAGGCTCAGCTCAAGGAAACCGTTCAAGGTGGCTGGGTGGCCTGGCTGCAGCACTACTTCGTGACGGCCTGGATTCCGCAGAAGGGCGAAACCAATGTCGTCCAGACTCGTAAGGACAGCAAAGGCAACTACATCGTCGGCTACACCGGCCCGGCGTTGACCGTGGCCCCAGGCGCCAAGGCCGAGACCAGCGCCATTCTGTATGCCGGCCCGAAAAGCCAGGCTGTGTTGAAAGAGTTGTCCCCAGGTCTGGAACTCACTGTCGACTACGGTTTCCTGTGGTTCATTGCGCAACCGATCTTCTGGCTGCTGCAACATATCCACAGCATTGTTGGTAACTGGGGTTGGTCGATCATTTTCCTGACCATGCTGATCAAGGGCATCTTCTTCCCATTGTCGGCAGCCAGCTATAAATCCATGGCCCGCATGCGCGCCGTGGCACCGAAGCTCGCTGCCTTGAAAGAACAACATGGCGATGACCGGCAGAAAATGTCCCAGGCCATGATGGAGTTGTACAAGAAAGAGAAGATCAACCCCCTGGGTGGTTGCTTGCCGATTCTCGTACAAATGCCCGTATTCCTGGCGCTCTACTGGGTTCTGCTGGAAAGCGTGGAGATGCGTCAGGCACCGTTCATGCTGTGGATAACCGACCTGTCGATCAAGGATCCGTTCTTCATCCTGCCGATCATCATGGGCGCGACCATGTTCATCCAGCAGCAGTTGAACCCGACGCCTCCGGATCCAATGCAGGCGAAGGTCATGAAAATGATGCCGATCATCTTCACCTTCTTCTTCTTGTGGTTCCCGGCCGGTCTGGTGCTGTACTGGGTTGTGAACAACGTGCTGTCCATTACTCAGCAGTGGTACATCACGCGTAAGATCGAAGCGGCTACGAAAAAAGCCGAGGCGTAACTTGCACTGTGGATAACCACACAAAACGCCCCCTAGTGGGGCGTTCTGCTATCTGCCACTTTTGTCTGGATATCGGTTATGAGCGCACCTCGTGAAACCATCGCCGCCGTTGCCACTGCCCAGGGGCGAGGCGGCGTCGGCATCGTCCGAATTTCCGGTCCCCTGGCCAGCGTCGTGGCCAAGGCCATCAGTGGGCGCGAGCTCAAGCCACGGTTCGCTCACTATGGCCCTTTTTTCAGCGATGACCGGCAAGTGCTCGATGAAGGACTCGCGCTCTATTTTCCAGGGCCAAACTCTTTCACTGGGGAAGACGTGCTGGAACTGCAGGGCCATGGCGGCCCAGTAGTGCTGGATATGTTGCTCCACAGATGCCTTGAGTTGGGCTGCCGCCTGGCGCGGCCGGGTGAATTCAGCGAGCGAGCTTTCCTCAACGACAAACTCGACCTGGCCCAGGCTGAGGCGATCGCCGACCTGATCGAAGCCAGTTCAGCGCAGGCTGCGCGCAACGCACTGCGTTCCCTGCAGGGCGCTTTTTCCCAGCGTGTGCATAACCTCACCGAACAGTTGATTGGCCTGAGGATCTATGTCGAAGCGGCGATCGATTTTCCCGAGGAAGAAATCGACTTCCTTGCCGATGGCCATGTGCTGAGCATGCTCGACAAAGTACGCGATGAATTATCCACAGTCCTGCGGGAAGCCGGACAAGGTGCCTTATTGCGAGACGGCATGACCGTGGTGATCGCCGGACGGCCCAATGCCGGCAAATCGAGCTTGCTCAATGCCCTGGCCGGTCGTGAGGCGGCGATTGTCACCGAGATCGCCGGTACTACCCGGGATATCCTGCGCGAACATATCCACATCGACGGCATGCCTCTGCACGTTGTGGACACCGCAGGTTTGCGCGATACCGACGACCAGGTGGAGAAAATTGGCGTCGAACGGGCGTTGAAAGCCATCGGTGAAGCTGATCGAGTACTGCTGGTAGTCGACGCGACCGCCCCGGAAGCAGACGATCCTTTTGCCTTGTGGCCTGAATTTCTCGAAGTGCGCCCGGATCCCGCGAAGGTTACGCTGATCCGCAATAAAGCCGACCTTACGGGAGAAGCGATAGCACTCGAGGTCAGCGACGACGGCCACGTGACCATCAGCCTGAGCGCGAAAGCCGCAGGAGAGGGCCTGGAGTTGCTGCGTGAACACCTCAAGGCTTGCATGGGCTATGAGCAAACCTCGGAGAGCAGCTTCAGCGCCCGACGCCGGCACCTCGAGGCGTTGCGCCATGCCAGCGCGGCGTTGGAACACGGTCGTGCTCAGCTTACATTGGCTGGCGCCGGTGAGCTGTTGGCCGAGGATCTTCGTCAGGCCCAGCACTCATTGGGTGAGATCACGGGCGCCTTCAGCTCCGATGACCTCCTGGGAAGGATCTTTTCCAGCTTCTGCATCGGCAAATAGCACCAGGGCTGTGGGCAGTCTATCCACAGTCCTGGTTTGAATAATTGCCCGTAGGAATCCCACCGGCCAGCTCGCTGGCCGTCATAACGCCCTGGATCGTTATCCCAATCTTCTCTAGCCGGTCCTGGCAACCCGGGCGGCACGCCCTCGCCCATCTTTCTTGGCGGGTGTGGTTACGCAGCACATCGATCCTTCGATCCTTCGATGCTGTTACCCGCCAAATAGTCTGCATTCCCTCTCCAGGCCTATTCGATGACAGGATCAAGCCCTGTGAATAACCGCGCCTGAGATCCGTTGATAACCCCCCTGAAAAGCCGAGGATAATCGCCTCTGTGGATAATCTATCTATTAATCCACAGGCTTACGGCAGTTATCCAACCCCCTCCCAGCTACATGACCACAGACTTTTGAAACTCTGTACACCTTGAAAATCGTAGCCTACAGAGATTTATCCACAGGCTGGTGGCTGCATAAGAATAAACATAAAAACAAAGGTTTTATAAATTTCTCTCTTTTTTAATTTTTTAACCGCGAGTTCTCCACAGCTGGTTAAATTTTGTGCAAAGGGTTCTTTAGGAAGGGCGAAGTCCCTATACTTGCCGACCTGGTTCAGAAAACACCCAGGCCAGACTCATAACCTTTTCCGAATTACCTGAATTAAGCAGGCACGAGGTGCGTGGTGGATTTCCCTTCCCGTTTTGAAGTGATCGTCATCGGCGGCGGTCATGCCGGTACCGAGGCAGCACTCGCCTCAGCACGCATGGGCGTCAAAACCCTGCTGTTGACGCATAACGTGGAAACCCTTGGGGCCATGAGCTGCAACCCGGCCATTGGTGGTATAGGCAAGAGCCATCTGGTCAAGGAAATCGATGCCCTTGGCGGCGCGATGGCCATGGCCACCGATAAAGGCGGCATTCAGTTCCGCGTATTGAACAGCCGCAAGGGCCCGGCGGTACGGGCGACTCGCGCCCAGGCCGATCGGGTCCTGTACAAGGCGGCTGTCCGTGAAATCCTGGAAAACCAGCCGAACCTGTGGATATTTCAACAAGCGGCAGACGACCTGATCGTTGAACAGGATCAGGTCCGAGGTGTCGTGACCCAGATGGGTCTGCGTTTCTTCGCCGAATCCGTGGTATTGACCACAGGGACTTTCCTTGGCGGACTTATCCACATTGGCTTGCAGAATTATTCTGGTGGTCGCGCGGGTGATCCGCCGTCCATCGCACTGGCCCAGCGTCTGCGGGAGTTGCCATTGCGTGTCGGACGCCTGAAGACAGGCACCCCGCCGCGTATCGATGGGCGGTCTGTGGATTTCTCGGTCATGACCGAACAGCCGGGCGATACCCCAATACCGGTCATGTCGTTCATGGGTTCGAAGGAGCAGCACCCGAAACAGGTGAGCTGCTGGATCACCCATACCAATGCCCGTACCCATGAAATCATTGCTGCCAACCTGGATCGCTCGCCGATGTATTCCGGTGTGATCGAGGGGGTGGGCCCCCGTTACTGCCCGTCCATCGAAGACAAGATCCATCGTTTTGCAGACAAGGAAAGCCATCAGGTCTTCATCGAGCCGGAAGGCCTGACTACCCATGAGCTTTACCCGAACGGGATTTCCACTTCCCTGCCGTTCGATGTGCAGCTGCAGATCGTGCAATCGATCCGGGGCATGGAAAACGCCCACATCGTTCGCCCAGGTTATGCCATCGAGTATGACTATTTCGATCCACGTGACCTGAAGTACAGCCTGGAAACCAAGGTCATTGGTGGTCTGTTCTTCGCTGGGCAGATCAACGGCACCACCGGCTACGAAGAAGCCGGGGCCCAAGGCCTGCTGGCGGGGACCAACGCCGCACTGCGGGCCCGCGGCCAGGACAGCTGGTGCCCACGACGCGATGAAGCGTACATCGGTGTATTGGTGGACGACCTGATTACCCTGGGTACCCAGGAACCGTATCGGATGTTCACTTCCCGTGCGGAATATCGCCTGATCCTGCGTGAAGACAACGCCGACTTGCGCCTGACCGAGAAGGGACGCGAATTGGGGTTGGTAGACGATGTACGTTGGGCGGCGTTCTGCAAGAAACGCGAAAGTATCGCGCTGGAAGAGCAGCGCCTGAAAAGTACCTGGGTTCGTCCCGGTACCGAACAGGGTGATGCCATCGCGGCCAGGTTCGGTACGCCGCTGACCCATGAATACAACTTGCTCAACCTCTTGAGCCGCCCGGAAATCGATTACGCCGGGTTGGTGGAGGTCACGGGCGAGGGCGCCCAGGACCCACAGGTTGCCGAGCAGGTCGAGATCAAGACCAAATACGCCGGCTACATTGACCGCCAGCAGGACGAGATTGCTCGTCTGCGCGCCAGTGAGAACACGAAATTGCCTGTGGATATCGATTACACAGTCATATCCGGGCTGTCGAAGGAAATCCAGAGCAAGCTCGGTGCGACTCGTCCGGAGACGTTGGGCCAGGCTTCGCGTATCCCTGGGGTGACTCCGGCAGCGATTTCCCTGTTGATGATTCATTTGAAAAAACGCGGCGCGGGCCGTCAGTTGGAGCAAAGCGCTTGAGTTCGTTGGTCACCTCGCAACACGCCGAAGAGTTATCCACAGGTGCTCGCCAACTTGGGGTATGCCTGAGCGAAACTCAGCATGCGCAACTACTGGATTATCTGGCGCTGTTGATCAAATGGAACAAGGCTTACAACCTGACTGCCGTGCGCGATCCGGATGAAATGGTGTCTCGGCATCTGCTCGACAGTCTCAGTGTGATGTCTTTCATCGAAAATGGCCGGTGGCTTGATGTCGGCAGCGGTGGAGGCATGCCCGGGATCCCCTTGGCGATCCTGTTTCCAGAGGCGCAAGTGACGTGCCTGGACAGTAACGGCAAGAAAACCCGTTTCCTCACGCAGGTCAAACTCGAGCTCAAGTTGGATAACCTCCAAGTTATCCACAGTCGCGTGGAAGCGTTCCAGCCTGCTCTGCCGTTCGACGGGATCATTTCCCGGGCATTCAGCAGCATGGAAAACTTCACCAACTGGACTCGCCACCTCGGCGGTGGGAATACGCGCTGGCTGGCAATGAAGGGCGTTCATCCGGCCGATGAGCTGGTAGCATTGCCGGCAGACTTCCACCTCGATAGCGAACACGCCTTGGCCGTACCTGGTTGCCAAGGCCAACGCCATCTGCTGATACTGCGCCGCACGGCATGATTGGGAACACAAGCAAGAATGGCTAAGGTATTCGCGATAGCGAACCAGAAAGGTGGTGTGGGCAAGACCACCACCTGCATCAACCTCGCAGCATCCCTGGTCGCGACCAAGCGCCGGGTGTTGCTGATCGATCTCGATCCACAGGGCAACGCCACCATGGGCAGCGGTGTGGATAAACATGGCCTGGAAAATTCCATCTACGACGTTCTGATCGGTGAATGCGATCTGGGCCAGGCCATGCATTTCTCCGAACACGGCGGTTATCAACTGCTCCCGGCGAACCGTGACCTGACGGCGGCCGAGGTGGTGCTGCTGGAAATGCAGATGAAGGAAAGCCGCCTGCGCAGCGCCCTGGCGCCCATCCGGGAAAACTACGACTACATCCTGATCGACTGCCCACCATCGTTGTCGATGCTGACACTGAACGCCCTGGTGGCCGCCGATGGGGTCATTATCCCGATGCAGTGCGAATATTTTGCATTGGAAGGGTTGAGCGACCTTGTGGATAACATCAAGCGCATCTCCGAATTGCTGAACCCGGAGCTGAAAGTCGAAGGCTTGCTGCGGACCATGTACGACCCGCGCCTGAGCCTGATGAACGATGTTTCTGTCCAGCTCAAGGAACATTTCGGCGAGCAGCTCTACGATACGGTCATTCCGCGTAACATCCGCCTGGCCGAAGCGCCGAGCTACGGGATGCCGGCCCTGGCCTATGACAAACAATCCCGTGGTGCGCTGGCTTACCTGGCCCTGGCGGGCGAAATGGTTCGCCGTCAGCGCCGTAATCCACGCACCGCCGCCGCCCAGCCAACTTAAGGAAACCCCATGGCCATCAAGAAACGTGGGCTCGGACGTGGACTGGATGCGCTGCTCAGCGGTCCCACCGTCAGTACGCTGGAAGAACAGGCCGTGCAGGCCGACCAGCGCGAATTGCAGCACCTGCCGCTGGACCTGATCCAGCGTGGCAAATACCAGCCGCGCCGGGACATGGACCCGCAGGCGCTGGAGGAACTGGCTCAATCGATCAAGAGCCAGGGCGTGATGCAACCCATCGTAGTGCGCCCGATAGACGGCGGCCGCTATGAGATCATCGCAGGCGAACGCCGCTGGCGTGCGAGCCAGCAGGCTGGTCAGGAAACCATTCCGGCGATGGTACGCGACGTGCCGGATGAAACCGCCATTGCCATGGCGTTGATCGAAAACATCCAGCGTGAAGACCTCAATCCGATCGAAGAGGCAGTTGCCCTGCAACGTTTGCAACAGGAATTCCAGCTGACCCAGCAACAGGTCGCCGAAGCGGTGGGCAAGTCCCGCGTGACCGTGGCCAACCTGTTGCGGCTGATCGCCTTGCCGGAAGTTATCAAGACCATGCTGTCCCATGGCGACCTGGAAATGGGTCATGCACGGGCTCTGCTCGGTTTGCCGGAAAATCAACAGGTTGAAGGGGCGCGACATGTTGTCGCACGAGGCCTCACCGTGCGCCAAACCGAGGCACTGGTTCGCCAGTGGCTCAGTGGTAAACCGGCCCCTGTCGAAGCCCCCAAACCCGACCCGGATATCGCTCGCCTGGAACAGCGCCTGGCCGAGCGCCTGGGCTCTGCGGTGCAGATTCGCCACGGCAAGAAGGGAAAAGGCCAATTGGTGATTGGCTATAACTCCCTCGACGAGTTGCAAGGCGTTCTTGCGCACATCCGCTGAAACAATTGCTCTTGTAGCGCCCAGTCGGAAATCACTACCCGGCAGTTGAATAGGGGCAGAACCGCCCCTATACTCTGCGCGCATTTTGTCGGCACAAATTATGCCAAGTTATTGATTTCAGGCAGCCGACCACTGGAGAGCAAAAGCGATGGAAACCCGCACGCCAAACCGCTTGCCGTTCCATCGTCTGGCAGTTTTTCCGGTCTTGATGACACAGTTCGCCGTTGTACTGATCGCCACGTTGGCGCTCTGGCAATGGAAAGGAGTCGTCGCCGGATACTCGGGTCTTTGCGGAGGCCTGATAGCCTTGCTTCCCAATATTTACTTCGCTCACAAGGCATTTCGGTTTTCCGGCGCCCGAGCAGCCCAGGCTATCGTCCGGTCTTTTTATGCCGGCGAGGCGGGGAAACTGATTTTGACGGCAATGCTGTTTGCATTGACGTTCGCAGGTGTGAAGCCATTGGCGCCGCTGGCTGTATTCGGCGTCTTCGTGCTGACCCAACTGGTCAGCTGGTTCGCTCCCCTGCTGATGAGAACAAGACTTTCGAGACCTTAGGGCGTTTGAGGCACACATGGCAGAGACAACCGCTTCGGGCTATATCCAGCACCACTTGCAGAACCTGACCTTCGGTCAGCTACCCAACGGCGGCTGGGGCTTTGCCCACACCGCAGCAGAAGCCAAGGAAATGGGCTTCTGGGCTTTCCACGTCGATACCCTCGGCTGGTCGGTCGCGCTGGGTCTGATCTTCGTCTTCCTCTTCCGCATGGCAGCGAAGAAGGCCACTTCGGGTCAGCCAGGTGCGTTGCAGAACTTCGTCGAAGTCCTGGTCGAGTTCGTCGATGGCAGCGTGAAAGACAGCTTCCATGGCCGTAGCCCGGTCATCGCGCCATTGGCATTGACCATCTTCGTCTGGGTGTTTCTGATGAACGCCATCGACCTCATCCCGGTCGACTGGATTCCTCAACTGGCCATCCTGATTTCCGGTGATTCGCATATCCCGTTCCGCGCCGTGTCGACCACCGACCCGAACGCGACCCTGGGCATGGCGTTCTCGGTCTTCGCACTGATCATTTTCTATAGCATCAAGGTCAAGGGTATCGGCGGCTTCATCGGCGAACTGACCCTGCATCCGTTCGGCAGCAAGAACATCCTCGTTCAAGCCCTGCTGATCCCGGTGAACTTCCTGCTGGAATTCGTGACCCTGATCGCCAAGCCGATCTCTCTGGCTCTGCGTCTGTTCGGCAACATGTATGCCGGCGAGCTGGTGTTCATCCTGATCGCCGTGATGTTCGGCAGCGGCCTGCTCTGGCTCAGCGGCCTGGGCGTTGCACTGCAGTGGGCGTGGGCTGTGTTCCACATCCTGATCATCACCCTGCAGGCGTTCATCTTCATGATGCTGACCATCGTCTACCTGTCGATGGCGCACGAAGAAAACCATTAAGGCCAGTCTCGACTAGTCTGATGTCCTTCCCGGTCAAACGGGAGGGGGCCGGAACAGGCCACGATGAAACGATTTGTTTTACCGCTTTAAATTAAAAAAACCTAAACCATACGACGTAAAAGTCGGGAGGAAAGATGGAAACTGTAGTTGGTCTAACCGCTATCGCTGTTGCACTGTTGATCGGCCTGGGCGCACTGGGTACCGCAATTGGTTTCGGCCTGTTGGGCGGCAAGTTCCTGGAAGGCGCTGCTCGTCAGCCAGAAATGGTTCCAATGCTGCAAGTCAAGATGTTCATCGTTGCCGGTCTGCTCGACGCCGTAACCATGATCGGTGTTGGTATCGCTCTGTTCTTCACCTTTGCGAACCCGTTCGTTGGTCAGATCGCTGGCTGATTACTCGGATTCTCCGAGTAGATTGGTGTGATGGACAACGTAACTGCGAGGTGTTGGCGTGAACATTAATGCGACCCTGATTGGCCAGTCCGTTGCGTTCCTGATTTTTGTATTGTTCTGCATGAAGTTCGTATGGCCTCCGGTCATCGCGGCTCTGCACGAACGTCAAAAGAAGATCGCAGATGGTCTGGACGCTGCCAGCCGTGCAGCTCGCGACCTGGAGTTGGCCCAAGAGAAAGTGGGTCAGCAACTGCGCGAAGCGAAAGCCCAGGCAGCTGAAATCATCGAGCAAGCCAAGAAACGCGGTACTCAGATTGTCGACGAAGCCCGTGAACAGGCTCGCGTCGAAGCTGAACGTGTGAAGGCCCAGGCTCAAGCCGAGATCGAACAGGAACTCAACAGTGTCAAAGACGCGCTGCGTGCCCAAGTGGGTAGCCTGGCCGTTGGCGGTGCTTCGAAGATCCTGGGTGCCACAATCGATCAAAACGCGCACGCAGAGCTGGTAAACAAACTGGCTGCTGAAATCTAAGCGAGGGCGATCATGGCAGAACTGACCACGTTGGCCCGACCTTACGCTAAGGCGGCCTTCGAGCACGCTCAGGCCCACCAGCAACTGGCCAATTGGTCAGCCATGCTCGGCCTGGCGGCAGCGGTGTCGAAAGATGACACCATGCAGCGCGTGCTCAAGGCCCCGCGACTGACGAGCGCAGAAAAGGCCGCCACGTTCATTGACGTGTGCGGCGACAAGTTCGATGCCAAGGCACAGAATTTCATTCACGTCGTTGCCGAAAACGACCGTCTCCCGCTTCTGCCGGAGATCGCCGCCCTGTTCGACCTGTACAAGGCCGAGCAGGAGAAGTCGGTAGACGTGGAAGTGACCAGTGCTTTTGCATTGAACCAAGAACAGCAAGACAAACTCGCCAAGGTTCTCAGTGCACGACTCAACCGGGAAGTGCGTCTGGACGTTACGGAAGACCCTGCCTTGATTGGTGGTGTCGTTATCCGCGCCGGTGACCTGGTTATCGATGGCTCGATTCGCGGCAAACTCGCGAAACTTGCCGAAGCATTGAAATCTTGAGTTTGAAGGGGCAGCAGAGCAATGCAGCAACTCAATCCTTCCGAAATAAGTGAAATTATCAAGGGCCGCATCGAAAAGCTCGATGTGACCTCCCAAGCCCGTAACGAAGGCACTGTCGTCAGCGTATCTGACGGCATCGTGCGGATTCACGGTCTGGCCGACGTCATGTACGGCGAGATGATCGAGTTTCCGGGCGGCGTCTACGGTATGGCCCTCAACCTGGAGCAAGACTCCGTAGGTGCCGTTGTACTGGGTGCCTACACGACTCTGGCTGAAGGCATGAGCGCCAAGTGCACCGGCCGCATCCTTGAAGTTCCGGTAGGTAAGGAACTGCTGGGTCGCGTCGTCGATGCGCTGGGTAACCCTGTTGACGGCAAAGGTCCGCTGAACAACACCGAGACCGATGCGGTCGAGAAAGTTGCTCCAGGCGTGATCTGGCGTAAGTCGGTAGACCAGCCTGTACAGACTGGCTACAAGGCAGTCGATGCCATGATCCCTGTCGGCCGTGGCCAGCGTGAGCTGATCATCGGTGACCGTCAGATCGGTAAGACCGCTCTGGCGATCGACGCGATCATCAACCAGAAGAACAGCGGTATCTATTGCGTATACGTGGCAATCGGTCAGAAGCAATCGACCATCGCCAACGTGGTTCGCAAGCTGGAAGAGAACGGTGCACTGGCTAACACCATCATCGTTGCCGCCAGCGCCTCCGAATCGGCCGCACTGCAATTCCTGGCACCATACTCCGGCTGCACCATGGGCGAGTTCTTCCGCGATCGCGGTGAAGACGCGCTGATCGTCTATGACGATCTGTCCAAGCAAGCAGTGGCCTACCGCCAGATTTCCCTGCTGCTGCGCCGTCCGCCAGGACGTGAAGCCTACCCAGGTGACGTGTTCTATCTCCACTCCCGTCTGCTGGAGCGCGCATCCCGCGTTTCGGAAGAGTACGTAGAGAAGTTCACCAATGGCGCCGTCACCGGCAAGACCGGCTCCCTGACCGCCTTGCCGATCATCGAAACCCAGGCTGGCGACGTTTCCGCGTTCGTTCCGACCAACGTGATCTCCATCACCGACGGTCAGATCTTCCTGGAATCGGCCATGTTCAACTCGGGCATCCGTCCTGCTGTGAACGCCGGTGTTTCGGTATCCCGTGTGGGTGGTGCCGCTCAGACCAAGATCATCAAGAAGCTGTCCGGTGGTATCCGTACCGCCCTGGCCCAGTACCGTGAACTGGCGGCATTTGCCCAGTTCGCTTCTGACCTGGACGAAGCGACCCGTAAGCAACTTGAGCATGGTCAGCGCGTTACCGAGCTGATGAAGCAGAAGCAATACGCACCTATGTCGATCGCTGACATGGCGCTGTCGCTGTATGCCGCTGAGCGTGGGTTCCTGACTGACATTGAAATCGCCAAGATCGGCAGCTTCGAACAAGCGCTGATTGCTTTCTTCAACCGCGATCACGCCGATTTGATGGCCAAGATCAACGTGAAGGGTGACTTCAATGACGAAATCGACGCTGGCCTCAAAGCCGGTATCGAGAAGTTCAAGGCCACCCAAACCTGGTAAGCCGCAGCGGGAGCCGCAAGGCTCCCGCTTGCTAACCTGATAGGTGTTACATGGCAGGCGCAAAAGAGATTCGCAGTAAGATTGCGAGCATCAAAAGCACGCAAAAAATTACCAGCGCCATGGAAAAAGTGGCGGTCAGCAAAATGCGCAAGGCACAAATGCGCATGGCTGCTAGCCGTCCTTATGCGGAGCGCATCCGCCAGGTGATTGGTCATCTGGCCAACGCCAACCCGGAATATCGCCACCCGTTCATGATCGAGCGCGCCATCAAGCGCGTTGGTTACGTTGTGGTGAGCAGTGACCGTGGTCTGTGCGGTGGCTTGAACACCAACCTGTTCAAGGCCCTGGTCAAGGACATGGCGGTAAACCGCGAACAAGGCGTCGAGATCGATCTGTGCGTGGTCGGTAGCAAGGGTGCGGCTTTCTTCCGCAACTTCGGCGGTAACGTCGTCGCCGCTATCAGCCACCTGGGTGAAGAGCCGTCGATCAATGACTTGATCGGCAGCGTCAAGGTGATGCTGGATGCTTATCTGGAAGGCCGGATCGACCGCCTGTCCGTGGTATCCAACAAGTTCATCAACACCATGACGCAACAGCCAACCGTGGAGCAGTTGATTCCACTGGTGGCGACCCCGGAACAGGAACTCAAGCACCACTGGGACTATCTCTACGAACCCGATGCCAAGGAGCTGCTTGACGGCTTGATGGTCCGCTACGTGGAGTCGCAGGTGTACCAGGCGGTGGTCGAGAACAACGCAGCCGAACAGGCCGCGCGGATGATCGCGATGAAGAACGCTACTGACAACGCCGGTGATCTGATCAGCGATTTGCAGCTGATCTACAACAAGGCGCGTCAGGCTGCGATCACCCAAGAGATCTCGGAAATCGTCGGCGGCGCTGCCGCGGTTTAACGGTTCAAATATTCAGAGGATCCAGCTATGAGTAGCGGACGTATCGTTCAAATCATCGGCGCCGTTATCGACGTGGAATTTCCACGCGACAGCGTACCGAGCATCTACGACGCCTTGAAGGTTCAAGGCGCCGAAACCACCCTGGAAGTTCAGCAGCAGCTGGGCGACGGCGTGGTTCGTACCATTGCGATGGGCTCCACCGAGGGCTTGAAGCGCGGTCTGGACGTCAACAACACTGGCGCAGCCATCTCCGTACCGGTCGGTAAAGCGACCCTGGGCCGGATCATGGACGTACTGGGCAACCCGATCGACGAAGCTGGTCCGATCGGCGAAGAAGAGCGTTGGGGCATTCACCGTCCTGCGCCGTCCTTCGCTGAACAGGCTGGCGGCAACGACCTCCTGGAAACCGGCATCAAGGTTATCGACCTGGTCTGCCCGTTCGCCAAGGGCGGTAAAGTCGGTCTGTTCGGTGGTGCCGGTGTAGGCAAGACCGTGAACATGATGGAACTGATCCGTAACATCGCCATCGAGCACAGCGGTTATTCCGTGTTCGCCGGTGTGGGTGAGCGTACTCGTGAGGGTAACGACTTCTACCACGAGATGAAGGATTCCAACGTTCTGGACAAAGTGGCACTGGTCTACGGCCAGATGAACGAGCCGCCGGGAAACCGTCTGCGCGTAGCCCTGACCGGCCTGACCATGGCCGAGAAGTTCCGTGACGAAGGTAACGACGTTCTGCTGTTCGTCGACAACATCTACCGTTACACCCTGGCCGGTACCGAAGTATCCGCACTGCTGGGCCGTATGCCTTCGGCAGTAGGCTACCAGCCGACCCTGGCTGAAGAGATGGGCGTGCTGCAAGAGCGCATCACTTCGACCAAGCAAGGTTCGATTACTTCGATCCAGGCCGTATACGTTCCTGCGGACGACTTGACCGACCCGTCGCCGGCGACCACCTTCGCCCACCTCGACGCCACCGTCGTACTGTCTCGTGACATCGCTTCCCTGGGTATCTACCCAGCGGTAGACCCACTGGACTCGACTTCGCGTCAGCTGGACCCGAACGTGATCGGCAACGAGCACTACGAAACCGCTCGCGGCGTTCAATACGTACTGCAGCGCTACAAAGAGCTGAAGGACATCATTGCGATCCTGGGTATGGACGAGCTGTCGGAAACCGACAAGCAGTTGGTTGCCCGTGCTCGTAAGATCCAGCGCTTCTTGTCGCAGCCGTTCTTCGTGGCTGAAGTCTTCACCGGTGCTTCGGGTAAATACGTTTCCCTGAAAGACACCATTGCTGGCTTCAAAGGCATCCTCAACGGTGACTACGACCACCTGCCAGAACAAGCGTTCTACATGGTCGGCGGCATCGAAGAAGCGATCGAGAAAGCCAAGAAACTGTAATCCCGGCGCCCGGCAACGGGCGCTAATTTAGGTTGAGGCAATCAGATGGCTATGACAGTCCATTGCGATATCGTCAGTGCGGAAGGAGAAATTTTCTCCGGTCTGGTCGAGATGGTGGTTGCGCATGGTGAGCTGGGGGATCTTGGTATCGCCCTGGGTCACGCACCGCTGATCACGAATCTGAAACCAGGTCCGATCCGCTTGATCAAGCAGGGCGGGGAAGTCGAGGTGTATTACATCTCCGGTGGTTTCCTCGAGGTTCAGCCGAACATGGTCAAGGTCCTTGCCGACACCGTGCAACGTGCTGCCGACCTGGACGAAGCCTCCGCTCAGGAAGCCGTCAAGGCTGCCGAAAAGGCGCTGAGCGAAAAAGGTGCAGACTTCGACTACGGTTCTGCTGCTGCACGTCTGGCCGAGGCTGCAGCCCAGCTGCGCACCGTCCAGCAGATCCGCAAGAAGTTCGGCGGTTAAGCCGTCAGCTTTCTGTGCGATTGATTAAAAAGGGTAGCCTCGGCTACCCTTTTTTCTTTTCTGACACTCATTATCTGGTCGCAGCCGCTGACCACCCAGGATTGGTAGCCAGTCATGTCTCTCGAAATCGTTATCCTCGCGGCCGGTCAAGGCACTCGCATGCGTTCGGCGCTGCCCAAGGTCCTGCACCCGGTTGCCGGTAATTCCATGCTTGGCCACGTTATCCACAGCGCCCGCCAACTCGATCCACAGCGAATCCATGTGGTGATCGGCCACGGTGCCGATGCGGTTCGCGAACGCCTGGCGGCTGATGACCTGAATTTTGTCCTGCAGGACAGGCAACTGGGCACCGGCCACGCGGTGGCCCAGGCCGTGCCGTTCATCAGCGCCGATACCGTACTGATTCTCTACGGCGACGTGCCGTTGATCGAAGTCGATACCTTGCAGCGCCTGCTCGAGCATGTCACCCCGGACCAACTGGGTCTGCTGACCGTCGAGCTGGACGACCCGACCGGTTATGGCCGCATCGTGCGCAATGCCGCTGGCCAGGTTACGGCTATCGTCGAACAGAAAGACGCCAATGAAGCCCAGCGGGCTATCATCGAGGGCAACACCGGGATCCTGGCCGTACCGGCCAAGCGCCTGGATGGCTGGCTGAGTCGCCTGTCGAACAATAACGCACAAGGTGAGTACTACCTGACCGATGTGATTGCCATGGCTGTCGCTGACGGCCTGGTGGTGGCCACCGAACAACCCCTGGACGCCATGGAAGTGCAGGGGGCCAACGATCGCCGGCAGTTGGCCGAGCTGGAGCGCCACTACCAATTGCGCGCGGCCCGTCGCCTGATGGCCCAAGGCGTGACCCTGCGAGATCCCGCCCGTTTCGATGTACGTGGAGAGGTCAGCGTGGGCCGCGATGTGGTCATCGACATCAATGTCATCCTCGAAGGCAAGGTTGTCATCGAAGACGACGTGGTCATCGGCCCGAACTGTGTCATCAAGGACAGTACCTTGCGCAAAGGCGCGGTGATCAAGGCCAACAGCCACCTTGAAGGCGCGGTGATGGGAGAAGGCAGCGACGCAGGCCCGTTTGCCCGCCTGCGCCCTGGCAGCGTGCTGGAAGCCCGCGCCCATGTGGGTAACTTCGTCGAGCTGAAGAATGCTCATCTGGGGGAAGGCGCCAAGGCCGGGCACCTGACCTATCTGGGAGACGCGGAGGTTGGCGCTCGCACCAACATTGGGGCCGGTACCATCACCTGCAACTACGACGGGGCCAACAAATGGAAAACCGTGTTGGGCGAGGATGTGTTCATTGGCTCGAACAATTCCTTGGTAGCGCCTGTGGATATCTCCAGTGGTGCGACCACGGCGGCCGGTTCCACCATCACCCAGAATGTGGATAACGCCCAATTGGCGGTGGGACGGGCTCGTCAACGGAACATCGATGGCTGGAAACGACCGGAAAAGATCAAGAAGCCCTGAAAGTTATCCACAGTCCCATTTGAAAGCGGGCTTGCCTGCGAAATGATGTGTCATTTCACTGCTCCGGTGCCTGACATGCCCCTTCGCGAGCGAGCCCGTTTTTGCATCGAATTTCTGAATTTTTCTTCCTCCGTCTTGACGGAAACTCCGCAATGGGTTTTGATTAGTTACGTTATCTTTCGAATCGAAACTTAGGCCGCCATGTCCAAGCGCAACACACCACAACGTCGCCACAATATTCTGGCGCTGCTTCAAGAGCAGGGCGAGGTGAGTGTGGATGAGTTGGCCAAGCGTTTCGAAACCTCGGAAGTTACGATTCGCAAGGATCTGGCCGCCCTGGAGGCCAATGGCCTGCTGCTGCGCCGTTACGGTGGTGCTGTACCGATGCCGCAGGAGCTGGTGGCGGAAAACGGTCAAACCGTTTCCAAATACAAACAGGCCATTGCCCGGGCCGCCGTGAAGCGGATCCGCGAACACGCGCGGATCATCATCGACAGTGGCAGCACCACCGCCGCCATGATCCCTGAACTCGGCTTGCAGCCTGGGTTGGTAGTGATGACCAATTCCCTGCACGTCGCCAATGCCTTGAGCGAACTGGAACACGAACCGGTGCTACTGATGACCGGTGGCACCTGGGACCCTCATTCCGAATCGTTCCAGGGCCAGGTTGCCGAGCAAGTTTTGCGTTCCTATGACTTCGACCAGCTGTTCATCGGTGCCGACGGCATCGATCTGGTTCGCGGTACGACCACCTTCAACGAACTGCTGGGCCTGAGCCGCGTGATGGCTGAGGTCGCTCGCGAAGTGATCGTGATGGTGGAGGCCGACAAGATCGGTCGAAAGATCCCCAACCTGGAACTGCCGTGGAGCAGCGTCCATACCCTCATTACCGATGATCGCCTGCCCGTGGAGGCACGCGATCAGATTCAGGCCCGCGGCATCCATGTGATCTGCGCGTCTGTCAGCCAGGAGAAATAACATGTGTGGAATCGTCGGCGCCGTCGCTGAACGCAACATCACGGCCATCCTGCTCGAAGGCCTCAAGCGCCTGGAATACCGCGGCTATGACAGCGCCGGCGTGGCGGTTTTCACCAACGATGAACAATTGATGCGCATGCGTCGTCCGGGCAAGGTCAGCGAGCTGGAGCAAGCGCTGGACGCCGAGCCACTGATCGGTCGCCTGGGCATCGCCCACACCCGCTGGGCCACTCACGGAGCGCCTTGCGAGCGTAATGCCCACCCGCATTTCTCCGGTGATCTGGCGGTGGTGCACAACGGCATCATCGAAAACCACGAAGCCCTGCGCGAACAGCTCAAGGCCCAGGGCTATGTCTTCACGTCGGACACCGATACCGAAGTCATCGCTCACCTGCTCAACCACAAGCTCAAGGAACTGGCTGACCTGACCGTGGCGCTCAAGGCGACTGTCAAGGAACTGCACGGTGCCTATGGCCTGGCGGTTATCAGCACCAGTCAGCCAGATCGCGTGGTGGCGGCCCGCAGCGGCAGCCCGCTGGTGATCGGCCTGGGCCTGGGGGAAAACTTCCTGGCGTCCGATCAGTTGGCGCTGCGTCAGGTCACCGACCGTTTCATGTACCTGGAAGAGGGTGACATCGCCGACATCCGCCGGGACAGCGTGCAGATCTGGGACCTCGATGGCAAAGCCGTCGAGCGCGAGACCGTCCAGTACCGTGACGGCGCCGAGGCTGCCGACAAGGGCGAGTTCCGCCATTTCATGCTCAAGGAAATCCACGAGCAACCGGCCGTGGTGCAACGCACACTCGAAGGCCGCATGAGCCAGAGCCAGGTGCTGGTCCAGGCGTTCGGTCCACAAGCGGCCGAGTTGTTCGCCAGGGTTCGCAATGTGCAGATCGTCGCCTGCGGCACCAGTTATCACGCCGGCATGGTTGCCCGTTACTGGCTGGAAGAGCTGGCGGGTATTGCGTGCCAGGTCGAAGTGGCCAGCGAATTCCGCTATCGCAAGGTGGTGGTACAGCCGGACACCTTGTTCGTCACCATTTCCCAGTCCGGCGAAACCGCCGATACCCTGGCGGCGCTGCGCAACGCCAAGGAACTGGGCTTCCTCGCCAGCCTGGCGATCTGCAACGTCGGCATCAGTTCACTGGTGCGTGAGTCCGACCTGACCCTGCTGACCCAGGCCGGCCGGGAAATCGGCGTGGCGTCCACCAAGGCGTTTACCACCCAACTGGTGGGCTTGCTGTTGCTGACCCTGTCCCTGGGCCAGGTACGTGGCACGCTGGCGGCGGGCGTCGAGGCAAGGCTGGTGCAAGAGTTGCGTCGTCTTCCGGCTCGCCTGGGCGAGGCGCTGGCGATGGACAGCACCGTGGAAAAAATCGCCGAGCTGTTCGCCGAGAAGAACCACACCCTGTTCCTCGGGCGTGGTGCGCAGTTTCCTGTGGCGATGGAAGGAGCGCTCAAGCTCAAGGAGATTTCCTATATCCACGCCGAGGCCTATCCGGCCGGCGAGCTCAAGCATGGTCCGCTGGCGCTGGTGGACAACGACATGCCGGTGGTCACCGTGGCACCGAACAATGAACTGCTGGAAAAGCTCAAGTCAAACCTGCAGGAAGTGCGTGCCCGTGGGGGCCAGTTGATCGTCTTCGCCGACGAAAAGGCCGGGATGACCAATGGCGAAGGCACCCACGTGGTGCATATGCCGCACATCCACGACATCCTGTCGCCGATCCTCTACACCATCCCGCTGCAGTTGCTGTCGTACTACGTCGCGGTGCTCAAGGGCACCGACGTGGACCAGCCGCGCAACCTGGCGAAGTCTGTGACGGTGGAGTGAGTGGGTTGCGCCGGGTGGCTGTACACACACGCTTAAGCCGCCCTGCCGTTAACGTGCTTACGCAAACGGATCTATCCGGCGCACCTCATCCCCGAGGGCCTGAAACAGGAGGCCCTTTCAGCTCCACCTTGTTGCCATCCGGATCATGGCAATAGATGGACGGACCGTTGCCTTCAGCCCCGTAACGCGTGGCGGCTTTCTCCGCCGGTACGCCTACCGACGCCAGGTAATGAAGGATATCTTCCTCGACGAACGGTTCGATGCGCAGGCAGACGTGGTCCACGTTCGAATGCTGATGATCGGCGAATCCGCCGCCTTCCCGGCCGAGGGGACCGTTCAGGTCCACCAGGTCGATCAGCGAAGAACCTGCGGCGAGGTGAATCATGCCCAGGTCATCGCGACGCTTCTGGATGGGGCATCCGAGTTTTTCCGTATAGAACTCCAGGCTGCGGTCCATGTCGAGAATACGCAGTACGACATGGTCGATATGACTGACTTTGAAGGGAGTCATTTTCCTATCTCCAGGGGGCGGGGTCTTCTCCAGTTGCCTGGGCCGGTGAGGCATGGACAAGACTATCAGGAAGTCGTCCGGCACGATTTGTTGTCTGTTCAAGTCGACAGGCTGGCAGGTGCGCTATCGTGCCTTTGGTTTTTCATCCTGATGGAGCGGCTCAATGACACAGGCAAGCAATACCCGGGATCGTGTCCGTATCAAGCAGGTCGAGGTCCTCTCGGACAATTGGTATGTGCTGCGCAAGACTACCTATGACTACCTCGGCCGCAATGGCCAGTGGCGCGAGCTGACGCGCGAGACGTATGACCGCGGCAATGGCGCCACTATCCTCCTGTATAGCAAGGCCAAGCAGACCGTGGTGCTGACCCGGCAGTTTCGCTTCCCCGCTTTCGTCAACGGGCACGATGGCCTGTTGATCGAGACCTGCGCCGGCCTGCTGGACAATGACGATCCGCACACCTGCATCCGCAAGGAAACCCAGGAGGAAACCGGTTACGTCGTCCAGCATGTGCGCAAGGTGTTCGACGCATTCATGAGCCCGGGGTCGGTGACCGAACGGGTGCATTTTTTCGTCGGCGAATATTTCGACGAAGACAAGCAACACGAGGGCGGTGGGCTTGAGGCCGAGGGCGAAGAGATCGAAGTGCTGGAACTCCCGCTCGATCAGGCCCTCGGCATGATCGAGACCGGAGAAATCTGCGACGGCAAGACCATCATGCTGCTGCAGTACGCCAAATTGCATCGGCTGTTGGATTAGATCCGGCAGGGCGCCTGGATGGCTTCAATAGTTGGCCACCCAGGCCGCCTGAGCGCTGACCTCGCCGCCGCCGAACCTTTCCCGATAGGCCGAGGGCGGCAAACCGACAGCGTTCCTGAACGCCGCCCGGAAACTTTCCACCGACCGATAGCCACAGGCCTGGGCGATACCGGCTGTGCTCTGGTCGGTGGTTTCCAGCAGTTCCCTGGCCCGGTTGAGTCGTTCCTGTTGCAGCCAGGCCTTGGGTGAAAGGCCCGTGGTTTCAATGAAGCGACGCAGGAAGGTGCGCTCGCTCATGGCAACGCGGGCCGCCATCTCGCACACGCTCAGGGGCTTATCCAGGTTTTCGCGGATCCACTGCAGCACGCGACTCAGCTCGTTGCGAGGCGACTTGCATACGGGCGCGACGATGAATTGCGACTGGCCCCCCGTTCTCTGCGGGGCCATGACCAGGCGGCGAGCCACGGAGTTGGCGATATGGGTGCCGAAGTCCCGGGCGATCAGGTGCAGGCAGGCATCGATGCCCGCTGCGCTGCCGGCGGAGGTGATGATTTGCCCGGAGTCGACATACAGCACGTTCGGGTCCACCTTGATGAGCGGGAAGCGTTCGGCCAGTTCGCGGGAAAATTGCCAATGGGTCGTCACCGTCTCGCCGTCGAGCAATCCGGTAGCGGCGAGCACGAACACCCCCGAGCAGATCGACAGCAGGCGGGCGCCCCGGGCATGGGCCCTCCTGATGGCTTGCAGCAAGGCTTCTGGGGGCGGATCACGACGATTGCGCCAGCCGGGGACGACGATGGTCTGTGCCGTTTCAAGCTCTTCCAGCCCCGCATCGACGGAGATCTGCAGGCCGCCCAAGGCATGCATCGGCCCCGGATCGACTGCGACGATCCGATGGCTGTACCAGGGGACATCCAGCTCTGGACGAGGCAGGCCGAATATTTCCAGGGCGATACCGAATTCGAAGACGCACAGGCCTTCATAAACAAGGATGGCCACGGTTCCGGGTTGAGCGTGCATTTGGCGTAAAATCACCGTTTATTGTCGTCTGCTGCACTGTAGCGGACTGGCCCATGTCCCTACAATCGCTGACAGGCAATCAGGAAAAAACAAGACGGTTGCACCTTACAAAGGTGACAGTCGCATGACCGGTGTCCACCCCAACACACCGGTAGGGATTGTCACCTTCCAGAATTATTCCTGCTTTATACAAAAAATCGATTGAACGAGTGGTTGATGCGCGCGCGCCCCATTGAGGTTTCTCAAGGATGTTGTCTGGCTGGCGATGGCGTTGCGGAAGTTTGACGGTTGTATCCGGATTAACCTGGACGTTGTGAAGGAATGGACTATGTTGCTGATCCAGATACTGTTTGTGATGTTGTCGGCAAAGCTTCTGGGCGCGGTATTCAATCGCTTGGGGCAACCTCAAGTGGTTGGGGAGATGATTGCCGGTTTCGTATTGGGGCCCGTCGTACTGGGGCAGTTGTTTCCGGTATTCCATCAACAACTATTCGATAGTCAGGCCATTACCCAACTGAAGGTACTGAGTGAACTGGGCATTCTATTGTTCATGTTCGTCATCGGTGCCGAGTTCCGTTTCCCATTGACCCAGAGCCGGACTGGTTTAAAGGCGATCATCATCGGTTGCTTCAGCATTGTCATTCCCTTCTCCCTGGGCGCCGCGATTGCCCCCTGGTTATTCGAGCATTTCGCCACGCCCCAGGCCTCCAGGCTGAGCTTCGTCCTTTTCATCGGCACGGTGTTCTCGGTCACTGCCTTTCCGGTGCTGGCGCGGATCCTCAAGGAGCGCGGGATGCTCGGCACGCAAACCGGTGCGATTGCCTTGTTGGCCGCCGCCATGAGCGATGTGGTGGCCTGGATGCTGATTGCCGCCGTGGCGATGGTGAACGGCCAGGACAGTAACTGGATGGCGCTGGCAGCCCGTGGCGCCTGTCTGTTGCTGCTGGTGGCGTTCTCTTTCCTGGTGCTCAAGCCACTGCTGGCCCGCTGGCTCGCCGCCGAAGGACGTCTCGCACAGCCCATGGTGCTGGTGGCGTTGCTGGCCGGTGTGCTGATCTACGGCAGCCTGACCCATGCACTTCAGGTGCACGCGGTGTTCGGCGCCTTCCTGTTCGGGCTATGCCTGCCACGGGAGCAGCGGTTGCTGGACATGATCATCGAACGTCTGGAGCACGTCTCGCTGATCATCCTGATGCCTTGTTTCTTCACGCTCGCGGGATTGAGCACCACCGCTTCGGCGTTCTCCGGCCTGGGCCTCCTGGGATTGCTGGTAATCCTCCTGGTGGCAGTGGTCGGCAAGGTCGCCGGCAGTGGGCTGGGCGCTCGGCTGGTGGGGTGCTCCTGGTCGACATCGTTGACCGTCGGCGCCCTGATGAACACCCGCGGGCTGATGGAACTGGTGGTGCTCAAGATCGGACTGGACATGGGCATCATCGGGAACGGGCTGTTCACGGCCCTGGTGATCATGACCATCATCACGACGCTGATGACCGGTCCGCTGATGAGTCTGCAAAACAGGAAAGTGTTTTCTTCGTGGGCCCTGAGCAAACCGTGATGCACGGTGCCCACATGGATTTGTACAACCGACCGATAACAATGGAATGGAGCGATAAATGAGCGAACAAAAATCCAGCCTGGTAGTCGAGGTAATGGAGCAGCAACTTTCCAAACACTTCCAGGCCCTCTTGCAAGACGAAAACCGCATGAAGCAGATTCGTAATGAATTTCGCCGCGATGGGTATTTCAACTTCAAGAATTTCTCGTTTCTCCCCAAGGATCTTCTGCAGAACGTTCACACTGAAGTTCATGCGCTGTTGGATGAGTACTCGGTCCGTCGCGATGTCACCGTTCCCTCGACCGGTAATACCTATCGCAAGATGTATAACGTCAACCAACCGGAAATCGCCGAGGGTGGCCGATACATTCCGGCGCTCTACAAATCTGAATCGCTGCGCAATTTCCTGGGCAACATCGCCGGCGACGACCTGGCCTCCTGCTGGGAGCAGGAGCAGTACCTGATCACCAAGCTGAGCCATCCAGGCGATACCCACGGCTGGCACTGGGGCGACTACCCCTACACCATGATCTGGATCATCGAGGCCCCCGAGGACCCGGCGATCGGTGGCGTCCTGCAATGCGTGCCGCACAGCGAATGGGACAAACAGAACCCACGGATCTGGGAATACATCCTGAACAATCCGATCAAGTCCTATCACCACCTCAAGGGCGACGTGTACTTCCTCAAGTCCGATACCACCCTGCACCACGTCGTGCCGATCCAGCAGGAAACCACCCGCATCATTCTCAACACCTGCTGGGCCAGCGCCCACGACCGCCGCACCGACGTGGCCCATGAAAGTATCGAAGTGATCTGGGATACCAAGGCCAGGACCGCCGAAGAGGCCTGACCAGTGAACGACCGGGCGGACGGGTGTCCGTCCGGTTTTCTATTCGAATCAACGTTGCCCCCGGGGCTCAAGGAAGCAGGCCATGTCCATTACTCAAGAAACCTTTCAATCCGAAACCGCCTACGTCGTGCGCAACGAAGGTGTCGACCTGGAGCTCAAGCTGTTCATGGATGAGCAGATCGACTACATCCTCAAGCACCGGGCCACCGAACACCCGTTCCTCAATACTTACGCGCAGCACGGCCTGCCGCCGGAGCAGAGCAAGGTGCTGTACCTGGAGACCTTGCACTACTTCAAGTACCTGCCGTTCTACGTGTGTGGCATTTCCACCATCACCCGCGACGAAGCGGTATTGCGCACCATCGCGTTCAACGCCCGTGACGAACTGGGCGAAACCCAGTCCCACTCGGACCTGTATCGCAAGTTCCTGCTCGACAAGGGCATCAGCGAAGAGCAGATCGACTCCTACAAGTGCCTCCCCAGCACCCAGGCCCTGAACGACGGTATCTGCGCGCTCTACAGCAAGCCACCGCTGCAGAAGGCGCTGGGCGGCCTGTTCGCCGACGAAGCGATGTCGGCGTCGATGGTTTCCAAGTACAACGACGGCTTGATCAAGGAAGGCGTGAGCGAGCGCGGCCGTTTCTTCTGGACCTTGCACATGGAAGTCGAAGTCGGCCACTCCAATGCCGTGTTCAACGTCATGGAGAAGCACCTGCAGACCCCGGAGGAGCGTCGTCTTTTCGCCGAGGGCATCGAACAGTACCTGCACCTGATGGAAGTGTACTGGGACGGCATCGAGCGCAAACTCAACAGTGAGGTACGTCAATGACCGTCAAGAACGAATCCGGGCAAGGCGTGGCCTTCGGGCTGGGCGCCACACTGCTCTGGGGATCCTACCCACTCTGGTACAAGCCCCTGGCCGGTCTCGACGCCTACCACCTGCTGTCGTGGCGGGTGGTGTTCGCCGAGCTGTTTCTCGTGGCCCTGGTACTGGTGACCGCACGGGTCGCAACCTTGCGTTCCACCCTCAAGACGGTTCGCCCGACCAACGTGCTCACCGTATCCGCCGTGCTGGGGCTGTGGTGGCTGATGTACATCTACGGAATCATGACCGGGCGGGTGCTGGAGGTGGCTTTCGGCTATTTCCTCAGCCCGATCATGAGCATGGTGGTGTCGCGGTTGATCTTCAAGGAGCGCCTCACGACCTTGCAGACCTGGGCCATTTTCCTGGCCGTCACGGGCGTGACCCTCATGGCGTTCGAGCTGCTGAACCTGCATTCCTTCCCTTGGATCGCATTGGTCATCGGCTTCTGCTATTCCTTCTACGGCATCTTCAAGAAGAAGGTTCCCGGCGATCCGGTGGTCATCCAGACCCTCGAAATCGCGGTACTGTTGCCGTTCGCGGCAGTGTTCCTGCTCTGGGCACAGGCCCAGGGGATGGGGCATCAGTTCCTGCAGTCGGGTACCCGGGATCTGCTGCTGGTTGCGACGGGGCTGATCACAGTATTGCCTTTGTGGTGGTACAGTCTGGCTGCCAAGCAACTGTCGATGATCACGCTGGGCTTCTTGCAATTTGTCCCGCCAATCTGCAACTTCCTGTTGGCGGCGTTCGTTTATGGTGAACCGGTCTCGTCGTTGAAACTGGCGGCTTTCTCGTTCATCTGGCTGGCGCTTGCGCTGTTTACCTGGAACTCCATCCGGGTCCAGCGCGCAGCGGCAGCCGCCAGGTTGTCCGTGCAGATGCGCACGGCATGACGTACCTGCCCGTGCCGCCGCCTGGCGGCGCGGGTTTGTCGGATAAGGTTTTGGATAAGGGAATCGAGTCGAAATGAAGAAAGTGGCCGTAGTGGGTTGTACCGGTGCAGTGGGCATGACCATGCTGCAATTGCTTGAGAACACCGATTACGAAGTGGTCTGCATGGCCTCTGAGCGTTCGGCGGGCAAGCGTTTGAAAGCGGGCAATACCGAGCACCTGATCGAACCCTTTTCGGTCGAAGGCTGTGCCTCGTGCGATATCGTTTTCCTGTGTGTTTCCGGCTCCTTCGCCCTGGAATATGGCGAGCGTCTGGCCGAAAACTCCTATGTCATCGACAACTCGTCGGCTTTCCGTTACCACAAGGACATTCCGCTGCTGGTGCCGCCGATCAACGGCCAGCGCTACAAGGGTGAGAAACTCATCGCCAACCCCAACTGCTCCTCGGCCATCGCGCTGATGGTACTGGGACCGCTGCATGACACCTATGGGCTGGAAAGCGCCATCATCTCCACCTACCAGGCCGCCAGCGGTGCGGGTCAGCCGGCCATGCTGGAACTGCGGGAGAAGGCCAAGGCCTTCAGCGATTATGGCGACCAGGACGGCAGCGAGAACTTCGCCCATAACCTGGCGTTCAACGTGATTCCCCAGGTCGATTCGTTCGAAGACAACGGCTACACCCGTGAAGAAATGAAAGTGGTCTGGGAGCTGCGCAAGGTCCTGGACGAGCCGGAACTGGCCATCAGCACCACCGCCGTCCGAGTGCCAACCCTGCGCTCCCACGCCGAGAGCCTGAGCCTGCGCTTCAGCAAGCCGATCAAGTCACTGGAGCAGGTGCGCGAATTGTTGCGCGCCGCGCCGGGGGTCGAGGTGGTGGATGAGCCTGCGAAGAGCATCTACCCGATGCCGATGACATCTACCTACAAGCACGCCGTGGAAGTCGGGCGGATCCGCTACAACCTGATCTATGGCGAGCACGGGCTGGACCTGTTCATCAGCGGCGACCAACTGCTGCGTGGTGCGGCGCTGAACGCGTTCGAGATCATGCAGTTGGTCAATGACTGATCGATCAACGCCCTGAACAGAAAACGCGCAGCCACATCCAGTGACTGCGCGTTTTTTGTTCAACTGGATTGCGCTTCGCTGTCGTCCTGCATGTCGTCCAGGTATTCCGGCTGGTCCGTCTGCTCCGGCAGTTCGGTGACGACGCTGAAGTCACTGATTTCGATGGCACCCTCCCCATGGCCCAGCAAGTGGAAGGAAAACGCCTTGCGCGCTTGAGGGTTATCGAAACTGATGTCCATCACCAGCGGCTGATCGGAGGTCACCGCCACGTCTGTCGGCAGGTCCATCGGCACATCCCGTTCGAACTCCTTGGCCTTGAGGGAAATGTAGGCCGCATGGTTCGCGTCCACGGCGCGGATATTCAGGCTGACACGGGTCTGGGAACCCTTGGGCATTTCCAGGTACTGGGCGCCGATCAGGTTATCGGTCCAGTCGTTGGAAACCTGGGCTGGAAGCGGGATCCTCTCGGAGCTGCCGAACTGATAGCGCTGGTTCAGGGGCGTGGGCAGCAGGGTCTGGTCCAGTGCCACGGCCCGGGCCTTGATCAACCGGGCGCGCCGGCCGCTGTATTGCCCGGCATAGGTGGCCTGGTCGGCGACGAAGCCTTCGCTGGCGTAATAACGGCACCGTTGCAGGAAGTCGCACTCGGTGAACGTGCCCTTGCCGTCGTGATAACGCAGCTTGCCGTTGGTGAACGACATGATTTCCCGACCCGTCGCGTAGTCCCTGAACAGCGAGCGGCCGGACAGTGACGTAGGCACCGCAAAACCGAAGTAATCGAGGACCGAGGCGGTCAGATCCACATGGCCGTGCACACCGGGCTTGATTCTGGGCAGCGGTTCCGGCGCCAGCGTCAGGTTGAACCCCCAGGACGATGCCAGGCGTATGTCGTCCAGCCCGTGGGACTCGTCCGAGGTAATGACCACCAGCGTATTTTCCAGGATGCCCTGGCGTTCCAGGCCCGCCAGGAAACTGTCCAGGGCATCGTCCAGGTAACCCACGGCGGCCTGCTTGGCGGTGTCGTAGCGCAGCAAATAGTCTTCCGGCGCGGAATAGGGCTGGTGCGTACCGACCGTCAGCAGGGTGAGCATCCAGGGCTTGTCCGTTTGTTGCAGCTGCCCGACGTAGGTCAGCGCGCCTTCGAAGAATGTCCTGTCGTCCTTGCCCCAGGGGAAATCCAGGTAGGCCGGCTTGGTGAACCACTCCATGCCCAGGGTCGTGTCGAAACCGATATGCGGCATGATCCGGTCCTTGGCCATGAACCGCAGGCCAGCCCCTTGCAGGAAGTGAGTGGAAAACCCGTGCTGGCGCAGCTGCGCCGGCAGGCAGGCCCGGTTGCGCTGGGTCTGGTTCAGCATCTCGACACCCTTGGGTGTGCCGTCGTCGAGCTTGTCGTAGTCGCCACATAGCATTGCATAGAGGCCACGGATGGTCTGGTGGCTATGCAGGACATAATCGGGGGTGTTCATGCCGCGTTCGGCCCAGGCACTGAGGCGCGGCATCAGGTCTTCCTGGTAGCTGCTTTTCAACGCCTGGCGGTTGGCGCTTATGTAGGCGCCGGGGATGCCTTCCAGGGCAATGATCAGGACGTTGCGCGCCTGCCCCGGCGCTGCCAGCAGTCTTTGTCCATCGAGGTCCAGCCGGGTAAGGCCTTCCATTGGTGGAGTGAGGACGTCTTCACCGCCGTCGAGCCATAGCTGGGCCCGTTCCTGCCCGGCGGCAATGCCTGCGGTCACGAGCTGATGGGGCAGGTTGAACAGGTTCCACTGGTCTGCCTCGCTGGGGCGCCAGGATTGCACCGCGCCGTGGGCCAGCAACAGTAGCGTGGGCAATGCCCAGGCGTGGCGTGGCAAACGTGGCGCCAGGGGCGGTGGGCTAGTCTTCTGGACCGCCAGCCAGAGCACCAGCGCCGTCAGCTGGATGGCTGCCAGCCAGGGATGGGCGAAGCCACCGCTGGTGGAGTTCTCGACGAATTGCGGGTCGAGCAGGTAATGCAGGTCCGAAGGGTTGGGCATTCGACCGACCGCGCTGATCAGTTCGATATTGGCCAATGTCAGTGCACTCCAGGCCAGCAGTACGGGCAGTACCAACCATCCGGGACGACGGTGGAGCAGCGCGATCAGCAAGCCGCCGCTGCCCAGGTCCGACAGGTAACCCAGGGGCTCGGACCAGCCCAACGCCAGGCGCATGACCAGAGGAACGAGCAATACGCATCCGGCCAGGGCGACAAGGGAGGCGAGGGGATGGGTCAAAGCACGGTAAGTCTTGTTCATGAAACAGGCCTTTGAAGGGAGTCAGCCGCACACCAACCCTGGGAAGCAGGCTTGTCCACAGGGTTTTGACTTGTCATTGAAAAGGGAATGGTAACAAGCGAAGCCGTCTATGGCCGATTGTCCTGGCGCGTTGCGCTGTGGTTCGCTTGCCCGAGCCTCTACAATGGCCGTGCGGTGCGGCTTCGGGGGCGCACAAAACTTGTATCAGGATTTCTCGTCGGGGGATGGATGGACAGGTTCCAGGAAATGCAGGTGTTTGTCGCCGTGGCCCAGGAGTCGGGTTTTTCCGCGGCTGCGCGGCGTCTCGGATTGTCGGCAGCCAGTGTCACCCGTGCGGTGGCCGCGTTGGAACAACGCATTGGCACGCCTTTATTGGTACGCACCACTCGTAATGTGTATATGAGCGAAGCAGGCCAACGCTTCCTAGAGGACTGTCGGCGGATCCTGACCGACCTGCAAGAGGCAGAAGACTCGGCGGCCGGCAGTCACGCCCAGCCCCGCGGACAGCTGACGATTACCGCCCCCGTGCTGTTCGGCCAATCATTCGTTACCCCGGTGCTGGTGGATTACCTGCAGCAGTACCCCGAAGTCAGCGTCAATGCCTTGCTGCTGGATCGAGTTGTCAGCATGGTGGAAGAGGGCATGGACGTTGCCTTGCGGATCGGCGAGTTGCCGGACAGCAACCAGCATGCGGTGCGTGTCGGCGAAGTACGACGGGTCGTTTGCGCATCCCCGGATTTCTTTACTCGCCATGGCCGGCCCCGGCATCCGGAGGATCTGGAGCGCATGCCGGTGGTGGCATCTTCGGCCATTGGCCAGATCAGGCATTGGACCTTCCTCGACGCCGGGCAACCGTTGACGGTCCGGCCAGTGCCCCGCCTGGTGGTGACGGCCAACCAGGCCGCCATCACGGCGGCCTGTCGAGGCCTGGGGATGACGCGGGTCCTGTCTTACCAGGTGGCGAGTGAGGTCCAGAGCGGGGCGTTGGAAATCGTGCTGGCCGACTTTGAACTGCCGCCCCTGCCGATTCACGTGGTGTACCAGGGAGGGCGCAATGCGCCGGCGCGGGTTCGCAGTTTTGTCGATTTCACGGTTAACGCTCTGCGCAAACACCCGGCCTTGAAAGGCTGAGGCATTATTTCTCTTGGTGAAATGATGGATTGCGTTTCCGGGTGATTCTCCGATGTCCGGTGGAAGGGGAAGATGACCCCATCGACGCCGTTCTGCTGATGGCGTCACTTCCAGCGGAGTCGCCCCATGAAACCCATCAAGCTCTATCATTTCCCCCTTTCCGGCCATGCGCATCGTGTCCAGCTGATGCTTTCGCTGCTCGAACTGCCTGTCGAAGTGATCTTCGTCGACCTGGCCAAAGGCGCGCACAAGCAACCGGATTTCCTGGCCATCAACCCGTTCGGGCAGGTGCCGGTGATTGACGATGACGGAGTGATACTGGCCGATTCCAACGCCATCCTGGTGTACCTGGCACAGAAATATGGCGAAGGTCGCTGGCTGCCCACCGATCCGGTCGGTGCTGCCCAGGTGCAGCGCTGGTTGTCGGCGGCGGCCGGGCCGATTCATTCGGGGCCAGCCACCGCACGCCTGATCACGGTGTTCGGCGCGTCTTACAACGCCGAAGATGTGATTGCCCGCTCCCACGCATTGCTCAAGGTGGTCGACCAGCATCTGGGTGGTAGCGCTTATCTGGCGGGTGATGCCGTGACGATTGCCGACATCGCTGGCTACACCTACATTGCCCATGCTCCGGAAGGCAATGTATCCCTCGAGCAATACCCTCATGTGCGTGCCTGGCTGGCGCGCATCGAAGCCTTGCCAGGGTTCGTGGGCATGCCGCGTACCGCCGTGGGCCTGCAAGCACATGCCTGAAGAAGTGGTCATCATCTGGGGTGGGGGGACGGTTCCTCTCACCCCTTTGGCTTGTTTCCCCTTCGCAGAAAGACCTTTTCAGGCATAGCTGAGCGCTTTTTCCTGCAGCAGCCCTTCATACAACTCCACCCATTTGCGGCCCATTTCTTCAGCGGTGAACAACTGCTTGTAGCGGGCTTCTGCCTTGATACCCATTTCCTGGGCCCTGGTGGGGTTTTCCCACAAGGTGCGCATCGCCTCACGCAATGCCTCGGGCTGACTGGGGGGGACGACAAGACCGGTTTCGTTATGGATATTGATGTAGCTGGTGCCCGTACCGATCTCGCTGGAGATCATCGGCTTGCCGTACATCGCGCCTTCGAGCAGGGAGATCCCGAAGGCTTCGGAGCGCAGGTGCGAAGGAAACACGATGGCGTAGCTCAGTTCCAGCAGGGCCACTTTGTCCTCGTCCCCCTGGTAGCCGAGAAAATGCAAGTTACGTAGCCCCAGCGCCGCCGCTTGGGCATGCAATGCCTTTTCCAATGGACCTGCTCCCACGATGACGACCGGATAATCCACCCCCTTGAGGGCGTCGAGCAGGATATGCAGGCCCTTGTAGTAACGCATCACACCAACGAACAGGAAGAAGCGTTCACCCAGTTTCGCCCTCCACCGGGCCATGCGCTCGGCGTCGGGTTGTGGATAACGGGCTTTGTTCAAGCCATAGGTGATGACCCGGGTCTTTTCGCGATAGGCCCTTAGTACCTCGCTGGTCTCCACATAGTTGGGAGACGCTGCGACGATGCGATCGGCGTCGTTGAGAAAGCGCCGCATCAAGGGACGATACAACTTGAGCAGGTGCCGCTGGCGAACGATGTCCGAATGGTAGGTCACGACGTAGGGCTTTTTTATGAAACTGCAGAAGTGCACCAGGTCCATCATTGGCCAGGGGAAGTGGTAGTTGATCACGTCGACTTCAGCGGCCAGTTCGCGAAACTTCCTGAACACGCTGTAGGAGAAACCGGTGGAAGCCAGCTGGAAATCCATCCGGGTCTGATGGACATCATGCCCATGGATCCTGATCGGCCCGAGGGCGGGATGTTCGCTCAGAGTCAGCACCGTGTTATCGATGTTCAATCGGTCGGTGCTGTCGCATAGTTGGAAGATGGCCTGTTCGATGCCGCCAATGGAGTCGGGTAGATAAGTTCTATAGAAATGCAGGACTCGCAATTCAGCCTCCCAACACCTGGCGATATGCCTGGGCAGTTATCTTCGCACACCGTTCCCAAGTAAAAAGGGCCGCTTGTTGCAGTCCTGCTTCCTGACAGGCCTGCCAATGCAACCGATCCTCTATCAACCGGCACATGGCGTCACGCATGCCTTGCGGATCGTCGGGCTGGCAATAATTGCCTGCGCTCCCGGCCACTTCCGGCATCGCCGAGCAACGGGTCGTGATGACCGGTATGCCGCTGGCCATGGCTTCCAGCAACGGAAGGCCGAAGCCTTCATAAAGCGATGGGAAGATCAATGCCCTGGCCCCCGCCAGTAAATGGGCGACCTGTTCATCGGGCAGGTAACCTGCCAGGCAAACATGACCGCTGGCCATGGCCTTTTTCAACTCGTCGTTGAGTTGTGCGTGTTGCCATCCGCTCATTCCCACAATGAACAAAGGAAAAGCCTGACGGATGGATTCAGGTAACCCAGCGTGCGCCCGTAGGGCCAACGACAGGTTCTTGCGCGGTTCCAGGGTGCCGACACATAGGAAGTAGCGGCCTGCTTCCAGGCCATGGGCCTTGAGCACGGAATCGACCGTCTCAGGGCTGCGCGGGTGGAAGCGCGCCGCAACCCCCAGCGGGGCAACCCTGAAGCGCTCGGTCGGCAGGCCGAAATGCCGCTGTGCTTCGTCGGCGATGAACTGCGAGTCGGTCAGGATCAATTGCGCCTGTTGCACCGCATGGTCCAGCCGCCGCTCGATTTCCCTGAGCCGCGCCGGCGGTTGCGTATCGGGGTGGCGCAGGTGAGTCAGGTCATGCAGGGTCATGACCGTAGGCCCTTCGAAAGCCAGCGGCCACAGGCTTGGCTCGTGGTACAGGTCGATGGTCTCGCAGCGACGTTGATCGAAGCGCCGCTGTTCCATCCAGCGTCGCGCCCGATACGCGCCTGGAACCTGTCGAAGCAGGGGAGCAAGGCGCGAATAACCCGGCAGGGTCGCTTGCGGCAGCTGTGAACTCCAGCCCCAGCCATGGAACAAGGACAGCTGCACGTCCGGTTCCCGGGCCAGGGCGGTGGCCAGTTCCGCCACATAGTGGCCGATGCCGGTGCGAGGCCCCCTGAGGATTTGTGCATTGAGGGCTATCCGCATACCGGTTCTCTGTCGGCGAGCACATTGTGTCGCTCGATGCGTTCCACCAGTTGCTCACTGGCCTGGCGCCAACTCAACCATTGCCATTGATCCAAGGGGCGGGTGGCCGGAAAAACGCCGCTGTGCTCCATGCCGGTGACCAGGTCCGCCAGGCTTTGAGGATCGTCGAGATCGAAATAGGCCATGAATTCACCCCCGATTTCGCGAAACACCTCGATGTCGCTGCCCATCGCCGGAAGCCCGCGCTGCATGGCTTCGACCAACGGCAGGCCAAAGCCTTCCACATAGGACGGAAACACCAATGCGGTGGCTTGCAGGTAAGCGTGTTCCAGGCTCTGGTCCGAGGCATCGTTGAACACGAACAGGCGCCGATGCAGTTGTGGATGGCGACGGATGCGTTCGATCAGGGCTTCGCATTTCCAGCCGATCTTCCCGATGATGCACAGCCGTGCCTGCGAGCCGGCAGCCCAGGCCCGTTCGAATGCATCGAGCAGGTACGCGTGGTTCTTGCGTGGTTCGATGGTGCTGACCATCAGGAACACCGGTTCGGGCTGCTCGAACAGGCGCTGTAGCTCCCGGTCAACGGCGCCATCGGCGTCCGCCAGGTCCAGTTCGCTGCCCAGGTGGAAATAGTCGAACCAGCGCTCCTCCACGCGCTGTTCGCCGATACGGCGCACCATTTCCTGGCGTACCTGGTCCCGGATGGTGGCGGAAATGGCGACATAGCCGTCAGCCGTGCGGGCGATCCAGTCGAACCAGCGGTTGAACACCTTGACCAATCCTTCGTCGCAGAATTGCGGATGGGTCAGGGGGATCAGGTCGTAGATCACCGAAACGATCCGGACGCCATCGCGCTTGAGCTGCTCGGCCAGCGGAAAGAAGTCCGCGTGCCAGGAGGAGTCCAGCAATACCAGGATGTCGTCGGGCCGGTGTTGCAGGGGCACGATGCGTTTCGGGGCGGGGTTACGCCTGAGGAGGTGATCGATCAAGCGGATCGGAAGACTCAGGCAACCGAAGACAAACAGCCGGCAGCCAATGTACAACAGGCCTCTGGCCCACCGGGAGTGGCTGAAGGGGCGTCGTGATTCCAGGGTCCGGTGTCTGAGCCAGAAAAGATTGGCTGCGCGCTCCAGCCACCCGCGTAGGCTGACCAGGTCCAGCCCTTTGTAGGGCAGTGGTATAAGGCTTTTTACTTCGTAGAGCTTGCCCTTGAGCATTACCACAGGCAAGCACTCGCGCTCCTGGTTTCTTGCTTGCAGTTCGTGAACCACATTGCGCACGACTCGTTGGATGCCGGAGTTGGCCTTCGGGTTTTCATAGACGTAGGTGCATTCCACCAGCAGGCGGCTCATGGCAGCTCCTCTTGTGTTAAAGCTTCGGTGGTGGACAGGCCTTGCCTCTGGATGCTGGTACGGGCCTGGAGCCAGGAGCAGCCGACGAAGTCTTCCTGACGGTTGTTGATGACGTGGAACACCAGCCCGTAGTCGCGCCACTCGAAATTGCGATCCAGGTGTGAATCCAGGCGCGACAGGCTCAACGCCACGGAATAGTTGCCCTTGCCCAGGCGCATGTCGAAATTGAAACGGAAAGTGACGTGTTCGCCGGCCAGCAGGTCGGTCACGGCCTGGTCCTGGCGATGGGTATTGATGCCGTACATGGGTTGTCCCAGGCGGTCCTTGATCAAAAATCCCAGCACCAGCCGCTCGATGTCCTGGCGCACTTCGACCCGGACCTGCAACACCACGGGCTGGCCGACTTCAGCCACTTCCACCGGTTGTCCCTGGCTGTTGAGCAATTGAACGTCGAGGATGCCGGCTTCGCCAGTACCGGAGATGGTACGCACCTGGCCATTGGCGAGCATCTCCTGGCGCACCACCTGGCCTTCGCGCTGGGCCAGCATGGCGTTGTAGTAATCCATCACTTCTTCCGGCTTGCCGCGCATGGCCATGCGCCCGTTTTCAAGCAGGATGGCGGTGTCGCAGATTGATTGAATCGCCGAGCGGTCGTGGGACACGATCAACAGCGTGGTCCCGGCCTTGCGGAAGCTGCGGATGCGCTCGAAGCTCTTGTGCTGGAAGTAGGCATCGCCGACCGACAGGGCCTCGTCGACAATCAGGATGTCCGGGCGTCGGGCGGTGGCGACGCTGAACGCCAGGCGCATCTGCATGCCGCTGGAATAGGTTCGTACCGGCTGGTCGATGGCGTCGCCGATCTCGGCAAACCCTTCGATCTGCGGCATCAGCGTTTCGATCTCCTCGACCTGCATGCCCAGCAACTGACCAGCCATGAGGGCGTTCTGGCGGCCAGTGAAGTCCGGGTGAAACCCCATTCCCAGTTCCAGCAGCGCGGCGACACGCCCCTGCAGCCGGATGTGGCCGCAGGTGGGTTGGGTCGTGCCGGTGATCATCTTGAGCAACGTGCTCTTGCCCGCGCCGTTGACGCCGACGATCCCCACGGCTTCACCGGGCTGGATCTCGAAATCCACCCCCTGCAGGACCCAGTGCAACTGATGGCGCTGGCGGGAAAAGGGGATCAGCCATTCGAACAGCCGGCTCCAGCGGTTCGGATACTGCTTGTAGGCCTTGCCCAGGCCACTGACGTGCAAATATCCCATCAGAGTTCATCCACCATTTCACCGCCGCGCAGGCGAAACATCCGCAAGCCCAGCACGCACAGCAGCAACCCGGCGACCAGCAACGGCAGCAGGGACTGCCAGGCCGGCCACTGGTTGTAAAGAAACAGGTTCTGGTAGCCCTGCATCAGTGCGGTCATGGGATTGAGGGCCAGCAATCGCTGGATCGGCTCTGGCAGGATGGTGATCGGATAAACGATCGGTGTGAGCCAGAACCAGAACTGCAGGCAGATGCCGAACAACTGGCCCACATCGCGGAAAAAGACGTTGAGGATCCCCAGCAGCAGGCCCAGCCCTGCGGCGAATATCATCTGCACCGCCAGCAACGGCAGCAATGCCAGCAACGCCATGCCAGGCCAGCGGCCGGTCAACAGGAGAAAGCCGAGGAACAGCCCGAGGATGATCGCGAAATTGATCCCCGCGTTGAGCAGCACGATCAGTGGCAGGCAGATCCTGGGGAAACTGATCTTCTTCAGCAGATTGGCATTCTCCAGAAACATGCCCTGGCTGCGGGTAGTGATTTCCGCGAAGAAACCCCAGGTGAGCAAGCCGGCGCAGAGGTAGACGCTGTAGGCCATGCCGTCTTCCACCCCCGGCAGGCGCGCACGCATGATGTGGGAAAAGATCACGGTGTAGACCAGGATCATCGACAGCGGGTTGAGCACCGTCCACAGCGCCCCGAAGAGCGAGTTGCGGTACCGGGCCTGGAATTCGCGCTTGACGCTGCCCAGGATGAAGCCGCGATAGCCCCACAGGGCGCGATGCAGGGTCAGCAGCATCAGACGGCCCTGCCGTAGTGGTCTTCGAAGCGGACGATGTCATCTTCGCCCAGGTATTCGCCGCTCTGCACCTCAATGATCACCAGGTCGATCACCCCCGGGTTTTCCAGGCGGTGGCGATGTCCGGCGGGGATGAACGTGGATTCGTTCTTGGCCACCAGGTGTGGGTCGGAGCCGTTATTGGTGACCTTGGCCATGCCTTCGACCACCACCCAATGCTCGTTGCGGTGATGGTGCATCTGCAGTGACAGTGCCGCGCCGGGCTTGACCACGATGCGCTTGATCTTGAAGCGCGGGCCCTGTTCCAGCACGGTGTAGCTGCCCCAGGGGCGGCTGACGGTGCGATGCAGGCGGTAGGATTCGTGCTCCTTGTCCTTGAGCTGGCGTACCACGCAGCGTACGTCCTGGGCGCGGTCGGCGTGGGCGACCAGGATGGCGTCGGCGGTGTCGACGATGATCAGGTTTTCCACACCCAGTGTGGCCACCAGCCGGCCTTCGCCCTGGACGTAATTGTTCCGGCTGTCGATAAACAGCGCCTCGCCGCTGACGCGGTTGTTCTGGGCATCGGCGGGCACCAGCCCGGCGACGGCGCTCCAGGAACCTATGTCGCTCCAGTCGAAGGCCGCCGGGATCACCACGACATTGCCGGAGCGTTCCATCAGGGCATAGTCGATGGAGATATCCGGCATCTCGGCGAAATGGGTGGCGGACAGCTCCTGCTGCACGCAGCCCGAGGTTTCCACGGCAGTGCTGACCGCCACGCAGGCCCGGGCCTGTTCGAGCAGTTCGGGGGCGTGGATCTGCAACTCGGCGAGCAGGGTCTTGACGGAAAAACAGAACATGCCCGAATTCCACAGGAACCGACCGCTCTCCAGATACTGAGTGGCGGTCTGCAGATCGGGTTTCTCGACGAAGCGCACGACCTTGGCCGCACCTTTGGTATCCAGGGGCTTGCCCCGTTCGATATAGCCGAAACCGGTTTCCGGCGTGGCAGGCAGTACGCCGAAGGTCACCAGGTGGCCGCCTTTGGCCAGTTCCATGGCGTGCTCCACCGAGGCCTTGAAAGCGGCTTCGTCGCGGATCAGATGATCGGCAGGCATCACCATCAGGATGGCATCGTCCCCATGCATGGCCTGCACCGCGAGCGTCGCCGTGGCGATGGCCGGCGCGGTGTTGCGACCCGTGGGTTCGAGCACGAAATGACCGCGATGGCGGGTCAGATTGGCGCTTTGATAGTGGTCGCGGCTCTGGAAGTAGTACTCGCGATTGGTCACGGTGACAATGTCGCCCCGGCCATCGAACAGGCTGGCGGCGCGACGGTAGGTCTTGCCCAGCAGGGACTGGCCATCGGGCAGGCGCATGAACGGCTTGGGTTGGCCCTCGCGGGATACCGGCCACAGCCGCGTCCCGGCACCGCCGGAGAGAATCACGGGAATCAGCATGGCCTACTCCTTGGCGACGCGTTTCATGTCCGCATCCATCATCATGCGGATCAGGGTGTCGAGATCGGTCCTGGGCTTCCACCCCAGGACTCTTTTCGCCTTGGCCGGGTTGCCGAGCAGCACCTCGACCTCGGCCGGGCGGAAAAACGCCGGGTCGATCTTCACGAAGTCGCGGTAATCCAGGCCCACATGTTCGAAGGCGATCCTGCACATTTCCCGCACGGTCGTGGTGACGCCGGTAGCGACCACGTAGTCGTCGGGTTTGTCCTGCTGCAGCATCAGCCACATGGCTTCGACATAATCCCCAGCAAAGCCCCAGTCGCGCTTGGCGTCGATGTTGCCCAGTCGCAATTCCTGCTGCTTGCCCTGCTTGATGCGGGCCGCCGCGTCGGTGACCTTGCGGGTCACGAACTCGATGCCGCGCAGGGGCGATTCATGGTTGAACAGGATGCCGCTGCTGGCATGCAGGCCGAAGCTTTCGCGATAGTTGACGGTGATCCAGTGTCCGTACAGCTTCGCGACGCCATAAGGGCTGCGTGGGTAGAACGGCGTATGTTCATCCTGTTGCTCGGCCTGGATCAGGCCGAACATTTCACTGGTGGACGCCTGGTAGAAGCGGGTGCCCGGACTGAACTGGCGAACGGCTTCGAGCAGGTGGGTCACCCCCAGCCCGTCGACGATGCCCGTGGTGACCGGTTGGTCCCACGAGGCCGCGACAAAGCTCTGGGCCGCCAGGTTGTACACCTCGTCCGGCGCGGCCTTGATGACCGCCCGTTGCACCGAACAGGCGTCGGCCATATCGCCATCCAGGTAAACGATCGCGTCTTCGATACCCATCTCTCGCAGACGCCAGCGCGAATCGCTGCTGCGTCGCGCCACCAGACCATGGACCTTATACCCCTTGTCGAGCAACAACTTGGCCAGATACGCGCCATCCTGGCCGGTTATCCCTGTGATCAATGCACTTTTCATTCTTTTTGTACCCGTATCTCCCAGTCGGACAGGATCGCCCGCAAGGATTGTTGTGTTGTTGTTTCAGGTGTCCATCCAGTGGCTTGTCGGAGCTTGGCAGGGCTGCCACACACGCGTCGTTGTTCCGCGCGGCGAAGACGCGCGGGGTCCTGGATCAGTTGCACATCGACCTGGGCAAGATCGCCCAGGTATTCGATCAGGCTGCGAATGCTCTGCTCGCGACCCGAGCAGATGTTGTAGATCTGTCCTGGCGTACCTTGGTCCAGCAGCGCCAGGTAGGCCGAGATCACGTCGTCTACATCGAGAAAATCGCGGGTGACGTCAATGTCCCCCACTTGCAGGCGGGGTGGTTGCAGGCCCTGCTTGATACGGCTGATCTGCCGGGCGGCGCTGGCAATGACAAAACTGTCCTTTTGCCCGGTGCCGATGTGATTGAACGGGCGCGCCACGATCACAGGCCAACCTTCGCTCATGCCCCATTGCAGGCTCAGCAGCTCGGCGGAAAGCTTGCTCACGGCATAAGGGTTGCGTGGTGCGGGAGGGTGCAATTCGGTAATCGGCAACTGGTGGTCGCCGACCTGGCCGTAGACATCGCCGGAGCTGACATACAGGAACGTGCCAGTGAATCCCCGGGCCTTGAGGGCCTGAAGCAGATTCAGGGTGCCAAGCAGATTGATCTGCAGAGTGCGCGCCGGATCGCGAAAGGCTTCGGGAACGAATGTCTGGCCGGCGAGGTGTATCACCGCATCAGGCACGTGCGACCAGAGATTTTCCAGGGTCTTGCCATCAGTGAGGTCGTAGCGAGCGGACACGGGCATCACTTGCCACGTGCAAGCGCAGGTATCCAGGCGCGATTTGATATGACGTCCCACGAAACCGCCGAGGCCCGTAACGAACAGACGTTTTTTCAAGCATCAGCCCTCTTGAGGCAAAACTTCGTCTGTCGCTGGATAAGTAGGAAATATCCGTAAGTTCGGAGAAATCATTCCCAAAAACAGCCCAGATGAAGGGTTTTGTAATTATTTGCTTATCAATCTGTGCCAATTTTGCGGCAATTTCAACACTGCAAGTCGTGACCGGTCAGTTCTCATATTTATAGTCGTTTTATTCTCGCCGAGCGGTTCACGAACCTTGGGAGGATGTGTTTAGAATGCCCCTCGTCAATATGGCTGCCCCGGTTCGATTTCGATTCGAACGACAGGGTGCAGGCCGCTAATAACAAGAACGAGACGGGCTGGTGGACACTCGACAAGCGCGGTGCGGTCCACCACCGTCATGAAAGGAAGTTGCCGGGATTGCGGCTTCCTGATGGGATGCCATGAACTTCATCATTTACTCGGACGTAAACGATCACTCCATCAGCCAGAGCCTTGGCCGCCCTGAGTACAGCTATTACTTCGTACTCAAGGCTTATCGCCCCGTGCTCGAAAGCTTGGGGCGGGTACATGTGGTGGCATCGGTCGCCGAAGTCGATCCGCTGTATCAGACCTTGCAGCAGTCCGGAGAGGATTGCCTGTTTCTCTCGTTTTCACCGCCCCACAAGACCCCCACCGACCTGCTTTGCCCGATGGTCTGCGTGGTGGCCTGGGAGTTCGATTCGATTCCGGCCGAGCACTGGGACAACGATTTGCGCCATGACTGGAGCCGTACGCTGGCCCGCCATGGCCGCGTCATTACCTTGTCCAGTCATACGGCCGAAGCAATCCGCAGGTCGCTGGGCGAGGATTTCCCGGTGCTGGTCCTGCCGACACCGCTGTGGGAGCGTTTCGCGGCGATTCGTGAACAGTACCCGAGTACGCCCATCAATCCGGGCACGGTCCTGGAGATCAAGGGATGCATCATCGACAGCCGACCCCTTGGCCTGTCGGCGGACGGTTTGATCGCGCCCCTTCTCGAAGACGCGCCGCCGGCGGATCCTGTCGTACCTCAGGCTCCTCCTGAGGACGTCGTCCAACCGCTCATCGAGACGCCAGCCCCGACCTGGCGACGTCGTGCATTTCTCAGCCGTCATTACTTGCGCGAAATCCTCCGCGCCTTCAGGGACGACAGCGAGCAAGGACCGTTGTGGCTGGTCAGGCACAACCTGCTGTGCTGGTACCGCGAAGCGGTGCGTGACCTGGTGCCGGTGCCCGTGCGCATTGCCGTGAGCCGGCTTCTGAGGGGGCCGGCCGCGCCCGTGCTGGACGTTGCGTTGCACATCGCCGAGCCGACACCGCCCGAACATCCCCAGGCAATCCTGCCGGATACCAGCCAGAGGGTGGAAACCGAAGTCAGCGGAGTGGTGTACGTCAGCGTGTTCAACCCCGATGACGGTCGAAAGAACTGGCATCACCTCATCACGGCCTTCTGCTGGGGCCTGCGGGACGTCGAGGATGCCACGCTGGTGTTGAAAATGACCCAGAACGACCTGTCGACCTATTACGTCGAGCTGCTCACCTTGTTGTCCCAGTTGTCGCCGTTCAGTTGCCGAGTCGTGGTGATGCATGGATTCCTGGAGGACGAGCAGTTCGCCCGGCTGTATGGCGCGGCGAGTTTCTATGTCAATGCCTCCCGTTGCGAAGGGCTGTGCCTGCCGCTGATGGAGTTCATGTCCTGCGCCCGGCCGGCGATCGCCCCGGACCACACGGCGATGCGTGACTACATCGATCCCCAGGTGGCCTTTATCGTCAAGTCCAGCCGCGAGCCGACCATCTGGCCGGAAGATTCGCGCATCCTTTACCGCACCTTGCGCCATCGGCCCGACTGGGGTTCGTTGAAACTTGCCTACCAGCAGAGCTACGCCCTGGCCCGGCATCAGCCCCAGGCCTACCAGGCCATGGCCTTGGCAGCGAGCGAGCGCATGCGCGGCTATTGCGGTTTCGACCCGGTGCGCCAACGCCTGGCGGATTTCCTGGCGGCGCCCGGTTGCGACGATCCATTGCCGGACGTGATCGAAGCGGGGGCCGCCTCATGCTGATCATCATTTATTCGGAAACCAACCAGAGCAATATCCTGGAAAACCTAGGCAAGCCCGAATACAGCTATTACTTCGTGCTCAAGGAGTTTCGCCCGGTTCTGGAACGGCTGGGGCGGGTGATCGAAGTGACCCGGCCGGACGACGAAGTGGATCAGCTTTATGCCGACTGCCTGGAGCGCGGCGAGGCGTGTGTGTTCCTGTCGTTTTCCCCGCCCCACCGCACCGCGGTCCACTATGCCTGTCCGACGGTTCCGGTATTTGCCTGGGAGTTCAGCACGATTCCCACTGAAAGCTGGCTGGGCGAACCTCGGCACGACTGGCGCACGGTGCTCGGCGCGACAGGCAGGGCGATCACCCATTCCAGTTTCACCGTCGACACTGTCCGCGCGGCGATGGGTGCCGACTTTCCCATCGTCGCCATTGCCGCGCCGGTCTGGGATCGCTTTGCGGCCCGTGGTGCGCTGCTGGCGCAAAGACCGACGGTGGAGCACATGCGTCTGCAACTGCGCGGCCTGTTGATCGACAGCCGCACCACCGACCTGCGGCCCTATGGCCCGCCAGTGCACCGGGCCGGCACCCCGGTGGTGCTCGATGGTCCGGCACAGGATCACGAGTTGCTGCTGGACGGCGTGATCTACACCTCGGTGTTCAACCCGTACGACGGGCGCAAGAACTGGAAGGACATGATCAGCGCGTTCTGCACCACGTTTCGCGACGTGGCCGATGCGACCCTGGTGCTCAAGCTGACTCACCACGATGTCGCCGAAGCGCTGGAGGACATGCTGCACCACGTCTACAAGAACCAGACGTACCGCTGCCGCATCGTGCTGATCCACGGGTACCTGGCCGATGCGGACTACGAACGGCTGGTGGAGGCCACTCGCTATGTGGTCAACAGTTCCTACGGCGAAGGGCAGTGCCTGCCGCTGATGGAGTTCATGTCCTGTGGCCGGCCGGCGATTGCGCCGTTGAACACGGCGATGGCCGACTACATCGACCACGACAATGCCTTCGTGGTGGATTCCACCGAAGAGCTGACCGCCTGGCCTCACGACCCTCGCGCGGCATTTCGAACCTTGCGCTATGTCACGGATTGGGACTCGTTGTGTTCGGCCTATCGTGCCAGCTATGACGTGGCGAAAAACGACCCCGAGCGCTATCGCCGCATGTCGGCCCAGGCCGTGCGCAGCCTGGAGAAATTCTGCAGCCAGGCCAACGCCGAGCAGCGCTTGCGGGACTTTCTCGAGCAGTTGTCCGGGCGGCAGTGGAACGCCGGGCAATCATGATCCGGCGGCTCATGGCCTGGCTCAGGCCTCCCGTGGAGCCCACGCCGCCTGCGCCGGCTGCTGTTTCGCCCCGGGACGTCGGCCTTGTCGATGCGACGCTCGATGGCTGGTTCAACAATGCCACCGGCGAATTGCTCAAGGGCTTCGCCATCGGCGCCAACGACACGTTGCTGGATGTGGGTTGCGGTGAGGGCGTGGCCACGTTGTTCGGGATGCGCCAGGGTGCATCGGTGATCTTCACCGACAGCGAATACGACAAAGTGCGCGACCTGGCCCGCCAGGTCGGGCGCCACGCCAGGTCGACCGCAACGCCATTCCTGGGGCTGGTGAGCAATAGCCTGCCGCTGCCCCTGGCCGATGGCTGCGCGGACAAGATCGTATGCATGGAAGTCCTCGAACATGTCGACCAGCCAGCGCCGTTCATGGCTGAACTGGTGCGCATGGGTCGCCCGGGGGCGCAGTATCTGCTCAGCGTGCCGGCGCCGGTGGGCGAGCGCTTGCAGCAAGGCATCGCGCCGCCGGCCTATTTCCAGGCCCCCAATCATGTGCAGGTATTCGACGCCGAGCAGTTCGCCGCGCTGGTGGAGGACGCCGGCCTGGTGATCGAACATCGCCAGGCCAGCGGGTTCTTCTGGGTCATGGGCATGATCTTCTTCTGGGCCAGCGAAAGGGCGGCCGGACGCATCCTCGAAGGTGCCGTTCGTGACCGGATCCAGGCCCCATACCCGCCGCTGATGCAATCGTGGGCGAGTGCGTGGCAGGCCTTGCTGTCGCAACCCGACGGCCTGGCGATCAAGCAGGTGCTCGATGGGTTCATGCCCAAGAGCCAGGTCATCATCGCTCGTAAACCCGATCCTTGCGCCGAGGACCCGTCGTGACCAGCAAACGAATCATGGACATCGAATTGCTGCGCGCCGTTGCCGTGATCGGCGTGCTGTTCCATCACATACAAGGCATGCCGTTCCCGGGTGGATGGCCAGGCCTGGCGGCGCTGTCCGGTAGCTTCCAATTGTGGTGGGGCGTGGACCTGTTCTTCGCCATATCCGGTTTTGTCATCGGTCGTAGCCTGATCCCGCAACTGCGCGGTTGCGCAAGCCTCCGGCAATTCTGGGTCGCCACGCGTGCGTTCTGGATCCGCCGGGCGTTCCGTCTGTTGCCGTCGGCCTGGCTCTGGTTGCTGCTGGTGCTGCTTGCAGCGTTTTTCTTCAACCGTTCCGGTGCGTTCGGCAGTGTGCAGGCCAACGTGCAGGCCACCCTGGCCGGGGTCCTGCAGTTCGCAAACCTACGCTTTGCCGATGCGTTCATGCGCTATGAATACGGTGCCAGTTTCGTGTACTGGACGCTGTCGCTGGAGGAGCAGTTCTATCTGATCCTGCCGCTGCTGGTGTTCGTTTCGCGGCGGTACCTGGTCTGGGTGCTGCTGGCCATAGTGCTGGTGCAATTTTTCACCTGGCGTGCGGTGTGGCTGTCGGTCGTGCGTACCGATGCCCTGGCCCTCGGGGTATTGTTGTCGATCTGGAGCCTGCGTCCCGGCTACTGGCGGTTCGAGCCCAGGTGGTTGCGCTGGCCGGGTCTTGGCGTAGCGTTGCTGGCAGGTCTTGGCGGCGTCATGGCCTGGCTCGCCACCGAACAGTTCAATCTGTCCTTCTACCGCCTCGGCGTCATCGCGGTTCTCAGCGCCGTGCTGGTGTGGGTCGCGTCCTATGACCGGGATTACCTGCTGCCCCGTAGCCCGCTGAAAGCCGCGCTGACCTGGGTCGGCAGCCGTTCCTACGGGATCTATCTGATCCACGTCCCGGTGTTTTTCCTGCTGCGCGAGCTGTGGTTCCGTCTTGCCCCGTTGGGGTCGCCGGACCTGGCCAGCCATCCCTGGCTGGCCCTGGCTTGCGGCTTGTCGCTGATCGGACTGTTGAGCGAACTCAACTACCGGCTGGTGGAAATGCCCATGCGCAATCGTGGTGCTCGACTGGTCGAACGCCTTCGAGCCGCACCTTGCGTCCTTCCTGTCTCTGGAGCCCCTTCATGCTGAGCCTTTTGAAGAAACTCACCACGGGCACGCCCGCGCCCGCGACGCCAGCGGCTGACAAGGTCGATCCGTATATGCTCGGGCTGCACGATGCGATGCTCAGCGGCTGGTTCAATCAGCGCACGGGCGAACTGTTCACCGGCTTCCCGGTTACTCCCCAGGACACCTTGCTGGACGTGGGCTGCGGCGACGGCGGCAACGTGCATTTCTGCGGCATGCGAGGCGCGAAGATCATCATCGCCGATATCGATGCCGCCAAGGTCGAGGCCACGCGCCAGCGCCTGGGCGATACGCCGGCGCGAGACATCGAATGCCACGTGACCGATTGCAACCCGCTGCCCATCGCCGACGGCACGGCCACGCGGGTGGTGTCCACGGAGGTGATCGAGCATGTCGACGACCCGGCGCAGTTCCTCGCCGAACTGGTGCGTGTCGGTCGACCAGGTGCGCTGTACCTGTTGAGCGTGCCGCACCCCAGCTCCGAAGAACTGCAGAAGGACATTGCCGCCCCGGAATATTTCCAGAAGCCCAATCACATCCGCATCATCGGTGAAGAACAGTTCAAGGCGATGGTCAGCGAGGCCGGGCTTGAGGTGTTGAGTCACAGCCAGTACGGCTTCTACTGGTCAATGTGGATGCTGCTGTTCTGGGAGGCCAAGGTCGATTTCAGCAATGCCGATCATCCATTGCTCAACCACTGGGCCGACACCTGGCAGGCGGTGCTCAATTCGCCTCGGGGCGCGCAGATCAAGCAGGCCCTGGACGGGGTCGTGGCCAAGAGTCAGGTGATCATCGCGCGCAAGCCTTGATCGATACCTGATTGCTCATAGAATGCCCGGGGCGCTGGACGCCCCCCAGTGTCGATGTGACGCGCAATGCGGTGAAACCCATGACTTCTTTATTCCGGCCAGCGCTGGCGCTCGCCGTTTTGCTTTTATCTGGCTGCGAACGACCCCCGGCTCGTCCTCTCGATCAACAGCTGTACATCTGGCAACGCCAATGGGTTCCGGCCCATGACGCGGCGCTGCGCCAGAGTCATCAGGATTTCTCCGGGTTGCGGGTGCTGGCGTTGCAGGCGTTCCCACAGGCTGGCTGGAGTCGGGCGCGGATCGATGCGGCGTTGCTCAAGGCTGACGGTCGGCCGCTGATTGCCGTGATTCGCCTGGACGGCCAGCTCAAGACGCTGGACCAGGACGAGATCGTCGCGCAGATCCAGCAGGTGCTCAAGCACTGGCAAGCCCAAGGCCTGGCGCCGACAGGGGTCGAGATCGACCATGACGCCGGTAGCGCCCGGCTGCCGGGCTACAGGACCTTCCTGGCCCGGTTGCGGCAAAGCTTGCCGGCCGATCTGAAACTGAGCATTACCGCGCTGCCGGCCTGGCTCGACAGCCCTGAATTGCCCGGCTTGCTGGAAACCGTGGACAGCAGTGTGCTGCAGGTCCATGCGGTGAGCGATCCGCGGCAGGGGTTGTTCGATCCGAAGCAGGCCCTGCGCTGGGCCGAACGTTGGGACCGCGTCACTATGCGGCCTTTTTACCTGGCGCTGCCGGCCTATGGGGTGGCACTGCTGAGCCAGGAAAGTGGCGCGCCGGTGGTGGAGAGTGAGGTGCCCATCGACCTGGGCGGCGAGCGCAAGGAGTTGTTGGCCGACCCGCAGCAAGTGGCCGGGCTGGCCGCCGGCCTGCGGGCCGATCCGCCGGAACATCTGGCGGGGTTGATCTGGTTTCGCCTGCCCTTGAGCGGCGACCGGCGCGTCTGGAGCCTGACTACCCTTGGCGCGGTGGCTCGGGGGGACAAGCTCGACAGCCGGCTGGCCCTGGAGCTGGAAGAAAAGGGTGGCTTGTACGATATCCGCCTGGTTAACCGGGGCAACCTCGACAGCCCCTGGCCCCAGCGCCTGACGCTGGCGGTAGGTGGATGTGATGGGGTCGATGCCCTGGCTGGCTACACGTTGCAACAAACGCCCGGACTGCTTACCTTCACCCGCATTCAGGAAGGCCGCCTGGCCGCTGGCGCCCAGCGGGCCGTCGGCTGGGCACGCTGTACAAAAATTGAACAAGGAACTTTCAATGTCTACCCCTAAGTGGTCTCGTCGCCTGCTCTGCCTGAGCCTTAGTCTGCCGCTGGGCCTGCCGTGGGGCGAGGCGCTGGCCTGTGGCCCCGATTTTCCCGCGCGCCTGCTGGACAACCGCGCCCAGACGCTGGCCGAATTGCCTGAAGGCAGCTTTCGTTTCGAGGTCAGCCGCCTTGGCCAGGCCATCGCGGGGCTCAAGTCGGCCAGCGAGGCGACTCGCAACCCGGACTACAACTATGACGACATGCCTGGCTACATCGCCCAACGTGACCAGGCCGAGCGGATCGGTCTGACCCCACCGCAGCAAGCGGTGGTGGAACGGGTGCGGGCTCTGAACGATATTGACCAGGCCCGCGCCGAAGCGGCGAACCTGCCTGCCGAGTTGCGGCTGTATGCCATTGGCGCGGCGGCGTTCAACCTGGGCGATCACCAGCAGGCGGCGCAGGCCTTCCAGGAGTTGCTGGCGCTACCGGCCGATCAGCGCCCGTTGCGCAGTACCTGGGCCGCATATTCCCTGGGGCGGTCGTTGTTCGCCATGAGTACCGAGGCAGGGCGCGGCGAGCCGGCGACGTTGCGCGATCAGGCGGGTGCGGCATTTCGCCAGGCCCGCGAGCTGAGCATCGGTGGTTTCAGCGACCCGCTGGAACTGGGAATCGCCAGCCTCGGCGAAGAGGCCAGGGTGGCCTATACCGCCGATGACTGGGACAGCGCCATCGAGTTGTACGCGAGCCAGTTCCTGCATGGATCCCAGGTCGGCTACAGCTCGTTGCTGTATCTGGCTGCCGACCTGGCTGCGCAGCCGGACGAGCGTCTGGATGCATTGCTCAAGCGTGCGGGTGTGCAGCGGTTGCTGACCGGTTATCTGCTCAGCCGTGTCGGTTGGTGGGACGGCGAGGAGCCGTCCGGGGAGAAGCGCCTTTTCCAGCGCCTGCAGGCCAGCAGCCGTGCAAGCCTGGACAACGCCGACCGGTTGGCGGCGGTCAGTTATCAGCACGGTGACTACGCTGGGGCCAAGGCCTTTGTGGAGAAGGCCGGCGATACCGGGTTGGCGTGGTGGGTTCGGGCCAAGCTGGCCTTGCGCGACGCGGATAAAGCGGCTGCGGCGGCGGCCTACGCCAAGGCGGCCCAGGCTTTTCCCCAAGAGGAAACCTGGGGCGGCCGGCGCAACGCGGATTGGGATTTCGAGGTGGTGCAGCCCAAGTGTCGGGTCGAAGGCGAAAGCGCGATCCTGGCCCTGCAACGGGGCGATTACCTGCAAGCCTTCGATCAGCTTTACCGTGGTCAGAGCAATTACTGGTACGACGCCGCGACTGTCGCCGAACGGGTGCTGACGGTGGATGAATTGAAACAGTACGTCGACCAGCAAGTCCCGGCCCCGCCGGCGTTGAGCCAGGAGGATCGCGACAATTACGTGCCATTGCCGGTCGCCGCGAGCCTGCGCAACCTGCTGGGCCGCCGCTTGCTGCGTGAGGGGCGCTACGACGAGGCGCCGGCCTATTTCGACAATGCCGACCTGCAGGCCAAGGCCCGGGCCTACGCCCAGTTGCTTCAGCAAGCCGAGTCCAAATGGTGGCCAACCCGCCGGGCCGAGGCCTATTTCAACGCTTCCTGGATCGCGCGCCGATGGGGCATGGAACTGCTCGGCTACGAGATGGCTCCGGACTATGCCACTTTCGAGGGCAACTACAGTCTCGAACCTGTCGAACTCAAGGTGGGGCCGCTGATGGCCGAGGGTGAGGTAAAACGCCAGCAAGCCAGCGCCGCCCAGCCAGACCTGCGCTATCACTATCGTTTTGTCGCCACGGCGTTGGCCAGTCAGGCGGCTGACAACCTGCCCCATACCAGCCAGGCGTTCGCGGCGGTGCTGTGCAAGGCAGTGGGGTACAACTCCAGCCTGGAGGAGCAAAGCGCGTTGTATCAGCGTTACGTGAAAGAGGGGCCCTATGTGACCTGGGCGGGTGATTTCGGTCATCAATGCCAGGAGCCGGATTTCCGCAGCGCTGACAAGCGCTACGTCACCCAGGCCCTGGAGTCGCTGCGCTCTGCGCTTCGACCGTATAAGCGCTGGTTGCAGGTTGGCGGCCTGGCGTTGGTGGTCGCGGTCGGGCTTGGGTTGATCAGCCGGCGGCGCAACAAGGCGCGGGTATCGGCCAGCTGAAGAGCCGCTGTCCTGACTGTCCCGCGGGAACCGCTCCCACGGGACCGTCCTTGGAAGCTACATCTGCGTCGCCATGCCCTCCACATCCATCGCCGCCTGGCGTAATGCTTCCGAGCGGGTAGGGTGTGGATGGCAGGTCAGGGCGATATCCTCGGCCGAGGCGCTGAACTCCATGGCGACGCAATATTCGCCAATCATTTCACTGACGCTCGGGCCTACCAGGTGCACGCCGAGGATTTCGTCAGTCTGCTCATCGGCCAGGACCTTGGCGAAACCTTCGGTCTCGTGGTTGATTTTCGCCCGGCTATTGGCCGTGAAAGGAAATTTGCCCACCTTGTAGGCGCGACCTTCCGCCTGGAGCTGTTCCTCTGTCTTGCCGACGCTGGCCAGTTCCGGGCGGGTGTAGATGACGCTGGGAATCAACGCATAGTTGACCTCCCCGGCCTTGCCGACGATCTGTTCGATGCAGGCCATGGCCTCGTCTTCAGCCTTGTGAGCCAGCATCGGCCCGGACGTGACGTCGCCGATCACCCAGACGCCAGGTGCTTCGGTTCGATGTTGCCTGTTGGCGAGCATGCCGCGTTTATCGGTGCTCAGCCCGACGTTCTCGAGTCCCAACCCCTGGGTGTAGGGCCGACGACCGATGGCCACCAGCACATAGTCGGCTTCGAGAAGCTGCATCTCGCCGCCGGTTGCAGGCTCGATCTGCAACTGCACGCCTTCTGCCGACGTGACGGCACGGGTAACCTTGGACCCCAGCTTGAACTGGATGCCCTGTTTGCCCAAGGCCCGCTGCAGGGTTTTCGCTGCCTCGACGTCGGTGCCTGGGCAAATGCGATCCAGGTATTCCACGACTGTCACCTGGGCGCCAAGCCGCCGCCAGACCGAGCCCAGTTCCAGGCCGATGACCCCTGCGCCGATCACCACCAGGTGCTGCGGCACTTCACTCAAGGACAGTGCCCCGGTGGAATCCAGGATGCGCTGGTTATCGATCTCCACCCCGGGCAGTGGCGTGGGTTCTGAGCCGGTGGCGATAACGATGTCTTTGGCGCTCAGTTGCGTCTTGCTGCCGTCGTCGCCAGTGACGGTCACTTTTCCAGGGCCGTCGATATGGCCCCAGCCTTTGATCCAGTCGACCTTGTTCTTGCGAAACAGAAATTCGATGCCTTTGGTCAGGCCTGCCACGCTGGCGTCCTTCTGTTTCATCATCTGCGCGAGATCGAGAGTGGGGCTGACCTTGATGCCGAGATTGGCGAACTCCGATCCTGCGGCCGCTTCGTAGAGTTCCGAGGCGTGGAGCAGGGCCTTGGAAGGCATGCAGCCGACGTTCAGGCAGGTGCCGCCCAAAGTGGCCCGACCTTCGACGCAAGCAGCCTTCAAGCCCAGCTGGCCGGCGCGAATCGCCGCGTTATAGCCACCCGGGCCGCCGCCCAGAATGATCACGTCATAATTGCTCATCGCTGCTCTCCCGTTCGGCCAAAAAATTATGAACGTAATATGAGCGTTTTCGAGGATTACGGTCAAGGCTTCCCATGTTGGCTTGGCGCAGCTTTCATGAAGCAAACAACACAGAAATTTCACAGGAATCGTTATAGGGTAACGTTCCTCAACGAAGCGGCCGTGGTTTCGCCCACAGCCCGATTCTGTTCCCTTGAAGCTGGGGTGGTATGCAAGTCGATCTAGATGGCGAAGGGGTGAGTGCGGTTGGGCTACCGCGTTTCCAACAGGCACCGTTCCAAGGGCGGCGCCTGAAGGGCATGGCCTGGGTGCTGGGCACCCTGGCGGGCCTGGGGTTGGTGCTGGCATTTTTTATCGGGCTGTTCGCACCGCAATCATTGTGGCCTGCCCTGCTGGTAAGCCAGTGCGCTGCCTTGCTGGTGCTGGTCGCGGGCTTGCAATCGGCCTGGTGGGTGACGCGGTGGCGTACCCGGGCGCTGCTGCCGAGCCAGGATATCCCGGCGGCTGACATTGAGCCTGTGGATGAACTCGGTTGGTACGAGCGACTCCTGGACGGTATCAGTACGCGCTGTGGTCGCCTGCTGGGCTATATCGGTGCCCCTACGCTGTGGTTGATCGGTTGGGCAATGGTGGTGCTGTTGAGCCTGGAACAGGCCTGGAACCTGGCGTTGCCACCCGCCACGCTGGGTGTGGCGGCCAGTATTGGCGCGGTATTTTCATTGACGCTGGCGTTCGGTTTACTGGTTTTCGAACGCCAGTTGGGTCAGCAATCCATCCTCGAATGGCCGGAGGCGCCGCCGCTGGCGCAGCTGACGCGGCTGGCGATTATCGTCCTGGTCATTTGCGCCTTGTGCCTGTTGTTCTCCTCGCAAACGTCCATTTGGCCGGTACGGTTGGCGGTGTGGGCGGGGGTGTTGCCGGGCGTGGTGGCCGTGGAGCTGCTGCTCAGGGCATTGCTGTCTGTGTTCAGCCCACGCCGGGACGCCCTTGAGCCGACGCTGCTGGGGCGTAGTGTCCTTGCCGACCTGCTGCGCTGGCCGCCGCGTCCCTTGCAGGCGTTGCAACATGAATTGCACAACCGTTTCGGCATCGACCTGCGGCAAGTCTGGGCTTTCAGTTACATGCGCCGTGCCTTTTTCCCGGTGCTGATGTTGGTCTCGCTGGTGGGCTGGTTGTTGACGGGGGTGTATGAAGTGCCACTGCAGGGGCGTGGTGTCTACGAACGGTTCGGTGAGCCGGCCCAGGTCTTCGGTCCGGGCCTGCATGTCGGATTGCCTTGGCCATTGGGCCGGGTGCTGGCTGTCGAAAATGGCGTGGTCCATGAGTTGGCCACCAGCGTTGGCGACAACCGCGGGCCTGCGCAAGCCGAACCGGCGGAGGGGCCAGCCCCGGCGATTGCCAACCGGTTGTGGGACGCCAGTCATGTGAACGATAAATCCCAGGTCATTGCCAGCCGCCGGGCCGACCAGCAGGGCTTCCAGATCATCAACATGGATGTGCGCTTCGTCTACCGCATTGGTCTTGACGACAAGGCCGCGCTCGCGGCGACCTACCACAGCGCCGATGTGCCCGCGCTGATCCGCAGTACCGCCAGCCGTATCCTGGTGCATGAATTCGCCTCGCGCACCTTGGACGGTTTGCTGGGAGCGGATCGTGTCAGCCTGGCCGATGAGATCGGCCGAGCGGTGCAGGCCGATTTGCAGGCCCTGGACAGTGGTGTGGAGATCCTGGCCACAGTGGTGGAAGCGATCCATCCACCGGCAGGTGCGGCCAACGCCTATCACGGGGTGCAGGCGGCGCAGATCGGCGCCCAGGCATTGATTGCCAGGGAGCGCGGCGCGGCAGCGGAGCAGACCAGCCAGGCGCAGTTGCAGGCCGCCATGGCCTATGACCAGGCCCAGGCCAGCGCTCGGGAAATCAATGCCACCGCACAGGCCGCCGACCTGCGCTTCGGTGCTGAGCGCAAGGCCTTCGCCGCTGCGGGTCATGCCTTCGTGCTTGAACAGTACCTCAGCCAACTGAGCCAGGGCCTGGGCCAAGCCAGGCTGCTGGTGCTCGACCATCGCCTGGGAGGCAGCGGCAACGCACCGACCATTGACCTGCGGACCTTCACCTTACCGGCCGACCCTGCCGAGCCGCGTAATCTTGCCCAGCCAGGAGCTGTCCATTGAGCCCTTTTCCCCACGATCACCACGACCACATCGGTCACGATCACGGCCACGCCGGACATCATCACGGACATCATCACCATCATGGTGAACCCCAGGAAGCCGGGCCGTTCCCTTGGCGCCGAATGGGCTGGGCAGCACTGCTGGTGGCGTTCGCGGTGGCGGCTGCGAGTCTGGTACAAGTGCGGTCCGGAGAGGCCACCGTCATTACGCGTTTCGGCAATCCGGCCAGGGTCCTGCTGCAACCAGGCCTGGGCTGGCGCTGGCCGGCGCCGTTCGAGGCGGCAATCCCGGTGGACTTGCGGCTGCGCACCACTTCCAGTGGTTTGCAGGATGTGGGGACCCGAGACGGATTGCGGATCATCGTGCAAGCCTACGTGGCGTGGCAGGTACAGGGCGACCCGGACAACGTCCAACGCTTCATGCGAGCGGTGCAGAACCAGCCGGACGAGGCGGCACGGCAGATTCGGACCTTCGTAGGCTCGGCGTTGGAAACAACCGCTGCCAGTTTTGACCTGTCGGACCTGGTCAACACCAACGCCAGCCAAGTGCGCATCGGCGAATTCGAGACCCAATTGCGCCAGCAGATCGATCAGCAACTGCTCGCCACGTATGGGGTGCGGGTGTTGCAAGTGGGCATCGAACGCCTGACCTTGCCTTCGGTGACCTTGACCGCCACAGTGGATCGCATGCGCGCTGAGCGCGAGACCATCGCCACTGAGCGCACCGCCATTGGCAAGCGCGAAGCGGCGCAGATCCGCTCCGCTGCCGAGCGTGATGCGCGGATCATGCAAGCCGATGCCACTGTGAAGGCTGCCGATATCGAGGCGCAGTCTCGAGTCGAAGCCGCTCAGCTTTACGGCAAGGCCTACGCCGGTTCGCCCCAGCTCTATAACCTGCTGCGTTCCCTGGACACCCTCGGCACCATCGTTGGCCCTGGCACGAAACTGGTTCTGCGGACCGACGCGGCCCCGTTTCGAGTGTTGGTGGACGGGCCGCCGGCCGTGGAACCAAAAGGTGGAACACAACCATGAGTGTGGTTCCACGTGGAACAAACGAGTTGTCCAGCCCCTGGATCCAGGCCGGACGCCTGACATTTCTGGCGCTTTACGCGGTTACGGCCCTGGCCGCTGTGGCCTGGGCGTTTTCCAACGTCCGGCAGATCGATCCGCAGGAACGGGCTGTGGTGCTGCATTTCGGCGCACTGGATCGGATCGAAAACGCCGGGCTTCTATTGGCCTGGCCTCGTCCTGTGGAACAGGTGGTTTTACTGCCTGCGGCGGATCGGGTTCTGGAAAGGCGCGTAGAGAGCTTGTTGCGTTCGGACGCCGCCCTGCAGGCGGACCGAGTCGCCAGTTTCGCTACGCCGGTCAGCGACGCACTGGCCGGGTCCGGTTATCTGCTGACCGGCGACGCAGGGTTGGTGCAACTGGATGTGCGCGTGTTCTACAAGGTCACCGAACCCTATGCCTTCGTACTTCAAGGAGAACACGTGCTGCCGGCCCTGGATCGACTGGTGACTCGTAGCGCTGTCGCATTGGCTGCGGCTCGGGACCTGGACACGATTCTGGTGGCTCGGCCAGAGCTGATCGGCAGTGATAACCAGGCCGCCGAACTTCGCGAGCGCCTGCGTGGCGATCTGGTTCAGAGCATCAACCGTCGTCTGGCCGAGCTGGCGACCACGGGACAGGGGTTGGGAATCGAAGTGGCGCGGGTCGATGTGCAATCGAGTCTGCCGGGGCCTGCGGTGAGTGCGTTCAATGCAGTGCTGACGGCCAGCCAGCAGGCCGACAAAGCCGTCGCCAATGCGCGAACCGAAGCCGAAAGATTGACCCAGTCCGCCCGTCAGGAAGCGGACCGGGCCCTGCAGGTCGCCCATGCCCAGGCCAGTGAGCGGCTCGCCAAGGCGTCGGCCGATACCGCTACGGTGCTCGGCCTGACCAAGGCTCAGGGTAGTGATCCGCAGATGCTGCTGCGCCTGTATCGCGAACGCGTGCCAGCCATTCTTCGCCAGGCCGGTTCAGTGACAACGGTCGATCCGAAAGACGATTCCCACCTGATCATCCAGGGAGCAGAACAATGACCGCACCCACCATTGCCGCTCCGATGTTGTCTCGCGACGAGCAACGTACTGCCGCGCGGCAACTGACCCTGGCCATGTTGGCCCTTGGTCTGCTTGCGTTGGGTCTGGCCTGGCGAGGATGGGCACCGGAGCAGTCGGGCGTCAGCCAATTGCTGCTGGGGGTCGCCTCGCTGTTGGTGGCTATGCCAGTGATGAGGTCGGCTTGGTACAGCCTGCGCTATCCGAGCCTGCACGGGATCACCGACCAGTTGATCGCCCTGGCCATGCTAGGCGCCTGGGCCACGGGGGATCTGCTGACGGCCGCGCTGTTGCCGATCATCATGATCTTCGGCCATGTGCTGGAGGAGCGAAGCGTGATTGGCTCCCAGGAGGCCATCCATGCCCTGGGCCGATTGACTCGCAGCCAGGGTCGCAAGGTTCTGGCGGACGGTTCGATCGTCGATGTCGACAACGCGACGCTCCAGCCGGGCGACCTGGTGGAGGTCAGGGCAGGGGACCGGGTGCCCGCCGACGGTCGGGTAGTGTCGGGCCAGGCGAGCCTCGACACGGCTCCCATTACCGGCGAGTCGGTACCGTTGGAAGCGGCGGTGGGCACTCAAGTGTTCGGCGGCGCGATCAATCTCGATGGGCTGCTGCGCCTTGAAGTCACGCGAACCGGCAACGAATCGACGTTGGGCAAAGTCATCGCCCTGATGCAGAACGCGGAGCGCTCCAAGCCACCCATCACCCGGCTGCTGGAACGTTATGCCGCAAGTTATCTGGTGCTGGTGTTGCTGCTGGCGGCAGTGACCTGGTTCATCACCAACGATGCCCAGGCAATGCTGGCGGTGCTGGTGGCCGCGTGTCCGTGTGCACTGGTGCTGTCGGCACCGGCGACGGCGATTGCCGGCATCGCGGTGGCGGCGCGTCATGGCATCCTGATCCGCAGCTCGGCTTTCCTGGAAGAGTTGGCGGACCTCACGTCCCTGGTCGTGGACAAGACCGGCACCCTGACCTACGGTGCCCTGCGTCTGCAATCCATCGAGAGCGACTTGGAGGATCGCGCCTTCCTGCTGCCGTTGGCGGCCAGCCTCGGTTCGGCCAGCAGCCATCCTGTCAGCCGCGCATTGGCCGGGTTGGTGGAACAGGACCAGCGCCTGTCCCTGGCACAGATTCAGGAGCGCCAGGGACTGGGCGTGGTCGCGATGACCGAGCAGGGTGAGGCAGCGCTTGGACGGCCGGAGCTGTTCGCCCGGTTGGGGATCGAGACCTCTGCGATCCCCAACCACGACGGCCCGATAGCCGGATTGGCCCTGAATGGACAATTCCTCGCCTGGTTGCTGTTGGCCGACAGCGTCAAGCCGGAAGCACAACTGGCCATGACCGAATTGCGTGCGTTGGGCCTGGGGCGACAATTGCTGCTGACCGGTGACCGCGAGAGCGTGGCCAAAGCCCTGGCTCGGGACATCGGCATCGGCGATGTACAGGCCCAGGCTCTGCCGGAAGACAAACTCAAACGGGTCATGGCGGAAATCGATCACGGTTTCCGTCCCATGGTGGTGGGCGACGGTATCAATGATTCACTGGCGCTCAAGGCCGGTGTCGTCGGAATCGCGATGGGGGCGGGAGGTGCAGACATTGCCCTGGCGTCGGCGGACGTGGTGTTGATCGGCAGCGACCTGAGGCGGCTCGGTACCTGCGTGCGGCTCAGCCGCCAATGCCGTCGTACGCTGCAGGTCAACGTAATGATTGGCCTGGGCTGGACCCTGGCGATCGTCGCTTTTGCCGCTTTCGGCTGGCTCGGTGCGGCAGGAGCGATGATCGCTGCGCTGCTGCATAACCTGAGCACTCTGCTAGTGTTAGGTAATGCCGGACGGTTGTTGCGCTTCCATGAGCCTTTGTCGAAAGTTTGAAAAGCGGCCCATTGGACAGAACTGCGCGCGATGTGCAATCAAGGGTGGAAAGGGTATGCATCAGGGCCGTCCCGGCTCAAGGAGCGACTTCGGGAGGTAATAGAAAAAGGCTATATATTCGATAGGCAGCTATTTTTCTACGATGGTCTACCCTGATTTCAGACGTCTGAAACAAGGGGGGATATCTCATGCTCGCGCAACTTCCACCGGCCTTACAGAATCTGCACCTGCCGCTTCGGCTACGGCTCTGGGACGGCCATGAATTCTCGCTGGGTGCCGACCCCAGCGTCACGATCGTGGTCAAGGACCCACAGATGGTCGCGCAATTCACCCATCCCAGCCTGGATGCCCTGGGCGCGGCGTTCGTAGAAGGCAAGCTCGAGCTTGAAGGCTCGATCAACGAAGTGATCCGGGTCTGCGACGAGTTGAGCCAGGCCCTGGTGGACGAAGAGGGCGACAACCCTCCGGTGCGCTCGGTCCACGACAAGGAAACCGACGCCAAGGCCATTTCCTATCATTACGACCTGTCCAACGCCTTCTATCAGCTATGGCTCGATAGCGACATGGTCTATTCCTGCGCCTATTTCGAGACGGGCAGCGAAACCCTCGAACAAGCCCAGCAAGCCAAGTTCCGACATCTGTGTCGCAAGCTGCGGCTGCAGCCGGGTGACTACCTGCTGGATGTAGGGTGTGGATGGGGCGGCCTGGCCCGTTTTGCGGCACGGGAGTTCGGCGCCAAGGTGTTCGGTATTACCTTGAGCAAGGCGCAATTGGCACTGGCCCGTGAGCGGGTCAAGGCCGAAGGCCTGGAAGACCAGGTCGAACTGCAACTGCTCGATTACCGCGACCTTCCCCAGGACGGTCGCTTCGATAAGGTGGTCAGCGTCGGGATGTTCGAACACGTCGGCCATGCGAACCTGGAGCAATACTGCAAGACGTTGTTCGGCGCTGTGCGTGAGGGTGGCCTGGTGATGAATCATGGCATCACGGCCAAGCACACCGACGGGCGTCCGGTCGGTCGCGGCGCGGGTGAGTTCATCGAGAAGTACGTCTTCCCCAACGGCGAGTTGCCGCATCTGGCGATGATTTCCGCTCACATCAGCGAAGCGGGCCTGGAGATCGTCGACGTGGAGAGCCTGCGCCTGCATTACGCGCGTACGCTGGATCACTGGAGCGAACGGCTGGAAGACAACCTGGAAGCAGCGTCGAAGGAAGTCTCTGAGCAGGCCCTGCGCATCTGGCGTCTGTACCTGGCCGGCTGCGCCTATGCGTTTGCCAAGGGTTGGATCAACCTGCATCAGATCCTGGCGGTGAAGGCCCATGCTGACGGCAGTCATGACCTGCCTTGGACCCGAGACGACATCTACCACCCCTGATCGGGCCGTTACGAAAAGCCTTGATACTCGTTCATGCAGCGTTGAAACCGCCTCGCCTGACCTTCGTCTCAAGCTTTTTCGTACGGAGCCTAAAGTATCGGGGAAATGAGCCGGGCGACCCGCATGCCGATCTTTTGCAGACGGTGGGTCTCCCGGCTTTCCTGTTTGGCGATTTCGTGGGCCTGGGCGAAATCTGCCTCCAGCATCTGCTCGACCTCTGTGGCGAAGGGGGTATCCACCGTCAGGAGCATCACTTCAAAATTCAACCGGAACGAGCGGTTGTCCAGGTTCGCGCTGCCGATGGCGCTGATTTCCCGATCGATCAACACCACTTTCTGATGCAGGAAACCCGGCTCGTAGCGGAACACCCGTACCCCGGCGCGGACGGCTTCGAAGGCGTAGAGGCTGGAGGCGGCGTAGACGATCCTGTGGTCCGGCCTGGAGGGCAACAGAATGCGCACATCCACCCCCCGCAACACCGCCAGGCGTAGCGCGGCGAATACCGCCTCGTCAGGAATGAAATACGGCGTCGTGATCCATACCCGTTCGCTTGCCGCATGGATCGCTTCGACGAAAAACAGCGAGCACGTCTCGAAGGCATCCGCCGGCCCACTGGCCAATAACTGGCACAGCACGCCGTCCTCCGGATAGGTGTCAGGCAGGATCAGGGGCGGCAATGAGCGGGCAACCCAGAACCAGTCCTCGGCAAATGATTCTTGCATGCTTGCAACCACTGGGCCGCTCACCTGGACATGGGTGTCGCGCCACGGCGCCAGGGGCGGCATCTCCCCTAGATATTCATCGCCCACGTTATGGCCGCCGACGAAGCCGAGGACCCCGTCCACGGCGACGATCTTGCGGTGGTTACGAAAGTTCACCTGGAACCGGTTTAGCCAGCCACTGCGGGTCGCGAAGGCTTTGACCTGAACGCCTCCGTCGCGCAGGGCCTGGACATAACGGTGGGGCAGGGAGTGACTGCCGATACGGTCATACAGCAGATAAACCGCTACACCTTCGGCAGCTTTCTTCAACAGCAACGCCTGCAGACGTTGACCGAGGCGATCGTCATGGACGATGAAGAACTGAATCAGGACGGCTTCCCTGGCGTTATCGATGGCTTGGAAGATGGCCTCGAAAGTGGCCTGTCCGTCGATGAGCAAGCGTACCTGGTTGTTCGCCAGGCAGGGCGTGCGCCCCAGTTTCGGCATGGCGCGCAGCGAGGCGTACGCCTGGGAAGCGCGTGCGGCCAGCGCCTCTTCCACCCAGGGGCGCCAGTTCAGCTCGGAGACGGCCTTGCGCATTTCATCGTTGGCCTGCCGGCGTGCCTGGATGTAGCCGTCGAAGGTACTGCGGCCGAAGACCAGATAGGGAATCAGCGTCAGGTATGGGACGAACACCAGTGACAGGGCCCATGCGATCGAGCCTTGGGCCGTTCGCACCGTCAGTACCGCATGAACCGCGGCGATGGAACCCAGGGTATGAAGCAGCGCGATGAGGTAACCGAAAACATGCGGGCCGAAATAGTCCATGGAGTCGTCTTGCTCCTGAGTTCCAATTGCTTAACAGACCATGTTCCAGGACGAATGTCGCTAATTAATTCACCTGTGCCAAGCCTGAACCGAAGCCCATGGACGACGTCTAACGGCCACCTGTCCTCTGGAGTTCTTGCAATGAATGTTCGTCTGCTGGGTTTGGCCTTGGCGGTTGGCTTATCTGTTCCTATGGCCGCTCAGGCGCAGATGCTTCAGCCAGGCTTGTGGGAATTGACCACTAGCAACATGAAAGTCGATAACCAGAACCTGCCGGACCTGCAGCTGATCCTGGGCCAGTTGCAGAACCAGATGACCCCGGAACAACGGGCCATGCTGGAGAAGCAAGGCATCACCATGGGCGGGAAAGGGATCCGGGTGTGCCTGACGCCCGAGCAGGTCCAGACCAATGACATCCCCTTGCAGGACCCGCAATCGGGATGCAAGCAGCAGATCACCGAGCGCACCGGTAACCAGTGGAAGTTTCGCTTCAGCTGCCCGAAAGCCCAGGGGAGTGGGATCGCGACATTCCAGAGCGATCGTGAATTCACCACCAAGGTCAACGGTACGTTCAATGCCACCGGCATCCAGCAGAACGGCAGCCTGGACACCCGTGCAGTCTGGCTGGGACAGGATTGCGGAACGGTCAAGCCGAGGGCTTGACCGACCGCTTGAGTCAAGGCCGACTCAACGCGTCGTACAAAGTGTTGAGGTTGTATTCGAACAGGCCGATAAAGGTGCTGGCCGACCCACTGGCAGCCAGGGCATCGGAATACAGCGTGCCACCGATATGCGCGCCACTTTCGTCGGCGATCTGCTTGAGCAGGCGCGCATCCTTGATGTTCTCCATGAATACGGCCTTGACCTTCGCCTGGCGGATCTGGGTAATCAGCGCTGCGACTTCAGCGGCCGATGGTTCCCGTTCGGTGGACAGGCCCTGGGGCGCCATGAACTCGATGCCGTAGGCCTGTCCCAGGTAACCGAAGGCATCATGGGACGTCACGATCTTGCGATTGCCGGGTGGCAGTGAACCGAACCGGGTCCTGGCTTCAGCGAGTAGCGCATAGATCTTGTTCAGGTAGGCTTCGCTGTTGCGCACGTAGTCGGCTTTGTTGGCCGGATCCGCGGCTTCCAGCGCCTTGCTGATGTTGCGTACATACAACAGCGCATTCGCCAGGTTGTGCCAGGCGTGCGGGTCGGGGACTGTCTCGCCGTCTTCGTCCAATGAACGGGGAATCACTCCGCGGCTGGCGCTGATCACCGGCGCAGCGGTTTCGGTACTGGCCACCAGGCGATCCAGCCACGGCTCGAAGCCCAGGCCATTCTTGATGATCAATTTTGCACTGAGCAGCGCCTTGGCATCGTCGGGTGTGGGTTCGTAGGTGTGGGCATCGGCGTCGGGCCCCACCATGTTGGTGATCTGGACATGCTCGCCACCGACCTGTCGGGTCATATCGGCAAGGATGCTGAAACTGGTGACTACCTGGAGCCTTTCGGCGGCGGACAAGGACATGGATAACAGCAGGCTGAACAGTACGAGCAGGGCGCGCATCGGAAACACCTCATGGGGATGTGAGCAAAGGCGGGCGGCGCAGCAAACCATGTACCGGACCGAACACCACGGACAACAGATACAACCCGCCCGCCACCAGTACGATGGCTGGCCCGCTGGGCAGCGAGAAGTAAAACGACAGCAACAGGCCGAACCCTACCGAGAGACAGCCGAGCATTGCCGCAATGAGCATCAGCGTCGGCAGGCGACGGCTCCAGAAACGCGACGCGGCCGCCGGCAGCATCATCAAGCCTACGACCATGAGTGCGCCGATCGCCTGGAAACCGATCACCAGATTCAGGACCACCAGAGTCAGGAACACGCCATGGGCCAACGGTCCGAGCCGGCTGACGGTTTGCAGGAACAGCGGATCCAGGGTGTCGAGCAACAGGGGGCGGTAGATCAGCGCCATGGCCATCAGGCTGATACCCGACACCCAGAGCATGCCGGTGAGTGTCGGTTCGTCCACCGCCAGGGCCGAACCGAACAACAGGTGCAGCAGGTCCAGGCGTTTGCCCGCCACCCCCAATATCAGCACACCGGCCGCCAGTGAAATGGGATAGATCGCTGCGAGACTCGCATCTTCTCGCAGCCCGGTGCGGCGGGTGATCCAGGCAGCCAGTCCGGCCATGCCCAGGCCCGCGCCGAGTCCCCCCACTGTCAGGGCGGGCAGGCTCAGGCCGGCGAACCAGAACCCCAGCGCGGCGCCGGGCAGGATGCCGTGGGCCACCGCGTCGCCGATCAGGCTCATGCGGCGCAGGATCAGGAACACACCCAAGGGCGCCGTGCTGCATGCCAAGACCAGGCCGCCAAGCAAGGCCCGTCTCATGAACACAAACTCCTGGAAAGGCTGCCAGAAGTGGATGGCCGCAAGCATCAGGCCACCCTTGTGCAAGGTTGCTGCGCGATCAATTCGTGGCTGCGTCCCAAGGTGCAGCCGGAGTGCTTGATCAACAACGTAAGGGGAATATGCTGGCGCACCGCAGCCAGGTCGTGGCAAACCACTACGAGCGTGCGCCCCTCGGCATGCCAGCCATGGATGTGTTTCCACAGCAACGCCTGGCCTTGTTCATCGAGGGCGGCGTGGGGCTCGTCGAGCAATAGAAGTGGCGCTTCGGTCAGGCTCAGGCGAGCGAGCAGGGCCCGTTGCAGTTCGCCTCCCGACAGCGCCATCAGCGGGCGATGTTCCAGGCCACGCAACGCCCAACCTTCCAGAACGGTGTTGAGCCGCTGGCTGCGCAAGGCTGGCGAATCCCTACGACCCCATGCGCCAGCAACCACCAGCTCCTGAAGGCTGATGGGGAACTGACGATCCAGATGTTGTTGCTGCGGCAAAAACGAGACGCCACCGCGGTGCCGGACTTTCAGCGTGATCTTGCCGGACAGGGGCTTTTGCAATCCTGCCATTACTTTCAGCAGGCTGCTTTTGCCAGAACCATTGGCGCCGACAATGGCCGTCAGGCTGCCGGCGGGCCGTTCCAGATACAGCGCGGGCGTTAGCGGTCGTCCTGGAGGCCCCCAACGCAAAGCCTGGCAGTCGATCATGACCGCTCCCGGTTCCAACGACTTTCGGCAACTGCATCATGGGCGTGAAGGCTTTCGGCATGAACCACACGGACATCGAATGCGACAACGTCTTTTGAACGGCGCAAGGCCAGACTGAGTCGTCGAGCGGCATCCTCGCAGAACATCAGGTTCTGGCCGTTGGCGAGGGCGAATGCCTGTTCGTCGGCGCGCTTGACTGCGGTTTGCACGGCGGTGCCCAGTGCCGCTTCGGCTTCGTTGATCAGAAATTGCAACGGCAACTCAATCACGGTCGTAGCCAAGCGTATACCCAGGGTCGCTGTGCTGCGCTGGCTATGAGGGGTGGCGACGATGCCTTTGGAGGATCCTAGCCAGGCCAGAATTTCTGCATGCTCAAGGGCCTTATTGGCAAAGTCGTTCACAAACTGTTGCTGAATCAGCTGACGAGCGAGGGCCGCCGAACAAGGGCACGTAGATGAATAGGGAATCTCGATGTTCAGTTCCACGTGGAACATTGCATGTTTCTGATGAGCCTTGATGCTTATCGGATAGCGTTTCCAGCCGCCAAGGGGACTGACCAGCGCCGGGCGTTTGAGTAGCAATTCGGTATGGACGGTCAGGGACGCAGAGCTCGAGAGGCCTTCATGGCTGGCGAGGAATTGCTGCAGGACTCGCTCCAGCAAGGAAGGCGACAGGGGCTCGCTCTCGAGCATTTCCAAGGCAAGATACAGCCGGGACATGTGAATACCCCGGGCATCAGCGTCATCCAGGCTGACTCCAGCGTCTGCCTTTGCACTCAGGCGCTGGCCTTCGATCAATACCGGTATCGCGACGCCGTGCATGCCCACCCAATCGAGAGGACCGGCTTGGCGTGAGGCCTGCGCAGCGACGTCTGGCAGCGTTAACGCGTTCATGGGTTAGATCCATCGTGAGGTCAGATTTAATGTTATAGTGTAACAATTCACCCGGCCAGATCTTTTTCATGAATAGAGTTTTAATCTGTTCGTTCCACGTGAAACATCAGCGGGAATCCTGACAACCGCTGACGCGTCCGCATACAAATTCTCCTGCGCTACCACCGGAGCTGGAGAAGCGATTGATGGTCGTCCAACCGACGCGGCGGCTGTAGCCAATCCAACTTTCACCGTCGGAAGCCAGTCCTGTGAAAAAGGTCAATTGCCCATAGCGACTGTTGGTCTGCGCCCAGTAGCGGCGCCTTTCTGCGTCAAACCCCCGAAGATAAATCGTATTTCCGGCAGTCATCACGCTGTAGGTATTGCCGCGCTCATCCGCACACGACAGCAAACTCGCGCTACGTGTGCAGTTTGCTAATAAAGCGCTCTGGCCCTGGGGCGATGCAGGTGATGAAAACGATAGAAAAAGCGCGCAGGGCAATAAAAATACGAAAAAAAACCGCATGGAGATTTCCGATGATGGACATTGCAGGGTGGCGTAGATTTATTGTTATAGTATAACGTAAATCACAGAACGAGTCGCAGCACGCTGATGCAGCGTCAGCAACGGCCGCCCCGATGAGGATACAACCCATGCCCAATCGCCTTCCTGTTACGGTGCTGTCCGGATTTCTCGGCGCCGGCAAAAGTACTCTGCTCAACCATGTGCTGCGCAATCGCGAAAAACTGCGTGTTGCCGTGATCGTGAACGATATGAGCGAAATCAACATCGATGGCAGCGAGGTTCAGCGCGATGTCACCCTTAGCTGCGCTGAAGAAAAACTGGTGGAGATGAGCAATGGTTGTATCTGCTGCACGCTGCGCGAAGATCTGTTGGCCGAAGTCGGCCAGCTCGCCAGGGAGGGGCGCTTCGACTATCTGCTGATCGAATCCACCGGCATTTCGGAACCCTTGCCCGTGGCGGAGACCTTCACTTTTCGCGATGAAGAGGGGCGTAGCCTGGCCGATGTTGCCCGACTCGACACCATGGTGACGGTGGTCGACGGAGTGAACTTCCTGGCTGATTACCTGGCCGCCGAGAGCCTGGCCGCCCGAGGTGAAACCCTCGGCGAAGAAGATGAGCGCTCCATCACAGACCTGCTGGTAGAACAGATCGAATTCGCCGACGTGATCCTGATCAGCAAGATCGATCTGATCGGTCGTCAGGAATGGGAAGAACTGACCGCGATTCTCCAGCGTCTCAATACCCAGGCACGGATCCTTCCCATGGTCATGGGGCAGGTGCCGTTGGAGGAAATACTCGACACCCGTCGTTTCGACTTCGAACGCGCAGCACAAGCACCCGGCTGGCTACAGGAATTGCGTGGCGAGCATGTGCCGGAGACCGAAGAGTATGGCATCGCCTCGGCGGCCTATCGGGCACGCCGACCGTTTCATCCCGAGCGTTTCTTCAGCCTGATCGACCGCCCATGGACCAACGGCAGGCTCCTGCGCTCCAAGGGATTCTTCTGGCTGGCCAGTAAGCCGGAAGAGGCGGGCAGTTGGTCCCAGGCTGGAGGTTTGATGCGTCATGGATTTGCCGGCCGTTGGTGGCGATTCGTGCCCAAGAGCCAGTGGCCACGGGACGAAGAAAGCACTGCCGCCATCCTGAAGAACTGGCTCCCGGGCACGGGAGATTGCCGCCAGGAATTGGTCTTCATTGGCCAGGACATCGATTTCGAATGTCTCACCGCAGCGCTGGACGCCTGTCTGCTTACGGACGAGGAAATGGCCCTGGGAGTCGAGGGTTGGCGGCTGCTGCCGGATCCATTCGGTGCATGGCACGACGAGGTTGCGGCGTGATCTTGGCGGCCGGCCTGGAACGCGGACAGGTCCGCCAGGTCCAGGGCGATACCCCTCGGGCCCTGACGCAGATTCTGGACGATGGCGTCAATCTGGCGGTGTGGCAACGCCAACTCCCGCTGCACATCAGCGATTTTGCCGCGATGGTGCTTTCCATGGAACAGTCTCTGGCGCAGTCGTGGGTGCTCGATCTGCCAGAGGAGGACTCCCAGCCGGAGCTGAACGGTCTGGCTGCCGGTTTCAGCGATCTGCAAGGCTACGAAGGGTTCAGGGCTGATGTCGCCTGGCTGGTCGGCGCGTTTGCCTGCCTGCTGGGCGCCACGCGTGTCGGCCTGCGCCTGCGAACCCTGGACAAGGCCATGTGTCCGCGTTTCCACGTCGACCATGTGCCGGTGCGGCTCGTTACCACCTATGCCGGCCCCGGCAGCCAGTGGCTCGAGGAAGGCGCCATGGATCGCCGATGGCTCGCCCACCCTGAGGCCGAGCCCAGGGATCCACAGATGATCCAACAGCTTGGCCACGGTGACGTGGCCCTGCTCAAGGGCGAGAAATGGCTGGGCAACGAGGGATTTGGCCTGATCCATCGCTCGCCGGAACCGACCCAGGGGGAGCGCCGACTGATTCTTACGCTGGACTGGCTTGCCTAGGCTCTTGCAGCTCTGTACTCGGCCGCGCCCCGTTTCGCCTGCCTGGCCTTCCTCACGGGACTTCGCATAGCGCCTAGGGTTTGAGCCAGCTTCCCTGGTTTTTCCCTTCACAGAACGGCTTGAGGTAGGCGGCGTCACTGGCCACACCGTAATAGTGAATATCCTGGCGATAGGGCATATTGGCCACCTGGGCGTCGCTGCAGATGCCGAACGCACCGCCAGGACACTGATCGACGTATTGCACCTCGACTTTCTGCCCGGCCAGGCTTGGCTGGCAGAACCCGTCGGCGAACAGCTTTGGTGGAATGCTGCGGTTCTGCTGGCATACTTTCACGTCGAGCCGCTCCGCCTGGCTATGGACCACGCAAGCCTGGGCCAGCACCTCGCTCGAAGCCAGTGCCAGTAATAAGCAGCCAATCACCCGCATTTTTCACCTCCATCGAAAGCCGTCGCCCATGCTGCAGAACATTCCCACCCATGTCATCGCAGGGCCGTTGGGGGCTGGCAAGACCAGCCTGATCAGACAATTGCTCGCCCAGCGCCCGGCCGACGAACGCTGGGCCGTGCTCATCAACGAGTTCGGCCAGATCGGCCTGGATGCTGCGCTACTGACCCAGGCGGCCGATGGTATCGCACTGGGGGAGGTTGCCGGAGGCTGCCTGTGTTGCGTCAACGGCGCGCCGTTTCAGGTTGGCCTCGGTCGATTATTACGCAAGGCCCGGCCGGACCGATTGTTCATCGAACCTTCGGGCCTCGGTCATCCGGCGCAATTGATGCGCCAATTGCGGCAAGCGCCGTGGCTCGGCGTGCTGGCGGTCCAGCCATGCGTGCTGGTGCTGGACGCCCGGGCATTGTCAGACGACAAGCCGTTGGCTGATGCGCAACGACAGACGCTTCCCACCGCCGGACTGCTGGTGCTGAACAAATCCGAAGGTCTCACGGACGCCGATCGTGCCCGCGTGATGGAGCGGCTGCCGGCGATTCCATCGTATTGGACACAGCAGGCGAACTTGCCCATCAGCCGTTTGCCGGGCCTGGCCGCAACGGGAGGCGGGGTTGTGGGTAACTTGAACGTGCCCAAGGACGTGGGTCAGCTCCCGGCTGTCTGGAGCGATCCAACGGTGCCGATCTGCCTGCACCAGCAGCAGGAGGGGGGCTGGAGCATCGGTTGGCGCTGGCATCCGAGCCAGCGTTTCGACACGGCGACACTGACGCGATGGCTGCAAGGTCAGGTCTGGAAGCGGGCGAAGCTGGTTATCCACAGCACCGAGGATTGGGTTTCAGCCAATGCACTGGAGGGGGCGGCGCTGGATTGGCAAAGCAGCGAGTGGCGGCAGGATTCCCGGCTTGAATTGATTTTCGGCGAGCCGCAAGACGTTCCGACCCTGCAGGTTGGCCTGGCCAATTGCCGACGGTCATGAGTCAGCGGTGGTTCAAGGCTTCCACTTGTTGTGTTCCTGCCGCCATTGGCTCAACTCGATGACCTCGGCCCGAGGCCTGGCCTGGACCGGTTCAGCCAAGGTTTCGGGCGACTCTTCGAACGGCATCGGATACGGCGCCAGCTCGATGTGTGCGCTGTGGGCGCCGAATTGGGTGATAGTGCCCGAATGGCGGGACTCGCCAGTGACTGTGAACTCGAAATTGTAGATCCGCGCCAGGCGCCGTCGGCCACTGGCATCCTTCACAAACCCGATCTTCTTCAGCGCGACGTTGCCATCCAGCAGCTCGATCCTGAGGTTGGCACAATGCTGCATGACCCTCGCCAATGCCCGTTCGCGCAAGCCGTGGTTGTGCCACAACCAGGCGCCACCGGTAGCCAGCAGCATCAGCACGAAGATGTTTCCAAGAGTCAGCATGAACGAAGTGCTCCAACAAGTTGCCGTCAGCTTAACTGTGTCGCCGGTCTGTCGTACAGGCTGTGTTTAGTCGCATACTGCGCGGCTTGAATTTCAATCGTTTTACGGAAACCACCCGCATGAAACGTACGCCTCATCTGCTCGCCATACAGTCTCACGTGGTATTCGGTCATGCTGGCAACAGCGCCGCCGTGTTTCCCATGCAGCGGGTCGGGGTCAACGTCTGGCCGCTCAACACCGTGCAGTTTTCCAATCACACCCAGTATGGCCAATGGGCCGGGGAAGTTCATGCGCCCCAGCAGATACCGGCATTGATCGAAGGTATTGCGGCGATTGGCGAGCTGGGTCATTGCGATGCGGTTCTCTCCGGTTACCTGGGCAGCGCGGCCCAGGGTCGGGCGATCCTGACCGGCGTGGCCCGGATCAAGGCTGCCAATCCCAAGGCGCTGTACTTGTGCGACCCGGTCATGGGGCATCCGGAGAAGGGCTGCATCGTCGCGCCCGAGGTGAGCGAGTTCCTGCTGGAAGAGGCCGCCGCGGTAGCGGATCTGATGTGCCCGAACCAACTGGAACTGGACAGTTTTTCCGGGCGCAAGGCGCAATCGCTGCTCGACTGCCTGGGCATGGCGCGTGCGCTGCTGGCTCGTGGTCCCAAGGCCGTGCTGGTCAAGCACCTGGCGTATCCTGGCAAGGCCGAGGACAGCTTCGAAATGCTGCTGGTAACCGCCGAAGGCAACTGGCACCTGCGGCGACCATTGCTGGCATTCCCGCGTCAGCCGGTGGGGGTAGGCGACCTGACATCCGGATTGTTTCTGGCGCGGATACTGCTGGGTGACAGCCTGGTGGCGGCGCTTGAATTCACTGCCGCCGCGGTGCATGAGGTATTGCTGGAAACCCAGGCGTGCGCCAGTTATGAATTGCAACTGGTGCGCGCCCAGGATCGCATCACCCATCCACGTGTGCGGTTCGAGGCTGTGCCGATCCACTTGTGACCGACACCGCTCCAGCTTCCGTCAAGGCGCGTCCGCCTTGATCTCCTGATAGCGCTTCTCCAGCTCCTGGCGAATCTGCCGGCGTTGCTGGGCTTGCTCGTAGCGGCGCTTGGCTTCGCTGTTCTGTGGCTGCAAGGGCGGTACGGGGGCGGGTTTGCGCTGGTCGTCCACCGCAACCATGGTGAAGAAGCAGCTATTGGTATGGCGAACCGAGCGCTCGCGGATGTTCTCGGTCACCACCTTGATGCCCACCTCCATCGAGGTGTTGCCGGTGTAGTTCACCGACGCCAGGAAGGTCACCAACTCACCGACGTGAATCGGCTCGCGAAAAATCACCTGATCCACCGACAAGGTCACCACGTAGCGGCCAGCGTAGCGGCTGGCGCAGGCATAAGCGACTTCGTCGAGGTATTTGAGCAGGGTGCCGCCGTGGACATTGCCAGAGAAGTTGGCCATATCGGGGGTCATCAACACCGTCATCGACAGTTGGGCGTTTCCGGGTTCCATAACGTTCTCACGGATCAAGGCAGCGATTAGGGAAGTGCACCTCTGCGGGCGCTGGTCAGTGGCCTGCTCGACCTTTTTGCAAAACCACCGATATCGGGACGCTGCGCCTGTGGCTGCCGTCACGCGTCGATGGATCTGTTTCCTTATATTGCACCGTCTTTTTGTCAGAAGTCGCGGTGTTAACCTGCAAAAGCCCATCGCGAGGGCATTTCCTACAAGAGAAACGGACTTATCCAGTCGGCGACAGGGAGCCCTACAGATGCATGCCATCAACTTCATTCAAGACTTGGCGATCATCATGCTGGCAGCCGGGCTGGTGACGGTCTTGTTTCATCGTTTCAAGCAACCGGTGGTGCTGGGCTACATCGTTGCCGGTTTCCTCATCGGTCCCCATACACCGCCGTTTGGCTTCATCCACGACGAAGACACGATCAAGACCCTCGCTGAGCTCGGGGTGATCTTCCTCATGTTCTGCCTGGGCCTAGAATTCAGCCTGCGCAAGCTGTTCAAGGTGGGTGCCACGGCATTCATCGCCGCGTTCCTCGAAATCGTGTTGATGATCTGGATCGGTTATGAAATAGGCCGCTGGTTCGACTGGAGCACCATGGACTCGCTGTTCCTGGGCGCGATCCTGGCGATCTCTTCGACCACGATCATCGTCAAGGCACTTAACGACCTGAAGATGAAGAACGAGCGTTTCGCCCAGTTGATCTTCGGGGTATTGATCGTCGAGGACATCCTTGGCATCGGTATCATCGCCTTGCTGTCGAGCATCGCTGTCAGCGGTACGGTGAGCTCCGGCGAGGTGTTTTCCACGGTCGGCAAGCTTTCGCTGTTTATGATCGTCGCGCTGGTGATTGGCATCTTGCTGGTGCCGAGGCTGCTGGCCTATGTGGCGAAATTCGACAGCAACGAGATGCTGCTGATCACCGTCCTGGGCCTGTGTTTCGGCTTCTGTCTGTTGGTGGTGAAGCTTGAGTACAGCATGGTGCTGGGGGCTTTCCTGATCGGTGCGATCATGGCCGAGTCCCGACAGTTGCTGAAGATCGAGCGCTTGGTGGAACCGGTACGCGATCTGTTCAGTGCGATTTTTTTCGTGGCCATAGGCCTGATGCTCGACCCGGTCATCCTGCTGCAGTATGCCTGGCCGATCGCGGTGATCACGGTCGCGGTGGTACTGGGCAAGATGCTTTCCTGCGGCCTGGGTGCCTTTATCGCTGGTAATGACGGACGCACATCGCTGCGGGTAGGGATGGGGCTTTCACAGATTGGCGAATTTTCCTTCATCATCGCTTCACTGGGGATGACTCTGCAGGTCACCAGCGACTTCCTTTACCCGGTCGCGGTCGCCGTCTCGGTGCTGACCACGCTGCTGACGCCTTACCTGATCCGAGCCGCGGATCCGTTGTCCGTCAAATTGGCGACCGTGGTACCGCAACGGCTATCGCGGGTATTGGGGATGTATGGCGAGTGGCTGCGCAACATCCAGCCCCACGGTGAGAATGTGTTGATCGCCTCCATGATCAGGCGGATCTTGTTGCAGGTAGGCATCAACCTGGCCCTGGTGATCGCGATCTTTGTCTCGGGCGGCTATTTTGCCGAGCGCATGTCGGTTCATATGCAAGCCTGGATCAGCGACCCAAGCTGGCAGAAAGCATTGATCTGGGGTGGGGCGCTGCTACTGTCGCTGCCGTTCCTGATCGCCGCGTACCGCAAGCTCAAGGCGCTGTCGATGATGCTGGCAGAGATGGGGGTGAAGGCGGAAATGGCCGGCCGCCATACCCAGCGCGTACGTCGGGTGATCGCCGAAGTGATCCCGATCCTTTCGCTGCTGGTGATTTTCCTGCTCCTGGCAGCCTTGTCGGCCAGTATCCTGCCGACCAACAAGTTGCTGGCATTGATTGCAGTGGTGGCAACGGCCGTAGCGGCACTGCTCTGGCGTTGGTTCGTCCGGTTGCACACCAGGATGCAGGTGGCCTTGCTGGAGACCCTGGACAACCACAAGGAGTCGTCCGGGCATTGACCGGCCCAGGGGGTCAGCTCTCCAGCCAGACATCCCGTGCCCAGTGCCAGACGGACTCCCAGGTTTCCTCGGCAAGCAACTCGTCTTCGGCCTGCCACAACACGACGGTGCCGTCTTCTTCGACGCAGTAGTAGTCGTCGCCGTCCTGACAGATCGGGATCAGGCTGCGGTCGACACCGGCATCCCAGGCGTTGGCGGCCACGTCCGGCAGGTAGGTATGGGATTGTGGATCGGTGACGGTCACCGGCTCCAGGCTGCCATAGACGACATCGCTGACGGTCAGCAAAAACTCTCTGAAGACAAACGGGATGTCGATGAACAGCTGTTCTTCGATTTCTACCAGCAGGTCTTCGTCGGGCAACTCCAGTGGAACCGGTACGGGTTCGTTGGCTTCACGCAGTTGTTCGATAATTTCTTCCACGTCCGGGGATCCTCTTTCTCGATGGCGCGGTTTGTATGGAGCGGTTTATACAGTAGCTCGCCATAGATGCAACCGCGAAATAGAAAACCCCGGCCTGAGCCGGGGTTCTCTTATTTCAACCTGCAAAACGCGCAAAGGTTCAACCGTTCTGGCGGATACCTGCCACCAGCCAAGGCTGGTTGTCGCCCTGGGCGCGTTCCATGTTCCAGCTTTCGCTGAACGCTTCGCCCTGGTCGAAGCGAGAGTTCTTCGATACACCGCTGAAGGTCAGGGTAGCGATGGTCTTGTCGGCGCGATCATCGACGCCGTCCAGTTGTACCTGCAGGTTGTCGATGTAGGTGGACTGGAAGCCGTCACCCAGTTCCGCACGCTCGCGCTTGAGGAACTCCAGCAATTGCGGGGTCACGAACTCGGCGATCTTGTCCATTTCGTTCGCGTCCCAGTGTTGCTGCAGGGACTGGAAGTGGGTACGCGCGGCTTCGACGAAACGCTCTTCGTTGAACCAGGCCGGAGCGTTGATCACTGGACGGGCGGCCACCGGAGCGGCCGAGCCACCGAAGATGGAGCCGGCGGAAGGCTGCTGGTTGAATACTTCACGCTGCATCGGTGCATGGCCGGCCGGGGCGAATTGCTCCTGCTGCTTGCGACGACGGGCGGCAATGAAGCGGAAGACCAGGAAGGCGATGACCGCCATGATCAGGATGTCGAAGATCTGCATGCCCTGGAAGCCGTCGCCCATGAACATGGAAGCGAGCAGACCGCCGGCCGCGATGCCGGCCAATGGGCCGAGCCAGCGCGAAGCACCGCTGGCCTTGGTGGCGGCGCCAGCGGCACCGGCCGCGCCTGCGGTGGCGGCAGTGGACCCGGCAGCAGAGGACGGCGCCATCTGGCTGGTCTGGTGAGTCGGGGCCGCGCCCGAGCTTTTACCACCGCCAAAACGCTTGGCGGCATTGGCGTCGATGGCCATCGTCAGGCCGATGCACAACGCCATGGCGATGCTAAGAAAACGTTTCATATAAAGGCATTCCCATTTGTGGATAGCACGCGCGCCATGTTGCACAGGTGAACTGTTGCTGGCTAGCGGCAGAGTGTTTCGGGCTTTTGCGTGACAGGTTAGGTTCAGCTTCAATCGCGCAAGAGGGCTTGTTCGCTTTGGGCTGTAGGAAAGAGGAACAAGTTCTATCGGAAATATTTTCCAGAAAACTGTAGGAGCGAGCTTGCTCGCGATAGCGGTGTCTCGGTCAGCATCCATATTGACTGACCGACGGCTATCGCGAGCCAGCTCGCTCCCACAGGGGCCTACACAACTCTCTAGATCGCTTCCAGCTTGGCGTACCCCAGCATCAGCCATTTGCTGCCTTCGCTGAAGTTTACCTGGACCCTGGCCTGGGCGCCGGCGCCTTCGAAGTTGAGGATCACGCCGTCGCCGAATACCGAATGGCGCACGGTCTGGCCCAGGCTGAAGCCGGTCTCCGGGATATCGCTACCGCCGAACAGGCTGCTGGTGCCTTGCGACTGGCTGCCACCGAATGGTCGACTGACACTGTTGGACAACCGGACTTCCTGGATCAGGCCCTTCGGTACTTCGCGTACGAAACGCGACACCTTGTTGTAGGTTTCGCTGCCGTACAGGCGTCGGGTTTCGGCGTACGTCAGCACCAGGTTCTGCATGGCCCGGGTGATGCCCACGTAGGCCAGGCGCCGCTCTTCTTCCAGGCGCCCCGGTTCTTCCAGGCTCATTTTGTGCGGGAAGAGGCCTTCTTCCATGCCCACCAGAAAGACGTAGGGGAATTCCAGGCCCTTGGCGCTGTGCAAAGTCATCAGCTGGATGCTGTCTTCATGCTCGTCGGCCTGGGTATCGCCCGCCTCCAGGGAAGCATGGCCCAGGAAGGCCGACAACGGCGACAGGTCGGCGTCTTCTTCGGTGTTCTCGAAGTTGCGCGCGGCGCTGACCAGTTCCTCGAGGTTTTCCACCCGGGCCTGGCCTTTCTCGCCTTTTTCCGCCTCGTGGTAGGCAATCAGCCCGGACTGCTCGATAACGGTCTGGGTCATCAGGTGCAGCGGCATCTCTGCGCACTTGGCCGCCAGGTCGTCTATCAGCTCCATGAAGGCCTTCAGGGCGCCGGCGGCGCGGCCGGTCACGCCTTTGTTGGCCACCAGCTGGCGCATGGCTTCCCACATGGATACGTGGCTATGGCGGGCGTGTTCGCGAATCGCCTCGACGGTCTTTTCGCCGATGCCACGGGTCGGCACGTTGATCACCCGCTCCAGGGCGGCATCGTTGCCGCGGCCCTCCAGCAGGCGCAGGTAGGCCATGGCGTTCTTGATTTCGGCTCGTTCGAAGAAGCGTTGGCCGCCATAGATCCGGTAGGGGATCCGTTCGCGCAACAGGGCTTCTTCCAGGACCCGGGATTGGGCGTTGGAGCGATACAGGATGGCGATGTCGCTGCGGGAGAGGCCGGTCTTCAGCGCGCTCTGGATGGTTTCCACCACATAGCGGGCTTCATCGTGTTCGTTGAACGCGGCGTACAGGTTGATCGCTTCGCCTTCATTGCCGTCGGTCCACAGCTCCTTGCCCAGGCGCCCGGTATTGTGGGCGATCAGTGCGTTGGCAGCCTTGAGGATACCGGCGGTCGAGCGATAGTTCTGTTCGAGGCGGATGACCTCGGCGTCGGGGAAGTCCGCTGAATACTGGTGGATATTCTCGATCTTGGCGCCGCGCCAGCCATAGATCGACTGGTCGTCGTCGCCCACCACCATCAGGCTGTCGCCGCCCTTGGCCAGCAGGCGCAACCAGGCGTACTGCACGGCGTTGGTGTCCTGGAATTCGTCCACCAGGACATGCCTGAAGCGCTTCTGGTAATGCTCCAGCAGGCCCGGATGATCGCGCCACAGGTCCAGAGCCCGCAGCAGCAGCTCGGAAAAATCGATGACGCCGGCCCGTTGGCATGCCGCCTCGTAGGCTTCATAGATGCCGCGCATGGTCGCCAGGAACAGGTCGCCACTGGCCTGGATATGCTGTGGTCGCAGGCCTTCGTCTTTCTGACCGTTGATGAACCATTGGGCCTGGCGGGCGGGCCAGCGCTGTTCGTCCAGGCCCAGCTCGCGGATCACCCGCTTGACCAGCCGCTGCTGGTCGTCGCTGTCGAGGATCTGGAAGGTCTGGCTCAGGCCGGCTTCCTGCCAGTGCGCCCGCAGCAAGCGGTGCGCCAGGCCGTGGAACGTGCCGACCCACATGCCGGCCGGGTTGATGCCCATCAACTGCTCGATGCGATGACGCATCTCGGCAGCGGCCTTGTTGGTAAAGGTCACCGACAGGATCGAATGAGGCGAGGCGTTCTCGACCTGGATCAACCAGGCGATACGGTGCACCAGCACTCGGGTCTTGCCGGAGCCGGCACCGGCCAGGACCAACTGACGGCCCACGGAGGCGGCTACGGCCTGGCGTTGGGCGTCGTTGAGGGAGTTCAGCAGAAGGGAGAGATCATCGCGCATCGGGGCATTCTAGGGCGCGGCGTCACCCCGGGCAAACCAAGCTTTGCAGCAACCGATAAAAGACCGGTCGGGGATGACCGGTCAGTCATGGTGCAGGAGCGTTGCCAGGCCTCGTGCGCAGCGTTCGAGGAACGTCGCAATGGCGAATTTTTTGCGTATTTTTATGAGCCTCGGCAGTGTGGGATAAGCCCGGGCTTGTGTATGCTCGGTGCTCTTTCGGGTTCTCCGTGCCCCTGTGATAAGAACAAGAACAGTGCCTATGACCCTCAATTCCGATCTGGCGGGCCCTTGTGTGGAACCGCGGGTCATTCGCAAGCAGTACGCCACGGAGATGGCGGTAGAGCGTACACGGTTGCTGTACCAGGGCTCGCTGCTGCCAACCTTGTTCATGCTGGTCAACGGCCTGGTCTGCGCGGCGCTGTTGTGGGATCCGTCACGCTATGTCCTGGTCAGCGTCTGGCTGGTGTGGCTGTTGTCCCTGGTGGCGCTGAGGGTGATCCAGGTGGCTGCCTTCGATTCGGCGATCCCGGGCCGCCAGGCGCATCCCATCTGGCTGCGGATGTTTTTGCTGGGCTCGGCGATGACCGGCCTGACGCTGGCCATTGCCGGCATCGCCCTGGCCCCGACCGACAACTTCCAGCAACAGGCCTGGGTGTTCGGCCTGATCGGCGCGGCCACCCTGTCGGCCAGTGTCGCCTATGCGGTGAGCCTTCCCGCCTACCTGTCTTTTACCTTGCCCTGCCTGCTGCCGGCGATCGGTTTCCTGTTCTGGGGCGACGACCAGCAGCAGCACGGATGGGGCTGGCTCGGCCTGGCTGTTCTGGTATCGCTGAGCGTGGTGGCCTGGCAGGTCAATCGACTGATGCAGAACGGCATGCTGCGACGTTTCCAGAATCAGGCATTGATCGAACATCTGCAGCAGACACAGATTCGTAGCGCGCAGCTCAACGAGGCGTTGGCCAGGGAAGTCGAACAGCGTCGTCTCGCCGAAGAGCGGTTGCGCGCCGCCCAGGTTGGCCTCGAGGCGCGCGTGGCCCAGCGCAGCCTTGAACTGGAGGTGGCCAGCCAGGCCCTGAGCAAGAGCGAGGCGCGCCTGGCCTTGGCCCTCAAGGCGAGCGAGCTGGGGTTGTGGGACTGGAACCTGCAAACCGACGAAGTCCACCATACCCAGCTCAAGGAGTTGTTCGGGCTGGAGCGCGAATACGTCACGGCGATGCTCAGCCATCTCACGCCCCGCCTGCATCCACAAGATCTGCCAGCGCTCAAGCGAGCCCTGATCGAGCATCTGAAGGGCCGTAGCGAGGACTACCAGATCGAATATCGCATTCGCCACAGCGACGGGCACTGGGTGTGGATCGAAGACCGCGGGCGGGCCGTGGAACGCAGCGCCAGCGGCCGGGTGTTGCGGATGGTCGGCACTCGACGAAACATCAGCGCCAGCAAAGAGCTGGAACAGCAGCGGCAATTGGCTGCTACGGTGTTCGAGGCCGCCAGCGAAGGCATCGTGATTTTCGATCCCAACTACGCACTGCTGGCCGCCAACCAGGCATTCACCCGGGTCACCGGGTTCAATATCGATGACATGCTGGGTTGCAACGTGGTGGATCTTCCGTGCAGTCGGGACGCCCGGCGGCACTATCCGGTCATTCGCCAGGCCCTCAAGGCGCACGGCACCTGGCAGGGCGAACTGGTCGAGGCTCGGGCCAACGGCGAGCTGTACCCGCAATGGCTGCAACTGAACGTCGTGCGCGATGTACGAGGAAATGTCAGTCATATTGTGGGCTTCTTCGCCGATCTTTCGGCGAGGCGCGAATCCGAGGAGCGGATGCGCTACCTCACCCACTATGATGAACTGACGGGGCTGGCGAACCGGTCGCTGTTCCGCGAGCGGTTGCATGAAGCCCACCAGCGTGTGCGACAGGGAGGGCGGCGCAGCCTTGCATTGCTGCATATCGACCTGGATCGCTTCAAGTTGCTCAACGACAGCCTGGGGCATGACATTGCCGACCAGTTGCTACAGAAAATGGCCCGGCGCCTGATCAACGCGTTGCCCGAGGCCGACACCATCGCCCGACTGTCCGGCGATGAGTTCGGGGTGCTGTTCGATGCCTACGGCAATCTTTCCAGCCTGGCCCGGGTGGCGACCCGCCTGTCCGCCAAGTTGCGCCTGCCGCTGACCATCGAAGGCCATGAGCTGGTGGTCAGCGCCTCCATCGGCATCAGCCTGCTACCCGATAACGCGCGTGAAGTCGCCACCCTGGTCAGCCAGGCAAACATGGCCATGCAACATGCCAAACACCTGGGAGGCAACAACTTCCAGTTTTTCACCGACAGCCTCCAAGCCAGTACGCTGGAGCGGCTGCAGCTGGAAAACCAACTGCGCAAGGCCCTGGAAGAACAGCAATTGAAGGTGTTCTACCAACCCAAGCTGTGCCTGGCGACCGGTCGTCTGAACGCCGCCGAAGCCTTGGTGCGCTGGGATCATCCGACCATGGGCCGGGTACCGCCGGGGGAGTTCATCGGCCTGGCCGAAGAGACCGGGTTGATCGGGCCGATTGGCGAGTTCGTGTTGCGCCAGGCCTGCTGGCAGGCGTGCGAATGGCAGCGCCAGGGGCTGTCGCCTATCAGGGTCTCGGTCAATCTGTCGGTGCATCAGTTGCGCCAGGGCAAGTTGGTCAGCCTCGTGCGGCAAGTGCTGGAAGAAACCGGCCTGGCCCCTCATTGCCTGGAATTGGAACTGACCGAGAGCCAGTTGCTCGACAGCGTCGAACACATCATCGCCACCTTCCAGCAACTGCGAGACCTGGGGGTCAAGCTGGCGATCGACGATTTCGGCACCGGCTATTCCTCGCTGAGCTACCTCAAGCGTATCCCGGTGGATTACGTGAAGATCGACCAGGCGTTCATTCGTGGGCTGGAAGAGGGCGGCGAGGATGCCGCGATCACCCGGGCGATCATCGCCATGGCCCATGGCCTGTCGCTCAAGGTGGTGGCCGAGGGTGTCGAGCACCAGGGCCAGCTGGCGTTCCTGAAGGCTGAACAGTGCGATGAAGTGCAGGGCTACCTCATCAGCCGTCCGCTCGAGTCCCAAGGCCTGGCCGCGTTGTTGCGCGACAAGCCGGGCGATTCATGGCTCACCTCTGCTACATGACGCGCATGCGGCATGGAATCGGGCGATCGAGTTACGTATCGGGCGGGCAAAAAGGCAATTCATGTAGTATAACTACAAGCTTGGCTACATCACTGCTGCATCCGGCATCTGCCAATAACGCCGCCAATAACAAGAGTCCAGTCCCTTGAACCTGTTGCAACACATCGCCCAGTCACGCCACCTGCTGCGCAAATCGGAACTGAAAGTCGCCGATCACGTACTGCTCGATCCTGCGGCCGTGATGCACAGCTCCATGGCTGACCTTGCCCACAGCGTCGGCATCAGCGAGCCGACCATCGTGCGGTTCTGCCGCGCCATCGGTTGCTCGGGTTTCCAGGACTTGAAGCTCAAGCTGGCGCAAAGCCTGGCGGCCGGCGCAAGCTTCGGTCAGTTTGCGATCCATGAGGACGACTCGGTTGCCGACTACAGCCTGAAGATCTTCGACACCACCTTGCATACGCTGATGGAGGTTCGCGAGAAGCTCGACCCGGTGGCCTTGCAAAAAGCCGTGACGGCCATGTCCCAGGCCCAGCGCGTCGAATTCTATGGCTTCGGCGCTTCGGGCGCCGTGGCGGCCGATGCCCAACACAAGTTTTTCCGCCTGCTGCTCACTGCGGCAGCCTATTCCGACCCGCACATGCAGGCGATGTCGGCGGTCACGTTGAAACCCACCGATGTGGCGATCTGCATTTCCCAGTCGGGGCGCTCCAAGGACCTGCTGATCACCGCCAACCTGGTGCGCGAAAGCGGCGCCTCGCTGATCACCCTGTGCCCGAGCCAGACGCCATTGGCCGAGCTCTCGACAGTGAACCTGGCCATCGACGTGCACGAAGACACTGAAATCTACACACCGCTGACCTCGCGTATCGCGCACCTGGTGGTCATCGATGTGCTGGCGATGGGGGTTGCCATGGCGCGCGGCCCGAGCCTGGTCAACCACCTCAAGAGCGTCAAGCGCAGCCTTCGCAGCCTGCGGCTGTCGCCCAAGTCGGTCAAGGCACTGGACGACTGAGCCAATCATCAAGGCAAGCGCCGTTGTGGCGAGGGGACAAGTCTCCTCGCCACAGGCTCAACCCTCCCCAAGATCCCATCGCTCGAATTCATCGTTCTGTAACCCACGCGCCGCCAAAACGTCATCCCAAGCCTTCATCTTGAAACTCCCGTATACGTCTTGGGAGTCTCGACATGACCCAGTCCTACGAAGAACGCAGCGCCGTCAAAACCCGTCGCCAGCAGGAAGACCAACGCCGCATGGCGTTCCGTCGTGCGATCGAAGACCGCTTCGAACAGCGCCAGCTCCTGGCCGAAATCAGCGAATTTCCTGACGCGACAGAATTCAATTACTGGCAGGCAACGCCGGTGGCTTCCCGTCGAAACGCTCAACCAGGCCAATGATCTGGGCGCGCTCACCGCGAACGAACGCCAGGAAGGCGTGGGCCACCGGTGACAAACGCTTCGCCCTGGCCTGCACCAGGCACCAGCTTCGGTAGAGCGGCAACTCTTCCACCGGCAGCTCGATGAGTGCGCCGGACGACAATTCCCGGCTCACGGCGTGGCGCGTCAACAACGCCACGCCCAGCCCCGCCACTACGCATTCGCGTTGGGCTTCGGCCGAGGCCACTTCCAGCGTCTGGGTGAAATGCACCCGCTTTTCCTTGAAATATTCCTCGCAGGCCAGCCGCGTTCCCGACCCGGGTTCGCGCAGCAACAGTGTGTAGGGCTCCAGGTCCTGCAGGCGCAATGCCCCCATGTGACACAGTGGGTGATCCGGCGGCGCCACGGCCACGATCGGATTATTGAGAAACGGCAGGAACTCAAGCCCCATGTCCTGGGGCACCATGGACATGATCACCAGGTCATCGCGGTTGTCCGAAAGCCGCCGGATCACTTGTCCGCGATTGACCACAGTAAGGTTCAGGTTGACCTCCGGATGCTGGCGCTTGAACGCGGCGAACAGGTGCGGCACGAAATATTTCGCGCTGGATTCCACCGCCAGTTTCAATTGCCCCTGCAGCGAGCCCTGCATGTCCGAAAGCTGCATATCGAGGTTCTCCAGGCGCCCGAAGATATCCCGGCTGGCGCGTTGGAGGGCTTCGGCGGCTTCGGTCATGTAGAGTTTTTTCCCGACATACTCGAACAACGGCTGGCCAATCAGCTCTTCAAGGGATCGAATCTGTAGGCTAACGGCTGGTTGCGTGAGAGACATTTCCTCGGCAGCACGGCTGTAGGACCTCAGGTCGCACACTTCATTGAAAATTTGCAGTTGACGCAAAGTCATACGCATCAATGACTTACGCATTTTTCACTCACCTTGGTCCGATCCCGACAACGCAACTATAAGTCTTGGCTTATGCGTGACCCAATAAATATTCATTTTTGTTAATCCCCGCCCGGTACTAGTGTGGAGCTGCGACCAATTGTTACATCTGGTCACGCGTCGGCCTGAACGTCCAGGCCGTGGTATCACCGGCTCAAGGGAACCTCCAATTGATAACAAAGATCCTGATCGCCAACCGCGGTGAGATTGCCGTCCGAATCGTGCGCGCCTGCGCCGAGATGGGCATTCGCTCGGTCGCGGTCTACTCCGACGCGGACCGCCATGCCTTGCATGTCAAGCGCGCGGACGAGGCCCACAGCATCGGCGCCGATCCGCTGGCCGGTTATCTCAACCCGCGCAAGCTGGTGAACCTCGCCGTGGAGACCGGCTGCGATGCCTTGCATCCCGGTTATGGCTTCCTTTCGGAAAACGCCGAACTGGCGGATATCTGCGCCGAACGCGGTATCAAGTTCATTGGTCCGGCGGCTGAAGTCATTCGACGCATGGGCGACAAGACCGAAGCGCGTCGCAGCATGATCAAGGCCGGCGTGCCGGTTACCCCAGGCACCGAGGGCAACGTTTCGGGTATCGAGGAGGCGTTGGCCGAGGGCGACCGGATCGGATACCCGGTGATGCTCAAGGCAACGTCCGGCGGCGGTGGCCGCGGTATTCGTCGTTGCAACAGCCGCGAAGAACTCGAACAGGCCTTCCCTCGCGTTATCTCCGAAGCCACCAAGGCGTTCGGTTCGGCGGAAGTGTTCCTGGAAAAATGCATCGTCAACCCCAAGCACATCGAAGCGCAGATCCTGGGGGACAGTTTCGGCAACGTGGTGCATCTGTTCGAGCGGGACTGCTCGATCCAGCGTCGCAACCAGAAGCTGATCGAAATCGCTCCCAGCCCACAGCTGACGCCCGAGCAGCGTGCCTACATCGGCGATCTGTCGGTGCGTGCCGCCAAGGCCGTGGGCTATGAAAACGCTGGCACCGTGGAGTTCCTGCTCGCCGAGGGCGAGGTGTACTTCATGGAAATGAACACCCGGGTTCAGGTGGAGCACACCATCACCGAAGAAATCACCGGGATCGATATTGTCCGCGAGCAGATTCGCATCGCCTCCGGCCTACCGCTGTCGGTCAAGCAGGAAGACATCCAGCACCGTGGATTCGCCCTGCAGTTCCGGATCAACGCCGAGGACCCGAAGAACAATTTCCTGCCCAGCTTCGGCAAGATCACTCGTTATTACGCGCCTGGCGGTCCCGGCGTGCGTACCGACACGGCGATCTACACCGGCTACACCATTCCGCCGTTCTACGATTCGATGTGCCTGAAACTGGTGGTCTGGGCGTTGACCTGGGAAGAAGCCATGGACCGTGGCCTGCGGGCCCTGGACGACATGCGCCTGCAAGGGGTCAAGACCACCGCGGCGTATTACCAGGAAATCCTGCGCAACCCCGAATTCCGTAGCGGTCAGTTCAATACCAGCTTCGTCGAAAGCCATCCTGAATTGACCAACTACTCGATCAAGCGCAAACCCGAAGAGCTGGCCCTGGCCATCGCTGCCGCCATTGCCGCCCACGCAGGCCTGTAAGGAATCATGACAATGTCCAAGAAGATCCACGTAACCGACACTATCCTGCGCGACGCTCACCAATCGCTGCTTGCCACCCGCATGCGCACCGAAGACATGCTGCCTATCTGCGACAAGCTCGACAAAGTCGGCTATTGGTCGCTGGAAGTCTGGGGCGGCGCGACCTTCGATGCCTGCGTGCGTTTCCTGAAGGAAGATCCGTGGGAGCGCCTGCGCCAACTGCGTGCCGCACTGCCCAACACTCGCCTGCAAATGCTGCTGCGCGGCCAGAACCTGCTGGGTTATCGCCATTACAGCGACGACGTGGTCAAGGCGTTCGTGGCCAAGGCCGCCGTCAACGGCATCGACGTATTCCGGATTTTCGACGCGATGAACGACGTGCGTAACCTGCGCGTCGCCATCGAGGCCGTGAAGGCCGCCGGCAAGCATGCCCAGGGCACCATCGCCTACACCACCAGCCCGGTGCATACCATCGAGGCGTTCGTGGCCCAGGCCAAGCAGATGGAAGCCATGGGTTGCGATTCGGTGGCGATCAAGGACATGGCCGGTTTGCTGACCCCGTATGCCACAGGCGAGTTGGTCAAGGCGTTGAAGGCCGAGCAATCGCTGCCGGTATTCATCCACTCCCACGACACCGCCGGCCTGGCCGCGATGTGCCAGCTCAAGGCCGTCGAGAACGGCGCCGATCACATCGACACCGCCATTTCCAGCTTCGCCTGGGGCACCAGCCACCCAGGTACGGAATCGATGGTCGCGGCTCTCAAGGGCAGCGAGTTCGACACCGGCCTGGACCTGGAACTGCTGCAGGAAATCGGTCTGTATTTCTATGCCGTGCGCAAGAAATACCATCAGTTCGAAAGTGAATTCACGGCGGTGGACACCCGTGTCCAGGTCAACCAGGTGCCCGGCGGGATGATTTCCAACCTGGCCAACCAGTTGAAAGAGCAGGGCGCGCTGAACCGCATGAACGAAGTGCTGGCGGAAATCCCGCGAGTACGCGAAGACCTCGGCTTCCCGCCGCTGGTGACTCCGACCTCGCAGATCGTCGGCACCCAGGCGTTCTTCAACGTACTGGCCGGTGAGCGCTACAAGACCATCACCAACGAAGTGAAGCTCTACCTGCAAGGCGGTTACGGCAAGGCGCCGGGCCAGGTGAACGAAAAACTGCGTCGCCAGGCCATTGGCAGCGAAGAGGTGATCGACGTGCGTCCGGCCGATCTGCTCAAGCCGGAAATGACCAAGCTGCGTGGCGAGATCGGCGCGTTGGCCAAGTCCGAAGAGGACGTGCTGACCTACGCCATGTTCCCGGACATCGGTCGCAAGTTCCTCGAAGAGCGCGAAGCCGGCACCCTGACGCCAGAGGTGTTGCTGCCGATCCCTGAGGCGGGCGGCGTGAGCGCGGCGGCGGGTGAGGGTGTGCCAACGGAATTTGTCATTGACGTCCACGGCGAAACCTACCGCGTCGACATCACCGGCGTGGGCGTCAAGGCCGAAGGCAAGCGTCACTTCTACCTGTCCATCGACGGTATGCCGGAAGAGGTCGTGTTCGAGCCCCTCAATGAATTCGTCGGCGGTGGCAGCAGCAAGCGCAAGCAAGCCACTGCGCCGGGCCACGTCAGCACCACCATGCCGGGCAACATCGTCGACGTGCTGGTCAAGGAAGGCGACGTAGTGAAGGCCGGTCAGGCCGTGCTGATCACCGAAGCCATGAAGATGGAGACCGAAGTGCAGGCCGCCATCGCCGGCAAGGTCACGGCCATTCATGTGGCCAAGGGCGACCGGGTCAATCCGGGCGAGATCCTGATCGAGATCGAAGGCTGAGCGAACAGCCTCGATACAACCGTTTAACCTCGGGGGGGCATGTGCTCCCCTTTTTTTTTTCGAAAGCCAGGTCACCGGGAGGGTGAAGCCAATTCGCCAAGGCGATGGTGCGACCGACATGCGTGCAGGCGGCTCCACCGCTGTTGCGAGCAGGCCTTTCTCACAGGAAGGCACCGAGGCGATCAGAACATCATTCGCCACTGCCCCATCAAGGCGTGACTGCGGTTGTCGTTGCCCGTTTCACCGCTGTAACCCAATCCCAACGTGTGGCGTGGCGAAACAGCCAGGTCCAGCCCGGCTTCCACCAACAGGCTGTCCCGGTCCAGGTCGGATCCTTGCACCGTATAGGTTCTGCCTCCCTTCACCAGGCTCTGGCGGGCGCTGCCTCTGACATCGCCGTAGAGGTGTCTCCAGCCGACATTCAAGCGAGGGGTCAATTGCGTGCCCTGGTCAAAAGCCAAGGCCGTGGCGAGGCGCAGGCCCAGGGTACTGCCGTAATGGTCCTCGGTCTGGCGATCGACCCTCAGCGCCGAGTCGCCGCCCTTTTCCGTGTAGCGGTCGCGTTGATAGCGCTGATAATCCAGCTGGGCATAGGGTTCAAGATCGTAACGGCCGAGGTCGAAGCGATAGCCGAGTTGCCCGAAGACCTGTTGCGTGCTGGCATCGTAGCGGCCCTTGAGATGATCGTTGAAACCATTGAACACCACATGGCGCTTGGTGCTGCCGTCATGATCGCCATGAACGGCGCCCAGGCGCAGTGCCATCGGTCCGTCCTGGCGCCAGGCGTAAGCGCCCAGGTACCAACTGTCGAGGCCTGCGTCGAGTCGGTGACCGTCCAGCTGTGTCCGGGTCTTGCTGCCCATCATGCCCAGGCGCCATTCAGGGCTGATCGCCCAATCGGTCCCCAGCATCAGGCCCTTTGTGGAATGCTTCAGCGCATCGCTCCCCAATTGCCTGCCGACCGTGCCGCCATGGCCGATGGCCTGGATCCAGACCTGACCGTCGACAGGCCGCTGGCCCATGGCGGACAGCATCCCGGCGCTGATTGGCGCGATGCTGTTCAACGTGGCATTGGCCAGGTTAGCGGTAGTCTGGCCGGCCAGTTGCTCGATGGCATCGGCCGCCACGATTCTGTTGCTTCCCAGCAGCGCGTTGACCGCGGCGTTGGGTGTTCTGGCCGGTGGGGTGACTCGTAGCGCAGCGGCGGGTTTGGAAGGCATGGTGGGCGCATTCGGCTTGGTGGCAACCGCTTTGGCGAGGGCGGGTGTCTCCACGGGCTTGGGCTCTGGTGGCTCGACCGGTTGTGGTTCTTCGATGCTGGCCGCCAATTGCTTCCCGTTGTCGGAAGTTGCGGCGGTCTCGAGGGGGGTGTCGTTGCGGACGTAGGTCAGGCCAACCTGAGTGTCGGTGTAATGCGCAGTGGCCGTCATGAATGGGAGGTTGTCGATGACCGTACCAAACTCACCCACGACGTTGCCCGCACGAATGACGGTATGTTCACTGGAGGAAAGGCTGTCGGCCGGTACGGCGACGATTGTCAGGGTCGAATCATTCAGCGTCGCGGTGCCTTCGACCTGGATCGAGGCACTGCCTCCATTGGCGTCGATGCCATAGACCAGCTCGGCGCTTCTCGACAGTTCGAGATTGCCCGTAATCGAGGGGGCGCCGACATCCGGGCCTACCTCCCACCGTCCCGCCATTGTCAGGAAATCCACGGTTCCGTTGCCGCTGAAACTGGCCGCTTCATGTACATGTATTCCGCCATGCGCGGTGCCTGAATGGGTCATGCGCCCCCCTGGCTCGACCATCACGCCATTGGCCACGGCGCCCTTGTTATCGAATGCACCGAGCACCCCGATCCGTCCGTCGATATGTCCGGTATTGACCAGCGTGGCTTGAGGCTCCACCACACCCCAGCCGGCGAAACGAGCGGTGTGTTCCCATTCGCCCTGGGAGACCTGCAAGGCCTCGAAATTACGGGTCTCCCCCAGGACGGGATGCTTGGCCAGGTCCAGTCGCAGCATGTTGGTTCCGCCGCCGCCATCCATGGAACCGGGGAACTTCGCGTTTGCGCTGACAATCACCAGGTCGTTCTTGCCTGTCCATTTCGCGTTGCCTTTGCGGGGGACGTTGGCGTTTTGTTTCCTGGTGTCGGCCGCTTCGGCGAAGGCCTCCAGGCGTTGCTGTTGCTCGGCGGTCGTGGGGATATGAGCCGGTTGCTGAGCCATCGAAACATTGGCGCAACCCAGGGCCAGGGCAATTGCCAGGGCCAGGCGTCGGGGAAGATATGAGTGTTGGATAGGCATCGAGTACGGCCTCTCAAGGGTGGAGGCCGCACTTTAAAAATTCCAACCTGGCCGCGATGCCGGGCGGATTCCCCGACATTGGCGGGAGAGAGCAGATCGAACATGTAGGCTGGTCGGGTCGTGCTCAGGTTATCCGCCGCGTTGCCTTCCACGGCTTGTGGCGTTGCCCTACAGTTTCCTCGGACCTGTGCGTTAGACCGTCCAAGAGCCTTTAGCTGCGTTTGAGATAAGCCTTCCCGTAATGCCGTTCCATCCGCGCCTGGATCAGCTCCAGCGCGATGGACATCAGCCAGTAGATGATCGCCGCCGTGGTGAGCATCTCGATGTAGCGGTAGCTGGAACGTCCGTAGGACTGTGCCAGGAACATGACTTCCCAGACCCCCATCACCGAGATCAGGGATGAATCCTTGAGCATGGAGATGAACTGGTTAGTGGTGGGCGGGATGATAGTGCGCATGGCCTGGGGCAGGGTGACCCGCCAGAAGATCACGGTTTCGCCCATGCCCAAGGCCAGCGAGGCTTCGCGCTGACCATGAGGAACGCCGAGGATGCCGGCGCGGAAGATTTCGCTCAGGTAGGCGCCGTAGTTCAGCGACAGGGCGATCACCCCGGCGGCGATGGCACCCGGCACCACGCCCAATTGGGGCAGGCCGAGGTAGATCAACAGGATCTGGATCAGCAGGGGGGTGCCGCGGAAGAACGATGCGTAGAAGCTGGCGATGCCGAACGCCACGGCGCTGCTGGACAACCTTGCCAGGGCCGCGGCGAAGCCCAGCAAGGACGAAGCGACGATCGAACACAGGCACAGGAACAGGGTCAGCGCCGCGCCTTGCAGGAAGCCGTTGGGCGCCAGATGCAGGCCGATCAGGTTCGGCAGCTTGTCCAGGATGATGGAGAACTTCAGGTCGAAGGTCAGGAAAAAGCTCGCGAACAGCACCAGCATGGCTGCCCAGGTCAGGTACAGCCGTGTGCGGAAACCGAAGATTTTCTTCAGGCGCGACTCAGCCACCGGTTGCGGTGGCTGAGAAGAGGGCGGGAAAGAGGTCATTGGGTGATGTCGGCGCCAATCCATTTCTGCGAGAGTCTGCTCAAGGTGCCGTCCTGTTTCAACTGCGCGAAAACCTCACGCACCTTGCTGTTCCACTGGGCATCGCCCTTTTCGATGGCCACCGAATTCGGCTCGGAATACAGCGGTGCGCCCGCCAGCTTGAAACGTTTGTCTTCGGTCAGGCGCGGCTGGGCGGTCACCAGGTTGGTCAGCACGGCATCCAGCCGTACCCCGGCGCCCAGGCCCAGGTCTTGGAACGCCACGTTGTCGGTGTCGTACGGGGCGATCTGCACGTCCTCGAAGGGATAGCTCAATTGGGTGTCTTCGGCGCCTTCGATCACCAGGTTCTTGTTCAGGTAACTTTCATAGCTGGAGGCGCTGGTCAGACCGACTTTCTTGCCGCTCAGGTCCTTGGCGCCCTGGATGCTGTCGTCCTTGGCATTGACCACGATAACCGCGGGCGAGGCGTAATACTGCACCGGGAAATCGAACACCTCGGCGCGGGCCTTGCTCGGGGTCATGGAGCAGATGCAGATGTCGTAGCGTCCGCTCCAGTGACCGGCGGCGATCACGTCCCAGGAAGGCGTTTCCAGGCGCAGCTTCACGCCCAGTTTCTGCGCCACGGCCTTGGCCACGTCCACGTCGAAGCCGTCGAGCTGGTTCTGGTCGTTCAGAAACGAGAAGGGCGGGTAGCTTTCCATCAGGACGCCGACCAGTTCTTTCTTCTGTTCGATGCGATCGAGCGTGGCTCCGGCGAGCGCTTGCGACGAAGCGGCCAGCAGAATAAGGCCCAGGGCCAGCAATGGTTGTCGTTTCATGTGGAGTCCCTGGTAGAAAAAAGTTGTGACAAATCAAAGAGTGCGTATTAAATAGTTATAAGAACGACTCCGGTAGTGAGTTATTTTCATAAGCTTATGAGTGAATCGAATATGGGCGCAGCAACCACAGTCATTCTCGACGGCGGCATGGGCCGCGAATTGCAACGTCGTGGTGCACCGTTCCGGCAGCCCGAATGGTCGGCGCTGGCCCTGAGCGAAGCGCCCGAGGCGGTGGAAGCGGTGCACGCGGCCTATATCGCCAGCGGCGCGGACGTCATCACCAGCAACAGCTACGCGGTGGTGCCGTTTCATATTGGCGAGGCGCGTTTCGCCGCCGAGGGCCAGGCACTGGCGGCGCTGGCCGGGGAACTGGCGCGGCGGGCGGTGCAGGCTTCCGGCAAAGCGGTACGGGTGGCCGGTTCATTGCCGCCGCTGTTCGGTTCCTACCGCCCCGACCTGTTCGACGCCTCGCGCGCCACTGAACTGCTCGCGCCTCTGGTGGCCGGCCTGGCCCCGCATGTCGATCTATGGCTGGCTGAAACCCAGAGCTCGACGGTCGAAGCCAAGGCGATCCATGCCGGCCTGCCCCGGGACGGCAAGCCGTTCTGGCTGTCGTTTACCTTGAAGGATGAGGACACCGACGAAGTGCCGCGCCTGCGCTCCGGCGAACCAGTGGCGGACGCGGCGGCGGTCGCGGCCGAGCTGGGCGTCGAGACACTGCTGTTCAACTGCAGCCAGCCGGAAGTGATCGGCGCGGCCATTGATGCGGCGCGAGACACCTTCGAGCGTCTGGGGGTGAAGATCCACATCGGTGCCTACGCCAACGCCTTCCCGCCGCAACCGAAGGAAGCGACGGCCAACGACGGGCTGGATCCGCTGCGTGAAGACCTCGATCCACCGGGGTACCTGCAGTGGGCGGCTGACTGGCAGAAGCGCGGGGCCAGCCATTTGGGCGGCTGCTGCGGGATCGGGCCGGAGCATATTGCGGTGTTGGCGCAACAGCTAGGTTAAAACGCATGACGGTTTTATCGTTCCCACGCTCTGCGTGGGAATGCATCCCATGACGCTCTGCGTCACCTTCCAGAAGCGGAACGCGGAGCGTCCCTAGCGCCATTCCCACGCGGGAGCGTGGGAACGATCAATCCGCGCTAGCCGGTCCACGACTTTGTTCCATGAGCCCTTGCTCCCGCGCCACAGTTCGGAGGACATCCCGGCTTACGCTTTTCTCCGAGCCCGCCAGCCATCCCTATACATATGTATGTCATTTCCGGTCGAACGGCGCGATAGGGTCCCAGCCCTCATCACAACCGGGACACCTCAATGTCTGTCTTTTCTGAACATGAACCTGGCGCGTCGGCGTCTCTTCCTGCCGCGCGCCTGAAGCCCATCAGCCTGCTAGCCAACGGCGCTCGCTTTCAACCGCATGTATTCGCCGATCAATGGCTAGGTCAATGGGGCCTCACCGGCGATGCGCAGGTCAACGTCACGTATCAAGAAGTCGAGACCATCGACTCGGCCGCCGCCACCCAGAGCACCTCGGTGCCTTTGCGTGACGCCGTGACCCAAGGCTTTCTGATCGCCCATCAAAGCCGCGGATCTTCCTCTGGCCATTCGCCGCGTGAAGGTTGGATTTACCCCCACATCAGTCACATGTCCCTGGACTTCTCGGCACTGCGGGTCAACGGCAAGACCCTTGCGCCAGATGTTTTGCAACAATTGCGCGCCGGCATTGCGCCCGGCTATCAGGGCATCGGTCAGCCCGTCATTACTGAGGTGGATGCCCAGGGCAATGTGCTCGGTGCCCGTGAAAAAGAACAGGTCAGGCAATTGGCGTTGCTGGACACCAATCAGGTGAAACTGGCGCGCTTGTTTGCCGCTCTTCCAACGTTCGACTCGGTGCTCAAGAATCTGCTGGCCAGCCGGATCAAGGCGAAGATCCCGGAGAAAAAATTCCGTGGATCGCTGCTTCAAGACATCGATCCGGATCACTGGTATGTGAATCACTTTACCGTGGACGCGGCGGGCGGCCGTTCATTGACCTCGTCGCAGCGTTTTTCCGACGTGATGTTGGACTGCCTGATGACGGATACACCGCCCACTTACTCGGTCGGTAGCGTGGGGTTTTTCAGTCGCCCAGACTCGGTGGAGGAGGTCGACAGCATTTTTGCCGGCCCGCTGGATGCGAAAACGGCAGCGACCCTGGAGGCCGTGTTCTATATCGCCCAGCCCACCGGGAATGAAGAATTGAAACAGCAGTGGCGCGACGATCTCATCCGCTTTCGTAACAGCAGCGGCGCAGACGTTCTCGATACGCCAACCCCGGCGTCCACCACGCACGCGGCACTTGCTCATCTGCTGTCCCGACGTTTTTTGCACTTGTTCGACCTGTACAGGATCGATCGCGATCCAGGCACCCAATCAAGCCCGGACGCCCGAACCCGGCAGGCTGAGGAAGATCGCCTGTTGGATCTCATCACCACCCACCCTTCCATGGCCGATAGAAACCGCTTGCTGCGGGCCCCCATTCCCCATGTCTACGCCGTCATGCTCGATATGGGCAGCGCCGCGCCCCGGAAATGGTCGGCGGCGATGGTGATCAAACGGACCGATAAACCCTATCTGTTCCTTTACTCCCTGGAAGGCGGAATACAGCGATTCGGTTCTGTCCAAGACCTGATCAATAAAGTGAGTCCGATCTACGAAGGGCAGAAGCGTGCGATCCGGGATATCTCCTCCGAATTGTCCGGGCCTGTGTTTGAAGTGGCGGCAGACGACTTGCTGCAGGTTCAAAGCGCTGCCCTGGAAAGGTATTTGAAGACTGCGCAAAACGAGACGGTCGCTTTGACGGCGTTTGCCCTGAGCGCTGAAGATGCGCTGGACTTGCCCATGTTGTCGCTGGCCGGGCCGCTGGCGGTCCGTCAGGAAATCCTGGTTGAAAACAGTCGCGGTGATTTCTATAAAACCGCCACGCGTTTGGAGAAGTCGACCTATCGCAGCCTGGAAACGCAGGTCTTGGAGGCGGCCTATCAATTAGGCCGTAGCGATATCCAGACCTTGTTGCAGTTCACCCGCCAGAAGGTCAAAGAGTACCTGCAAAAAACCGTGCACCCCGGCATCGATGCCGATCCGGACCAGAGCCTGGTCACGTTCTTCTATGGCAAACGCGCCAACCCAAGGCAGTCGCGCAGCGCCAGTCTGACCCAACTGTTGCTCGACAACCTGCGCCCGGCTCAATACCCGAACGGCATGCGCGAAGTGTTGAGCGCTTACCTGGTCGATGAGGACGGCCAACGCATCCGGAATCCGGCCAACGGTTATTTCGTCACGTTGACGGGGCGCGAACTGGCGCGGATGGTGACGAGCATCGATGCCGGTGGCAGCTATCAAGCCATGCTCAAGGAGGCGATGCACAAACCGGAATACAAAAAGGCCTGGCAAAGCGCGTACCTCGCCAATCTGAAATTCAAAGCCTTCGAGGCCTCGCTCAAGGGCGACGACGTATTCAAGGCCGTCCTGATCGATAAGGCTTTCAATCCTCCAAAATTGGCAAAGAAGCTCGCCCTATGGCTCGACGCCGTCCTGCGCTCGCCATCAGCCGAACGTCGCGCACCGGTCATGGGGCGCACGGTTCACGTCTACGGTCTTTTGCTGGGTGGCAGCATGGCGGCGGGCGGGCAGCAGGCCAGGCAGAGCAATGCGACCAGCATCGATGGCGCGCTGATCTTTTCCGATCAGGCGGGGCCGGATATCAAGGGCACCGTCGGCGTTTATTTCCCGGATGCGCCCAAGGGGGAGGACTTTCATGAGTTTGCCGATCTCAGCGATGGCATTGCGCAGCTGTTGCCCCGTGAGGATTGGCAAGAATATTTCCGGGCGCGCATTTCCACCAGCAACCCGGTTGAGATCAAGCGGACATTGGGGCAGCAGGGTGGTCGTCCGTTGATTCGCGGCGCGTTGATCACCGGCGACCTGTTTGAGGCGCTGCATCGGGCGCACGTGCACTTTCACAGCGCCCATGCCGATCACCGTTCCAACAGCAACCGGGATGTTCGCCATCAAACCTATGGCCGGTTCGGGCAGATGGTGATCGAGATTGTCCTGGAACTGGCCGGCCTGTTCCTGGCGCCCGGTATCCAGATGCTCAAGAGCGCCATCAAGACCGGTTTGCTGATATTCAGAACCGGGGCCATTCCTCTGAACCTCAAGACCTTGGCGCTGGTGCACGCCGTAGCGAACCACGGTGGATGGCGCTTGTCCGCAGGCGTGGCGGTGCCCACGCGAAGCCAGTCGTTTTTCCGCGCGGTGACGGCGCGCCAGAGTCCGGAGGAGGCGCAGACCGGACTGCGGTTGGACAGCGCGATCTACGGCCGTTACGCCGTGGCGGATACCTCGGTTATACGGGGCCTGGCAGCCGACACCCGGGGCTTCTATCGTGGGACGGTCAGCGACGTGGCGACAGGTCGCGTGATAGCCCGCCCCGTGTACGTACGCCAACCCGATGGCACGGTGTTCCGCGTGCACGACGCGACGAAACTGAACGCGACCGATGCCATTCTGGTCGACCCGATAACGGGATTGAGCCTGCGCTCCAGTGGGGTGATGAGAAGTACCGTGGCGCGGACGTCCGATGGCGAATGGCGTGCCGTAGGATTTGGCCGGGGCGGTGGAAAACGGCCGGGGGATTTGAACCCCCAGCCAGGCCCTTCGAAACCCAAGAAGGCGGCCATCTCGTCTACCGCGCTTTCCTCGTTGGTGCGCACGCCAGGCCGTTGGAACAACCAGCTCATGGACCTGGTTCCGTCAATCATGACGCGTCTGCGAAGTTGGCCACAAAACCGCAGCTTGCTGATTCTCAACGAACAGACACCTGAGCATGTCTGGTCGGTGCGCTTTACCCCCGGCCAAGACGAAACCATCTATCCGGCAAGCAACCATCCGGACAGGACCGACACCGATGTGGTCCTGAGCCGACCGACCCAGACCCATTACAGCCTGGTGTTGGGGGAGGAGGTCGTGGAGATCCCTGCCGACGGCGATTGTTTCTTCAATGCCGTCACCCGTGGGCTGAATGAAGGACAGGCCCAGGAAACGTTCTCCATGCAAGGCTTGCGAAATGAAGTGGCCGACTATATCGATCAGCATCCACAGATCGAACAATACGTGGCACCGCCGCCCACTGGGACACAAGAGGCGCTCTTCGAGAATGCGTCTTCGCTGGACAACCTGTTGGGTTCGGCGGCGGTGCTCGATCTCACCCGGATCGTCTATGGCGCGCCCAACCCGCATCGCCTGTTCCAACCCACCTTGCGCTACCTGGAGTTGCATGCGAACAGTGCGGTGGGTATGGCACTCACGGCCAATCCAGCCTCCAGATTGCCAACCGAAATCCTCCAACAAGTCGGACGCCTATTGTCGCAGCGGCCGCCGGCGAAATTGGCAGCCAGCGTTTATGCGCCATATTCCGGGGAAGAGCGACAAACCATGCAGCAACTGTTCGAGGACCTCTTGGTGGGGCCCGTTGAGCCTGCACTGATCCAGAAGCTGCTTGATGACAAGTACCTGCTGATGACCCCTGACGTGGCCCATATCCTGCTGGAGTACGGCGTGACCGCAAGGCAACTGGTCAATTACCATCCCAATAACAGTTCGGCTTATGTCCTGTATGACGAAGCGCTGCACGGGCATCTGGACGAAGACCAGCTTGAAGCTCTGCTCGATGGGGCCTACTTGGTCAATAGCGATGATCTGGATGATGCCAAGAGTCTGTTGAATGCCGATTCTGGCAAGTACATCAGTGATACTTCGGAGCTGTTCGATCATTTCATTTACACGGACAGGGCCGATAGGACTGTCAACTTGTTCAAGACCGCTCTCGGGCGTTTTCCCGTCTTGCTGAGGCGGGCGAATTTTCTGTTCAGGTCGCCGATCATCGCGCATAACCTGGGCGGTTTGTTGCGGGTCGGCGAAGTGGCCCGGTGGCTACGTAACCCGGCCTTGTCCGATAGGCGTTTCCAGCTTCTTGCGGAGTATGCGAGCACCCGCTACAGCGAATTGCAGCGCACCGAAAGCATTGATGTCGACTGGATGCAGTTGTTTGACGACCGGAACCTGGAGAATATCGTCGTGCATCAAGAAGAGCTGGCGGATTTCCTGGTGTTCCTGGGGGGCGCGTGGGGCAACATCATGGACAACGACATTCCTGCGGTCGCAAAACTGTTCAGCTTTGCGGGGCAGCCGCCGTCCAACGCCAGGGTTGCCCTGTTGTTCGAGACCCCGAATCTGTGGAGCTCTCTGCAGAAACTCCGAAAGGATTACGCCAGCCAGATCTGGGCCGACCTGATCGGGCCGCACTTCAGCGACGCCACCATCCGAAAGACACTGGCCGAACCCCGGGCACTGAATTCCGAGCTGCATCTTGCCCTTGCCTTGAGAAGCAGCCTTGCCCCGGACGAATTCCGCGCGAATCAGATTATCCAGCGGCTGCTGTCCATCGGCCAGCGTCGGGCCCAGCAGTACCTCTACAACTTTGATTTCCCGACCGATCGCCTGGGCCATAGTCGCCTGGATTTTGCCGTGTATGTGGAAAGCCACCTGACCATCCCGGACTGGGCCTGGCAGTACGCAAGACGCGGGGTTACCGCCGATTCGCTCAAGCAGATCGGCGAGGTGAAGCCCAAGCCTGAGTGAATCATGTATTCACCGCCAATCCCTGTGGGAGCGGGCTTGCCCGCGAAAGCGTCGGATCAGCCTGCATTGGTGCTGAATGGGTCGACGGCTTCGCGGGCAAGCCCGCTCCCACGTTGGGTCCTTGGCGTTCACAAATGCTGCGCCCGGCACTGCGCCAAGCTGCGCACCTGCCCACCCTCGTGCAGATTCTCCTCGCTCAACCAACGCTCGAACCCCGCGCCAATGGCGGGCCATTCCGAGTCGAGCATCGAGTACCAGGCCGTATCGCGGTTCTGTCCCTTGACCACCATGTGCTGGCGGAACACCCCTTCGAAGGTGAAGCCCAGCCGTTCGGCGGCGTACCTGGAGCGGGCGTTGGCGTTGTTGCATTTCCATTCCAGCCGACGATAACCCAGGGCAAATGCCTCCTTCGCCAGCAGGTAGACCGCCTCGGTACTCTTCGGCGAGCGTTGCATCGACGCGCCGAAGGTTACGTGGCCGATCTCGATGCGGCCCTGGGCCGGAACGATGGACATCAGGCTGAGAATGCCTTGCACGTCGCCACTGGCCCGGTCGATCACGGTGAAGAAGTACGGATCGATGTTGCTGGCGTGATTCTCTAGCCAGGCATCGAAAGCCTTGCGCTCCGTGAAAGGGCCGTAAGGCAGGTAGTCCCAGAGTTTCGGGTCGGCACCGGGGCCTTCCAGGGCTTGCCACAGGCCATCGGCATGACGCGCCGGGTCAAGTTTTTCCAGGCGGATGAAACGTCCTTCGATCAACTGGGTGAACGGTGCCGGGACACCTTTCCAGTCGGCGAGTGAAATCGGCATGCGGTGCTCCTCAAAGGGCTTTGCGAAATTGGATGAAGCCTGGGCGTTCGGCGACGCGCTCATACAGCCGGATCGCTGTCGCGTTGGTTTCGTGGGTCAGCCAATGCACCTTGCAGCAACCGTCGGCCTTCGCCGTGGCGTAGACGAACTCGATGAGTTGCCGACCGACCCCGGTGCCCCGGCGCTGCTGCGTGACGAGCAGGTCTTGCAGGTAGCAGGAGTTTTCGATGCTCCAGTTCGAACGATGGTAGATGAAGTGCACCAGGCCCACCGCCGTGTCGCCGTCCCAGGCGAGCGCGCCATGGGTCGGCTCGCGGTTGTCGAGCAGCCGCTGCCAGGTACTTTCGCTTACCGCCTCCGGCAGTTCGGTGTCGTAGAACCGCAGGTAGGCCTGCCACAACGGCAGCCACGCGGCATGATCGTCAGCGGTGACGAGGCGGATCCTGGTTTGGCTCATGTTCACTCCTCGGTTGTTGGAGCAGGCATCAGGCGCGAGAGCGCCTGGTCCTGGGGGTCTGGGCTGGCGGCGAGCCCGTTGCGTACCCCGGCGACATCGGCGGGACCGCGGTTCTGGCTGAGCTTGCGTTTACCTTCCAGGCGCTGGATCGGCAGGGCGAAGCCGACGATTGCCTTGAGCATGCCGTCGATATACTCAGGCGGTGCGTCATCGACTTTCCATGGCTGGGCGCGACCGCTTTCGTGGCGGTCGGTGAGGGCGCTCACCAGGTTGCGCAGGCGATGGGCGTCGGTGAAGACTTCGGCGCTCCCGTAGGCATGTACGGCCAGGTAGTTCCAGGTCGGCACGACTTTGCCGTGCTCGGCTTTGCCGGGGTAGAAAGCGGGGCTGACGTAGGCATCGCCACCGGCGAAAACCACCAGCGCCTCGGCACCGGCCTGCAGATCGCGCCACTGTGGGTTGGCCCGGGCCAGGTGCCCGTACAGGGTGCCATGGGGGCCTTGTCGTGGCTCCAGCAACAGGGGCAGGTGACTGGCCTGCAGGCCGTGCTCCCCCTGGGTGATCAAGACGGCCAGGCGACAGTCGTCGATCATCTGCTGGAGCTGGGGCAGGTCTTGCACGGCAAAGGCTATAGGGTTGTACATGACATTTTCCTTGGCGAATGCCCACATCCTAGGCAGGCTATTGGTCTGTTGTAAGAGCCACTTTCAACCAATTCAGTAGGACCATTTTCGGGTGCTGTCATGACCAATGCTGTGCCACCGCTGTCCTTCAATCCCGCTGGAATCGAGCTGGATCGCCGCCAGGGACTCAGCCGCCAGCTCTATCAGGCCTTGCGCTCGCGAGTACTGGACGGGCGCCTGGCCGGTGGCACCCGCCTGCCCGCCAGCCGTGACCTGGCGACGGCACTGTCTATTTCCCGCAACAGTGTGGTGCGGGCCTACGACCAGCTCTATGCGGAGGGTTTCATAGAAGGGCGGGTCGGTGATGGCACTTACGTAGCGACTCTGTCATCGGCGACGCTGCCCATCAAAAACATATCCACAAAAGTGTCCACAGGCATATCAACAGGCTTACCCACAGATTTATCCACAAAAATCGCTCCGGACTGGTTGGATTTACCGGTGGCCCCCGCCAGCAAAGTTATCCACAGCGACGCCTTGGCGCGTGTCGAAAAACATCACCTGAACCCGCCTCCCAGCGGTCCGCCCCGAGCGTTCAGGGTCGGCGTACCGGCCTTCGATCTGTTCCCGTTCGACATCTGGGCCAAGCTGAACGCGGCTTTCTGGCGCAAGCCGGATCTGCAGCAGTTGTGTTATGGCGACTCACAAGGCGATGCACGCCTGCGGGCCCTTATCGCCGCTTACCTGCGTAGTTCTCGTGGTTTGCACTGCACGGCTGAGCAAATTGTGATCACCAGCGGCGCCCAGCAGGGCATCAGTCTTTGTGCACAGCTGCTGGTGGATCCTGGGGACATAGTGGCAGTGGAAAATCCGGGCTATCGCGCCGCCGGGCATGCGTTTTCCGTGGCGGGCGCCGATGTGCGAGGGGTGTCCGTGGACAACGACGGGCTCGATTGCGCGGCGCTCGAGGGGTTGAGCCATTGTCGGTTGGCCTATGTCACACCGTCCCATCAGTATCCGCTTGGTGTGGTCATGAGCCTTGCTCGACGGCTGGAACTGCTGGCCTGGGCCGAACGCAACGATAGCTGGATCGTCGAAGACGACTATGACGGCGAATACCGCTACAGCGGTGCGCCGCTGGCGCCCTTGGCTGCGCTGGATCGCCAGGGCCGGGTGCTTTATGTCGGGACGTTCGGCAAAGTCGCGTTCCCGGCCTTGCGCCTGGGCTACCTGGTATTGCCTCCGGGCCTGGTGGATGCGTTTGCCCGTCGTCGCGCCGTGGATGTGCGCCACTCGGAAGTCAGCACCCAGGCGGTGATGGCCGAGTTCATGGCCGCCGGGCATTTCCAGCGGCACATCCGGCGCATGCGCCGGGCCGCACTGGCACGACGCGATGCGATGCTGGCCGGTTGGCCGAAAGCTGTCGCCGGCGTGGGGCCGCTGCCGACAGTGGTGGCGGGGTTGCATGTCACGGTGCCGGTGGACAGCGTCGAGCGTGAGCGGGAGCTGATCGTCCAGGCGACCCGGATTGGCGTCGAGATCAATGGCTTGAGCAGCTATTGGCTGCCCGCCACGCAGCCTCCCCTGGTGCGCGCCGGGCTGGTGCTGGGGTTCGCGGCCGTCCCGCCAGCGGCCATCGGTGCCGCGCTGACGAGCCTGGCAAAGGCATGGGGCGCCGGGGATTGAACACCGGGCATCGACGGATGCCCGGTGGGCCAGGACTATGAGGGCCGTTTCGGAAAGAAGACCGCAATGGCTTGATCCACGGCGATCTCGCTGCGGTAATGGTCGATCAGTTGCCGCTGGTTGAGTTCGTTGGTCGAGTCAGCGGCTTTCCCGAGGTTGACCTGTTCCGGTGTCTTCAAGCGTGCGGACAGGAAAGCGTGAGCCGGTACCCAGTCGGTCGAATAGTGGAAATCGGCGAACCAGAGGGTTTTGTTTTCCTTGAGGTCCTTGATCTCATACCGGTCCAGGTAGCCATAGAACGGTCCCTTGATCCGTTGTCGGCTTTTCTGCTTGCTGATGGAAATCTGATTCCGACTCTTGAGCCATGTGACGCTGCTCATGGTGGGCGGACGTTGCTTGATGACCTTGAGCACGGCTTCGAATCCATCGTCGTAAAGGGCCTTCGCGGCTTTCTTGAGTTCCGCGCGCGTGGATTCGGCAATACGTCGCTCGTCTGCGGGAATATCCACCGTTTCGTTCGAAGTGCTGTCCAGCGCTTTCGTGATCGCGGCGCCGACTTTCTCCATCCGGCTGGCATGGGCGTTCAGGATCACGCCGAGCCCTGCAGGAGAGCGCTCAGACTCCTGGAGGTTTTCCGCGACCTCGGTCTTGAACGCCGTCAAGCCATTGATCAGGGCCTTGCCCTTGGTCACGCTGGTCTTGAGCGGTGGAACCACCGACGACATGGCGGCCGGCGGGGAGTCGGCATTGATATGGGGCACCCACTCGCCGTTGTCCTTGCGATGGAACGTGGCGATGATCTTGTCCGAGAACGGGTGCTTGACGTCGACCCAGTCGGTTTCCTCCTTCAGCTTCGTCAAACGCGGCTCACCACTGACCAGGCCCCAGAACCGCGCCCTGATGAATCTTTTTCTCGGCCTCGGACGGGCCTCATACGGGGCCCCCGTGGTCCGTTGGTTGCTGCGTTCGTCGAGGGCCTGGGCCAGGTGACGCAGGGTTCGTTTCTTGAGCAGGCCGACCTGCTTGACCAGTCGACTGAGCTCCACCAGGCGAACGCTGTCCTTGTATTCACTGGCGATGTATTCAAGGTGTTCCTCGATGGCGGAGAACTGTTCCGTCAGGCTGCCGAAGGCGTCGATCTGCTCGTCGAGGCGAATCACGCTGCGTTCCTCGATGGCGTCATGCAGGCTCTGGAAAGCGACCGTGACGTTATCCACGACCTGATTGAGGTCCGCCCAGCCTTCGGGCATGGTGCCGACGCTTTCGAGCGACAGGCAAAGATGCCGGTACATGTCCAACTGGATCAGCCGGATGGCGTCACTCCTGTAGGCCGGCATCTTTGCACGGTGCTGGCGCAGGAATTCGAAGCCTTCGCGTCCCAGCTTCTTGAGCCTGGCGAAGCGGGTCTCCATGTAGTCCAGGCGTTCGATCATGTCGTCGCCGACCCTGATCATGGTGTCGGCGGCATCGATATGCTCCTGCTCCAGGATTTCCACACCGGAGGTGGTCATGTCCATGGCCTTCCTCAGGGCCGGGGTGAATCGCTCGTTCAATGCGTCTATCTCCTCGAACGTGAAATTGATCTGCGCATTGAGGTAACCCAGCCTGGCCTGGGGGGCGTCGGGCCTTGATTGGAACACCGGCCATTCGGTCAATATTCGCAAGGCTTCGTCGTAGCTCTCACGTTGTGTCTTCAAGGTGCTGAGGTACACGTCGCGCTTGGTTTCCTTGGCGGCGCCCGATGCCTTGTTCATTTCTTCGGCATTCATGGTCAGCAGCTTCTGGTTCTGCGGTTTGCTGTTTTCGATCCGGTTCAGCTCTGCAAGCAGTTGCGTGCTGAGGCGCTTTGCCTCGGCGACGACCGCCTGCCTGGCGTCTTTCGAACCGATGCCACGCAAACGCAGACGGGTATCGACATGCCATCTTCCATGGGCGTCGCCCATCAAGGCAGGACCGATGCGTGCGGGATTGGCCTCATCGACGATGAAGGCCTGTTCCCCCTCCACCGCCACCTTGAACCAGGTATGCGCCACCTGTGCGTACCAGTCATCGCCCTTTGGGTAGAGCCCTTTGAATGCGCCCTGGGTTTCGGGTTGCTCCAGCCTGTCGGGTTTGTCGATACGGAAGGTTTCCAGGAGCTTCACACCTTGCCCCGACTTGCTGATCAAGGCACCGCTGGAATGAATGACGGCGTAGTGTTCGGGCAACAGCTCGGTACCCTTGAGCGGTGGGCGCTTTTCGATGACCAGCTCGGTTTTTTTCAGGTCTTCCAGCTCGACCACCACCTCCGGCGCCGTCGATCGGCGGCTGCGTTTGCCTTCCCTGGCGCGGGCGATGGCGAACGCGGTGATGGCCATTGCCATGTTCAGCAGCAGGTCGACGAAGGCTTCCCATGTGGCCTGGCTGTTGAACGTTTCGTCGTTCTGCGTCAGCGACTCCACGTCGTCCAGGATCTGCCAGAACCAGGCCGCGGTGCCTACGGCTGAGCCCAGGTAGGGCAGCGCCAGGTTGAAGATCAACCAGCCGGCCTGCTTGAAGGTCTGCCAGCGATGCTCACTGTTGGAAATCGATTGGCGATCGGCCAGTTCCACCAGGGCGTCGGCATTGGCCTTGAACAACTGCGGCAGGAAGTCGGCTCCGAGCGTCTCTTCACTCAAGCTGATGGGGGCGCTGTTGGCCCAGGCCGAAAAAGGATCGGTCACGAAATCGATAATGGTCCAGGGGGAGGGCAGAGGGCCTGAAAACACGTATCGGCTGTAGTTTTCACGCACGCCGTCGGGTAGCCAGGCCAGTACCGACTGGCGCAAGGAAGGGGTTTGCTTGATGGCATAGATCAGGTTGCTGAACGATGGATACTGGCACAGCTGCGGTTCGAGCAGCGGCCGGTACAGCAGGCAGGGGCCGGCATCCGGGTTCTGGGGGCCGATCACGAACATGTTGGTCACGACGTCCTTCGAGTGCCTCTGTTCGGACACGAACGCCAGTTTGCGGATCACGATGGCCTGCCCGTCGATCTTGCGATCGGCCGGCTCGGGCTCCATCAGGGCGCATACATAGCGATAGCCCCGTTCATCGATGTAGCAGGCTCCGCGAATCTTGCTTTCGAGCGCCAGCATGGGTAGCTGGACGCGCAGCTGGGAGGTATACAGATTCTGGCGACGGCTTGACTCCTGCGGGTCGTCCAGCAGCTTGCGCTTGACCAATTCGGGGTAGACACGACCGATATCGATCTTGCCGATGACCTTTTCCAGGTAGTCGATCGTCATCCAGCCAGGCAGGGCGGTACCGTCGATCGATCGAACCGTTCTATCCCCCGGAGGCAGCGCGATGAGGTTTTGCAAGGCCAGTTCAACCAGGCTGAACCGAGCGGTTTCGAATTTCCCCGGCACGATGAAGGTACCCCAGGCAACCAGGCTGCGGATCTGGACCTGGATTTTCTCCAGGTCGAGGCTCTCGGCATCGGCGTGTTCCGATTGCATCTGTTGCTTCAGGGCCGCCAACGTGTAGCGCTTGATAGATGGGATCTCGTCCAGGTAAGTCTTGCCGGCATGAGAACTGCTCAGCGCCGAGAGGCTTTTCATGTGTTGGGCAAACAGCATCTGGTCCGATACCGATGCTGTCTTCAACCAGTCAGGTATCTGCTTCTGGAACCAGTCTTCGGTCGGGTCGTTATCCGTGTCCAGCTCATCGGAAGCGTTCTGCTCGTTCTCGCTGGGTATGAACCTCTGCATGAAGCCCGGGGAGCCGATGATCTCCACTTGCATGGCAATCAACCCGCAAGCCTTGTGATCGAAGATATTGCCGCTGGGTTCGTAGAGCCGCCACTGGATCTTCTTGCGTACCCCGGTCCCCAGGTGAGTGGGCAGGGATTGGCCGAGGGCGTGTTGGGAGTCGAACTTCTCATAGCCGTTGCGCAGCGAGTAGGTGAGGATGACTTCCTGGCCGTCGATTTTGCCGATCAGCACCACGACCGAGTTCTCGTTGACGCGGGACACCTTGTCGCCGTTGACTTCATCGATATCGATCAGATACGCATGGGTGTCGAAGCGGTCATGCTCCTTGCGATCCTGTAGATCGGGATAAAGGTACAGCAGCCTGGCCATGGTGCATTCGGTCGCGGTCCAGCCCTTGACCTGCCTGACGTCCCAGAGCTTGCGCAGCGTGCGGGACAGCTCATGCCAGCGCGGACCGGAGGCGCCGAGGGAGGCGTTCCAGTACAGCAGTTGCTGCTCCTGGCTGGCGGACAACATGGTCGGCACCAGCTCGTTGATCATGTTGCCGATCTGCCCGATGCGCACCGGAAGATGCACCTCGGGCGTGGTCAGCGGCAGTTGGGTCAGATAGTGCAGGCCGTCCACCAGCAAGGTGGAATCGCTCTCGCCCACCCGCTCGGCCACCATGCTGCTCAAGGTTTCGTAGCGTGTGGGGCGCTCGACGATTTCGCCATCGACAATGTCCCAGTCCGGCTCCCCGACGACGGTGTTGTGCGGGTCGAGGTCCAGCGCCGGATAGAGTCGCTTGAGGGCTGTGCGCAAGAGTACGGCGGCCACTTCCGGTGAGGTCGGACCGGCCAGCAATTGATTGAGTACGGCATCCCTGAGGCTGGCTTCGGGCGTGGATTGCCCGGTGGTTCTTAAGGTTCTTGCCATTTGAGTCTCCCTGTCTCGCGGTACATGCAATCCTCGAAGCCAGATGCTTCGGGGATTGCATGCTAGGAGCGGGCAGGACAGGGAGGGTGGTAACTATGTATATGCCGGGTACAAGGTGCCGGGCTATTGGCCGGACTTGATCCGTGTCCAGGTTCGCGTCCGTGCTCGCTCGGCATCCCTGGGCAAGGGTTGCAGGGTGTAGAGCGTAGCCATCGCCGTCTCGGTCGGGTACAGGTTGGGGTTGCTGCGGATCGCGGGATCGACCTTGTCCGTGGCGTCCTTGTTCGGGTTCGGATACCCGACGAAATCGCTGATCGGGGCGATCACCTGGGGTTGCAGCAAGTAGTTGATGAAGGTGTAGGCGTCGCCCGGGTTCTTGGCGTCCTTGGGAATGGCGAGCATGTCGAACCAGATCGGCGCGCCTTCCTTGGGCAGGCGCATGTCCACCGTCACACCATTCTTGGCTTCCTTGGCCCGGTTGGCCGCCTGGGAGAAGCTGCCGGAATAGCCCACCGCCACGCAGATATCGCCGTTGGCGATGTCTGCCATGTACTTGGACGAGTGGAAATAGGTGATGTAGGGGCGGATCTTCAGCATCAGCGCTTCGGCCTTGGCATAGTCCGCCGGCTTCTTGCTGTTGGGGTCCAGGCCCAGGTGCTGAAGGGCCAGGGGCAGGATCTCCGACGGCGAATCCAGCAGCGCCACGCCGCACTGCTTGAGCTTGCTGATGTTCTCTTCCTTGAAGATCAGGTCCCAGCTGTCCACCGGCGCATTGTCGCCCAGGGCGGCCTTGACCTTGTCCGGGTTGAAGCCGATCAGGATGGTGCCGTACATGTAGGGCACGGCGAATTTGTTGCCCGGGTCGTTGGCTTCGATCAACTTCATCAGCTTGGGATCGAGGTGGTTCCAGTTGGGCAGTTTGCTGCGGTCCAGGGGTTGGAAGACGCCGGCTTCGATCTGCTTGGCCAGGAACACATTGGACGGCACCACCACGTCGTAGCCGGAATTGCCGGTGAGCAACTTGGCTTCCAGGGCTTCGTTGGTATCGAAGATGTCGTAGACCAGCTTGATCTGGCTGTTCTGCGCCTTGAAGTCGTCCAGGGCCTTGGGCGTGATGTAATCGAACCAGTTATAGACCCGCAGGGTTCGTTCCTCGGCCTGGGCCGTTGTGCAAAGCAGCGCGGCGCACAGGGCCGGGGCCATTAGACGCTTGAGTCTTTTCATGCTTGTGTTCCTCATTGGGCGCTTTGGAAACCTTCGAGTACGTTCACGGCATTGATGCCGATCTCAGCCACCGCATAGCCGCCTTCCATCACGAACAGGGTCGGCTTGCCGAGCGCGGCGATACGTTTGCCCATCGCCAGGTAATCCGGGCTGTCGAGCTTGAACTGGGAAATCGGGTCGTCCTTGAAAGTGTCCACGCCCAGGGACACGACGATGACATCCGCGTCGTAGCGCCGGGTTTCGTCGCACGCCTGCTCCAGGGCCGCGCTCCAGGTGTCCCAGCCCGAACCGGCTGGTAGAGGGTAGTTGAAATTGAAACCTTTCCCGGCGCCTTCGCCGCGTTCATCCGCGTACCCCAGGAAGAACGGAAACTCGGCCTCCGGGTGGCCGTGGATCGAGGCGAACAACACGTCGCTGCGCTCATAGAAAATCGACTGGGTGCCATTACCGTGGTGGTAATCCACATCGAGGATCGCAACCTTCTCGTGACCTTGGTCGAGGAACGCCTGGGCGGCGATGGCGGCGTTGTTGAGGTAGCAATAGCCGCCCATCAAATCGCTGGCGGCGTGGTGCCCCGGCGGGCGGCACAGAGCAAAGGCACTGCGGGCGCCGCGCTGGATTTCAGCCTGGGCGGTGAGGGCCACCTGGGCGGCGCTGTAGGCCGCTTGCCAGGTGCCGGCGGTGATCGGCGCACCGCCGTCGAAGCTGTAATAGCCCAGCTGGCCATGCAGGCTGCGGGGGATGACAGTGCGCAGGGTCCGGGCCGGCCAGGTGTAGGGCAGCAAATCGCCTTCGCGGTTGTACTCGACCCAGCGATCCCAGGCCCCGCGGAAAAACTCCAGGTAGGCCGCGGTGTGGATGCGCTGGATCGGTGCGAGGCCAAAATCCGTTGGCGCCTCCACCGGGCCCAATGCCCGGGCCTTGACCCGTTCCAGCACATGATCGGCCCGGGAGGGCATTTCGAAGCAAGGCATCAGTTGCCCGTCCATCAACTCGCAGCGGCCATGGTGCAAGTGGTGATCATCCGAGTAGATCGTCAGCATTTGTTGTTCTCCGCAAAGGGCTGATCGGTTGACCACAGTCTTGCGGCGGGCGGCGTTTCAGAGAACGGCAGGAGAGGCCAAAAGGGGATCGAAATGGCCAAAAGGTTTGACCGTAAATCGCCCCTTGATGGCGCAGTTGTGCGCGGGGTTGGGGCATGAGTGATGCTCCGATGGTTGTCCGCAACGTGGCGAGGGAGCTTGCTCCCGTTGGACGCTCCAAATGCCTTGAGCGAAACCGCCTCAAAAAGTCTGGCGCATGCTTTCAGCCCCGCCGCATCGACCGGTTTGAGACGCTAGCGCCGTCGAGCGGGAGCAAGCTCCCTCGCCACAGGTGGATGGTGTCGCGGTTAGCGTGGGTCGACGTTATCCAGCGCTCGGTTCGCCAGCAATGAACTCAGTTCGATCAATTGCTGAATACCAAGAACGAAGTGGCGTTTTGAGCCTTCCAGTTCGAAAGCCAGGTCGCTGATCATCGCATCAGCCGAAGCCAGGGTCTCGCTGAGGTTGACAAGCAGGCATTCGCTGTCGATGTCCTGTATGACGGTGAAGAGCTGGCCCGGCTGGGAGCTGGCCTCGCGATTCTCCGGCTTTGGCAGCAGGTAGAAATCCAAGGCGCGCTTGGCGGCTTCGTCCTGCTTCTTGTTTTTCGGTTTACTGGAAGGCGAGGGGCGGGCTGTTTCAGGAGGATTGGGGGTGACCTTGAACATGTGGTGCTCCTTTCGTCTGAGGAACCATCACCGTCTGCCGCCAAGCAGATTGAGGTGACGGATTACACAAGGTTGGCGGACCGGAACGAAAGGAACCCGGCATCCCCGAAGGGATCCTTGCGCAACCCGCCATAACACAGGAGTGCCAATGCCAGAAGCATCGCAATCATATTGAGGGGCGTTGCACCTTTCGTCTAACGGGCCGCCAAGCCCGACCACTGATGGGCAGTGGCAGGGAAACGATAGAGACCGGGGGCAAGGCGCACAAGCGGGCGGATTCTGGCGTAGTTGTGGGCAATGGCGCAAGGATTCGTAGCTTGGTGGACGCGTTGGTGGAGGGCGAATAAACAAGGCTCCGGATTGCCCCGGGATTCGTGGCGAGGGAGCTTGCTCCCGCTCTGCGGCGCAGCCGTCGTAAATCGGCCGGTGCGGTATCTGCGCACAAATGCGTCAGTCTGTTTTGGGGTGACTGCGTACCCAACGGGGATAAGTCCCCTCGCCACAGGGGGATGTTGTACATGAAAGCGATGTAGGGGGATCAGGGCCTGAACTGACTCGGCGCCACGCCGCTCCAGCGCACGAAGGCGTGACGGAAGCTGGCTGTTTCGCTGAAGCCCAGTCGTTCGGCGATACGGTAGATGGGCAAGCGATCCTCGCAAAGCATCTGCTTGGCCCGTTCGAAGCGCAGGTCGTCCAGCAGTTCCTGGTAGCTGCAGCCGCAGTCCTTGAGGTGCCGGCGCAGGGTGCGTGCCGAGCAGTTCATCTGTTCGGCCAGGCGTTCCAGGCCTGGGGCGGCGTCCAGCTGGACGGCGAGCAACTGGCGGATCCGCCCCAGCCAGGCCTGGCGTCCGGTGAATTCGGTGTTCTGCTTGCGGCAGCGTTCGACCATGGCGTTGTGGGTGATGGGGTCGGCCAGGGGCAGGGGGCGGTCCAACCAATGACGGTCGAAGGCAAAGGCGTTGACGGTGGCGTCGAAACGCACCGGGCAGTCGAAGTAGGCCACGTAGCGTGCCCGGTACTCCGGTGCAGGATGTTCGAAGCGCGCTGCATGCAGCGGCAATGCGCGGCCAAGCAGGTCATTGCAGATGACCTTCAGCGAGACCATGCAGAATTCGGCATTGAATGCCGCCAGGGCGGGATTCTCCCGGTAATCGCTGGCGCTGAGCCAGATGTGCTCGCCATCGTCCTCCAGGGCCAGGTCGAACAGTGTTCCCAAAAGAGCCGGATAGCGCAGTGCCAACCGCAAGGCGTCACCTAAGGTGGCACTGGTGAGCAAGGCATAGCCGAGCATGCCGTAGGACGAAACATGCATGCGCAAGCCCAGGTCCAGGCCGATGTCGCGCTTGAGGGCCACGGCGTTGGCGCAGACCTGCATTTCCTGGTTGGTGGTGATGCGCGTGTCGGCCCGGTTCAGGTCGGCCGCACTGATGCCGCTGCCGGCCAGCAACGCTTCACTCGGCAGGCCTTCGTGCTTGAAGGCATCAAGCACCAGGGAGACGGCGTTGAGAGTAGTGAGGTGGGAATGAAGCATGTTCGTTTCCAGCCTTGGGGAGGCTGGATATCGAGCAAGTTGTATGCCGGGAAAAACGATAACCCGATACCGCACAACGCCCCAACGGGCTGCTTACGCTCGCAGGTAACGGTCGCGGTTCGCTTCTTTAGGCGCGCTGAAGACTTCCACTCATTGCCTGCCAATGGAAAAAAGCCATGTCGACTTCAAGCCCCACTCCTTCGATGACAAGCTCGCCACGCCCCCTGCGAACCGATGATGAGATCACCTCATGGGCCCTGAACGTGCACCTGCTGTTCGCGTCACGCCCGTCGCTGACGGACGTCGCACGGACGACGCTGCAAGCGCTCCTCGATGAACGTTACCCAACGTTGGCGCCAGCCGCCGCAACCGCCGTGATCCTTGAACCTCAATGGCGCATGGACGGCGGGCAACCGCACAAGGTCGGGTACAACACCCATGGATTGGCCGACCTGTTGCTCGAGCGCTGCAGGGGCGTGGGGGCAAGGACGTTCAGCCAGGGCAGCTTTCTTGCGAAATTCCCTGGCGCAGAGACGCCCCAGGGCGAAAAGGTCCCCTTGGATGAACTCCAGCAAATGCTCGAAGAAGGGGCCTCCACGCTGCTTGAGGGCTATCAACAGCACCTGGTGGATTTCTGGAGCACGGACGCTCCCAGTGTCTGGCGACAACTGTCCGATCTGTTCAAGGCGCAGTTGCAACAGGCCGCTTCGGCGCTCGTAGGCGAGGAACTCGCCACCGTCCAGGCCGTCCTCGACTACCCGGAGCCGGCTCGGCGACAACGAGCCCTGGGGCAGGGCACCACCCGAGCCTGCGTCACGTTTGTCTACGAGGGCGACAGCAACGTTCCTCATCCGAGGGATGTGCTGGTGCTGGCCATGTCGCGCCGTCTGGGTGAGCGAGAAATCGCTTTGCTCTACACATTGACTGGCGGGATCGAGGTGTTCGGCTCGGTGGCGGCAATGGAAGCATCCTGGTTCGGTGCGCGCCGGGCGGACGATTCGAAGCTGAGAAACTACACCCCCGAGCAGGACATCTTCGACGCCTTGACCCTCTGTCTCCTGGAGCGTCAGTTGCAACTGCTCGCCAGGATCCAACCCTCGGCTTATCCCGACACGGCCAGTCTTGAACGCGAAGTGGCGCTGGTTTCCGGTCCCGGCACGCTGCTGGGGGCCTTTCGCTCGGGGCATGAGTCCAGGCTGTCGAAACTGCAGCAGGTGCTTCCATCCTGGCTGAGGAATGCACCGTTGGCGGATCGCGGCGCCTACGGTCGTTTGTTGTCATCGCTGGCGGCGCAGCATCGAAGGTCCGTGTCATTCATGGCGGGTATTTCGAACATCCTTGAGTTCGCTGACCAGGCCTTGAAGGAAAAGATGCTGGAGGATGACCCTTCGCGCACGGATATCTCGGTGAACGAAATTGAAGTGACGTTATCCCGGTCGAGCAATTCCCCGTTCGAGATCATCGATCCGCCGTTTCCGCCCCCTCGCAGTGCAACTCAAACCCGGACTTTCCCCGAGATGGCGATCCGAAATCTCGAAGCTTTTCCCTGGAGCCCATCGAAGATCACTTACCGAGGGGGCGAACCACCCGCCTGGATGACCTATGAATATCTGCGGGACCTGACCTCGCGAGCCGACATCGGCCAGCACTATCCCGAACTGCTGCAGCGCAAGTTACTGAACGATCCCCTGGATGTGGCCCGCAGGCAGCAACATTTCGCTGATCGCCTCGCCATCCTGCTGCCATTGCAGGCATTGGAACTGAAGATCAAAAAGAACCTTACCGATATGGCTTATCGCTTTGTCGTGGCGGTGTTGCGGCCGACCCTGTCGGCCGGTTTCGCTGCCGGGTATGAACCGGTCATCAGGCCCCTGGCTTTCCTGACCGATGCCCAGGCAACGCCCAATGTGGTCGCCGACATGTTTGTGATCGGCCCCGAGGATGCCAGCCTGGGCCCTCATGTGCTTTACAGGCCTGCTTCGTCAACGCCCCTGATGGAATTTGCCTCGCGAGCCGCTCTTTTCGATGCCATCAAGCAGGCCGGAGCGTTACAGGACAGCGTACTTGCCGGGCTTGAACCTTCTGCCCGTCGGGTCTATGCCAACGGTGGTTTCCAGGAGCCGCACATCGGCCGGGTGCTGCTTTCGGATGCCACCGCTCCCCGGTCTCCGGAACCTGCATTGCTCGGCCGCGAGCCGTTACAAGGCGATATCGTCGGTGCGTTGTACAAAGCCTGTGCCCGGGCCTTGATCGAACAGGCCAAACGGGCTTCGGTGTCCGACTCGCAGACGCGCTGGGACAGGTTCATGCAGTTTGGCTGGGTAGCGTTCAACCTGTTGCTGCCGCTGCTGGATGGTCCGGTAATGATGATCGGTTTGCTGGCCCAGCTCACGGAGCAGCTTGATGAGTTCATTGACAGCGAGGGGGTGCAAGACAGCGCGGAAGCCTTGGCCGCGGCGTTGATGGGCCTGGCGTTGGTGCTGGTACAGGGAGGGGCGCGCCTGGGAGCGATCAGCCGACTGGAGTCGCGGGCGAGGATCGAGCATGAGGCTCCGGTTGCCTTGCCTGGCAATGCGATCATCAAAGAGCCGGCGTTAGCTGCGTCCGCTAGCCCTTACGGGGCGAAAGCGCGGCTGGTCTATGGCTGGTCGAGCCCTCGTACCCATTTTTCCGCCCCTGAGCTGGCCCGCCTCGATACTTTCCAACTGGCATCTCCTTCTACGTCGCAAGGCCTGGTGGTTTCGGGTGAATACCAGGGGCTCTATCAACGGGGCAGCCTGTGGTTTGCCCAGGTCGAAGGCAAATGGTATCGAGTGTCACGCCGGCTTGAGGGGGTGGTGATCATCGACGCCGCCCATCCGGCGCGGACCGGTCCCTGGCTTGAACATGACGGGCAGGGTCGCTGGCGCCTGGGACTCCGCCCGCGATTGCTCGGTGGTGCGGGTGGGCTGAGTATCCGTGCCGCAAAGAAACTCAAGAGCCTGGAGAAGAAAGGGCGCGATCTGCTGGGCACACTTGATCAACAAATGTCTGACGTCGGTTGGTTGTCCAGAAGTGAGCGTCCGCCTATCGACGTAGAGGATCTCATCGTAGGCAAAGCAACCGGGTTCGACCGCTGTGCCGAGGAGATCGAGCAGTTGACGCAAGCGCTGGGTGACCAGGCTCCGCGAATGTTGATCGAGGAGCTGAGGGCCGGTGCCAGGCGTCTGCGGGAGTTGGGGCGAACCACCCGCATCATGATGACCAAGGCGAAGCTGCCCAACGTTGGCGCGGTGGAGTACTTGCTACAGGAACAGGAGATCAGCATCCGCAAGGCCGGTGGCCGGGTGGATATTTCAGACAATAAAGGTAACGACTTCCTGCAGGTCTACGAGATTCGCGAGAGGCGCAACAACCGCGTGCTGTGGTTCGCTCACTTCCATTATCTGAAACAGGATGCAGCGGCGGATGCCTTTACCAAGGCTCACCTGAAGACATTCGAGCAGGGCGGGCGGGGGCTTGAGTTCCAGAAAGCCCAGCAGAAGGCCGGCCAGGCGGTTGAGCGGATCTGGCGTGCCGACATTGGCAGCGCCGCCGCCAAGGCGTTGTTCCTCTCGGTGTAGCGGTGTGAGGCGCGAGGAGACTCGCGCCTCAGCGGTTTGCAGGGCTCAGCTCAGCTCGCCGCATAGGTCCAGCTCAACCAGCCGGCGGACATCCTCCACGGCCAGCCCGGCGCCTATCAACGCTTGCAGCTTGCCGAACGCCGCCTCGCGGGTCATGCCGCCACCGGACAGCACCCCAACGCCTCGCAAGCGGCTGCCGGCTTCGTACACGTCCAGTTCCACGCCGCCTTCATGGCATTGAGTCACCGCCACCACTACCACGCCGCTGTCCCGTGCCCGCTCCAGGCTGGCGAGGAAGGCCGGGTTGTCGCTTGGCCCGGTGCCGCTACCGTAGCACTCCAATACCAAACCCTGGATACCACTGCCGAGCAGGCCATCGAGGATCTCGGCGCTGATGCCGGGAAACAGAGGCAATGCCGCGATATTGGCCAGTTGTCTTGGCTGCCGGTAATTCAGCTCGGCCGGCAGGAACGTGGCTTTCGCTGCGCCGCCCTGGCGCTCCAGGCGCTTGAACGGATGGCGACCGAAACTGCGCACTTTCGCGCACCGGGTCGGTGCCAGCAGCTCCCCGTGGAAGTACAGGTGCACGCCCGGGGCCAGGCCCTGGCCGAGGGCGACCAGCGCGCCGCTGAGGTTCTCCCAGGCGTCGCTGTCGGTCACGCCGGCGGGCAGCATGGAACCGGTGAAACATACCCGGGCATGCAGGCCCAGCAGTTGGAAACTCATCGCCGCCGCGCTGTAGGCCAGGGTATCGGTGCCGTGCAGGATCAGCACGCTGTCGCAACCCTGTACATCCACGGCATCGACCACCGCTTCGCGCAGTTGCTGCCAGTAGGCCGGGGTCATGTTGGCGCTGTCGATCAGAGGCGACATCTCCCGGAAGCGCCACTGCGGGATCACGAGTTCGGGTTGGCTGTGCAGGTAATCGCGCATGCGCGCTTCGAAGCCGGAAGCCGGGGCCAGGCCCTGGGCGCTGGCCTGCATGCCGATGGTGCCGCCGGTATAGAGCACCATGACGTGCTGGGCGGCAGGGTAGGTCGAGCAATTCATGGTTGTTCTCCGAGGACGAAAGCGGCAGCTTCGTCGAGCTGCCCCAACATAAGGTCGAGCATGACGCCGACCTTACGCTGTGTCACGCCGGGCGCAGGGGATGCGCCCGGTTTTTTGCAACAAGCCTGCCGATCAGCGTTGCGCTGCGGTCGCGCCGGTCACTGCTTCAGGCTGGGGAGCCGAAGACGGGTTGGCTGGCCAGGCCTTGCGGTCCAGATCCAGGTCCGGGAACCTGGCGGAGTCGAAGACCGGTACCTTGATGCCGCAAGAGCGCTGGTCGTCGTAGTCGCGCAGGATGCGCATGCCGACCTTGAACAGCAGGAACAGCGCGATCAGGTTCACGAACGCCAGCAGGGTCATGGTGATGTCGGCGAAGGCAAACACGGTGCTGAGGTTTTCGATGGCACCCCAGAAGATCAGCACCAGGACCAGCGCGCGGTAGCCGATCAAGGCCTTGCGGTTTTCACCCACCATGAAGCGCAGGTTGTTCTCGCCCAGATAGTAGTTGTAGAGAATCGAGGTGAAGACGAACAGCGCCAGGGCCACGGAAATGAACATCCGGCCCCAGTCGCCCACGACGGCAGCCAGGGAGTTCTGGGTCAGGGCAATGCCGTCGCCTTCGAAGCCAGGGGTGTAGAAGCCCGACAGCAGGATCAGCAGCGCGGTGCAGGTGCAGATCACGAAGGTGTCCAGGAAAACACTGAACGCCTGGACCACGCCCTGGGCGACCGGGTGCTCGACCGAGGCGACAGCGGCCACGTTAGGCGCACTGCCCAGGCCCGCTTCGTTGGCGAAGACGCCACGCTTGACGCCCATGACGATGGCGCTGCCGATCAGGCCGCCGAAAGCCTGGTCCAGGCCGAAGGCGCTTTTGACGATGGTCACGAGCATGGCCGGTACATGGTCGAACTGCAGCACGATCACGTAGATGGTCACGGCGATGTAGGCCAGGGTCTTCACAGGCACCAGCAGGTCGGCGACCTTGGCGATACGCTTGATCCCGCCGATGAACACCAGGCCCAGCAGCACCGCCAAGCCCAGGCCGGTGTAGGTGGTGTCGAGACCGAAGGCGTTGTTCAGCGAGTGGGTCACGGCGTGGGCTTGCAGGCCGTTGAAGGCAAAGCCGAAGGTGACCAGCAGCAGGAACGCCATGATCATGCCCAGCCAGCGTTTCTGCAGGCCGTGCTGGATATAGTAGGACGGGCCGCCACGGTACTGGCCTTCGGAGTCGCAGCGCTTGTAGAGCTGGCCGAGGGAGCATTCGAAGAAGCTGCTGGACATGCCGACCAGCGCGGTCACCCACATCCAGAACACCGCGCCGGGGCCGCCGAGAGTCACGGCGATGCCGACACCGGCGATGTTGCCCGCGCCGACACGACCGGCGAGGCTGAGCATCAGGGCCTGGAAGGAACTGAGCTGGTCGGTGCTGCTCTTGAGGCTGTCACGGAACACCGAGAACATGTGGAAGAAATGACGGAACTGGACGAAACGCGAGCGGATCGTGAAGTAGCCGCCGAGCCCGACGATGAGCACGATCAGCACTTTCCCTGAGAGGAAGTCGTTGATGACTTCAAGCATGAGTATTCCTCGCTGTTTTTTGTTTAAGCAAATGCTGGCCATTTGGAAACATCACGTTACATCCGTCGGCGCACGGCTTGACAGGTGAGGCGAGGTTTCGTCCCGGTCCAATTCGCGGGTTGTTATTAGTTCGGGTTTCGCATGTTTAAGGTCTCGCTACCGACGACCACTCATGCGAAGAGGGGCGGCACTATACCTATCAGTGCCGTGCCCGTCTGCACGGTTGTGGTGCAAGCGACGAAACGTCGTGCCGCAATCGGTACGAATCGCAGCCTTCGACAGCCCATCAAAGGAGCTGTCGAAGGCTGAGATCTGTCCCGATGTTGTCAATTTCGGCATAAGCCCTCCCTGGCGATGGCAAAAAAAGGGCTTGGGGAAAAAATTCCCCAAGCCCTCAAAAGGTGAGAGGTGTCTAGTCCCTCGACCTGGTGAGCAATGCTCGCATCTGTCACGCCTTGAGCGGGACCAGACGCGGAGCGATCATGTTTTCCGGGCGCAGGATGTCGTCGAGCATGGCGTCGTCGAGCAGACCTTCTTCGCGCACCAGTTCCAGCACGCCGCGTCCGCTTTCCAGCGCGACGCGGGCAATGCGAGTGGCGTTTTCATAGCCGATGTACGGGTTCAGCGCGGTGACCAGGCCGATCGAGTGCTCGACCAGTTCACGGCAGCGCGCTTCGTTGGCGGTGATGCCGACGATGCAGTGTTCGCGCAGCATGTCCATGGCCCGTTGCAGCAGGCGGATCGAGTCGAAGATCTTGAAGGCGATCAGCGGCTCCATCACGTTCAGTTGCAGCTGGCCGCCTTCGGCCGCCATGGTCAGGGCCAGGTCGTTGCCGATGATCTGGAATGCCACCTGGTTGACCGCTTCCGGGATCACCGGGTTGACCTTGCCGGGCATGATCGAACTGCCTGGCTGACGGGCCGGCAGGTTGATTTCGTTGATGCCGGTGCGCGGGCCGCTGGACAGCAGGCGCAGGTCGTTGCAGATTTTCGACAGCTTGACCGCGGTGCGCTTGAGCATGCCGGAGAACAGCACGAAGGCCCCCATGTCGGACGTGGCTTCGATCAGGTCGGCGGCGGGCACCAGCGGCTGGCCGCTGATAGTGGCCAGGCGCTGCACGGCCAGGGCCTGGTAGCGCGGGTCGGCGTTGATGCCGGTGCCGATGGCGGTGCCACCCAGGTTCACTTCGGTGAGCAGTTCGGGCGCCAGGGTTTTCAGACGCGCCAAGTCTTCGCCCAGGGTCGTGGCGAAGGCGCGGAATTCCTGGCCGAGGGTCATCGGCACGGCGTCTTGCAGCTGGGTGCGGCCCATTTTCAGGACGTGGCTGAACTCTTCGCCCTTGGCGGCGAATGCCTGGATCAGGCTTTCGAGGCTGGCCAGCAACGCATCGTGGCCCAGCAGCAGACCCAGGCGGATCGCGGTCGGGTAGGCGTCGTTGGTGGACTGCGCCATGTTCACGTCGTTGTTGGGGTGCAGGTATTGGTACTCGCCTTTCTGGTGACCCATGGCCTCCAGCGCGATGTTGGCGATGACTTCGTTGGCATTCATGTTGGTCGACGTGCCGGCGCCGCCCTGGATCATGTCCACCACGAATTCTTCGTGGAAATCGCCGCGGATCAGACGGGCACAGGCTTCGCTGATGGCTGCATGCTTGGCTTCGCTGAGCTGGCCCAGCTCGCGGTTGGCATCGGCGGCGGCCTGCTTGACCATTGCCAGACCGACCACCAGCTTGGGGTAATGCGAGATCGGAACGCCCGAGAGGCGGAAGTTGTTCACCGCTCGCAGGGTCTGGATGCCGTAATACGCTTGCGCTGGTACTTCGAGTACGCCAAGCAGATCTTTTTCTGTGCGGAATGATGCAGCGGAAGACATGATGGAAAATCATCTCGATAAGGACCCGGACTGTGCCGGAACGCTGTGGATCCTAGGCCTTCAGGAAAATAAGGGCCAATGCTGTTAAACACTGCCCTATGCATATTCGGCATAATGCACATGTGACGCCGGGCGAACGGCGAACGTGTGACCTGTTTTGGTGCGTGTGTCGTGCATGCGTTGGGCATGTGCAGGGAGAACGTGATGAATCTTGAAAGCAAATGGCTCGAGGACTTCAGTGCCCTGGCCGCCACTCGCAGTTTCTCCCAGGCGGCCGAGCGCCGCTTCGTGACGCAACCGGCTTTCAGCCGACGCATCCGCAGCCTTGAGGCGGCGCTGGGGCTGACGCTGGTCAACCGCTCCCGCACGCCGGTGGAACTGACGGCGGCGGGGCAGTTGTTCCTGGTGACGGCACGCACCGTGGTGGAGCAACTGGGCGAGGTGCTGCGTCACCTGCATCACCTGGAGGGTGGACAGGGCGAGGTGATACAGGTGGCGGCCGCGCATTCCCTGGCCCTGGGCTTTTTCCCACGCTGGATCGCCCAACTGCGCAATGAAGGCATGAACATCGCCACCCGGCTGGTGGCCACCAACGTGGGCGATGCCGTCCATGCCCTGCGCGAAGGCGGCTGCGATTTGATGCTGGCCTTCTATGACCCGGATTCGGCCATGCAGATGGATCCGGAGATCTTCCCGTCACTGCACCTGGGCCAGACCGAAATGCTGCCGGTATGCGCCGCCGATGCCGATGGCAGGCCGCTGTTCGATCTCGAAGGCGAGGCCAGCGTGCCGTTGCTGGCCTACAGCGCCGGGGCGTTCCTCGGACGCTCGGTGAACCAGTTGCTGCGCCAGCGGGCGCTGCGTTTCACCACGGTCTACGAAACGGCCATGGCCGACAGCCTCAAGAGCATGGCCCTGGAAGGCCTGGGCATCGCCTGGGTGCCGCAACTGAGCGTGCGCGCCGAGCTGGCTCGAGGTGAACTGGTGATCTGCGGCGGTACCCAATGGCATGTACCGCTGGAGATCCGCCTGTATCGCTGCGCCCTGGTGCGCAAGGCCAATGTACGACTGCTCTGGCGCAAGCTCGAGGGGGGCGTGGCCCAGGGTGCCATCGGATCCTGAAAACAACACGCAACCCCTTGTGGGAGCGAGCTTGCTCGCAATGGCGTTGGCTCTGCAGCATTGATGGCGACTGACACACCGCTATCGCGATCAAGCTCGCTCCCACAGGGATGCGGGCTGTTCCCTCGCTGACCTGCGAGTCAATAAAGCCGCCGCTTCAGCCCAAATGACAGATGGTCGGCGAAGATGCGTTTAACGCACCGTTTTCGGTATACTGCCCGGCCTTCGGTCGGTTCGCCCGGCCATAATTCGTACAACAAGCCACGCTGGTTTCCCGCGTGGCTTGTTGTTTTTTGACGCGCCCGCGGGCGCCCAGAGAGAAGAGGCACGACGATGAGTGCACTGGTTGGCGTGATCATGGGCTCCAAGTCCGATTGGTCCACCCTTAGCCACACCGCCGATATGCTGGAAAAGCTCGGCATCCCCTATGAGGTGAAAGTGGTTTCCGCCCACCGCACCCCGGATCTGCTGTTCCAGTACGCCGAAGAGGCCGAGGCGCGTGGCATCGAGGTGATCATCGCCGGTGCCGGTGGCGCGGCCCACCTGCCGGGCATGTGTGCGGCCAAGACGCACCTGCCGGTGCTGGGCGTGCCGGTACAGTCGTCGATGCTCTCGGGAGTCGATTCGCTGCTGTCCATCGTGCAGATGCCGGCCGGCATTCCGGTCGCGACCCTGGCCATCGGCAAGGCTGGCGCGATCAACGCGGCCCTGCTCTCGGCGAGCATCCTGGGCGCCAAGCACCCACAATTTCATACCGTATTGAAGAAATTCCGCGCTGAACAGACAGACAGCGTCCTGGACAATCCGGACCCACGCATTGCCTGAGGTGGTTGACGAATGAAGATCGGTGTAATCGGTGGCGGCCAGTTGGGCCGCATGTTGGCCCTGGCGGGTACGCCGCTGGGGATGAACTTCGCTTTCCTGGACCCGGCCCCGGACGCTTGTGCCAGTGCCCTGGGCGAGCATCTGCGGGCTGACTACGGCGACCAGGACCACCTTCGCCAACTGGCCGATGAAGTCGATCTGGTGACCTTCGAATTCGAAAGCGTCCCGGCCGAGACCGTTGCCTTCCTGTCCCAGTTCGTTCCGGTCTACCCGAGCGCCGAGGCCTTGCGCATCGCGCGAGACCGCTGGTTCGAAAAGAACATGTTCAAGGACCTGGGCATTCCCACCCCGGCCTTCGCCGACATTCAGTCCCAGGCCGACCTGGACGCCGCCGTCGCGTCCATCGGCCTGCCGGCCGTGCTCAAGACCCGCACCCTGGGCTACGACGGCAAGGGCCAGAAAGTCCTGCGCACGCCCGAAGACGTGGCCGGTACATTCGCCGAGCTGGGCAGCGTGGGCTGCCTGCTGGAAGGCTTCGTACCATTTACCGGGGAAGTCTCGCTGATCGCCGTGCGTGCCCGCGACGGTGAGATCCGTTTCTATCCGCTGGTGCACAACACCCACAAGGACGGCATCCTCAAGCTGTCCGTCGCCAGCACCGACCACCCGCTGCAGGCACTGGCCGAGGACTACTCCAGCCGGGTGCTCAAGCAGCTCGATTACGTCGGCGTGATGGCGTTCGAGTTCTTTGAAGTGGACGGCGGCCTCAAGGCCAACGAGATCGCCCCTCGGGTGCACAACTCCGGGCACTGGACCACCGAGGGCGCCGAGTGCAGCCAGTTCGAAAACCACCTCAGGGCGGTGGCCGGGCTGCCCCTGGGTTCGACCGCCAAGGTCGGCGAAAGCGCGATGCTCAACTTCATCGGCAAGGTGCCGGACACCGAGAAAGTCCTGGCAATCGCCGACTGCCATCTGCATCACTACGGCAAGGCGTTCAAGGCCGGACGCAAGGTCGGCCACGCCAACCTGCGGTGTGCCGATCGGGCCACGCTGGCCCAGCAGATCATCAAGGTCGAGACGCTGATCGCCGAGCATTGATCCGCAACATTTTGGAACCATTCGTCGGCAGGATTCTCTCATGGCAAGGTGCCAAAGCCTGACTAGGCTTTGGCATGAGTCCTACTCAAGAGGAAATGCCATGGGAATCATCGGAACCATCTTTATCGGCTTGATCGTTGGCCTGCTGGCGCGCTTCCTGAAACCGGGTGATGACAGCATGGGCTGGATCATGACCATTCTGCTCGGTATTGGCGGTTCGTTGGCAGCCACCTATGGCGGCCAGGCCCTGGGCATCTACCAGGCGGGCGAAGGTGCCGGCTTCATCGGTGCCCTGGTGGGCGCGGTCGTATTGCTGGTGATCTACGGCCTGATCAAAAGAAACTGAATCAAATGCGTCAAGGCCCTCTCTACGGCGCGTAGAGAGGGCTAGAATGCCCGGCGTCCTACCTTTCACTCTTTGCCGAGCCCTTTCATGCGCCGTCTAGTGTTGACCCTTCTTTTGCTGGGCAGTGCCTTGGCCCATGCAGCCGAACTGCCGGAAACCGACTGGCTCGAGCTGATGCCCAAGTCGGACCAGAAAGCCCTCGAGGCCATGCCCGAGATCGACCACAACTCCCCGGAAGCCGATGGCACCTTCACTCAGAAAGGCGGCCTGAAACAGAGCAAGGGCTTGCCGGCGGTGATGTATTCGACCAAGACCGTGGCGTCGATGAACGACAAGCACATCCGCATCGGCGGTTATCCGGTACCCCTGGAAACCGATGCCAAGGGTCACAGCACGCTGTTTTTCCTGGTGCCATACCCTGGCGCCTGCATCCACGTTCCGCCACCGCCGCCCAACCAGTTGGTACTGGTGCGTTACCCCAAGGGCCTGAAGCTGGATGACATCTACACCCCGTTATGGGTGACCGGCACGCTGAAGATCGAAAAGGTCGACAACGACCTGGCGAGCGCGGCGTATGCGCTGGACGCGCAGAAGGTGAGGGTAGTGCAGGACGCGGATCTGTAACCGACTGCTCGGCTGACCCAAAACCATGCGGGAGCGAGCAGGCTCGCTCCCACTGTGGTTTTTGTGGCGTGGCTTAGAGCGGCTTGCTGCAGATGCTCACGCCAAGGGTATGGCTGGCCTCTGGCAGCAAGGTCACCACATCGTCCATCACATTCGCCGTTTCGATGCACAGCATGCGCTGCCAGCCATCGTCGGACATGTCGCTGAAGGCCTTGGCGCGTTCGGTCCAGGGGTTCCAGATCACCGCCGAACGCGAACCGCTGCTGGTCAGTTCGATCCGTCGTGCCCAGTGCGGGTCCACGATGCTCAGCGTCGGCGGGGTATCGAGATAGATGCGATCCGTCTCGCCGGAAAAATGCAGGTCACCGGCCTGGGTCGCTGTGTTCCAGTCGTCCAGGGTCTCGATGTAACTCAGGCCATCGACCCCTTGGACATGCACGTTGCGGACATCGCTGACGGCGAAATAGCTGTGTAGCGCCTGGCTGAGGCTGACGGTCTCGCTGCCACGGTTATGGCTGGTGAGGCTGATGTGCAACTGCGTGTCCATCACGATGGCCAGCGTCAGGTCCACCTGATGGGGCCAGCCCGACAGGCCATTCTCAGGATAAGGCAGCACGAACTCCACCTTCAGGCTGTCGCCTTCGGCTTCGATGCCCTTCAATGTCCAGTCCATAGCCCGCACCAGGCCGTGGGCGGTGGCTGGCTCGTTGCTCACGCGCATGGCTTGTACGCTGTCGGGGTTGCGGGTGAGGTTGCCGAACCATGGCCAGCACACCGGTACACCGGCGCGGATGCTCTTGCCGGTCTTGAAGGTGGCCTGGTCGTTGAGCCAGATCAGCGGCGGCTGGCCGTCCACTTGATAGCTGAGGATATGCGCGCCTTGCTGGGCCACCAGCAACTCGGCCTGGCCGTGGCGAATGCGCCATCCATTGAGTTCATCCAGTTTGACGGCTTCGACATTGGGCGTAGGCATGCTGCAAATCTCGCTCGGGAACAGGAACTGCAATGGACCGCAAAACGGTCGCCGTGTTTAACGGGCGCGGGGCGGAACCGAACGGGTGCGACCGCTGCCATCGATGGCGACGAACACGAACACGGCCTCGGTGACCTTGCGCCATTCACTGGACAGCGGATCGTCGCTCCAGACCTCGACCATCATCTGGATCGAGCTGCGACCGATTTCCAGGGTCTGGGTGTAGAACGACAGTTGTGCACCCACCGCTACCGGCACCAGGAACGCCATGCGATCGATCGCCACGGTCGCCACGCGCCCGCCGGCTACCCGGCTGGCCATTGCCGTGCCAGCCAGGTCCATCTGGGACACCAGCCAGCCGCCGAAAATATCGCCAAAGCCGTTGGTGTCACGGGGAAGTGCGGTGATCTGCAGGGCCAGGTCGCCTTGCGGGATTGGATCTTCTTGCTCGAGCTCTATCATGCCGAAGGGGCCTCTGACCCGTAACTCTGTCTTGTACTTCAGGTGAATAGCCGTCTTTGTAAAAAACGATTCAGCCCGAACATGCTGCGTTCGTCACGTTTTTCGTAAAGGCGTGCCAAAGGGATACTCTGCGAAACCGGCTGGTTTTTCATTGCGCCCACCAACGACGTTTTCGCACAGCAACCCCTTACAGAGTGTCGCAAGCTTGCGAGTATATCGGGCGATAGACGTCGAGACGACCACTAGTGCCCTCATTCCCCAATAAGGTTCTTCTTTGATGGCGTCCCTCGCCGTCATGCTGCATTGCCGCTTCTCAAGGCGCCCGTTTGCGCAACTGGACACCCGGCTCCGATTTTCGATGCCCAAGGGCACGTCTCCATGTGCTTTTTCGAACAATTTGCTATCGTGCCAAACCTTGCCCCAACCCGTATCGGTGGGTTGCGGAACCGACTATAAGAGAAGCCCCTCCCATGACCACTGCGCCTTCGAGCACGGCAATACCCGCGCAACCCGCCCGTCCGCTGACCCGCAATGATTACAAGACCCTGTCGCTATCGGCCCTGGGCGGCGCGCTGGAGTTCTACGATTTCATCATTTTCGTGTTCTTCGCCACCGTGGTCGGGAAATTGTTCTTTCCCGCCGAAATGCCCGAGTGGCTGCGCCTGATGCAGACGTTCGGCATTTTTGCCGCCGGTTACCTGGCCCGTCCGCTGGGCGGGATCATCATGGCTCACTTCGGCGACCTGCTGGGACGCAAGAAGATGTTCACCTTGAGCATCTTCATGATGGCGGTGCCTACCCTGATCATGGGTCTGTTACCCACTTATGCGCAGATCGGCATGTGGGCGCCGATCCTGCTGTTGCTTATGCGGGTGATCCAAGGGGCGGCCATCGGTGGCGAAGTGCCGGGGGCTTGGGTATTCGTTTCCGAACACGTTCCGGCGCGCCACATCGGTTATGCCTGCGGCACCCTCACTTCCGGCCTGACGGCGGGGATCCTGCTGGGGTCGCTGGTGGCCACCGCCATCAACAGCCTTTATACGCCCGTGGAAGTGGCGGAGTTCGCCTGGCGGATTCCGTTCCTGCTGGGCGGCGTGTTCGGTCTTTTCTCGGTGTACCTGCGCCAGTGGCTGCACGAGACTCCGGTATTCGCGGAGCTGCAGCTGCGCAAGGCGTTGGCCGAAGAAGTGCCGTTGCGCGCAGTGCTGCGTGACCATCGAGGCGCCATCATCGTTTCCATGCTGCTGACCTGGTTGTTGTCCGCCGCCATCGTGGTGCTGATCCTGATGACCCCGACGGTCCTGCAGACGGTCTATCACTTCCAGCCGACCACCGCCCTGCAGTCCAACAGCCTGGCGATCGTGATGCTGAGCATCGGCTGCATCCTGGCCGGTGTGCTGGCCGACCGCTTCGGTGCGGGACGTGTCTTCGTGTTCGGCTGCGCCGCATTGCTGGCCAGTAGCTGGACCTTCTACCACAACCTGGCCGAGCATCCGCAGTGGCTGTTCCCGATGTATGCCCTCACCGGTCTTCTGGTGGGCACCATCGGCGCGGTTCCCTATGTCATGGTCAAGGCCTTTCCGCCGGTGGTGCGCTTCAGCGGCCTGTCGTTCTCCTACAACGTTGCCTACGCGATTTTCGGCGGCCTGACGCCAATGATCGTCAGCCTGCTGCTCAAGGAAAGCCCGATGGGGCCGGCCTATTACGTGGCGGTACTGTGTGGCGTCGGGATGGTGGTAGGGGCCTATCTCTGGAAAAAAGGGCGCTAGACCCGGTTCTGTGGCGAGGAGATAAATCCCCTCGCCACGACATCTTGTAAAACTCGATGCTGGCCTTTCATCCAATTGTCATATTTCAGCCATAGAGTGTTCACACGGCTTACAGATACTTGGCCGACTTAACACACCCTATCTGCTAGGAGTAAGGCATGAAACTGAAGCGTTTGATGGCGGCAATGACTTTTGTCGCTGCTGGCGTTGCGACTGCCAACGCGGTTGCCGCTGTTGACCCTGCGATCCCGAGCTACACCAAAACCACTGGTGTGTCGGGCAACCTGTCCAGCGTCGGCTCCGATACCCTGGCCAACCTGATGACCTTGTGGGCCGAGAACTACAAGAAAGAATACCCGAACGTAAACATCCAGATCCAGGCCGCCGGTTCCTCCACCGCGCCGCCCGCACTCACCGAAGGCACCTCCAACCTGGGCCCGATGAGCCGCAAGATGAAGGACAACGAACTGCAGGCCTTCGAACAGAAGTACGGCTACAAGCCAACCGCTATCCCGGTTGCCGTGGACGCCCTGGCCGTATTCGTGCACAAGGACAACCCGATCCAGCACCTGACCATGGAGCAGGTCGACGCGATCTTCTCCTCCACTCGTCTGTGCGGCGGCAAGACCGACGTCAAGACCTGGGGTGACCTGGGCGTGACCGGTGACCTGGCCAACAAGCCGGTCCAACTGTTCGGTCGTAACTCGGTATCCGGCACCTACGGCTACTTCAAGGAAGAAGCCCTGTGCAAAGGCGACTACAAGCCAAACGTCAACGAGCAACCAGGTTCGGCTTCGGTCGTGCAGTCCATCAGCTCTTCGCTCAACGGCGTGGGCTACTCGGGCATCGGCTACAAGACCGCCAGCGTGAAGACCGTGGCCCTGGCCAAGAAAGGCAGCACTGAGTTCGTCGAGGACACCGAAGAGAACGCCCTGAACGGCAAGTACCCGCTGTCGCGTTTCCTCTACGTGTATGTCAACAAGGCTCCGAACAAGCCTCTGGCTCCCCTGGAAGCCGAGTTCGTGAAGCTGATCCTGTCCAAGCAAGGCCAGGAAGTCGTGGTCAAGGATGGCTACATCCCACTGCCAGCCAAGGTAGCCGCCAAGGCCCTGGCTGACCTGGGTCTGTCGGAAGGCGGCAACGTCGCCAAGAAGTAAGCCCTGAGCCCGGGCCGGCGCCCGGGCTTTTGTGGAAGCGGGCCTGCTCGCGAAGAGGCCGGTGCATTCGACGTCGATGTCGACCGGCCCGATGCTGTCGCGAACGGGCTCGCTCCCACACACAAATTCCTGTCCGCTGCCGGTTTGTTCGGCGGCGGATTTGTTGCGTCACTGCATTGTCATCTTTCTGTCATACAGGATCGCTAGGGTGTGCGCATGAATGATCTGGCCAATTCCACAATGACTACGACTTCCCCTCCCAAGCGCATTGATTTCAATACGCCTGAGCTTCAACGCAAGCGTCGCGTCCGCGCGCTCAAGGATCGCCTGACCCGCTGGTACGTGCTGGTGGGTGGCCTTGCCGTCCTGGCGGCCATTACCCTGATTTTCTTCTTCCTGGCCTATGTCGTGCTCCCGCTGTTCCAGGGTGCGGACCTGACGGCCAAGGACTCCATCACGCCGGCCTGGATGCAGGACGCCGGCAAACCGCTGATGATCTCCATCGAAGAGCAGAACCAGGTGGCCATGCGGGTTTCCGACAAGGGCCAGGCGCTGTTCTTCGACCTGACCAGCGGCGCCGAACTGCGCCGTGTCGACCTGCCGGTCCCGGCCGGCGCCAGCGTGACGTCCATTGGCGAAGACCAGCCCGGCAGCCCGCTCGTGGTGATCGGCCTGTCCAATGGCCAGGCCCTGGTGTTCCGTCATACCTATAAGGTCACCTACCCGGACGGCAAGAAAACCATCTCGCCTGCCGTCGAATATCCTTATGGTGAGACGCCGATCGTCTTGAGCGAGCAGGGCGCGCCCCTGGAGCACGTCAGCCTCAACGCCACCGATTCGACCCTGTTGCTTGCCGGTTCCAGCGGTGCCCAGTTGCAGGTGCTGTCGCTCACCAGCGAAGAAAACATGATGACCGGCGAGATCACCAGCGAGCAGACGCGCATCGAGCTGCCGCAGATGACCGAGCCGGTGAAGAACATCTTCGTCGACCCTCGCCAGCAATGGCTGTATGTGGTCAACGGCCGGGCCCAGGCCGACGTGTTCAACCTGCGGGACAAGAGCCTCAACGGCCGCTACAAGCTGCTGGAAAACGCCGAAGCCCAGATCACCGCCGCCGCCCAGCTGGTGGGGGGTATCTCGCTGATCTTCGGTGATTCCAAGGGTGGCCTGGCCCAATGGTTCATGGCCCGCGATGCGGACGGCGAGCAACGCCTGAAGCAGATCCGCACCTTCCAGATGGGCACCACGCCGATCGTCGAGATCAGCGCCGAAGAGCGCCGCAAAGGCTTCGTCGCCCTCGATGCCGCCGGCAAGCTCGGCGTGTTCCACAGTACCGCCCACCGCACCCTGCTGGTGGACCAGGTGGTCGATGGCCAAGGTCTGTTCGGTATGTCGCCGCGGGCCAACCGCCTGATCGTGGAGCAGGGCGGCAAGCTGCAGCCCCTGACCCTGGACAACCCGCACCCGGAAGTGTCCTGGAGCGCCCTGTGGAGCAAGGTCTGGTACGAGAACTACGACGAGCCTAAATACGTCTGGCAATCGACCGCCGCCAACACCGACTTCGAACCCAAGCTGAGCCTTTCCCCGCTGACCTTCGGTACGCTCAAGGCCGCGTTCTACGCCATGCTGCTGGCCGCGCCGCTGGCCGTCGCCGCCGCGATCTACACCGCCTACTTCATGGCCCCCGGCATGCGCCGCAAGGTCAAGCCGGTGATCGAGCTGATGGAAGCGATGCCGACGGTGATCCTCGGTTTCTTCGCCGGCCTGTTCCTGGCGCCGTACGTGGAAGGGCATCTGCCAGGTATCTTCAGCCTGCTGATGCTGTTGCCCATCGGCATCCTGGTGTCCGGATTCGCCTTCAGCCGCCTGCCCGAGTCGATTCGCCTGAAAGTGCCGGACGGCTGGGAGAGCGCGCTGCTGATTCCGGTGATCATGTTCGTGGGCTGGCTGTCGCTGTACATGAGCCCGTACATGGAAGCCTGGTTCTTCGGCGGCGACATGCGCATGTGGATTTCCCATGACCTGGGCATCACCTATGACCAGCGCAACGCCCTGGTGGTGGGCCTGGCGATGGGTTTCGCGGTGATCCCGAACATCTACTCCATCGCCGAAGACGCCGTATTCAGCGTACCTCGCGGCCTGACCCTGGGCTCCCTGGCCCTGGGTGCCACGCCGTGGCAGACCATGACCCGCGTGGTGATCCTCACCGCCAGTCCGGGCATTTTCTCGGCACTGATGATCGGCATGGGCCGGGCGGTGGGCGAGACCATGATTGTGCTGATGGCCACCGGTAATACGCCGGTCATGGAAATGAACCTGTTCGAAGGCCTGCGCACCCTGGCGGCCAACGTGGCGGTGGAGATGCCCGAGTCTGAAGTCGGTGGCAGCCATTACCGCGTACTGTTCCTGTCGGCACTGGTGTTGCTGCTGTTCACCTTTGTCATGAACACCCTCGCCGAGCTGATCCGTCAGCGTCTGCGCAAGAAATATTCGTCGCTTTAAGAAAGGTAGAAGTCTGTGAAACAGCACTCCCTGAAAGGATGGTTCAAGAGCGGCGCCCCCGGCGTCTGGATCAGCGGTGGCGCGGTGTCCATCGCGGTGATCATGACCATTGGCCTGCTGGCAGTGATTGCCGTGCGCGGCCTGGGCCACTTCTGGCCGGCGGACCTGATCCACGCCAGCTACAACGTGCCGGGCATGCCCAGTCACCTGGTGGTCGGCGAAGTGGTGCAGAAAGAAGAAGTGCCTCGCGAGCGGCTGAAAAGCGCTGGCCTGCCGGTGCCCGACGAAGGCCCCGAGTTCATGACCCGCGAGCTGGTGAAGGTGGGTAACCGGGACCTCAATGGCACCGACTTCACCTGGATCGTCGGCGACTGGCTGACCAACCAGACCACGCCACCGGAGCTGATGGCCATCGAGCGCCGCGAGTGGGGCAACTTCTACGGCTACCTGGTCAACGTCAAGGAGGAGGGCAAGGTCGTTGCCGAAGGCGAGGCCGCCTGGCCGCAGTTGCAGGCCCGGGTGGAGCGCGTCAACCAACTGGCCGCGGAGCTCAAGACCCTGGAGAAGGTCGAGATCGGTGCGATCAACGCCGGACTGGAGCGTATCCGCCTGCACGGTCGCAAGCTGGAGCTGGACGGCAAGCTTGACGCCGCGGCCCAGGCCGACCTGGACAGCGAGCGTGCCGAGCTCAACGCTCGCTACAAGGACATCGAGGCACGCCTGACCGACCTGCACGCCCAGTTCAACCGCGACAGCCTGACCGCCCGGGATGCCAACGGCAAGGAAGTGGAAATCAGCATCGGCAAGGTGGTGCACGCCTATCAGCCGAACGGCATGGGTACCTTCACCAAGCTGGGGTTCTATTTCAGCAAGGTCTGGGAGTTCCTCAGCGACGACCCTCGTGAAGCCAACACCGAAGGCGGGATTTTCCCGGCGATCTTCGGCACCGTGATGATGACCCTGATCATGGCGATGATCGTGACGCCGTTCGGCGTACTGGCGGCTGTATACCTGCGCGAATATGCGCGCCAAGGCACCATGACCCGGCTGATCCGTATCGCCGTGAACAACCTGGCGGGCGTCCCGGCCATCGTGTACGGCGTGTTCGGCCTGGGCTTCTTCGTCTACGTGCTGGGTGGTTCGGTCGACCGGCTGTTCTTCCCCGAAGCCCTGCCGGCGCCGACCTTCGGGACTCCTGGCCTGCTCTGGGCGTCCCTGACCCTGGCGCTGCTGGCGGTGCCGGTGGTGATCGTGGCGACCGAGGAAGGCCTGGCGCGTATCCCGCGGACCGTGCGCGAAGGCTCCCTGGCCCTCGGCGCGACCAAGGCCGAGACGCTGTGGAAGATCGTGCTGCCCATGGCGAGCCCGGCGATGATGACCGGCATGATCCTCGCCGTGGCCCGCGCCGCGGGCGAAGTGGCGCCGCTGATGCTGGTGGGCGTGGTGAAACTGGCACCTTCGCTGCCGCTGGACGGTAACTACCCGTACCTGCACCTGGACCAGAAGATCATGCACCTGGGCTTCCATATCTATGACGTGGGCTTCCAGAGTCCGAACGTAGAAGCGGCGCGGCCGTTGGTCTACGCCACGGCGCTGCTGCTGGTACTGGTGATCGCGATATTGAACCTGTCGGCGGTGTGGATCCGTAACCACCTGCGCGAGAAGTACAAGGCACTGGATAGTTGATTACGCACTGATTTTCTGTGGGAGCGAGCCTGCTCGCGATGGCATCGCCTCGGTCCAGCGCCGGGCCGAGGTGCCAGAAACGCGAGCAGGCTCGCTCCCACACAACCGAACCGAATTTGTTAGCACAGGGAGCCTCCCATGCAACACGAAGCACATACACATGGCATCAACATGTCGGCCCTGGGCCGCGACAAGCAGAGCCTGAACCTGGCCGAAGAAACCGTCGCCATCGAAGTGCCCGGCCTGAACCTGTTCTACGGCCAGAAGCAGGCGCTGTACGACGTCAGCCTGAACATCCCGAAACAGCGCGTGACCGCGTTCATCGGTCCGTCGGGTTGCGGCAAGTCCACCCTGCTGCGCACCTTCAACCGCATGAACGACCTGGTGGACGGTTGCCGCGTCGAGGGTGAGATCAACCTCTACGGCAACAACATCTACCGCAAGGGCGAAGACGTGGCCGAGCTGCGCCGTCGCGTGGGCATGGTGTTCCAGAAGCCCAACCCGTTCCCCAAGACCATCTACGAGAACGTGGTCTATGGCCTGCGCATCCAGGGCATCAACAAGAAGCGCGTACTCGACGAAGCCGTGGAGTGGGCGCTCAAGGGCGCGGCCCTGTGGGATGAAGTCAAGGATCGCCTGCACGACTCGGCCCTGGGCCTGTCCGGTGGTCAGCAGCAGCGTCTGGTGATTGCCCGCACCATCGCCGTGGAGCCGGAAGTATTGCTGCTCGACGAGCCTTGCTCGGCCCTGGACCCGATCTCGACCCTGAAGGTCGAGGAGCTGATCTACGAACTCAAGTCCAAGTTCACCATCGTCATCGTGACCCACAACATGCAACAGGCGGCTCGGGTCTCCGACTACACCGCGTTCATGTACATGGGCAAACTGGTGGAATTCGGCGATACCGATACGCTGTTCACCAATCCGGCCAAGAAGCAGACCGAAGACTACATCACCGGTCGCTATGGCTAGTCGAGGCCGTTGCAAGCCGCAGAGCACAGGCGGCAGATGCGATCCGGATCAACATTTAACTGCTTGAAGCTTGCAGCTTGAAGCTTGCAACTTTCGCGGAGCGAACAAGATGATTTCGAAGGAAGGCCTTACTCACCACATTTCCGCACAGTTCAACGCCGAGCTGGAGGAAGTGCGCAGTCACCTGCTGGCCATGGGCGGGCTGGTGGAAAAGCAGGTCAACGACGCGGTGACCGCGCTGATCGAGGCCGATTCGGGCCTGGCCCAGCAAGTGCGCGAGATCGACGACCAGATCAACCAGATGGAGCGCAACATCGACGAGGAGTGCCTGCGCATTCTGGCCCGTCGCCAACCCGCTGCTTCCGACCTGCGCTTGATCATCAGCATCTCCAAGTCAGTGATCGATCTTGAGCGGATCGGCGACGAAGCCACCAAGATCGCTCGCCGCGCCATCCAGTTGTGCGAAGAGGGCGAGGCGCCGCGCGGTTACGTCGAGGTTCGCCACATCGGTGACCAGGTGCGCAACATGGTGCGCGATGCCCTGGACGCCTTTGCCCGTTTCGACGCCGACCTGGCGCTGTCGGTGGCCCAGTACGACAAGATCATCGACCGCGAATACAAGACCGCCCTGCGCGAGCTGGCGACCTACATGATGGAAGACCCGCGTTCCATATCCCGGGTGCTGAGCATCATCTGGGTCCTGCGTTCCCTGGAGCGTATCGGCGATCATGCGCGCAACATCTCGGAACTTGTGATCTATCTCGTGCGTGGCACCGATGTACGGCACATGGGGCTCAAGCGAATGAAGGAAGAAGTTGAGGGCACCCCGTCCGAAACCGCTAATGTTCCAGGTGAAACTGACGATAAGTAAGATTGCCCAAGAAAAGCGCCCGGCCTTCTGGTCGGGCTTTTTTTTGTGGCCTTTTTAATCGAAAGCAGCACCCCGCGAACGAAAAGTCCCGGCGTGACTGACGGTTTTTGGCAATATGCCATCAGTAAAAGCGGTATGCTTGCCGGGATTTTTTAGAGGTGGATCTGGATGAGTAAGGTCAGTGTGTTGGTCGTGGACGATGCTTCGTTCATTCGTGACCTGGTGAAGAAGTGCCTGCGCAATTACTTCCCGGGCATCCGTATCGAGGACGCGGTGAACGGCAGGAAAGCCCAGGCCCTGCTGGCCCGTGAGGCATTCGACCTGGTGCTGTGCGACTGGGAAATGCCGGAGATGTCCGGTCTTGAGTTGCTCACCTGGTGCCGCCAGCAGGACAACCTCAAGGGTATGCCGTTCGTGATGGTCACCAGCCGTGGCGACAAGGAGAACGTGGTCCAGGCGATCCAGGCCGGCGTTTCCGGCTACGTCAGCAAGCCCTTCACCAACGAACAGTTGCTGACCAAGGTCAAGCAGGCCCTGCACAAGGTCGGCAAGCTCGACACCCTGATGAACAGCGCCCCGACCAAGATGAACTCGGCGTTCGGCAACGACTCCCTCAGCGCACTGACCGGCGGCAAGGGCGCGCCGGTAGTGACGGCTGCCGCGCCAGCTCCTGCTGCCGCCAGACCGGCCGCCGCTGCCCCTGCCGCACCGGCTGCTCCCGCCGCCGCGCCGGCCCGTGGCTTGCTCAACAGCCCGCCCGTCAAGGCGCCGGCCGCCTCCGCAGCGACCGCCAACCGCGGCCAGGGCCAGTTGCGCCTGTCCAGCGGCACCCAGCAATGCGTGATCAAGGCCCTGAGCCTCAAGGAAGCGCTGCTGGTGGTCAAGCGCACCGACACCCTGCCTCAGGTGCTTGAAAGCTCCGTGCTGGACATGGAGCAGGGCGACAACGCCGAAACCGCGCGCCTGAACGGTTATCTGCACGCCATCGTCGCCCATGAGCAGACACCGGACAGCGAATGGCTGCAACTGACCTTCCGCTTCGTCGACAAAGACCCGCAGAAGCTCGACTACATCTCCCGCCTCATCGCCCGCGGCACGGCGCAGAAGCACTTCGTTCCCGGCGCCTGATCCGGCGACGGCCTCCAGCCCGCTGTCGCGAGCGGGCTCGCTTCCACATTGGTCTGCAGTATCCACAGTCCTCTGTGAGAGCATGCTCAAGACCGGCTCCTCCAATCTTGAGTGCAACATGCTCGTCATGTCGGACAGCAAGACTGACCATTGGTCCGGACTGTTATTTCCTACAGGTTGTTCTTCAGGTTTTTTCTCCTAAGTTGCTGCGGACAGTCGTCCTGATGGTTGCCTGCACAATGGGAGAGCGTGATGAGCCTATTTATCAGCCTGGAAGAAAGAAATCGAATAGCCGACGCATTACACCGTGATCAGGCACCGTTGCTCGAGGCTTCGATCGATGAAGCCGTGGACGGGAAAGTCTCGTATGCCGATCTGGAGATGGGATTGACCATCCGTATTCCTTTTGTCGATGGGATGCGGGTGGATGGTCGATATCATGCAGTGCTGCAATCGGTGGATGGGCCTGGCGGGTTTGGTATGGGTGGAACAATCCAGGAAGCGAACCAGGACATCGTCGTGGACGTGCCGGCTGACCGGGCGTTGGAGTTCCAGGGGCAGCAGGCCGCACTCTATTATTTCTATCTGGAATATCCGGTCGAAGAGACGAAATCGCCAGTCGTCGTGCTGTCAATGGAGGGTCAGATATATAAGCCTGTAGTGGATGAAGCGGTTGACGGCATGATTGCCCTCCCGGTGGTTGTGCAAGGCGTCAACCTGCGCATCAGAGCCGGCTCATCGCTCACGCCGGGTGCTCTTGTTTCTGTCTATTGGTGGGGTTCGAGCGCGGATGCCTGTTTCGTCAAGCACATGGTTATTGGGCCGGGTCCGGTGGAGGATCTGGTCGTGCCCGTGGGGGCGGATTTTCTGGTACCGATCAAACACGGCACTGTCAGGGTTATCTACACGGTGCAATCGACAGCGGGAACGAGGGTATCCCCTGTCCTTGAACTCGGTGTCGCTGGCGACCTGGCCGTGCCCGCTGGGATCCACCAGCAAGGACAGGAAACTCGTAGCGTGGTCCATCTTTCGGCCATCAATGAGGGAGGCTCTTATCCGTTTCGGCAGTTGACTCAGGGAATGGTTGCGGGCGATGTCGTGATATTTTTCTTCACCGGCTATCGGCTCGGCTCTGAACTGGTGATACGGCATACGGTCAAGCAATCGGATATCACCGCTGGCCTGATAATGTTCGGGGTACCGATTTCGTATTTATCGTTGCAAGAGAGTGCCTGGGTTTGGAGTATGGTTGATCGTCCGGAGGGTGGTGCTGTAGGGTCTCCTGATCTGCCTTTGTTCCTTGTGTCCCCTTCCCGAAGCGGGGGCCAGTGCCTGTAGATAGATTTTGGGAGCCCATCTGCTCGCGATCAGGCCATGGGCCTGAGCAAAGCGCTTGTAGCCTGCAATTTTGAAACATCCGTCGACTACGCTGGTCCATCCCAGCTGCTAGGCTGCTGTGCAGGCCTTCACTTTTCGACAGAATCTTGCCCATGCTCGTGCCTTTGCTGTTTGCCTGTGGTCTTGTCCTGGCCTCCACGTCGGCCGTGGCCATGACAATCTACAAATCCACTGATGCCAATGGCGTGGTGTCCTATAGCGACCGCCCCAGCAAGGGCGCCCAGGTGTTCGTATTCCGTGATCGCATGGTCGAGCGCCTGGAACGACAGGTGTTTCTCGATATCCGCAAGCAAAAAGGCGCGGACGCGGTGTTCGTGCGCAATGACCTGTACGCGCCGGTGGAGATCGAGTTGAGCTTCGCCGGGTTGAGCAACGTCAGTGGCGCGCCGAGCCGGCCGATTCGTCGGGTGTTGCCGGCGCGCAGCAACCTGCGCCTGGCGCTGCTCACGGCCACGCAGCCCGGCCAGCCCCTGGTGTACACCCCGCGGTTCGAATACTCCCTGGGCGACCCCGCCGGCACGGCGCAAGCCTACCGCTACCCATTGCCGTGGCGCGGCGGGCCGTTTCGCCTGAGCCAGGGGGCCAATGGCCAATACAGTCATTACGGTCCCAAGAATCGCTACGCCATGGACATCGCCATGCCCGAAGGCACGCCGATCATCGCGGCGCGTGGCGGCGTGGTCATCAAGACTGAAAACGAACAGACCGGCAGGGGGGACGATCCTTCGGGCAACTTCGTGCGGATACTGCACGACGACGGGACCATGGGGGTCTACCTGCACCTGCAGAAAGGCTCGGTGAGCGTGCGGGAAGGGCAACGGGTGGGGGTGGGTACGCCGTTGGCGTTGTCCGGCAACACCGGCAACAGCTCCGGTCCGCACCTGCATTTCGTGGTGCAGCGCAACACCGGCTTGGGGTTGGTGTCGATTCCCTACCAGTTCAACCAGCCCGTGGGGGACTTGCCCAACTTTGCGGTGGGCAAGCAGTAGCCTCTGCAGCAGTTAAAGCGCTTCTGTGGCGAGGGGACAAAACCCCTCGCCACAGAAGGGTCGTCGCCGCAAAGGTGTTGATGCTCAATCGAGCATCAACACCTTTGCCAGGATGATCTTCGGGCCTTTCATCTTCTTGATGATGATCCGCAGGCCTTCGACTTCCAGCACTTCTTCCTCTTCCGGCACCCGCTTGAGGGTTTCATAGACCAACCCTGCAAGCGTCTCGGCCTCGATGTGATCCAGGTCGATGCCCAGCAGACGCTCGACCTTGAACAACGGCGTGTCGCCCCGTACCAGCAGCTTGCCCGGCTGGTAGGCCAGGATGCCGCGCTCGGCCTTGCGGTGTTCGTCCTGGATGTCGCCCACCAGCACTTCCAGCACGTCCTCCATGGTCAGGTAGCCGATGATGTTGCCGTCGGCTTCCTCCACCAGGGCGAAGTGCGAGCCGCCCTTGCGGAACTGCTCCAGCAGCTGCGACAGCGGCATGTGCCGCGACACACGCTCCAGGGGCCGGGTCAGTTCGGCCAGGTTGAACGATTCGGGGATGTGGTCCAGGGCCGCCAGTTCCAGCAGCAGGTCCTTGATGTGCAGCAGGCCCACGAACTCCTGGCGTTCGCTGTCGTACACCGGGTAGCGGCTGAATTTGTGACGGCGGAACATCGCCAGGATTTCCTTGAGCGGCGCGTTGAACTCCAGCGTCACCAGGTCTTCCCGGGAATTGGCCCAGTCCACCACCTCCAGCTCGCCCATTTCCACGGCCGAGGCCAGCACGCGCATGCCCTGGTCGCTGGGGTCCTGGCCACGGCTGGAGTGCAGGATGAGCTTGAGCTCCTCACGGCTGTAGTGGTGCTCGTGATGGGGGCCCGGTTCCCCTTGGCCGGCGATGCGCAGGATGGCGTTGGCGCTGGCGTTGAGCAGGTAGATGGCCGGATACATGAGCCAGTAGAACAGGTACAGCGGCACGGCGGTCCACAGCGACAAAAGCTCGGGTTTGCGGATGGCCCAGGATTTGGGCGCCAGTTCGCCGACCACGATGTGCAGGTACGAAATGATGAAGAACGCGGTGAAGAAGGAAACGCCCTTGATCACTTCCGGCGATTCGACGCCCACCGCGCCCAGCAGCGGTTCGAGGATGTGCGCGAACGCCGGCTCACCGACCCAGCCCAGGCCCAGGGAGGCGAGGGTAATGCCCAGCTGGCAGGCGGACAGGTAGGCGTCGAGCTGGCTATGGACGGTGCGCAGGATGTGCCCCCGCCAGCCGTTCTGCTCGGCGATGGCTTCGACCCGGGTCGAGCGCAGCTTGACCATGGCAAATTCGGCCGCAACGAAGAATCCGTTGAGCAGAACCAGGATCAGAGCAAAGAGAATCATGCCGAATTCGGCGAAAAGTGTGACGAGGGACAAGCCAGGGGATGGGTCCATGATGGGGTTTTGCAGGTTCCGTAAGTGCTTGGAGGGTCAAAAAAGCATGCCTGCAAAGGCAGGCGCAAGTCAGCCAATGTAGCGGCTGACTCGGCAATTGCCTAGAGGGAAGCGCCGGCGTGCGTCAATCGGCAGGGGTGGCGTGACGCGCGCGAACCACCTGCGCCGGGGCGAAATGGCAAGTAAAAGTGCTGCCGTGGCCGGGCACGCTGCTGATTTCCATGCGGCCTCGGTGCCGCAACAGGACATGCTTGACGATCGCCAGCCCCAAGCCGGTGCCACCGGTATTGGAGTTGCGGCTGGAGTCGACACGGTAGAAGCGTTCGGTCAGGCGCGGCAGGTGCTTGCTGTCGATGCCGATGCCGGAGTCCTGCACGCTCAGGTGCGCGCCTTGCACGTCGCCCCACCAGCGGATATGGATCCGGCCTTGTTCCGGCGTGTACTTGACCGCATTGAACACCAGGTTGGAAAACGCGCTGCGCAGTTCTGCCTCGCTGCCCTTGAGCTGCACCAGCGGGTCGGCTTCCAGGGTGATGGTTTGTTGCTTGGGGCCGGACAGCTCCTGGGCATCTTCGCTGATGATCTGCAGCAGGTCGTCGATGGGGACCGGCTGGTTGTCCGACGGGTAATCGGTGGCCTCCAGCTTCGCCAGCAACAGCAAGTCGTTGAGCAGGGTCTGCATGCGTCCGCTCTGCTGGTGCATCTGCTGCAGGGCCCGGCGCCAGCGCGGGTTCACCTCGTCGACATTATCGAGCAGGGTTTCCAGGTAGCCGCAGATCACTGTCAGGGGCGTGCGCAGTTCGTGGGATACGTTGGCGATGAAGTCCTTGCGCATCTGTTCCAGCTGATGAATGCGTGTCACGTCGCGCACCAGCATCAGGTGTTCGTTGTTGCCATAGCGGGTGATGTACAGCTGGATGCGCAGCCGGTCATTGGTGGGGGACGGGATTTCCAGGGGTTCGGCGTAGTTTTCCTGCTCGAAGTATTCCTTGAATCGCGGGTGGCGTACCAGGTTGGTCACCGGCTGGCCGCTGTCCTGGGGCGTCTTGAGGCCCAGCAGGGTCTCGGCGGCGCGGTTCCACCATTCCAGGTTGCCGTCGCTGTCGAGCATGATCACCGCGTCCTTGAGGGCCGCCGTAGACTCCTGCACCCGGTCGATCACCGCTTGCAGGCGGCCACGCACGCGCTGGTCGCGCCGTTGCAGGTGGTAGATGCTGTCGAACACCTCGCCCCACAGTCCGTAGCCGTCGGGTGGGGCCTCGTCGGGTTTGTGCAGGCGCAGCCATTCGTGCAGGCGCAGCAGTTGCTTGAGGGTCCAGGCCAGGTAGAGGGCCAGGCCCGCCGCCAGGCTCCAGGCGTAATGCCCGCTGATCAGGCCGATCACCAGGCAGCCGGTGACCAGCAACAACATGTGGCGAATCAGGGTGCCATGCCAGTTTTGATTCAATTGAACACGCGTCCTTGTCAGCTTGTCGGGCGGTAAGGGCTCGGATCAGGCCTTCGTCGAAAAACGATAACCGGTGCCACGCACGGTTTGTACCAGATTCTCATAGGCATCGCCGAGGGCCTTGCGCAGGCGACGGATGTGCACATCCACGGTGCGCTCCTCGACATAGACGTTGCCGCCCCAGACCTGGTCCAGCAGCTGGCCGCGGGTGTAGGCGCGTTCCTGGTGGGTCATGAAGAACTGCAGCAGGCGGTATTCGGTCGGCCCCATCTCGGCAGGCTTGCCGTCGATGGTCACCCGGTGGCTGATCGGGTCCAGCAGCAGGCCGCCGACTTCGATCGGCGCCTCGCCATCGGTCGGCCCGGCGCGGCGCAGTACGGCCTTCAGGCGCGCCACCAGTTCCCGTGGGGAGAACGGTTTGGTGATGTAGTCGTCGGCGCCGACTTCCAGGCCCTGGATCTTGTTGTCTTCCTCGCCCTTGGCCGTGAGCATGATGATCGGAATGTCACCGGTCAGCTCGTCGCGCTTGAGGCGCCGCGCCAGCTCGATACCGGAGGTGCCGGGCAGCATCCAGTCCAGCAGGATCAGGTCGGGCTTGCGGTCGATGATGATTGCGTGGGCCTGTTGAGAGTTTTCTGCTTCCATGCAGTCATAGCCGGCCATCTCCAACGCAACGGCAATCATCTCGCGGATGGGCGCCTCGTCGTCGACGATCAGAATGCTCCTGCCAACCATGGGGTAATCCTCTTGTCATTTAACTGTCTTGCGCCGCATTAGATAACGGAATTATTGCAGTCGTGTGACAGTTATTTCGTGCTCCGGCAGCAAAAGGGATCCTGGGCTACGCTTTTCAGTCCGAATCCTGGCTACCACACAAGAAGGTTTTCCATGGCTTATTACACTCGATCCATCAACGCGCTGGGGCTGTTGGTTGCGTTGGCATTACCGGGAATGGCGTTTGCGGCTGGCGAGCCGGCGATGGTCAAGGACGGTGTGCTGGTCGATCACGCGGGCATGACGTTGTATACCTTTGACAAGGATGACGACGGCAAGTCGATGTGCAACGACAAATGCGCCGTGAACTGGCCGCCGCTCAAGGCTGAAAGCACCGCGACGCCCTCGGGCGAATGGACTGTGATCACCCGTGCCGATGGCTCTTCACAATGGGCCTATGACGGCGATCCACTGTATACCTTTGTTGGTGACAAGAAAGCGGGAGACATGACCGGCGACGGCAAAATGGATGGCGCATGGAAGATCGCCAAGCCCGACTGACTCCCGTCTGTCGAAGATCGCTGTGGCGAGGGGATTTATCCCCTCGCCACAAGGTCCGGTGACTGCTAAGAAATAAGTGTGCCTCAGCGCAACGCGTAATCCAGCACGATCCCCGCGAAAATTGCCAACCCGGCCCAGTGGTTGTGCAGGAATGCCTTGAAGCAGCGCATCCGGTCCCTGCTGCGGGTGTACCAGAACTCCCAGGCAAAACACCCGGCGGCGACCACCAGCCCCAAGTGGAACCAGGTGCCCAGCTGGAACTTCACGCCGGCCAGCAGCAGGCAGCCCAGCGCCAGGCCCTGCAGCGTCAGGATGATCACGCGGTCGGCGTCGCCGAAGAGAATCGCCGTGGACTTCACCCCGATCCGCAGGTCGTCGTCCCGGTCGGTCATTGCGTAGTAAGTGTCATAGCCCACCGTCCACAGCAGGTTGGCGATGTACAGCAGCCAGGCGGCCGCCGGCAGGTGGCCGGTCTCGGCGGTGAACGCCATCGGCATTCCCCAGGAGAACGCCGCGCCCAGCACCACTTGCGGGTAATAGGTGTAGCGCTTCATGAAGGGGTAGGTGAAGGCCAGCGCCAGCCCGCCGAGGGACAGCAGGATGGTCGGTGCGTTGGTGCACAGCACCAGCAGGAAACTCACCCCCATCAGCACTGCGAAAAACACCAGCGCTTCCTTCGAACTGACCTTGCCGCTCACCAGCGGGCGCTGCTCGGTGCGTTTCACATGGCCGTCCACCTTGCGGTCGGCCCAGTCGTTGATGACGCAACCGCCAGCGCGGGTCAGTACCACGCCGAGGACGAAAATCACGATGTTGGCCAGGGAAGGGGAACCCTCTCCGGCGATCCACAACGCCCAGAGCGTCGGCCACAGCAACAGGTAGATGCCGATGGGCTTGTCCATGCGGGTCAGTTGCAGGAAATCCCAGGCCCGTGGGTTGAGGCGATTCAAGGATTTGAGCAGTTGCAGGTACATCAGCAAGTCTCCGAATAGGCGCGCGCGACGCTCCACAGGCGCGGCAGGAAGATTTCCGCCACCAGCACGCTCAACGCGCCGCGATCGAAACGCGAACGACGGCCCCACAGTTGTGGCGCGCGCACCTGCGCCGGCAGCCACGGCTCAGGGTAATGGCAAACCTCGATGGCGCGGCGCTGGAACGCCTGGTCGCAGAACAGCAGCTCCCCCAGGGAGCGGCTGCCCAGTGCGTCCATCTGCAACCCGTCCGCTTCCAGTGCGCTGCGCGCCGCCACACTGCGGGCGAACACCCAAGGCTCGCCATGCCCCAGCAGGTACACCTCGCGGACCCAGCCTTCGCTGCCCTCGGCCAGGTCCAGGGCGGCGCATTCGTCGGCCCGCAATGGCTGCCAGCCTTCAAGCAGCGGCATCACACTGAAGTGGTCGTCCGACAGGCGCGTCAGGCGCCGGGTCAGGGAACCTTCGTCATACAGCCAGTCGAGCACACAGGCATCGGGGCGGGGCGAAAGCAGGTGCCGAGGCCACCAGTGAAGTGTAGGAAATATCGAATTTGTATGCGGCACAGGGGTCTTGAATGGCAGCAAAGGAGGTCGCGAGCTTACCATGGCGATCGTCGGTTTTGACGGCCCCGGCCTGCCATCGCGTCGATCGTGCTTGCATCTGCGGCGACCGATCAGTACAAAACGCCCTGAGCCGGAAGGGCGACCGCATCGACCCAACCATACCGGCAAACGCCTGATACCCGAGGAAGTACCCGAATGAAGAAGTGGCAATGTATCGTCTGCGGCCTGATCTATAACGAAGCCGACGGTTGGCCGGATGATGGCATCGCCCCCGGCACCCGCTGGGAGGATGTTCCGCAAGACTGGCTGTGCCCGGACTGCGGTGTCGGCAAAATGGACTTCGAAATGATCGAGATCGCCTGATCCGTCGTCCCCATCAAGAACAGCATGGAGAGCAACATGAGCGCACCTGTCGTCATCGTCGGTACCGGACTGGCCGGCTACAACCTGGCCCGGGAGTTTCGCAAGCTCGATAGCGAAACCCCGCTGCTGCTGATTACCGCGGACGACGGACGCTCCTACTCCAAGCCGATGCTCTCCACCGGCTTCGGCAAGAACAAGGACGCCGACGGCCTGAGCATGGCCGAGCCGGGCGCCATGGCCGAGCAACTGAAGGCCGAAGTGCGTACCCATACCCGCATCAGCGGTATCGATCCGGGCCACAAGCGCCTGTGGATCGGCGAGGAAGCGGTGAGCTATCGCGACCTGGTCCTCGCCTGGGGCGCCGAAACCGTGCGGGTGCCAGTACAGGGTGACGCCGCGGACCTGATCTTTCCCGTCAATGACCTGGAAGACTACGGGCGCTTCCGGGCGGCTGCTGTCGGCAAACGTCGGGTACTGCTGCTCGGCGCCGGCCTGATCGGCTGCGAATTCGCCAACGACCTGATCCTTGGCGGCTACGAAGTGCAACTGGTGGCGCCGTGCGAGCAAGTCATGCCGACGCTGCTGCCCCCGGCTGCCGCCGCCGCGGTGCAAGCCGGGCTGGAAAGCCTCGGCGCGCGTTTCCACCTGGGGCCGGTGCTCAATCGCCTGCAGCGGGTGGCCGACGGGCTGGAGGCGCACCTGTCCGACGGCCAGGTGATTGCCTGCGACCTGGTGGTCTCGGCCATTGGCTTGCGCCCGCGCATCGACCTGGCGGCTGCCGCGGGCCTGGTGGTCAATCGCGGCGTGGTGGTCGACCGTCACCTGAAGACTTCCCACGCCAACATCTTCGCCCTGGGCGATTGCGCCGAGGTCGATGGCTTGAACCTGCTCTACGTCATGCCCCTGATGAGCTGCGCCCGGGCCCTGGCCCAGACCCTGGCCGGCAATCCGACCGCCGTGAGCTATGGCCCCATGCCGATCACCGTGAAGACACCGGTATGCCCGCTGGTGGTTTCACCGCCACCGCGAGGCCGCGAAGGCGTCTGGAGCGTCGAAGGGCAGGGCGCCGACATCAAGGCCCTGTGCCGCGATGCCCAGGGCAACCTGCTGGGCTATGCCCTGACAGGTGCGGCAGTGATGGAAAAGCTGGAGCTGAACAAGGAACTTCCGCCCCTGTTGGCGTAAATACTGGGGGTTCTGTCGCAAAAACCCTACTTTTCGTCCCACAAAGCTCATCCGGCCACTGGCGCCGCCTGCTGCCCCGTGCCATTCTCACTTCCGTCTGCCGCAGTGTAGAGCCTGCGGTGCCTTAGGGGCTGTTCCCATGAGACCAGCCCAGACATAACAACAAAAAACCGTCAAAGGGGCTTCATTCATGCGTAAACCAGAACTCGCCGCCGCCATCGCGGAAAAAGCGGACCTCACCAAGGAACAGGCCAACCGCGTCCTCAACGCCGTTCTCGAAGAAATCACCGGCGCCCTGCATCGCAAGGACAGCGTTACCCTGGTAGGTTTCGGCACCTTCCTGCAACGCCACCGCGGCGCCCGCACTGGCAAGAACCCACAGACGGGTGAGCCGGTGAAAATCAAGGCCAGCAACACCGTCGCTTTCAAGCCGGGCAAATCGTTGAAGGACATCGTCAATCCGTAATTGCTGCAACCACCTCGGTTGGGGGGAAGTGGCAACAAAAAGGGCACATCGGTGCGAATCGAGTGCCCTTTTTCATGGTTTTTTGCCTGAGCCTCCCGAGTCGCCGTGGGCGCTGACGTGAACATGGGCAGCGTCGGTGTGGCGCCATGCGGCTCCTGGAACGCCACAAGGCCGAGCGGGTGGCCGATACGCGCTGGGCGGGCGCGGCATGGCACAGCCCGGACGGCATGTGGACGCCGTTGATGCATTCGCCCTGATGGTGCGGGACAAACGGGGCGGTCCGGATTTCGTGCCGGCCAATATCTGACGGGGCTGGCTCTTACATTCAAGGAGTGCAGGCGTGATGCGATCTCGTTTCGATCCGCTGGTTCATGTCGATTGGAAAATCCCGGGGGGCGAGCTCCTTGCGTTGCTCCAGCATTACTACCCCGATATCGACGTGTTTGTCGGCCGGCCCTTCGAGGCGCTGCTGGATGAGCTCTGCAATGAGATGCCCGAGATCTGCTTCCAGGCGCTGGCCAATGCCTTGGCCGAACGAGGCTACGACCTGTGGAACCTGGATGCCGGCGGCGATGACTACCGACCGGTCATTGTCCCGACCGATCAGCGCCAGGCATTTGCCAGGCACTGGCAGGACCAGGAGGACTTCACGCCGAGCCTGATCGAGCCCCGGCAACCGGTTGTCGCCGAGGGAAAAGCCCCGCGCAAGCCGGCCAGGTCCAAGCGCGGCAAGCTGAAGTGGCTGCAGGAAGTGCACGACTATCCCGGCCCCACCTACGTCGATGAATACAACTACCGCAACGGTTGGGCCGCCGTTACCGAGCAGGACGATGAACGGTGGCTGTGCTTCCTGATCGACTACAACCAGTGGCCGCCTGCGGAGCAGGACATGCTCGAGCACCGTACCGATGGGCTCGACGGTGCCGACCTGCAACTCATCGATGCCAATGCCCGGCGCAGCCTGTGGAGACGCCGGGTCAAAAGCGGCGATTACAATGCGGACGACCGCTACCGATACGAAGTGCGCCAGGGTGACGATATCCAGGATTTCGGCCCTGCCCAGGTGCAATGGCCGGGCTTCGAGCAGCCCTGTGTCGTGGTGGACGGCGAGGTCTTCGAACGCCAGCGTATTTACGAGCCAGTGCCGATGACGCGTATCTGGCGGATCACGGCGCAGGCCAGCGAAGTCATTTTCGAACACCCGGATGAACTGACGATATTGCCTATCGGGGCCCGTCGCCTGCTGTTCATGCAGCACAACGGTCCCCTGTGCTGGACCTGGAGTCAGGACCCACCGCACCAAGCCATCGCCGCCCAGCCGATGCCGGCAGTGGACGGTTACCACCTCCGAAGCTCGACCGCCTACCTGGGGGGTGATGAGATCCTGCTGTTCAGCGAAGACAAGCGAAAGAGCCTCCAAGACCCGCGCTACCACGAGACCGTGCTGCTGGCCTGGCGCTTCAACGTGGTCACGGGGGCCGCAACGAAGGCGCTGCTGGATGGCTTTGGCAGCGAGGTGCGCCAGGACACGCGCCTGCTTGTCACAGAACCCAGGAACGTCATCACGCTGCGCACGTTCCACGGGCGGGTTCATGTCAGCCGGGGGCACGGTGACTGGTGGGTCTGGAACTACGTCACTCAAACGTTCGGTTCCCACACCCTGGCCTGGATCTGGAATCAGCGCAGCAACCAGGTGCTCAAGCTGTCCAGCCAGGATATCCGGCGTATCAAGCCGCAGGTGCGTTACCTGCCGGCCCAGGATCGCTACCTGGCGTTCGAAGCGGATTTCGTCGCCAGGTTGCCGACGTTCGACGCGATGCTCGAGGCCAAGGGCAGCGAGGTGCTGGGTTTCGACTGACCGGGGCCACAGCCAGGATGTGCGCCTGCGCCCAGCTTCCTGGGCGCTGCGCTCCGGCTGTGCCGGGACGGACGGACTGGCACCTTGTCCTGTTCGCCTTTGTCGACCCGCCCTGGAAACGTAGAGCGCTAGCGAACCCCTTCCACCAGGACCTTGTCTTTCTCACCGCCCCAAGGGTCGTCCAGCAGGTACTTGGCAGGTGCCTTGCTGTCTGAGGGCACCAGCGTGATCTTGTAGAAAATCTCGTCCCCTTCGCACACTTCGAAGTACAACGCGTAGTCGCGTGCCTGCAGGTCAAGCTCGACCTTGAATTTTTCAGCGGCGGAGGCGACTTCCACATGGTTGATGTCGGTGACTTGAAACGGCACGACGATGCAGCGCTGGGCGGTGGGATCAAGGTTGAAGTGATCCTCCAGTTTCAAATGCACATTGGCGCCGAAAGCGTCCTCGGGCAAAGGGTCGAACACCACATAGTCTTTATGGATGATCGCACCTTGTTCCAGGTTGGTCTTGCCCCACTGGCTCGAGGTCTCGTCGAAGGGCCGTGAACGGAATTGAATCTGGCTGTGGGAGATCAACAGATCCACGGATTGAGCGGTATTTTTCATCAGTAAACCTCGATTTTGACTCTGGTTCCGTCGGGTAGGTCGGACAGGATGTTGCCGATACTCGAGCCGGCCCCCCGGTTGTCGCTGGGATCGATGTACTTGACGCTGGCGCCGGTGCCGCCTTCCTTGAACATTGCCATCGGCCACTCGTCCCGGTCCTTGCCTGCTTTGGTCTTGACGTCCTTCAGGCTGAGTTTGCGATTGAGCTTAGCGGTGTCGCGTTGAATGGTCACAATGTAGGGATGACCTTTTTTGATCGCGCCGTCGATGTGTCCAAATGTCTGGGGATACTCGGAGCGTTTCAATCGCAGCCTGTAATCGTACTGTTTTGACCGTGCCTTGATCAGCGTACAGCCGGCAAGGCCAAGGGGGTCCTGCCAAGTGAATGGATTCAGGACGAACGCGTAAAGATTGAACCCTCCGGCCAACCCGATCGGATCCGGTGTGATGAATCGGCCGGTGTCGGGATCGTAATATCGGTGCAAGTTGTAATGCAGCCCCGTCTCCCGGTCCAGGTACTGTCCCTGGAACCGCAGGTTCTGCTCTTCGATGTAATACGGCTCGCGCAGCTCTTCCAGCGTGTTGCCCCACACCCGATAGGTCGCCCGCCAGATGTTGTGTCCGTCGGCTTCGGTGAGCTGCTCTGGCAGGCCATTGAGGTCGTTGTGGTAATAGCGGATTTTTTGCAGCGGGCCAGTGCCATCGACCCGGGCCAGGGGTTCGTAGCTGTTGTCGTCGTAAAGGTACAGGCTGGTCTGCTGGTGGCGATGCTCTTGCAACAGGCGCAGGCCGTCCCAGGCGAAACGGGTTTCGCCCAGCGGATAGCCATGGGTGTCATGCTCGGTTTTTGCGATGCGTCGGCCCAGCGGGTCGTAGGTCATGCGCACGATGCTGCCGTTCTCGTTGCGCACTTCGACCAGGCGGCTCTCGGCATCATAGGCAAAGCGTTGCAGGCCCCGTTTTGCGCTGCGCTTTTCGATCATCCGGCCAAAGGCATCGTAGCGGTAACGCTTGTCCTCATAAGTCAGCAGCTTGTTGTGCACCACCCGTCCAGCGCCGGCCTGCGGGCCGTCCAGCAGGTTGGCGGCGGCGTCGTAGGCGAACGTCTCGCGTTGGCCGTGGAGGCTGTCCTGGCTGGCGAGGATGCGGCCGGTGGCGTCGTAGTGCAGGAGTTGGCGGTGTGGTGCGGCCGGTTGCTGATCGAGCTTGCCGATCAGGTTGTCGGCGGGGTCGTACTCGAAGCGTTTTTGCAGCGTCGCCGGCAGGTTCGACGGTTGGCTGCCGTGGCGGCGTTGGCGCGCACGCAGGCGGCCGCAGCGGTCGTATTCGCTGCGGGTGCTGACCTGCCCTTGGGTGCGTAGCACTTCGCGGTGCAGGCGGTCGCGCTCGAAGTCGCTGATGACCTGACCGTCGAGGTTGATCTGGTGCAGATGCCCGCTGCCGTAGTACAGCCGGTTGAGCCAGCGGCCATCGGGCAGTTGGGTCTGGATCAGGTTGCCGAGTTCGTCGTAGTGGTATCGCAGGCTGCCGGCGGCGCTGTTTTCGGCCACCAACTGGCCGAGGGCGTCGTAGGCGAAGCTCAGGCCTTGGGCGTTGCCCTGATGGTCGGTGAAGGTGACGGCGGTAAGCTGGTCCAGCGGGTCGTAGGCGTATTCGGTGCGGCCATCGTCGGTGACTTTGGCAATCAGCCGGCCCACGGCGTCGCGCTCCAGTCGATGCACGATGGGCGATGGTGGCGTTTCGGGAACGACCACCAGGCCTGTGCCGTAAGGGGCCGGAACGGCCGTTACCGCTGTGACGTTGTCCAGTCGGTCGTAGGTGTAGCGCTTGGCGCTGCCATCCAGGTCCTGCTGTTCGGCCAACCGGTCTCCCGCATCCCAGGCAAACCGATAGCTCTCGCCGTTCTCGTTGACCAGCGCCTGCAGTCGCCCATAGCTGTCATACGCAAACTGCACCTGCCGGCCCTGGGCGTCGGTGCGCTGGCGGACCTGGCCGCGGCGGTTGTGCTGGTAGAGCGTGGTGTGTCCGGCAGGGTCGGTGTAGCCGGTCAACTGGCCGGCGACGTCGCGCTGGTACTGCTCGGTGCGGCCGTCCGGCAATTGGCTGCCGATCAGACGGCCCCGGGCGTCGTAGCTCAATTGGGTGCGTTCGCCCAGGGCGTTGGTGATGGTTTGCAGGTGGCCACGCGAGTCGTAGCTCAAGCGTGTCGGATAACCCGAGCAGTCGATGTGCTCCACCAGTTGCCCGAAAGGGTTCCAGCGCAGCTTCTTGCTTTTGCCGGTGGCGTCGATGATTTCGATGGCCTGGCCGTGGGCGTCGTAGCGGTAGCGGGTGACGTGGCCCAGGGGATCGGTTTCGCCGATGCAGTTGCCACGTTGATCGTAGCGGTATTTCCAGCTGTTGCCGGCCGCATCGGTGTACACCAGCGGCAGGGACCAGTGTTCGAGCCAGAGGGTCGATTCGCTGCGACCCAGCGGGTCGGTTTCGCCGATCAGGTTGCCGGCTGCGTCATAGCTGTAGGCGTAGCGCCCGCCCTGCGGGTCGGTGGCGCCGAGCATCTGGCGTTCGTCGTTCCACTCGAACGTCCAGGTCTGACCGAGGTTGTCACTGCATCGGGTGATCTGGTACTGGCTGTTCCAGTGTCGCGTGCTGACGCGCTGCAGGGTGTCGGTGATGCGCGTGGTGCCGGCCGAAAGGTCGTAGTCGAACTGGTAGGCATCGCCCTCGTCGGTCCAGTGACGGACCACGCGCCATTCCTGGCCGTCGATCAAGGCCCAGTCGTAGAAGCAGCGCAGGCCCGTCGGTAACTGGTGTTCCACCATGCGCCGCCCTGCGTCATAGGCGAAGCGTCGTTGCACCAGGTCGGCGGCGTCGCGTACTTCGACCAGGTTGCCCAGCGCATCGTAGCCGTAGCTGACCAGTGCTTCGCGTTGCTGGTCGGGGTACAGGCGCTGGATCTGGATGACACGTTCACGCTCGTAGGCCAGCTCCACCTGTATCAGGTCGAAAGCATCGCGCAGCCGCACCAGGCGCCCGGTTTCGTCGTAGTCGAGGTGAATACGGTTGTCGTTGCGATCGCCCAGCTGGCTCAGGCGCAAGTGCGATGGGTTGGCAGGCGTGGGCTCGAACAAGCGGTACAGGCCGTCGTCGCTTTCGATCAGCAATTGGCCGTTGACGTGGCGACGCACGGCCAGGCCTTCGCCAGCGCTGAACACCGCACCGCCCAGGGGGATCGAGCCCATGTCGATGGGGCGGCCCTGTTCGTCGGTGTAGACCAGGGTTTCGCCGCCCTCCGGATGCGGCCGGATTTCGACGCACACTTCGTAGGGCACGCTCCAGCCGACGCCGAACAAACTGTCGCCCCGTTCGTCGCGGCTGTTATAGAAGCGCTGCCAGTCGATGGGCAGGATCCCGGGCAAGACGAAGTCCAGCTCCTCGACATCGCCCAGCACTTTTGCGCCGGTGGCGGCATGCACCGGGTTCGACGAGCCCATGGCCGCATTGGCCGCCGCGCCCATCGCACTACTGACCGCCATCGACGCCGCCCCGCCAACCAACATGCACGGCAGCTTGCTCAAGAACTTGCCCTTGCCACCCTTGAGCATCAGCAACGCAGTCACCGCCAGGCCCACGCCCGGTGTCTTGCCGCTGCGGATCTCGCGCACCACCACCGAACCGCCGCCGATGGTCACATCCGGAGAGATCAGCCCGGACGACACCACCTTGGCATCGCAGGTGCTGCGGTCGCCGCTGCGCACGGCGGGCTGGCCGTTGATGGTGACCTTGTCCGAGCCTTCGGCCAGGAACTGCGGTGGCATCGGCGGGTGCTTGGTGCAGATGACCAGGTCTTCTGGCTTGGGCACGGCGCCGGGAGCAGGCGTGGCTACGGTGGGTCGCCACATCTGCGAGAAGAAGCTCTCGGCCATGTCCAGGTAGCTGGGCTCGGCCTCGGGGGCCTCCAGCTCGGTGCCGGCCGGCGCGACATGGGACTCGATCGCTCCGGCGGCGCGGGCCGCGGGAATGTTGTTGGTGAGCGTGTCGGTGGAGCCGGTGAGGATGTTGGCCTGCACCGTGGGGGGAAAGAGGGCATTGCCGATGCCCTCGCATAAATTGCTCAGGCCCTTGTCGGCTCCGGTCTTGCTCATGGCGATGCCGACGACGGCGCCGACCACGGCGCCCAGCAGGAAACAGCCCAGGCCGCCGGTGGCGACGGTGATCCCGGTGGCCGCCACCACGGCAGCGGTGGCCAGGGCGGTGATCGCGATATTCGCTGCCACCTCCAGCACGCCGCCGAGGATGTCGGCCATCATCGAGGTATGTTCCAGTGCATCGCCCAAGCGGGCCGCCCACAGTGCATCAGACATGCAAGCGACTCATCAGGCGGGAACGTCGAACAGCAGGGAGTTCTTGATGGTTGCCCAATGAGCGGCCTCGGCGTCGCCCAGCTTCTGTGCTTTCACATAGCTCAGGGCAAGCATTTTGCGGGTGCCGGGCAGCACCAGCGCCAACTGGTACTGGAAGACCTTTTCGTTGCCCTTGTTGAACTGGCTGCGCAGCTCGATGCCTTCGACTTCCTGATTGGCCCCCAGGCGCACGCTGGCACCTGGTTGGCAGCGCAGGTCCTGCACCTGTTTTTCCAGGCGCTTGAGCTGGTCGTCGAGGTTGCTTTGCAGGGTTTCGCCCTCGGCCAGCAGGCTGCGGCTGACGATCAGGGAAGTGCCCAGCTCGGGAAACTTGAGAATATTGATCGAGGCGTCCAGCAATTCGCTGGGCGGCAACTGGAACTGGAACTCATTGATGCGGTAGCTCATGGCGCGAAAAACTCGAGATTAGCCCTTGGGGAATGCAGCACTGATGTTGGCATCGATGCTCGCCTTGACGCCCTGGCCATCCGGCGTGGCACCAGGGCCGCCGCCGTTGTTCAGGTGCAGCACGCCGCCGGTGTTGAATTCGGCGTCGCCACTGGCATAGAAACTGATCTGCACGCCGGTCAGGTTGATCTGGCCGCTGGCGTTGAGCTCCAGGATGCTTTCACCGCATACCAGGCGCAGGTTCTCGCCCACTTCAATGACGTAGCTCTGGCTGATGCTGTCGGTCTTGCGCAGGCCGACGGACAAGATGTCCTCCTGCTTGACGATGCGCAGCCGGTTGTTGCCGATGGTCACCGTCTCGTCGTGGCCGATGCTCTTGTTGCGGTCGTGGCCCACTGAATGGCTTTCGTCCACCTCGACCACGATGTCCTGGTTGCGCTCGGCATGGATGTACAGCTGCTCGGCGCCCTTCTTGTCCTCCATGCGGATTTCATTGAAGTTCGCTGGCGTGCCGCCCTTGCTCGAACGGCTTTTCATGCCGCTCTGGGTAGCGTTCGCGGGCAGTTCGTAGGGCACGGTCTGTTCGGCGTTGTAGACGCGACCGGTGATGATCGGCCGGTCGGGGTCGCCTTCGAGGAAGCTGACGATCACTTCCTGGCCGATGCGCGGGATCTGCATCGAGCCCCAGTTCTTCCCGGCCCAGGATTGCGAGACGCGAATCCAGCACGAACTGTTTTCGTTGGATTGATCGTGACGGTCCCAGTAGAAGTGCACCTTCACCCGGCCGAACTGATCGGTCCAGATCTCTTCGCCCTTGGGGCCGACCACCAGGGCCGTCTGCGGTCCCTTGACGATGGGCCGGTGGGTAATGGGCAGCGGCCGATAGCTTTGCTGGGCCGCGATACAGGTCAGGCTGCTTTCGAACTGTGCCGAAGGCGCGCCACCACCGGTCTCCCCGCTTTCCTGGGAAATGTAATAGCGGGCGCCGACGATCAGGTATTCGCGGTTCTGGTCCTGGCGGGTAAAGCCGGTGAGGCTGAACAGGTGACCCGAACCCAGGCCACGGGCGTTGCCGGCCAGCTCGACCTGCTCGTGCAGGGTCTGCAAGGCTTCGATGCGGGTACGGGCATAGTGTTCGCCGTCTTCGCTCTGCACGTAGGTGCCGGGGTAATCGTACAGCGGATAGTCACCGGCGGCATGGGGGCGAGGCATGGCCGAGCGCACGTCGATGCGGGCGCTGGGGCGCTGGAAATCGTAGTCGTTGAGCTCCAGGGAGCCGGGCTGGACTTCCTGGGCCAGGTGCCAGTCGTGGATGTGGTCGCGCTCGCGCTGCTGCTCGTTCTTGGGGTAGTAGGGCACCGAGCCGTAGCCGGGTACCGTGGTGTGGGCGCCATAGGCGTCTGCCAGCACCAGCACATGCCGGCCCTGTTCATGGCGGAAGAAGTAATAGATCCCTTCCTGCTCCATCAGGCGGCTGACGAAATCGAAACTGGTCTCGCGATACTGCACGCAGTATTCCCACTCGCGATAAGGCCGGCTCAGGGCGTCCTCGAAGTCCGAGAAACCCAGGTCGCGGAACACCTGCTTGATGATCTGCGGGATGGTCAGGTTCTGGAAGATCCGGCAATCGGAGGTCCGGGTCAGCAACCACAGCCAGGGCCGCAGCGTGGCCTGGTAACTGGCGAACTGGCCCTGGTCGACGTTCTGGCTGAAGCGGGCCACGATGCCGTGGAAATGCCGCTCGCCACCGCCGTCCAGCTGCATGCTCACGCACATGGGCTTGCCGAGCACCTGGTTGAGGTCGATGGCGTTGTCCAGCGAGTGCAACTGCAACTCATAGTTGAACAGCCGCCCCAGTTCTTCACCGCCGCCCATGTCCTTGAGCAGCAGCACCTCCGGCCCGAGGGGACTGGTGATTTTGGCCAGGCGTGAGGCTTGGTTCAATAACATCGGTTATCTCATCGTTGTAATGGCTGCGCCGCCGATTCCCTGAAGGAGCCGGATTCACTGTGGGAGCGAGCCTGCTCGCGATGGCGGTGTGTCAGTCAACATCGAGGTCGAATGTTATGCCGCTATCGCGAGCAAGCTCGCTCCCGCAAGGCTCTCTTGCACAGGGCTATCGGTGTACCTGTCAGGTCAGGCCGCGTCGCTGAAATCGTATCGCAGTTCGTTATCCTCGGCGCGGATCCGCACCCCGGCCAAGGCCTTGCCTTCGAGCATGCGGGTCAGGAATTCGCGGCTCATGTCCGGCAGCAGGCTGTTGGTCAGGATGGCGTCGATCATGCGTCCGCCGCTTTCGGTTTCGGTGCAACGGGAGACGATCAGGTCGATCACCGCGTCGTCGTAGTCGAACGCCACCTTATGGGTGTTTTCCACGCGCTTCTTGATGCGGTCCAGTTGCAGGCGGGTAATGGCCTTGAGCATCTCGTCGCTGAGGGGATAGTACGGAATCGTCACCAGGCGCCCCAGCAACGCCGGCGGGAAGATTTCCAGCAGAGGCTGGCGCAGGGCCTTGGCGATTTCCTCAGGCTCCGGCACGTCCTGCGGGTTCTTGCAGACATCCGCGATCAGCTCGGTGCCGGCGTTGGTCGTGAGCAGGATCAGGGTGTTCTTGAAGTCGATCACCCGGCCTTCGCCGTCTTCCATCACACCCTTGTCGAACACCTGGAAGAAAATCTCATGCACGTCCGGGTGAGCCTTTTCCACCTCGTCCAGCAGCACCACGCTGTAGGGCTTGCGCCGCACGGCTTCGGTCAGTACACCGCCTTCACCGTAGCCGACGTAGCCCGGTGGCGCGCCCTTGAGGGTGGACACGGTGTGGGCTTCCTGGAATTCGCTCATGTTGATGGTGATGACGTTCTGCTCGCCACCGTACATGGCCTCGGCCAGGGCCAGGGCGGTCTCGGTCTTGCCCACCCCGGAGGTGCCGGCGAGCATGAATACCCCGATCGGCTTGCTCGGGTTGTCGAGGCCGGCGCGGGAGGTCTGGATGCGCTTGGCGATCATCTGCAGGGCATGGTCCTGGCCGATGATGCGTTTTTTCAGGTGCTGGTCGAGGTTGAGCACGGTTTCCAGTTCGTTGCGGGCCATGCGGCCCACCGGGATACCGGTCCAGTCGGCGACCACCGAGGCCACGGCCTGGTAATCCACGGTCGGCAGGATCAGCGGGGTCTCGCCTTGCAGGGCGGTCAGACGCTGTTGCAGGTCCACCAGTTTCTCGCGCAAATCGTGGCTGGCTTCGCTGCCGTCCTCGCTGTCCACTACGCCGACGCGCTCGCGAAGGGTGGCGCGGGTGGCGAGCAGTTCGTCCACCAGGGTTTTCTCTTCGGCCCAGCGGCTTTCCAGTTCGGCCAGGCGTTCGCGCTCGGCGCTCAGCAGGCTTTCGGTCTGGGTCTGACGGGTGCCGATGACCACGCCGATGGCATGCTCGCGAGCGATGATCTGCAGCTCGGTTTCCAGCGCTTCGATGCGCCGGCGGCTATCGTCCACTTCCGCCGGCACGGCGTGCAGGCTGATGGCGACGCGGGCGCAGGCGGTGTCCAGCAGGCTCACGGATTTGTCCGGCAACTGGCGCGCGGGAATGTAGCGGTGGGACAGCTTGACCGAGGCTTCCAGGGCTTCGTCGAGGATCTGCACCTGGTGGTGTTTTTCCATGGTCGAGGCCACGCCACGCATCATCAGCAGGGCCTTGTCTTCCGACGGCTCGGCCACTTGCACCACCTGGAAGCGACGGGTCAGGGCCGGGTCTTTTTCGATGTGCTTCTTGTACTCGGCCCAAGTGGTAGCGGCCACGGTGCGCAGGGTGCCACGGGCCAGGGCCGGCTTGAGCAGGTTGGCCGCGTCACCCGTGCCGGCGGCGCCACCGGCCCCCACCAGAGTGTGGGCTTCGTCGATGAACAGGATGATCGGCTTGGGGGACGCCTGGACGTCTTCGATGACCTGGCGCAAGCGCTGTTCGAACTCGCCCTTCATGCTCGCGCCTGCTTGCAGCAGGCCGACGTCGAGGCTGCGCAGCTCCACGTCCTTGAGGGACGGCGGTACGTCACCGGCGACAATGCGCAAGGCGAAGCCTTCCACCACGGCGGTCTTGCCCACGCCGGCTTCACCGGTGAGGATCGGGTTGTTCTGCCGACGTCGCATGAGGATGTCCACCAGCTGGCGGATCTCCTCGTCGCGCCCGACGATAGGGTCGAGCTTGCCGCTGCGGGCCTGTTCGGTGAGGTCGACGGTAAAACGCTTGAGGGCTTCCTGCTTGCCCATGGCGCTGGGGGCCATGGCGCCGCTGGCTTCGCCGGGCACGCTGCCGGCGTTGAAACCGTCGCTGGCGGTCAGGGCGTTTTCCGGTGAGTCGCCGATGTATTCGTCAAATCGCTCGCTCAAGGTTTCGACCTTGACCTTGTCGAATTCCGACGACAGCCCCAGCAGCGCATGGCGCAGGCTCGGGGTCTTGAGGATGCCGATCACCAGGTAGCCGGTGCGCACCTGGCTTTCGCCGAACATCAGGCTGCCGTAGACCCAGCCGCGTTCCACGGCTTCTTCCACATGGGAGGACAGGTCGGTGATGGAGGTCGAGCCTCGGGGCAGCCGGTCGAGGGCGTCGGTCAGGTCGCGGGCCAGGCGCGCCGGTTCGATGTTGAACTGGCGGATGATGCGATGCAGGTCCGAGTCCTGCAGCTGCAGCAACTGATGAAACCAGTGGGCCAGTTCCACGTAGGGGTTACCGCGCAACTTGCAGAACACGGTGGCGGCTTCGATGGCTTTGTAGGCCACGCTGTTGAGTTTGCCGAACAACGCGGCGCGACTGATTTCACCCATGCTCATGGCTCCTTGAGGTCTGTGAGGTGTTGGCCTGTTCGGCGTAATGCCGGGCCAGTATTAGATCGTTGGCATCGGTCTGCGGCCGTCCCAGCCAGGTATTGAAGCCCAGGCGGAAACGGCCGTTGAGTTGAAGCGGCGGGACTTCGGGCTGTTCAAGGACCAGGTTCAAATCCCAGTCCAGCTCATGACCCAGGTATTCGGCGACCCAGGCCACCAATTCGTTGAACGGTTGTCCGCCGGGCAGCATGCCCATGTAGTCGACGAGCTTGAGCGGCCCCAGGCGGATGCGGAATTTGTGCTGGCGATCCCACACATGGCGACCCAGGCAGAAGTCCACGCCCAATTGATGGGCGCTGACGCCCACGCGGCTGCGCTCCGGCAATTCCAGCCATTGGCCGACGTATTCTTCGATCTCCACTGGCAGGCCGAAGTACTCGCCGAGGATGGCCTTCAAACCGTCCGGGTAACGGGTCTGCGCCGCCAGGTGACCGCTGTAGTGCAGCTTCGCCGTATCGGGAATCAGCCCTTGTTCGAGCAGGCTTGGCATGCCCCGGCCGCTGAGGGCGGCCAGGCGCGCCGACCAGTAGTCATCGTCCGGGCGGTCGTGGCTGACGGTCGGCCGCGCCTCGGCCCAGGCCCGGTAGAACAGGCTGAGCAGGCGATGGTGAAACACGTCCAGGAAACGTTTGCTGGTGCTGTCGGCGTTGTTGCGCTGGCGTTCGCGCACGTATTCGGTGATGTGCAGCGGCATCGGGCCGTTGGGGCCACCGAGACCGAAGAAGAACTGCTCCAGGCGTGCCGGTGCCCCGTCGACACCGGGTTGCACCGAGGCCAGGGTCGCGGGCGCGAAGGTGCACTCGGCCTGTTGCCCCAGGCGCAGCGGGTCGTCGGCCAGGCGCAGGGAATGGCCCAGGCGCGGCAGGTCGGGGGATTCGCATTCGATACGCCGCAAGGCCTGGAAGAAGTCGTATTCCCAGGGCTCCTGGTGCATCGCATCCAGGGTACTCACAGGGTCGGACGTCGTCCGGGCTTGGCTTTCCATCGCATGATCTCGCCGCGTTCGGTGGTACGGATCACCGTCTCGGTAAAACTGTTGATCGACACGTAGCGTGCCAGGAAGCGCTCGAACACGGCGCCGAGCAGGAATACCCCGGTGCCGCGAAACGCGTTTTCATCGAATTCCAGCGTGATTTCCAGGCCTCGACCGAAGACGATCGGGCCGGGCATCGGCAGGCGTCGGGTGCAAGCCTTGCTGCTGACTTCCCGCAGGCCTTCGATCTGCAATTGCAACGCCGCATCGTTGCTGTCGCCGTACAGGCGCAGCAGTTCGCGCAGGGCGGCGGCGCCCTGGCCTTGCTCGCTGAGGGACAGGTAGTTCAACGACAACTGGCTGATCAGGCGCCAGGCCTTGGCGTCGTGGGCGTGGCTGGCGCGCGGGCGGCTCGGGCCGGCCACGCTGCGCACCGCGCCTACCGGCGCGCTGTCGGCGAGGGTGAAATCGGTCTTGCCATTGCCTACGCTCATGAACAGCGGCAGGTCGCGGTTGGTGCACAACGCGGTCACGCCCAGTTGGCGCAGGTCGTGGCGATAGGGCGCCTGATGGCTGTCCACCAGGCTGACGAAGGTTTCGCTGCCGACGTAGGTCGAGCGTGGGCCGTTGCGCCGCTGGTCGCTGGACAGCACCCGCGGCTCGCGGCGCACGGTGTAGTAGGCCTGGTCGCGGCCATAGCGGGACGGGTCACGCACGGCATAGAACGGCAGGAACGGCTGCTCCGGCCCGGTTCCATGGCCGGCGAGGGACGTCAGTGAATGCACTTCGAAATCCATCGGCCGGGTACGGTCGGCGATGACGTGGTGTTCATTGACCCGTTCCGACAGGTGGATGCGATCCAGGCGCTTGGGAAACAGGTTGATCGCCGGGGTGCAGAACGGCAGGAACTGTGCGGCGCCGACGCTGCCTTCCAGGCTCGGGTCGTGACGGTCGAACAGCACGATCAATTCCAGTTCCTGGCCGTCGCAGCGTTTGACCGCCCGGCCCAGCTGGGTGAAGTCGACGAACAGGAACCGCTGGGGCAGGGCGAAGTATTCCTGCAACAGGCGATAGCCCTGGAAGGCACGGGCAACCACCGGCAGCGCGGCATCCCTGTCATCGAAGCCGCGGGACTGCAGGGCGTCCTGGGGCAGGCGCTCGACCCAGTTGCCGCCGGGCTGGCGGGCGAATACCGCGCAGGCATTGCCCAGCAATTGTTCGTAGAGGCGGAACGGTTGCTCATCGGCACCGCTGAGGTACAGCGGCAGGTTGTCCAGGGCCAGGCTGTTGAACGGCAGTTCGGCGCCGGTGCGCAGGGTCAGGCGCAGGCCGGCCTTGGCCTTCGGCTCGCTGGCGGCCAGGCGCCCGAGCACGGTGGAGGGGTTGCCGAAATAGTCGGCCTGGCTGACCTGCAGCGGCCACAACGTCACCGCGTGGGCGGTGCGGTACTCGCAGCAGGTCTGGGTTTCGCGTCCCAGGGCCGCCCGCAGGACACTGTCCCGGGGCAGCTCGAAGCCGCTGCTCAATGAGCCCTCGTCCGGATCGGCCTGCATCTGCACCACGGTCATCGACGGCGTGGGTGCCAGGTAATGCGGGTAGGCGATTTCCAGCAGGTTATGGGTGAACGTCGGGTATTCGGCATCGAGCTTGAGCTGCACCCGCGCGGTCAGGTAGGCGAAGCCTTCCAGCAATCGCTCGACGTAAGGGTCGGCGCAGTCCATGCCGGACAACGTCAGCCGACTGGCAATCTTCGGGTATTCCTTGGCGAACTCCGCAGCGCTTTCGCGCACGTGGTGCAGTTCCTGGTTGTACAGCTCCAGCAGGCGCGGGTTCATGAGCGTCTCCGCTGGTCGGCGTTGACCACGCGTACGTGGCCGGTCTCAAGGTCCAGGTCGGTCTGCAGCATCAGGCGCAGCGGCACGGGCTGCGCCCAAAGGTCGCCTTCGATCTCGAAACTCAAGGCGTTGTGGTTCATCTCCGCCGTCGCCCGGGCCCGCACACGCAGGGTGTGGCGCAGGATCCGCGGCTCGAAGGTGGCGATGGCCTGGTGAATCAAGGTTTCCAGGGCCGCGACATCGACATTCGATGCGCTGTTGCCGGCCAGGGCCGGCAGACCGAAATTCACCACCGATGTTCCAGCCGGCGTATGCAGCGTGGCATCGGCGTCGAGCAGGGAGGTGGTGTTGAGCAGCCACGCCAGGTCTCGCAGCACCGAGGCTTTCAGCTGGGTGAGCGACAGCACGCGCTTATCGGCGCTTTCCTTGGGATTGGTCGGGTCGTCGTCAGTCAACCGATCCAGCAGGGACGGTTGCAGGCGATCGCGGGTGGCGATTTCGGTTACCACGTAAAGGGCGCCACGTACATTTTCTGGTCCCAGTGACCCGGCCCGCAGGAGGCGAACTGGCTCACTTGCGAGACTTCCATCGTTCCCTTGATCTGGCGCACCGCCTGGAGTTTGGTCAGACAATCGCGGCTGGGGGCTGGCATATGCTCGCTGCGTTCAACGGAGAAGATCGGAACTTGATTGAACATCTCCACGCGCAACTGCTTATCGGAACCCAGGCTGAACTGGCAAGGCCATTCCATATCGAGTGTCAGGCGGCTCTGGTCAGGTTTGACAAGTGTGCAGCGACCTTGATCATTGACCAGACTTATCGGCTGTCCGACGAAAACCGCCTGGGTCGGCGCAGCAACAGCGGCTGTGTCCTGCCCGGCGCATGCACTCAGGCTGACGAAGCTTGCCGTCAGCGCCGAAAGGAACATTGGGCTGCGCATCAGGTAAGCTCCCAGAACCAGACGGCCTTGGACCTCGAGAACAAGTCTCCACTCTTGGTCAGGCCACGGTTCCACAGGTCAATGTGGTCGCCGGTAGGTCGACCGGCCGTATCGCTGCTTTGCTGGTAGCAATCCTTGAAGAAAATGATGCCGGTCTTGCCCATCAGCGTTGTACGGTCAGCCACGCTATTGGTGTAGATCTTGGGTGGGCCGAGCTGGCTTTTTTTCCATAACCAGTTCGCTAATGACTCCGCGCCACGGGCGTGCCCATGCGCGCATCGAGGGTCGAGGGTATAAGTCGAGGAGTTGACGGGTAACGTCCGTTCGCCACACAAGGCGATACTCATGCGAATGGCGCACTGATTGATCCAGGGGCCGTCGCAGGCCGGCGTCGCCGACGGGTAGGGCGGATAGCTGTTCCACAAATTGATAAACGAAGGCTTGGCCATGACTCAGATACCGCGCTGTAGAGGATTGGATTCGAGCAAGCACCAAACACCCCCGGCGCGTGGCACCGGGGGTGTGTTTGACTACACCTTGACGTTCTGACGGATGTTCCAGCCGAACTTGACCGGACCGCCTTCCTTGGTGCCGTCGGCTTTCTGCGGCTGATAGTCCACCAGCACCTTGGCGAAGTTCAGGGTGACGTTTTCGGTCAGGCGATCATCGCTGCCCGAGCCGCCGGTACTCAGGGAGGTGATCAGCACTTCTTCCAGGTTGATGATCATGTACTCGACCTGGCTTTCGCCGCCGGCCTTGCGCACGGTCAGCTTGACCTTGTCGATGTGCTTGCCGCTGGCGCAGTGCATCATCAGGTTCGGCGAAGCCTTGTCGACGAACTTGGTCAGCGACAGGTCCTGGACGTTGACCTTGCCCGCGCCGCCGCCGCTGCCCACGTGCATGTTGCCGGACTGGGACATGCCCCAGCTCCAGTTCAGGACGTCGATCTCGTCCTTGTGGGCCTTGTCCATGGACTCGCCCTTGATGTCGCCGATCTTGATGAAAATATCAACAGCCATGTTTTCTCCCTGTGTGGCTTCTAACCACATTGTTTGGTTGACGCTGACCTTGCGAAATTACGGGTGCTGAACGGGGGGAAGACGATCTCCAGCCTGCTGGAGATCCTCTGTGGGAGCGAGCAAGCTCGCTCCCACAGGGTTGCCGGCCACCCGTTTCAGTAAATCTTTACGCGCCCTTGGCCGACGGCAGTTTCGATACCAGGCGCAGCGACACGGTCAGCCCTTCGAGCTGGTAGTGCGGGCGCAGGTAGAACTTGGAGTTGTAGTACCCCGGGTTGCCCTCGACTTCTTCGACGATCACTTCGGCCGCCGCCAGTGGGTGCTGGGCCTTGGTGGTCTCGGTGGAGTGCGCCGGATCGCCATCGACGTAATTGAGGATCCAGTCCTGCAGCCAGCGCTGCATTTCGTCCTTCTCTTTGAAGGAGCCGATCTTGTCGCGCACGATGCACTTGAGGTAGTGAGCGAAACGGCAGGTGGCGAACAGGTACGGCAGGCGCGCGGCCAGGTTGGCGTTGGCAGTGGCGTCCGGGTCGTCGTATTCGGCCGGTTTCTGCAGCGACTGGGCGCCGATGAACGCGGCGAAGTCGGTGTTTTTCTTGTGCAGCAGCGGCATGAAACCGTTCTTCGCCAGCTCCGCTTCACGGCGGTCCGAAATGGCGATTTCGGTCGGGCACTTCATGTCCACGCCACCGTCGTCGGTGGGGAAGGTGTGGGCCGGCAGGTTTTCCACTTCACCGCCCGACTCCACGCCACGGATGCGCGAGCACCAGCCGAAGTGCTTGAACGAACGGTTGATGTTCACCGCCATCGCGTAGGCAGCGTTGGCCCAGGTGTACTTGGAGCTGTCGGCACCGTCGGTGTTTTCTTCAAAGGCGAAGGCCTCCACCGGATCGGTCTTGGCGCCGTACGGCAGGCGCGCCAGGAAGCGCGGCATGGTCAGGCCGATGTAGCGCGAGTCTTCCGATTCACGCAGCGAGCGCCAGCCGGCATATTCCGGAGTGGTGAAGATCTTGGTCAGGTCACGCGGGTTCGACAGTTCCTGCCACGAGCCCATGCCCATCACCGTTGGCGAGGCGGCGGAAATGAACGGTGCGTGCATGGCCGCGCAGACTTTGGACAGCTCGCCCAGCAACTCGACATCCGGTGGCGACTGGTCGAAGTAGTAGTCGCCCACCAGGCAGCCGTAAGGCTCGCCGCCGAACTGGCCGTATTCTTCTTCGTACATCTTCTTGAAGATCGGGCTCTGGTCCCACGCCGTGCCCTTGAATTTCTTCAGGGTCTTGTGCAGGTCGGTCTTGGAAATGTTGAGCACGCGGATCTTGAGCTGCTCATCGGTCTCGGTGTTGTTGACCAGGTAGTGCAGGCCACGCCAGGCGCTTTCCAGCTGCTGGAAGTCCGGGTGGTGGATGATCTGGTTGACCTGGGCGGTGAGCTTGGCGTCGATGGCGGCGATGATCGATTCGATCGACTTGATGGCGTCGTTGGACACCAGGTCAGTCTGCGCCAGGGCCTGCTCGGCCAGGGTGCGCACGGCGGTCTCGACCGCTTCGCGGGCGCGCTCGGTCTTGGGTTTGAATTCCTGCAGCAGCAGAGACGCGAACTCGCTGGTTTCTTGGGTCGCACCCAGGTTCTGGGCGCCTTCGCGGGCTGTATTGTCGGTCATGATCATTGATCCTGTGCTGGCTTCGGCGCGCTCGCCAGGGCCTGCAACAGCGCTGGGTCCTTGATCGCCTTCATGATGATTTCTTCGGCACCGGTCTTGCCGTCCATGTAGGTCAACAGGTTGGCCAGTTGGGTGCGCGCTTCGAGCAACTTGTTCAGCGAGTCGACCTTGCGGGCCACGGCTGCGGGGCTGAAGTCGTCCATGCTTTCGAACGTCAGGTCCAGGCTCAGGTTGCCTTCACCGGTCAGTTCGTTGGGCACATGGAACGCCACGCGAGGTTGCATGGCCTTGAGGCGCGAGTCGAAATTGTCGACGTCGATCTCGAGGAACTTGCGATCGGCCACGGGTGCCAGAGGCTCGGCAGGCTTGCCGGCGAGGTCGGCCATAACCCCCATGACGAAGGGCAACTGGACCTTCTTCTCGGCGCCGTAGAGCTCGACGTCGTACTCGATCTGCACTCGAGGCGCGCGGTTGCGCGCGATGAATTTCTGAGAACTTTGCTTCGCCACGTTGCTGCTCCTGGTCGCTTGAGCGACGGTGTTGGCGTCATCCGGTGGGGCCGGTGACGTGACTGCGTGATCCGCTCGCTTTTATTCGCTGTCTGGGCCGCGCAGGTTTTCAAATTGACTCATGCCGTCGGGAATCAGGTTACGCACGATGGTCGCGAAGTCGGCGTTGACCAGAAGCTTGGCCCGGTTCAACAGCACCGGCAGGGGGCTGGAGGGCTCATGACGGGTGTAGTAAGCGAGAATCCGGTCGAGGCTGCGCTGCACATCGTCGCGGTTGTTGATTTCAGCGCTTCCAGCGTTCGTACCGGTGCTGCGCGGCGCGCTCGGCGCATAGGCATGTTCGGTGGATGCATCGCTGTCGTCGCCGCTGGCCTCGGGTTGCTCGCTGTCGCCGTTCTGCGCGGCGGGCTGGCCGAGAATCTGCAGGGCCATCTTCAGAGGTTGCTTGAGTGGACCGAGGTCTACGCCCTGGGCGGAACCGACCTGATCGCTGACCTGCTGCTCGATGGCTTCGGCGGCGCTGCGGGCCTCCAGCAGAGCGGCGCGGATGGTTTCCAGGTGCTCGGGGTCGCTGTCGCGCAAGGCACCGGCAAGTTGCTCGGCGCCGAGGGTTTCGTCGGGAAAGCTTTGCAAGCCGCTGGCGTTGGCGGCAGCGCGCAGGCTGACGGACCCGAAGGTGCGCGAACGGGTCAGGATGCTTTCGCGCAACAGGCGGATAGTGGCATCGGACGTCAGGCCGGCCAGGGCGTTGATGCGCACCGTGGGGTCATTGTCGTCGTCGGCGTCCAGGCGCGGGTGCAGGTCGGCCCAGTATTGCTTGAGCAACTCGCTGATCAGCGTCAGGGCGCGAGCGAGCCCGGGAATGCCTTCGAGGGCCAGGGAGCTCTGCAACAGGTAATGGGTGATGCGCAGGTCTTTGCTGCGTTGCAGCAGGTCCAGGCTCTGCTGCCGGACGCTGCGCCACTCGGGAGGTTCTGCGGGGAGGATCGAATCGCCCATGCTGCGCTCGGGCTGACCGCGGGAGTCACGTTCCAGGCGCAAGAAATCCGGGTCATATTCCAGGTCGTCGCCGCACGGCGAGGTCGCGGAAACGGCGGCGAGCAACAAAGGCACATCCACTTGGATCGATCTCCCTATCGCCCGATGAATGAAGTCGGGCAGTGCATACGCAAGTTCCAGACGGAACCTCGCATGAAACTTTGCATATTCCTTGAGGGTAATGGCCGTTTAGATGCTTAATGATCTTAAAGTGCCATCACGCTTAATCAAGAAGTTGTGCATTTTTGGTGTAGTACTTATCGCTTGTCAAGGTAAGCTATTTCCAGTCTGTTACAGTTGTGAGGCGCTTAACAACCCGCGCGACTGGCAGGTCGAGGAGGGTACGCAGACAGGTTTTTTGTCATGCAGGCCGGTTAATATCAGCCATCATGCTGGCAAAAAGCCGTTTCACGGCAGTTTGCAGGGGTTTTTCAAGCGAGTCGCCGAGGTGCGTATGCCTCGATACGCTCGCATGCGAAGACGAGTAAAGAAGTGTTCAGCAAGGAGGCGAGATGCCGCTGTGTTTGACTATCACTAGTTATCACAAGATTACTCCCGGTCAATGTTCTGAAAAGTCCATGGATCAAGGAGTGATGGCAATTGGCCGTAATTCCGATAATGATTGGGTATTACCGGACCCCGAGCGCCTGGTTTCCGGTAAACATTGCGTTATTCAATACAAGGATGGCCGGTATTATCTGACCGATAACAGCACTAACGGTGTGGAATTGGTCAAGGCCGGCGTTCGCCTGCGCAAGGGCAACAGCGAGCTCCTGCAGGACGGCGAAGTGATCCGCATCGGCGACTACGAGATCCAGGCGCGTGTCGATTTCAACCTGCCGGTCACCGACAGCAACCCGTTCGCCGAATCGCCCAGCAGCTTCGAAGCCCTGATGGGGCAGCAGAGCGCCCCCCTGCATACGCCTTCGCCAATTCCCGTGGTGTCGCCTGCGCAGTTCCAGGGCGTGTCCTCCATGGACACGATGCCGGATCTGTTCGACTTCCTGACACCCTCGAGCATCCCGCCGGCCACCCAGCCCGATCACGTACCGGCCCAGCAGCACGATTTCCGTCCGCCCACGCCGATGCCGCGCCCCAGCCCGCCGCCGCTGGTCGAGCCTGTGGCGATGACGGGCGCCCCGGTGATTCCGGAGGACTGGGACCCGTTCAGCGACAAGCCCGAGCCGGTGGCGGTCAACCCCCAGCCTGTTCCGCCGCCTGTGGTGGAGCCGGTATCGATACCGGTGCCTCCGAACCCGATCCCTGCGCCGCAGATCAGCGTGTTCGAAACCCGTGTGCCGGACGAGCCTGTTCCACCTCCGGTCGCCCGTGTCGAGCCGCCGGTTGCACCGCCGGTCGCACCCGAGCAGCCCGTCGAAGGCGCCCGGCCCGATCTGCTGCAGGCCTTTTTGCGCGGAGCCGGGCTGGAGCAGTTGCGCCTGGACAAGGCCCAGGCCGAGGCGCAGATGGAAAGCATCGGTCGCAGCTACCGGCTGATGGTCGAAGGCCTGATCGATGTCTTGCGCGCCCGCAGCAGCCTCAAGGGTGAGTTCCGCATCCAGCAGACGATGATCCAGCCGGTGGAGAACAACCCGCTGAAGTTCGCACCCAACGTCGACGAGGCCATGCTGTTGCTGCTGCGCCATGGCAACCAGGCGTTCATGGCCCCGGACGCGGCGGTGCGTGACAGTTTCGATGACCTGCGCGCCCACCAATTGGCGGTGATGGCCGGTGTGGAAGCGGCCATCAAGCATCTGCTGGGGCGCTTCGAGCCGTCGCAACTGGAAGAACGCATGGCCAAGCCCGGTGGGCTTTCGGGTATTTTCAGCGGCTCGCGGCAGGCCCAGTACTGGCAGCAATTCACCGAGCTCTACAGCAACATTTCCCGGGAAGCCCAGGAGGATTTCCAGGACCTGTTCGGTCGTGAATTCAGCCGTGCCTACGAAGAACACAGCACACGACAGCGACGCCGTTGAGCGTCGACGCCCCCTAACCTTTCATAGTCAAACAACGGATAGCTCAAACGTCATTGAGGACGCAGGATGATTCCCAGGTTTTTACTCGCAGTCGCCGCCGCGCTTGTGCTGACGGCGTGCGCCAAGGATGCGGCCAACAACCAGCCCGAAGAGGCTGAGGCCGATACCGCCGCCATCGAGCTGCACTTCCACGCCATAAACGGTCTCAACCCCGGTGCCACCGGCCAGCCGGCCCCGGTCCGGGTGCGGATTTTCGAACTGAAGAACGCCGCCACCTTCGGTCGCTCCGATTATTTCGCCCTGGCCGAACGGGCCCAGGCGACGCTGGGCGCTGACCTGATCGATCAGGACGAAGTGCTAGTCCAGCCCGGCCAGCAGCTGAGCCTGCAACGCGATCTGGACCCATCGACCCGCCATATCGGCATCCTGGTGGGTTATCGCGAGCTGGACCGCTCGTTGTGGCGCACGGTGTTGAATGTCCCGGCGCGCCAATACACCGAATACCAGATCAGCCTCGATGTACGCGCCGTGCGCAGCGACGTCGTCGTTACCCCATCCAGCCCTGCCCAATAAGCAATCGGAGCCCCCATGTCCTGGAACAATCGCGTGGTCTGGTCGGAAGGCATGTTCATTGGAACGCAGCACTTCCAGCAGCATGACCGTTACCTGGAAAACCTTATTGACGCTCGCAGCCGCCCGCTGTCGGCCGGCGCCTGGGGGTTTTCCGAATTGCTGATCGACCAGGGCCTGCTGGCCCAGGGCAAGCTGGCGATCATCCGCGCGCGGGGGCTGTTGCCGGACGGCACACCGTTCAACATCCCCCAGGACGATGTGGCGCCGACGCCCCTGAATGTCGATGACAACCTGCGCGATGGCCTGGTGTACCTGGCCTTGCCGCTCAAGCGTGCCGGTACCCGGGACACCGTCGATGAGGGCGAAGCCCTGGGCGCGGCGCGCTATGTGAGCCAGGTCTGCGAAGTGCGGGACGACAACGCGCCGTTCGAAAACCGCGCACCGGTGGCGGTGGGTTCGCGGGCGTTGCGCCTGTTGACGGAGCAGGACGGCATCGGTGACTACGCTGCCGTCGGCGTGGTGCGCATCAAGGAAAAGCGCGCCGACCGCGCCCTGGTGCTCGACGAGACCTACATCCCGCCGGTGCTCGATGTGCTCGTCTCCAAACCGTTGGCCGCGTTTCGCAGTGAGCTGCTGGGCCTGCTTCACCAGCGTGGCGAAGCCCTGGCCGGGCGCGTGGTGGCGTCCGGCGCCGGTGGTGCCTCGGAGATTGCCGATTTCATGCTGCTGCAACTGGTCAACCGGGCTCAGCCGCTGATCCAGCACCTGAGCCAGTTGAGCCCGCTGCACCCCGAGCGGTTCTACAGCGAGCTGGTGGCCCTGGCCGGTGAGTTCTCCACCTTCACCGCCTCCGGCCGACGACCGCAGGAGTACCCGCAGTACCAGCACGACGACCTGGCACTGAGCTATGCGCCGGTGATGCAGGCCCTGCGCGAAGCCCTGTCCATGTTGATCGACAGCAAGGCGATTCCCATTCCGATCGTGGAAAAGGCCTACGGCATCCACGTGGCGATGCTGGCCGACAAGACCCTGCTCGACAGTGCCAGCTTCATCCTGGTGGTGCGCGCCGACGTTCCCGCCGAGACCCTGCGCAGCCGCTTCGGCCAGCAGAGCAAGATCGGTTCGGTGGAGCACATCCGCGACCTGGTCAACCTGCAACTGCCGGGCATCGGCCTGTTGCCGTTGCCGGTGGCGCCACGCCAGCTGCCGTACCACGCCGGATCCACCTACTACGAGCTCGACCGGGGCAGCGACCATTGGAAGCAGTTGGGCAACTCCGGCGGTTTTGCGTTCCACATCGCCGGCCAGTTCCCGGGGCTGAACCTGGCTTTCTGGGCGATCCGAGGATAATTGGCGATGAGCAACGACGATCGTACCCAGTTCATGCCGACGCCCGGTGGGCGTGGCGCCGATCCCTTCCGTCCGGAGGCGGGCCGCCCCGCACCGGCACCCGCGTCGACACCGCTGTCGGTGCCGGCCGCGCCGGTCCTGACCGGCAAGGCCCAGGGTCTCAATCCGCTGGAAAGCGCCGCCGGCCCCTTGCTGGCGTTGCTGACGCGCCTGCGCAACACCATCGCGCACCCGGCGCCGGCCAGCCTGCGGGCGCAGTTGCTGGCCTACCTGCGGCAGTTCGAGGAACGCGCCGAAGCCGCCGGCGTGGTGCGCAACGATGTGCTCCTGGCCCGCTACGCCTTGTGCACCGCCCTGGACGAAGCCGTGTTGAGTACGCCTTGGGGCGGCACCAGCGATTGGGGCAAGCAAAGCCTGTTGATCACTGTGCATAACGAAGCCTGGGGCGGCGAAAAGGTCTTCCAGTTGCTGGAGCATTGCCTGCAAAGCCCACGGGAGCGCCTGTACCTGCTGGAGCTTCTGTACCTGTGCATGTGCCTGGGGTTCGAGGGACGCTACCGAGTGATGAACGACGGTCGCAGCCAGTTGGAAGCCTTGCGCGAACGCACCAGCGCGGTAATCCGCAGCGCCCGTGGCGACTACGAGCGCGAGCTGTCGCCGCACTGGCGCGGCGTCACCGTGGGCCGGGATCGCCTGGCGCAATTCATGCCGCCATGGATCGCCGTGGCCATCGGCGCGGCCCTTTTGCTGGCGCTGCTGTTCGGCCTGCGCATGAAACTGGCCTCCGATGCCGAGCCGGTGTTCAAGAATATCCATGCCCTGGGGGAGATCCCGGTGCAGGCCATCGACCGACCCGTGGTGCAGCCCAAAGTCATCGAGCGCCCACGCCTGGCCGGTTTCCTGGCCGATGAAATCAGGGCCGGTCGGATCGCCGTGGAAGACGCCGTCGACCGTTCGGTGGTGACCATCCGCGGCGACGAACTGTTTGCCTCCGGCAGCGCCAGCATCAAGGACGATTTCCAGCCGCTGATGCTGCGCATCGCCGACGCGGTGCGCAAGGTCAAGGGCCAGGTGCTGGTCACCGGCCACAGCGACAACCGACCGATCGCCACGTTGAGATTCCCGTCCAACTGGGCGCTGTCCGAAGCACGGGCCCAGTCGGTGCTGCAGATTCTTTCGGCCAAGACCGGTCAACCCGAGCGCTTCAGCGCCGAAGGCCGCAGCGACACCGAGCCGCTGGCGTCCAACGCCACCACCGAGGGGCGTGCACGCAATCGTCGGGTTGAAATCACAGTTTTGGCGGAGGGGGTCGAGTGAAAGCGTTTTTCAGTTTTATGATCCGCTGGGTCATCCCGTTGCTGGGGCTGATCGCCCTGAGCCTGATCATCTGGTTCGTGGGCCCGCTGCTGGACTGGCTGGTGCCCGAAGGCCGGCGTTGGGCATTGATCATCCTGGTGTTCGCGGTGTGGATCGCCTATCGGGTGTTGCGCATCATCCAGGCCCGCCGGCAGGCCGCCGAAGTCATGCGCAGCCTGGCCGCGCAAACGCCGCCTGACCCCACCAGTATCGCCACTGCCGAAGAGCTCGAAACCCTGCGCCAGCGCATGGACGAAGCCTTGGCGCTGCTCAAGAAAGCCAAGCTTGGGGGCGACGAGCGTCGCAACCTCTACGAGCTGCCGTGGTACGTGATCATCGGCCCGCCGGGTTCGGGCAAGACCACCGCCCTGGTCAACTCGGGGCTGCATTTCCCGTTGGCCGCGCAACTGGGCGCCGGTGCGGTGCGCGGTGTCGGTGGCACGCGCAATTGCGACTGGTGGTTCACCGACGAGGCCGTGTTGCTCGACACCGCCGGGCGCTATACCACCCAGGACAGCGATGCCACCGTCGACAAGGCGGCATGGCTGGGCTTTCTGGGCCTGCTGAAAAAGCAGCGCGCCCGTCGCCCGATCGACGGTGCCTTCATCGCCATCAGCCTCTCCGACCTGCTGCTGGGCAGCGACGCCGAGCGCGCCGCCCATGCCGCGGCGATCCGGTTGCGCATCCAGGAGCTGTACACCCAGCTGGGGGTGCGCTTCCCGGTCTACCTCATGTTGACCAAGCTCGACCTGGTGCCGGGGTTCATGGAGTTTTTCGACACCCTGAGCAAGGAAGAACGCGCCCAGGTCTGGGGCATGACCTTTGCCCTGGACGATGGCAAGAGCAACGACAGCCCGCTGGCCCACCTGCAAAGCGAATTCGCCGGCCTGGAGCAGCGCCTCAACGACCGTCTGGTAGAGCGCCTGCAGCAGGAGCGCGATCCGGCGCGACGCGACCTGATCTATGGCTTCCCGCAACAGTTCGGCGCCCTGAAGGATTGCCTGCAAAGCTTCCTCGAAGGGGTGTTCAAGCCCAATGCTTTCGAAGAGCGCGTGTTGCTGCGTGGGGTGTATTTCACCAGCGGTACCCAGGAAGGCAGCCCGATCGATCGACTGATCGGCTCCATGGCCCAGAGCATGAACCTGGACCGCCAGCATCTGGCGCGCCAGACCGGTACCGGGCGCAGTTACTTCATCGAGAAGCTCTTCACCGCCGTGGCCTTCGCCGAGCGTGGGCTGGTGGGCGTCGACCCCAAGGTCGAGCGCCGGCGCAAGTGGATCGCCCGGGGCGTGCTGGCTAGCACCGTGGTGCTGGTGCTGGTGGTCGGCACCTTGTGGTGGGTCAGTTATCGCGCCAACCAGGCCTATATCGCCCAGGTCGACCAGAAGGTCGCGCCGCTGGGCCAGACGGTGCAGAACCTCAGCCCGGCGCAGCGCGATGTGCTGGCGGTGCTGCCATTGCTCAACGCCGTGAAACATCTGGCCGACGACGCCCCGAGCTGGGCCGAAGGCCTGGGCCTGTACCAGGGCGACATGCTCGAAGCCGAGTCCGGCAGCGTCTACCGCAAGCTGCTGATCGCGGTGTTCGCCCCGCGCCTGCTGACGCGCATCGAAGAGCAACTGCACAGCGGCGGCAATTCGGACTTCCTCTATGAGGGCTTGAAGGCCTACCTGATGCTCGCCGACAACGAGCACTACGATGCCGATTTCATCAAGGCCTGGGTCGCCTTGGACTGGGATCGCAGCCTGCCGCGAGACCTGCCGGCCGAGCAGCGCCTGGCCTTGGGCGAGCATCTGCAGGCGTTGTTCGAGCGCCGTCCGCCGACCGCGCGCCTGGACCCGCGGCTGATCGACGACCTGCGTCGGCAATTGCAACAACTGCCGGTGGCCCAGCGTGTCTACGACCGGATCAAGCGGCAGAAACTGCCCGACGGCGTACCCGACTTCCGCATCAACGAAGCCGCCGGGCGCGACGCCGCGCTGGTGTTCAGTCGCAAGAGCGGCAAGCCGCTGGGCGAGCCGTTGAGCGGGTTCTTCACCGTCAAGGGTTATCGCCAGGGCTTCCTGCTCGCCAGCCTGAGCCAGACCGGCACCCTGGCCGAAGAGCAGTGGGTGCTGGGCTTTGAGCAGGCCGACCAGCAGAACGTCGCCAGCCTGGCCGCCGATGTGCGTCGCCTGTACTTCGAGGACTACCAGCGGCAATGGGACGCGCTGCTGGCCGATATCGACTTCGTGCCCATCACCAGCGTGGCCCAGGCCGCCGACGTGTTGCGGGTGATTTCCGGTCCGACGTCGCCCCTGAAAAAACTGCTGGTGGCCGTGGCGAAGGAAACCGATCTGCAACAGCAAGAGCGCCAGCTGGCCGCCCAGGGCGTGCCCACGGAGGGGGGTGTCGACAAACTCAAGGAACGCCTGGGCAGCCTGCTGGGCCAGGAACAGGCGACCCAGAGCGCACCGGCGCAAAGCGACGATCCAGTGACCGCGCACTTCGCCGAGCTCAACAGCATCGTCAGCAAGACGGATGGCGAGCCGGCGGCCATCGATGGCCTGTTGGCCGACATGAACGCCCTGTACGTGCAGGTCAGCGCCATGGTCGGTGCCAGCGGCGACGCGCTGCTCGGTGAAGCCAAGAACCAGGCCGCCGCTGCGGCCACCCGTGTCAGCCTGAACGCCGAGCGCCAGCCGCCGCTGGTGCAAGGGCTGGTCAAGTCGGTGGTCAACTCCACCACCAACAGCATGATGGGCGGGGTACGCAATCAACTGAACGCCGCCTGGACCAGCGAAGTGGTGAACATCTATCGCCAGTCCCTGGCGGGGCGTTACCCCATGTCGCCGGGCAGCGCGCGGGATGCGACCCTGGATGACTTCGGCCAGTTCTTCGGGGTGGGCGGGGTGATGGACAATTACTTCCGCAAATACCTGCAGCCCTACGTCGACACATCGACGCCGACCTGGCGCTGGCAACCGGGCGCCGCCCAGAAGCTCGGCATCGCCCCCGGCGTGCTGCAGACCTTCCAGCGCGCGGCCACCATCCGCGATGCGTTCTTCCGTTCCGGCGGCACGCAACCGATGGTGCGTTTCGAGCTCAAGCCAGTGGCGATGGATTCCACCATCACCCAGTTCCTGCTGGACCTCGACGGTCAACAGCTGAGCTACGACCACGGTCCGAGCCGGCCGACCGCCATGCAATGGCCCAACCCCGGCAGCATCGGCGTGGTACGGATTTCCATCATGCCGCCATCGTCCAGCGGCCGTTCCGGCATCACCCTGGACGGTCCGTGGGCCTGGTTCCGCCTGCTGGAACAATCGGACCTGACGGCTGGCAACTCGCCGGACCGCTTCAACCTGCGGCTGCGGGTCGATGGCGCCAGCGCCTCCTACGAGCTGCGGGCCAACAGTGCCTTCAACCCGTTCAAGAGCCGGGTACTGAGCGGCTTCAGCCTGCCGGAGCGGCTATGAGTACACCGGGCTTCTATGGAAAGTTGGCCAGCCGGGGGGACTTCGTCAGCCGTGGCTTGCCCCAGAGCTTCATCGCCCCGTGGGACTCCTGGCTGGCGGCGGGGCTGCTCGCCAGCCAGACCAGCCTTGGCGAGCGCTGGCTGGACGCCTATCTGGTCAGCCCGCTGTGGCGCTTCATGGTCGCGCCGGGCGTATGCGGGCCGGAGGCGGCCGTGGGCGTGGTGATGCCCAGCATCGACCGGGTCGGCCGCTATTTCCCCTTGACGGTGGCGGTGCTGCTGGAACCCGACGCCGATCCGGCGTCGGTGGTGGGTGGTGCGGACGAGTGGTTCGAGCGGGTGGAAAACCTGCTGTTGAGCACCCTGAACGTGGAGGCCAGTTTCGAGGCTTTCGGCACGGAGCTGGAAAGCCTGGGCAGCCCTGCGTATCGAACGCGCCTGCCGAGCAGCCAGTTCGCCAGCCTGCATCGCTTCGATGCCACCGACCCACAGGCGCGCATGACCGCGCTCGCCGAGTCGGCCTGCGAAGGCACAAGCCTGTGGTGGGGGCAGGGTTCGGAGCGCATCGCGCCCGGTTTGATGCGGTGTCGGGGCCTGCCGGCTGCCGCCGATTTCGCGCAATTTTTGCTCGGCCAAGAAGGTGTTGTGTAGATGCGTCCAAGTGCTGGGAAAGCATTCAAGTCTGCAAGCAAGAGCCATGTCGGCATGGTCCGCCAGGTCAATGAAGACGCCTGCCTGGACCTGCCGGAAAACGGCCTCTGGGTGGTGGCCGATGGCATGGGCGGGCACGCCGCGGGCGATTACGTCAGCAGCCTGATCGTCGACAGTCTGCGATCCATTGCCGTGGGCCGCTCCCTGGATGAATACGTCGCGGCGCTGCAGAGCGATCTGCTGCGGGTCAACGCCGCCGTGCGCGAAGAAACCGCCAACCGCGGCGTCACCATGATGGGCAGCACCGTCGTGGTACTGGCCACCCGAGACCTGCGCGGCATGTGCCTGTGGGCCGGTGACAGCCGCTTGTATCGCCTGCGCGACGGGGTGCTCGAAGGCATCTCCCGGGACCACAGCTACGTCCAGGACCTGCAGGACAGTGGCCTGCTCAGCGAAGCCGAAGCCCGGGTCCATCCCCGGGCCAACGTGGTCACCCGGGCCATCGGGGTCGAGGCGCAGTTGAAGCTGGCGCTGGTCGAACTGCTGCTGGTGCCCGGCGACAGTTACCTGCTGTGCAGCGACGGGCTGACCAAGACCGTCGAGGACGATGAGATCCGCGAAGTGCTGAACCACGACGACCCCGGCGAAATTGCCAGCAGCCTGGTGTCCCTGGGCCTGATGCGCGGTGCGCCGGACAATATCACCGTGGTGGTCGTGAAGGTGCCGTCATGAGTTCCGTGTTGAATATCCAGATCCCCGGCTACGACATCGAAGGGGAGATCGGCGAAGGCGCCATGGCGAGTGTCTACCTGGCGACCCAGCGATCCCTGGAACGCAAGGTGGCATTGAAAGTCATGGCCGCGGCACTGGCCGCCGACCCGACGTTCTGCGAGCGCTTCCTGCGCGAAGGCAAGACCCTGGCCCGCCTGTCGCACCCTCACACGGTCACCATCCATGACATCGGCAACGTCGGTGAGCTGTATTACATGGCGATGGAGTACCTGCCCAACGGCACGCTCAAGGAGCGCATCGCCGCCGGCCTTTCGCCGGAGCAGGGGCTGGCCTATATCCGCCAGATCGCTTCCGCGCTGGGCTATGCCCATGGGCTGGGCCTGGTACACCGCGACGTCAAGCCGGCCAACATCCTGTTCCGCGCCGACGGCACGGCGGTGCTCTCGGACTTCGGCATCGCCAAGTCACTGGACGACCGCACCCAGTTCACCCAGGCCGGTTTCGCCGTGGGCACGCCCAGCTACATGAGCCCGGAACAGGCTCGCGGACAGGACATCGACGGCCGCGCCGACCTGTATGCCCTGGGCGTGGTGCTGTATGAAATCCTCGTCGGCAAACTGCCCTATACCGGCAACGACGCGCTGTCCACGGCACTGGCCCACCTGACCGAACCGCTGCCGGAACTGCCGGTGCATCACGGCCGGTACCAGGACGTGCTGCGCAAGCTGCTGGCGAAGGATCCGGCGGAGCGCTTCCCGGATGCGGCCGCCTTGCTGCGGGCCCTGGACAACCTGCCGCCGGAGTCCGACGCGACCCTGATCCGGCCTTTGCCGCTGCCGGTGTCGACGAAGCCTGTGGGGGATGACCTGGCCGGCCTGACGCCGATGTCCATTGACATCCCGAGCGGCCCGGTGCCGCCCTCGTCCCAGGCTCAACCCCAGGCCAGGCCGGTTCCACCGCCGGTGAGCCCGTCGCGACCGGCGGTTTCGCCACCGCGCAAGACCCCGGTATTCGCCCTGGCCGCCGTGGCGGTGGCCGTGGCGCTGGCATTGGGCGGCGCGGGTTATTGGTGGCTGTCCGGCGACAGCGGCCAGGCCAGCAAGCCGCCGCTTGCTTCCGGTTCATCGGCCACGAAACCGCCGGCCAAGACCCCCGACGTGCCACCGGCGAAAGCCCCCGATGCCTCACCGGCCCAGCCTCCCGTGACGCCCCCAGTGAATCCGCCCGTGGCGAACCAGGCCGATGGCGGCCAGCGGCCGTTGTTGATGGCTGGCAAGAAAACCCTGTTCCAGCGGGTACTGAGCAAGCCGGGCGCGACCCTGGTCGATGAGCCGGGTGCCGCGCCGGGCAAGGCGCTGCCGGCGTTTTCCGTGTTGTATGTCTACCAGCGCAAGGACGTCGATGGCAGTCCGTGGGTACGGGTGGGCGCCGCCACGGACGGACGCAGCGATGGCTGGCTGCCGGCCGCCCAGGTCAGCGACTGGAAGCAGAGCCTGGTGCTCAAGTTCACCGAGCGTTCGGGCCGCGCGCCGGTCATGTTCCTGCGTCAGCCCGGTGAAGTGGAGAAGCTGCTGGCGAACCCGATGAACGCCAGGAACGTCCTGCTCAAGGCCCAGCAGAACCGCGAGGACAACCAGCAAGTGTTGGCCCTGGAACCGGCCGCCAGCGCGGTGCCGCAGAATCAGTTCTACCTGTTGCCGATCTTCGATTCCCGCGAGAGCTTCGATGAAAACGGCCAGCCGGTGCAGTTGTTGAACGTGGCCTCCATCGACCCGGGCAACACGCCCCGCGCCTCGACCAACACCCCGATCACCACGGCCAACGCCGATGCGTTCCGTACCGCCGTGGTGCTGGTGGTGGACACCACCGTGTCCATGCAGCCCTACATCGACCAGGTTCGCGACGTGGTCCATCAACTGCAGACCCGTATCGCCGAACGGGGCGAGCTGGACAGCGTCAGCTTCGGCATGGTGGGTTTCCGCAGCAGCGTCAAGAAGACCCCGGGCCTGGAATACGTCGCCAAGACCCTCATCACCCTGGAGCAGGGGCGCGACCCGCAACGTTTCATGGATCTGGCGCGGCAGGTCAAGGCTTCCACGGTATCGAGCCATTCGTTCAACGAGGACGCGTTTGCCGGTGTCATGGAAGCGGTGGAAGGCATGGACTGGTCCGGCTACGGCGGGCGCCTGATCCTGTTGGTCACCGACGCCGGTGCCTTGCGCAAGAACGACCCGTTCGCCGCCACCCAGATGAACGAGGCCGAAGTGCGCCAGGCGGCTCTGGGCAAGCAGATCAAGATCTACGCCCTGCACCTGCTCAGCGACGCCGGCAAGAAAACCCACGCCGGCGCCCAGAGCCAGTACCGCATCCTGACGGCCGACGCCAACCCGCAGATCGGCGACCTGTACATCCCCGTGCCTGGAGCCGATGTGCGCAAGTTCGGCGAGCGCGTGGACGAGATCGGTTCGGTGTTCGCCGACCTGGTGCACCAGGTGCGCAGCAACAAGCCGCAAAGCGTACCGATGTTGAGTGCCGCGCCGAGCCTGGCCGACAAGTCGGCAGCGGTGGGCTATGCGATGCACATGGATTTCCTGGGCCGCAAGGCCGCCAGCCAGGCGCCACAGCTGGTCAGCGCCTGGACCGCTGACCGCGACCTGACCAATCCGGCGCTGCCGGCGTTCCAGGTCTGCGTGATGCTGACCAAGCTGCAACTCAACGACCTGCAGCAGTCGCTGAAGCTGATCGTCGACGCGGCTCGCAAGACCCAGCGTTCGCCCAAGGACTTCTTCCAGGAAATCGCCAGCGCCAGTGCCTACATGAGCCGCGACCCGTCGGCCTTGCGCAAGGGTGGCAACCTGGCCGATGGCGGGATCCTCGGCGAGTACCTGGAAGGGCTGCCGTACCGCAGCAAGTCGCTGAACATGACCCAGGATCTGTGGCTGTCGTTGAGCGTGGCCGAGCAGGAAGATTTCATCGATGAGCTGGATTCCAAGATCCGCCTCTACGAGACCTTCCACAACGACCTGGCGAACTGGGTACGGTTCGGCGATGCCGAGCCTGGCGATGCCTTGTACCGTGTTCCGCTGTCGACGCTGCCGTGATGCTGACCCTGAACGCCGTGCACAAGAGCCGGGGCACCGGCAGCCAGCGCTACAGCCTGGTAATTGGGAGGCTGCACCTGCGTGCCGGTGAACAATTGGCGGTGGTCGGTCCCAGTGGCTGCGGCAAAAGCACGTTGCTGGACTTGCTGGCGCTGGTGCTGGCGCCGGACCAGGCCGGGCAGTTCGACTTCGCGCCCGGCAATATGTCGCTGGATATCGGCAAACTGTGGCGTGGGTCGCAACAGGACACCTTGGCTGAGCTGCGCAGTCGTCACCTGGGCTATGTTCTGCAGACCGGTGGCCTGCTGGGCTTCCTGAACGTACGCGGCAACATCGAGTTATCGCGCAAACTGCTGGGCTTGAAGGATGACGGCAGCGTGACGCGCCTGGCCGAAAAATTGGACATAGCCGACCAACTGGACAAGAAGCCGGCGGACCTCTCCGTGGGCCAGCGCCAGCGGGTCAGTTGCGCGCGCGCCCTGGCCCACGGCCCGCGCCTGTTGTTGGCGGACGAACCGACCGCTGCCCTCGACCCCTTGAACGCAGAGCGAGTCATGCAGTTGCTGGTGTCCCAGGCCCGTGACAGCGGCGTGTGCTGTGTCGTCGCCACCCACGACGAAGCCTTGGCCCGGGCCAGCGGTCTGCAGGTACGGCGTATCAGTTGCCGTCGCGACACGGACGGCGGCGTGACCGCCACCCTCGGGGAGGCTTGCTGATGCGCGGCGCGCTGGTGGCTTCCCTGGCCTGGCAGGATTACCGCAACGATGCCTGGCTGTCGGCGTGCTCGGTGCTGGCGCTGGTGGCCGTGGTGGCGCCGTTGCTGGTGCTGTTCGGCCTCAAGTTCGGCCTGGTCACCAGCCTGACCGAACGCCTGCAGAACGATCCGGCCACCCGGGAAATCATCCCTCTGGGCGGTGGCCGGTTCAGCGCCGCTTTCATCGAACAATTGAGCCAGCGCGGTGACGTGGCCTTTGCCTTGCCGCGAACCCGGCAGATCGCCGCCACGGCGGACTTGAGCAGTGCCACGGCGGGCGTCACCGTCGAGATGATACCCACCGCCGCCAACGATCCCTTGCTGGAGCGCCTGCCGCTGCCACAAGGACTGGACCAGGTGGTGCTCAGCCAGACCGCGGCCGAGAAGCTCGGTGCCAGGGCGGGTGATTGGTTGCAGGCCAGTTTCGGCCGGCAGGTGGCCGGTCGCAGCGAGGCGCAGCGCACGCGGGTCCAGGTGCTGCACGTGCTGCCCCTGGAGGCCTTTGCCCGGGATGGCCTGTTTGCGCCACTGGCCTTGCTGGAGGCGGCCGAGGACTACCGCGACGGTCGTGCCGTAGCCGCGTTCGGCTGGCCCGGCGATGCGGTGGGCGTGGCCGAGCAGCGGGTGTACCCGGCATTCCGCCTGTATGCCCGCAGCCTCGGCGACGTGGAGCCGCTGCGTCAGTACTTCGCCGCGCAGAACCTGCTGGTGGCCACCCAGGCCCAGGCCATCGCACAAGTGCAATCGCTGAGTCGCAATCTGTCGATCGTGTTCTGGATCATCGCCGGCTTGGCCCTGGCCGGGGCATTCGCGGCGATCTTCGCCGGAGCGCTGGCGGCGGTCGAGCGCAAGCGTCGGGAGCTGTCGGTGCTGCGCCTGCTGGGAGTCTCCACCGCGGCGCTGTTGTTGTTCGTGGTGCTGCAGGCGCTCTACAGTGCCACGTTTGCGGCCTTGCTCAGCGCCGGCCTGTATGGCCTGGCGCAGTCGGGCCTCAATTATCTGTTTGCGCAGATGCCGGGCGAGTACGCCAGCCATCTGCTGGTGCGTCACTACATCCTGGCCCTGGTGGCCGTGCTCGGCACCAGTGCCTTGGCGGCGGCGTGCGGCGGCTGGCGGGTGGCGCGCATCCAGGCCTCTGAAGGAATCCGCGATGTATAAGCTATTGGGCGCCGCCATGGCGCTGAGCCTGGCCGGCCTTGTGTGTGCCGATGAAGGCACCGACAAGCTGGACAACCCCAAGCCGTTGCCCGACGACGTGAGCCTGCCGCTGCCGTGCGAGGGGCAGATGGTGTTCCGCTACGTCTACATCCTCGCCCAGGGCACCCTGGACGACCGCGAGATCAGCCTGGGCTATCCGTTCAGCGAGGGTGAGGCCGGCTACCAGCAGTCGTTCATTTCCGGTTACCGGCGCGACTTCATCAACGGCCAGTTCACCCTCAAGGACCTGCCCAAGGAGTGGAACAAGACCATCACGCCGTTGATGCCCAAGACCGATGCCCAGACCCCGCTCAAGCCGATGCTGTACTTCATCGGCAAGTACGAAGTCACGGCCCGGCAATACGCCCAGGTGATGGCCCAGGCACAGTCCCTGGCCAGCGGCGAACCGGCACCGGCCTGTGAGGCTTTGCTGGCCGAGCTTCCCCAGGGCATGGCCGGGCGCCTGCCCAAGGTGAAATTGTCGAAATTCGAGGCTGAGCGTTTCTCGGCCGTTTACAGCGCCTGGCTGATGAAATACCACAAGGACCTGTTGCCGGTGAGCGGCCGCGGTACGTCCGCCGAAGACGGCGGGTTGGGCTTCGTGCGCCTGCCCACCGAAGTGGAATGGGAATTCGCCGCCCGGGGCGGGCAAGCCGTCAGCCGCCAGGATCTGGAAGGGCGGCTGTTCCCCCGGCGGGTCGAAGGCAGCGAAGGCGATGGCCCATTGGCTGACTGGGCGGTGTTCAACCAGGTGGCCGGCGGCACCGGCCAGGCCGCACGCTTGATGCCCATCGGCACCAAACTGCCGAACCCTGTCGGTCTGTTCGACGTGATCGGCAACGCGGCGGAAATGGTTCAGGAGTCCTTCCAGCTGGTGCATTCCGGACGTCGCCAGGGGGCGTATGGCGGCTTTGTGGTCAAGGGCGGCAATTACCTGGAAGGCGAGGGCACGCTGTTCACCGGCATGCGCCGCGAGTACCCGCTGTTCGCCGCTGACGGTACCGAGCAAAGCAACGAAACCACCGGTTTCCGGGTGGCCGTGGGGGCCTTGTCGGCACCGCGCTCACGCTACAAGGAACTGTTCGCCCAGTGGCAGAAAGAGGGCCGCCTCGCGTCCCTGACCGATGCCATCGACGACGCCCAGGATCCCACCAAGCGCCTGGACAGCATCATCGCCGCCAGCGTCGATCCACGCCTGCAGGCCGAGCTGGGGCTGGTCAATGAAGAGCTCAAGCGCAACGTGTCGCTCATCGCCCAGCAGCGTGAGGAAGCGGCCGGCAATCTGATCCAGTCCGCGGCCCTGGTGGCCGAGACCGTCAACAACTACAACATTCGCCTGACCAATCTGCAGCGCAGTCGCGAGGCGGCCGTGGAGGCCAAGGACGAAGCCAGCGCCCAGCTGTTCGCCACGGCCATCGACAACGGCCGCAGCGCGCTGGACGGCGCGGTGGCGATCTACATCGACAACCTCGCCACGGGCACGCGCTACACCGATGCCGTGATCCAGGCGCAGTTTCAACGCATCAAGGAGGAATTGGAGCGCAAGCCGGTGCTGGGCAAGAGCCTGGTGGCGCGCGCAACGTTGTTCGTTCGCCATGTCGGTGACTATCGTCAGCAAAAACGAGCCGATCCGGCGGCGATATTGAAGGAATTGCTCGCATCGAGCGGTCAACGATCATGACCGCCCGTTGTCAGCGAGCTTGGAAGGGACTCAGGCGGCGTTGGGCCGTGCTGAGCTGGTCAAAACTTAAAAGAGAACACAACTATGCTTTTCTCCCGTAAACCTTTTGCTTCGGTTTCCAAGCGTCATTTGCTGATGGTCGCGGTCGGCTTCAGCACCGTCCTGACCGGCTGCGCGACGTCGCCGACGTCCAAGGTCGCATCGAGCACCAAGGTCGAGTACTACCCCAACTGCTACGAGCCGGTGCAGCACCTGCGGGCCACTGAGGGGAACATGACCAAGTCGGTCATCACCGGTGCCGCTGTCGGTGCCGTCGGTGGTGCGCTGCTGGGCGCCCTGACCGCCGACAAGGAAGACCGTGGCCGCAACGCCGCCATCGGTGCGGCGGGCGGTGCCCTGGCGGGCGGCGCCGCCGGTTACTACACCGAGCGCCAGAAGCAGATCGCTGATGACAACCAGCGCATCGCTTCCTATGCCGCCGACGTCAACAAAAGCGTTACCGACATCGACCGCAGCACCGCGTACGCCAAGGCTTCGCAGCAGTGCTACCAGAGCGCGTTCACCAAACTGGTTGCCGACCGCAAGGCCAAGACCGTCAACGACACCGAGGGCCGCAAGCGCCTGGCAGAAATCGTCGCCGGCCTGAAAGAGTCCAACGACCTGATCGTCGCGGTCAACGGCAAGGCTTCGGAAGACCTGAACAACTACACCCAGGCCTATGAAAAAGACCTGCAGCAAGTGGGCGTGCAGCGCACCGACGTCGTGACCGTGGCGACCGCCGAGACCACCCCGGTCGTGGCGACCACCACCAAGACCAAGAAACCCGTGAAGCCTGCGAAAAAGCCGCCAGTGCTGCCAACCGTGCCGAAAGAGGCGGTGACCACCGAGAAGACCCTGCAGACCGCCAAGGCCAAGCAGGATGAAAGCAAGCAGGTGGCCAGCGCCGGCACCACCCAGGTCAACAGCATGTGCAAGAACCCGGACCTGGGCGACTGGGCACCGGTGCCTTGCCCGAACGTTTGATTGAGTGAGGGCTGCTGATCATTCCCTCGGGGAGTGATCGCTGCGTTAAAGCTGTGGGAGCGAGTTTGCTCGCGATAGCGTCCGTTCAGTTGGCATTCATGTTGACTGACCCGCCGCCATCGCGAGCAAGCTCGCTCCCACAGTTGTTTTGTGCTGGTCGCAGTATCCGCGTTATCCCCGATTCCCTTGTGAGAGCGAGCTTGCTCGCGATGGCTGCCTGGCAGTTGGCGGGGATTTTGTTGACCGTGTGCATATCCATTGCTGCGGTAACGGCTGCTTATGGTTCCGCCCTTACGGCGGGTTACTTTTGGCAAATGCCCCAAAAGTAACCAAAAAGGCTTCGCCCCACCACTGGGCACCTCGCCAAGGCGAGGTGTTCCCGAACGAAGGCATTGCTCCGTGGGCCCGCCGCGAAGGGCCATCCATGGCCCAGCGCGGCTATCCCGGCATCCATGCCGGGATGCCCACTCCACAATGCCTGCGTTCGGCCCTTGTGGTTAATGGGGCGCCTAAGATCAAAAGCCAAAGCCAAAGCCAAAGCCAAAGCGAGGCGGCCTGACAGCCGACCTATCTCGTCCGGCCATGCGTCGGTCCAATTGTGGGAGCGAGCCTGCTCGCGATGGCGTCGCCGCGGTTTGCCTCATTGCAAGGCTTTACATCTAGGCGTTCTGCACCGTCTCTCGGGTTTCCAGATCATCCAATGCCCGCTCGACCAGCAACTGAACCCCATCGGCCATGCGGCTGATGGCCAAGGCTATGCTGCGGCGGGAGTCGTCGACGTCGTCGGCCAGTTCGGCGGCGATGGTGCTGATCGATTGCAGGTCTTCGGAGGCGTTGGCCAGCAGGGTTTCGGTGTCGATATGAGGGGCAACGATGAACAGCTGGTTTTTATCGGGTGCGGGAGATGAGGAGGGGTGGGGTTTGAGGTAGTAGTCGAGGGCGCGGGTGGCGGCGTCTTCGAGCTTTTTTTCTTCGAGGGCATCGACGCGGGACATGTGACCGCTTGGCGGTGGATTAGGGGTGACCTTGAACATAGTGAATATCCTGAGAGTGATGGAGCCGACACCCTTCGATTGCACTTCGAAAGTGGTGGCAGCTGTGCGCAGGTGTGCAAGACCGGTCTCAGGAACCCGGCAGATCCGAAGATCTCCCACGCGCAGCCGCCATAACAGTCCGCGAGCATAGAAAAATGCTCGACGAATAGCCATAAACGAATGCGACCTGAGACGGACTTGCACGTCCGTGTCACCGTTTTTTTGCGATGACGAACAGAGGTTAGCGGCGCTCGGAAGCCCTGCCTAGTTCATGGACAGCCCGGCGTTTTGAAGGAAATCTCCGAGGGAGCTGAAGGGAAACGGTCATGCTGGGAAAACGTGACTTGGCAGTCATCATGCAGGAAATACTGCTCATCTTCCGCTAAAGCGTCACGATGATGGCGTTCCGCCAAAGAATCGCTAAACTGCCCCGGCCATTCATCTTTCTTACGAGGCCGTGCCGATGAAATTTCGTTTCCTGCTGTGGATGCTGGGGTTGTTGATGGGCAAGGCCAGCCGGACCAACCCGGCGTTTCAGCAGCAACTGGGCGACAAGGACCTGGTGTTCCAGCTGCAGACTCTGGATGGCAAGGTCGCCCGGCATTTCACCGTGAAAAACCAGCGCATCACCAGCCAGTCCGGCACCCACCCAACTCCAGCGTTCGCCATTGCCTTCAAGGACGCTGCCTACGGCTTGGCCACGATGCAGGCCAAGAACAAGCAACTGGCGTTCATGAGCGGTATCCAGGACAAGTCCATCCAGATCAAGGGCAACCCGGCGCTGGTGATCTGGTTTCAGGGGTTGACCCGGTACTTGAAGCCGAAGAAGGCCAAGTCCAAGGTCTGAGGTGCTGCGGATACTTGTGGCGAGGGGATAAATCCCCTCGCCACAAGAGCTTCACTGACCTGCACAAGCCAGGTGAGTCTACTCAGCCGTGGCTGAACTGCGATGCCAGTTCCCGCAGCAACACTTCAGCTTCAAGCACTTTGCTGACCACGTCGTTGGCTTTCTCTCGCGCCAGGCCCACGCGTTCGAGCAGGGCGTCGGGGATTTCCTCGTCGGGACCCGAGCCGATGCCCCGGGCGCGCAGCAGACGCACCGCCAGGCAGACCAGGTTCGGGTAGGCGGCGTATTCGCCGTCGTAATGCGGATCGTGCTGGAAGCGCAGGGCGGTGGCCAGTTCGTCGGGCATGTCCCAGTAGCGCATCAGCCATGAACCGATCTGCTCGCGGCTGATGCCCAGCAGGTGCTGCTCGACATAGCTGTGGCACAGGTGCGGGTTGACTTCCAGGTGCCGGCACATCAACGAGAAGTGCGGTGGAAAGACGTGGGCAAGCAGCAGGTAGCCGAAGTTGTGCAGCAGGCCGGAGAGGTACGTCAGGCCGCCTTCCGGGCGCTGGGCGCGAGGCATGGCGCGGGTCAGGCCTTCGATGACGGCGGCGGTGTAGATCGATTGTTGCCAGTACGGCGTGGTGTGTTGCGGATGGTCCTTGGGCAGGCTCAGGGTCTTGCCCAGGGCCAGGCCCAGCGCCAGGTTGATCACCAGGTCGAAGCCCAGCACCCGGACGATGGCGTCTTCCACCGAACGGATCTTGCCCGGCGAGGCGTAGTAGGGTGAGGCGGCCCAGCTCACCACTTGCGCGGCCAGGGCCGGGTCGGTTTCGACGACGCCGGTGATGTCATCGATGGTGGCGTCCGGATCGACCCGCAGCTTGATGATTTTCTGAGCGGTCTCGGCCAGCGGCGGAATCTCGATGGTTTCTTCCAGCCGTTGCTGGATGCGCCGGGCCGTGAAGGCCTGTACCGCCTGGGTGATTTCCGCGCGGTCGTCGTGGGGACGGTCCAGGTTGGGGGTGATATTGCTCAAGGCTTCGCCGAATGTGGCGGCGCTGGCCTTGGTGAGCATGCTCTTGAAGGCCTCGCTGGTCACTTCCAGCAACACCCCCGGCTCGCCCGAGTTGATCAGCAGCATCGGCTCGCGCAGCAGGCTTTCTTCATACAGGCACGGGGAGCTGGTGAGCGCGGGCAGGCCTGGCAACATGTTCAGGCTGTGTTTGCCGAGCATGCGCTCCAGCTTTTCGGTCGGCACCGCCGTGAGCTTGCGGCCGGTGAGCTCGGCCAGGCGATTGAGATCCAGCAACTGGCTTTGGGGAAACAGCACCATGAGTGCGCCGACGGCATCGTGCAGCAGAACGGCCTGCACCTTGCGGGCAGGGTTCAGGCCCGGTCGTTCGAGAACTTCGTCGAAGGCGATGCCTGATTTCTCGAGCAGCAGCCGAATAACAGACGGAGCATGCGGGATTTCTGGGGCGAGAGCAGCGTCAGTCATGGTCTGTATCCGTTTTCCAACAAGTTGAGCAGTATAACCAGCTTGCCCGGCGGACGCGCCCGGAAACTGAGAGACTGCTCACACTTGGCCGTATTGCTGCCCATGACGCAGCCAGCGATCCAGCAACGGGCTGACGTGGTCCGGCCAGCGCTCCAGCAGAGCCTGGGCTGCGTCGCGTACCGCAGGGAGCAGATCGGCGTCACGCATCAGGTCGGCTACCTTGAATTGAAGCAGACCGGTCTGGCGCGTGCCGAGCATTTCACCGGGGCCGCGCAGTTCAAGGTCTTTTTCGGCGATGACGAAACCGTCGTTCGTTTCGCGCATGATACCCAGGCGCTGGCGGCCGATCTGGGACAGCGGCGGGTGATAGAGCAGGACGCAATGGCTGGCGGCGCTGCCTCGACCGACCCGGCCGCGTAGCTGGTGCAACTGTGCAAGGCCCAGGCGCTCGGGGTTCTCGATGATCATCAGGCTGGCGTTCGGTACGTCCACCCCCACTTCGATGACCGTGGTGGCGACCAGCAACTGCAAGGCTCCGGCCTTGAATTCGGCCATGACGGCGGCCTTCTCGGCGGGCTTCATGCGCCCGTGGATCAACCCGACCTTCAACTCGCCGAGGGCGGCGGTGAGGTCTTCATAGGTGCTCTGCGCCGCCTGGCAGGTCAGCTCTTCGGACTCTTCGATCAACGTGCACACCCAATAGGCCTGACGCCCTTCGGCGCAGGCGCTGCGCACGCGCTCGATCACTTCCACCCGGCGGGTGTCGGTGACCAGCACGGTGTTGACCGGCGTTCGCCCCGGCGGCAGTTCGTCGAGGATCGAGGTGTCGAGATCGGCGTAGGCGCTCATGGCCAGGGTGCGGGGGATCGGTGTGGCGGTCATGATCAACTGATGCGGGCACATGCGTCCGCCCACGCCTTTCTGCCGCAGGGCCAGGCGCTGTTGCACGCCGAAGCGATGCTGTTCGTCGATGATCACCAGAGCCAGGTTCTTGAACTGCACTTCGTCCTGGAACAGCGCATGGGTGCCCACCACCATCGGCGCGCCTTCGGCGATCTGCGCCAGGGCGGCGGTGCGGTTCTTGCCCTTGAGCTTGCCGGCCAGCCAGGCGACTTCGATGCCCAGCGGTTCGAGCCAGCGCTGGAAGGTGATGAAATGCTGTTCGGCGAGGATCTCGGTGGGCGCCATCAGCGCTACCTGATACCCCGCTTCCAGGGCTTGCAGGGCGGCGAGGGCGGCGACCACGGTCTTGCCGGCGCCCACGTCGCCCTGGATCAGCCGCAGCATCGGCTCGGGCTGGCTCAGGTCGTAGGCAATCTCGTTGCCCACCCGTTGCTGGGCGCCCGTGGGGGTGAAGCCGAGGTTGGCGAGGTAGCGTGCCGGCAGATCCCTGGCCTTGGGCATCGCCGGGGCGCGCAACGAGCGCAGGCTTTCCCTCAGGCGCTGCTGGGACAGTTGATGCGTCAGCAACTCTTCGAAAGCCAGGCGGTGCTGGGCCCAGTGATGACCGAGGGCAAGCTCCTCGACATCGGCATCGGCGGGTGGGTGATGCAGATAGCGGATCGCATCGGCCAGCGGCGCCAGTTGGTAGTCCCGGGCCAGCTCCGTGGGCAGCCAGTCCGGCAGGCTGCTGGGGCCGAGCAGGGTCAGGGCCTGCTGGCAGAGCTGACGCAGGCGCTGTTGGGTCAGGCCTTCGGTGAGGGGATAGACCGGGGTCAGGGTCTCATCTACCGGAGGCGGCTCGTCGCCGGTGATGGCGCGGTATTCCGGGTGATAGATTTCCAGCCCGGAAGCGCCAGGCCGCGCCTCGCCGTAGCAGCGCACGCGAGTGCCACGCTTGAGGCCTTCCTTCTGGGCATTGCTGAAATGATAGAAGCGCAGGCTGAGCCCGCCGGTGCCGTCCTGCAGGCGCACCACCAGGCTGCGGCGCCGGCCCATGACCACATCGGCGCCGCTGACGGTGCCTTCGATCACCGCGTCCTGCCCCGGGCGCAAGTGGCCGATGGGCACCACGCGGGTACGGTCCTGGTAACGCAACGGCAGGTGGAACAACACGTCCTGGAGGTTTTCCAGCCCGACCCTGGCCAGTTTCTCGGCCATGGCCTCGCCTACACCCTTGAGTGCCGTGACCGGTACTTTGGACAGCTCAGTCATGGCAGCGGCTTACTTGGCGGACGGCGGCTTGGCCACGGAACACAGGCGGATCGAATCAGCGAGGATCTCGATGGCCTTGGGTCGCGGGAAGCTGGCGCGCCAGGCAATGGCGACGGTGCGGAACGGCACGGGGGCGGTCATCGGGCGGACTTCGATCACGCCGGGGGCATAGTGATGGCTGTCCACCGCCGACAGCGGCAGGATCGAAATCCCCAGGCCCGAGGCGACCATGTGGCGAATGGTCTCCAGGGAGCTGGACTCCACCGTGGTGTGCTTGGCGCCTTCGCTGCCCTTGGTCAGGGTCGGGCAGGCCTCGAGCACCTGGTCGCGGAAGCAATGGCCTTCGCCCAGCAGCAACAGGCTCTTGTCGTTGAGCAGGGCGGCGTCGATGGTCTTTTTCTGGGTCCAGGGGTGCTGGGCCGGCATCAGGACGTAGAACGGCTCGTCGTAGAGCGGCAGGGTCAGCACGTCGGCTTCGTTGAACGGCAGGGCGATGATGATCGCGTCCAGCTCGCCGTTGCGCAGTTTGTCGCGCAGCACATGGGTGAAGTTTTCTTCGATGTACAGCGGCATCTGCGGGGCGACCCGGTGCAGCTGTGGAATCAGGTGCGGGAACAGGTACGGACCCACCGTGTAGATCGCGCCGACCTTCAGCGGAGCGGTGAGCTGGTTCTTGCCGGCCTGGGCCAGTTCGCGGATGCCCTGGGCCTGCTCAAGGACCTTCTGGGCCTGGGCAACGATGCCTTCGCCTACCGGGGTCAGGCGCACGGCGCTTTTGCTGCGCTCGAAAATCAGCACACCGAGTTCGTCTTCAAGCTTCTTCACGCCCACCGACAAGGTCGGCTGGCTGACGTGGCAACGCTCGGCCGCATGGCCGAAATGCTGCTCTTGGGCGAGGGTCACGATGTAGCGTAATTCTGTGAGGGTCATAGCGAGCATCCATGAAGTTGCGAGCCAAGCATACCGGCTGCAATCGATAGACGCACGTTATCAGACTGAAGGTGCGGTGTGACACCGGGCAATAGGGGGCGGTGGCGAAAGAAACAACCTGTGGCGAGGGGATAAATCCCCCGCCACAAGGTCACAAGCCCCTGTAACAGGGGCTTGCAAATATCAGCGCCTGCGCTTGTCGATGGAATACACGAACGGCGCAACGATTTCGATGGAGCCGTTGGTCAGCATGTCCGCCGGGGGCTTGGGCAGTGGCTGGGCGCGGCGGATCATTTCCAGGGTGGCCCGGTCCAGATCGGCGTTGCCCGACTTGCCTACCAGTTCGAAGGACAACACGTTGCCTTCGGCGTCCACCACGAACCGCAGGCGGTTCAAGCCTTCCTTGCCCCGCGCTTGTGCGCTGGCCGGGTACTTTTTGTACTTGCCCAGGTGGGCCAGCAAGGTACCTTGCCAACTGGCCTTGGCCGCCAACTGTGCGGGCGAAGGGCCAGGGGCCGGCTGCGCGGATTTTTCCGTCGGTGCCTGGGTCGGCTGGGCGTCGCTGGGCTTCTGCTCCGAGGGCTGTTCCTTCGGCGGCTCCGGCTTTTTCTCCACGGGCTTGGGCTTGGGCGGTTGAGGCTTGGGCTTGGGCTTGACCGGCTTGGGCACGGCGATTTCCGCCTTCGGCGCTTCGGCGAGTTTGGGCAACGGCAGCTCTTCGACCGGCTCCGGCGGTTTCGGCGGCGTGACGACTTTAGGCGGCGCCGGCGGTGGCGGGGCGGGAACCGGTGCCAGCTCCACCATCATCGCCTGGGGCGGCAGTTCGATGGGGGGCCGTGTCGTCCAGTTCAGCGCCAGCGCGATGGCGAGCGCATGCACGCCCAGCACCACGGCCAGGCTACCGCTGTAACGCGTCAGCTTTTGGCGCGTCGTGATCATTTCTTGGGCGCCGTCTCTAAGCCGACCAGACCGACCTTCAAGTAGCCGGCGCCGCGCAGGGCATCCATCACGCTCATCAGGTCGCCGTAGTCCACGCCTTTATCGGCTTGGAAGAAGATCGTCGTGTCCTTCTTGCCCTGGGTCTTGGCATCGAGGGCCGCGCCGAGGTTCTCGGCCTTGACCTCCTCTTCGCCCAGGAACAGGCGCTGGTCGGCCTTGACGCTCAGGAACATCGGTTTCTCAGGCCGGGGCGAGGGCTTGGCCGTCGACGCCGGAAGGTCGACCTTGATGTCCACGGTGGCCAGCGGGGCCGCCACCATGAAGATGATCAACAGCACCAGCATCACATCGATGAATGGGGTGACGTTGATTTCGTGGTTCTCGGCCAGATCGTCGTCTGCGCCTTCTTTCAAATGCAGGCCCATGGCCGATTACCCCACTTTCACCATGTGCGGTTGCGAGCTGCGCTCAGGCGGCAGGTGGTCGAGGTCGCGGCTGACCAGCAGCAGCACCTCGGCCGACGCGTCGGACACCTGGGCCTTGTAGCCGGCAATGGAGCGGGCGAAAACGTTATAGATGACCACGGCGGGGATCGCCGCCACCAGGCCCAGCGCAGTCGCCAGCAAGGCTTCGGCGATGCCGGGCGCCACGACGGCGAGGTTGGTGGTCTGGGTCTTGGCGATGCCGATGAAGCTGTTCATGATGCCCCACACGGTACCGAACAGGCCCACGAACGGCGCGGTGGAACCGATGGTGGCGAGTACGCCGGTGCCGCTGCTCATGTTGCGACCGCAGGCGGCCACCAGGCGCTCGAGGCGGAAGCTCACGCGTTCCTTGATGCCTTCCTTCTCGCGGCTGTTGGCCGACAGGCGCATCTCTTCGAGCGCATCGTGCACCAGCAGGTTGGCGAGGGTGCCTTCCTTCGCCGCAGTGGCGCTGGCTTCCTTGAGGGTGGTGGCTTTTTTCAGGGCGGCGATCTCACCGCGCAGGCGACGCTTGGCTCCCAGCAGCTCGAAGCCCTTGGCGATCCAGATGGTCCAGGTGATGATCGAGGCGATGGCCAGGCCGATCATCACGGCCTTCACGATGACGTCGGCGTTCTGGTACATGCCCCATGGGGACAGGTCATGGGCCATGCCCAGGGTGTTGTCGGCTTCAAGCACTTCAGGCGCGTCGGTCGGTGTGGCTTCGACGGCCTGGGCCGGCTCGGTGGCCACCGGCGTTGCAGCCGGAGCGGCCGCATCGGCAGGTGCCTGGGTGGCAGGCGCGGTGGCTGGGGCAGCCGTAGCGGGCGTCTGCGCATCGGCGAACGCGGCGACGGGCGTCAGCAGCAGGCTGAACAACAGCGCAGCCACGGCGCTCCAGGCGCGAGGTCGTTGGGTTGGCGAAGCGAAGGATAGAGAGTGTTTCATGCTGGCCGGACCTGAGAGATAAAGAAGGTTGATGTTCTTCCAGGCCTCGTGGGGCCGAGAACAAAAGTGGCGAGCATTATTGCAAGTAATTCTTGTTAGCAGAAGTAATAGAGTATCTTTTTTTCCGACATCGCTAGCCGCTCGTCCCTTTCGAGGGCTAGTCTGCGGCTTTAAACGAGGAGTTTCTGATGTCCGCGCCTTCTGTTCTGATCGCCGGTTGCGGTGATATCGGCGGCCGTCTGGCCAGCCAGCTACAGGCCCGACACTGGCAGGTGTATGGCTTGCGCCGTACGGTTTCCAACCTCCCGGCGGGTGTGCTCGGGGTGGCGGGTGACCTGTTCAGCCAGCAATGCCCCGCCGATTGGCCTACCGCTCCGCTGGACTACCTGGTGTATAGCGCCGCAGCCACCGAACATGACGAAGTGGGCTATCGCGCCGCCTATGTCGAAGGGTTGAAGCATGTGCTGGTCTGGTTGAGGCAGCACGGGCAGCAACCGAAACGGCTGCTGTTTGTCTCCAGCAGCAGCGTGTACGGGCAACAGGCGGGGGAGTGGGTCGATGAAACCTCGCCCACCGTGGCCGGCGGCTACTCCGGCCGGCTGATGCTCGAGGCTGAGCAAGTGGCGCTCGAAAGCGGCATCCCGGCCAGCCGTGTCCGCCTGACCGGCATCTACGGCCCTGGCCGCGAATGGCTGCTGACCCAGGTGCGCCAGGGCTACAGTGTGGTGGAAGACCCGCCCCTGTACGCCAACCGCATCCACGCTGATGACGCCGCAGGCCTGCTGGCCTTCCTGCTGGAAGCCGATCGCCAGGGCAAGACCCTGGACGACTGCTACATCGGCGTCGACGATGCTCCCGCCGCCCTGGCCGACGTGGTGGGCTGGCTGCGGGACTACCTGGGTGTCACCCAATGGGCCGAAAACGCCAGCGTCCGTCGCGCCGGCAGCAAGCGTTGCAGCAACGCCCGGGCCAAGGCCCTGGGCTGGTCGCCGCGTTATCCGAGCTTTCGTGAGGGGTATGCGGCGATTCTGGAAGGGCGCTGCTGATCCGTCAGCCTGCGGTGGATGCGGCTGTGCTCAGGGCACCTGCGGGTGCACCGGGCTTGCAGCCGCCTCAGGGCGGCAGGCTTGCAAAACAACCCGGTCGCGCCCCGTCTCCTTGGCCTGGTAAAGCGCCTTGTCCGCCATCCCGACCAGCTCCGCCGCATCGAAATGACCGATGCCCGTCGAGGCCACGCCAAACGAGGCCGTGACCGAGAGGGCCTTGCCGGCCTCGGTGATGATCAACGCACGCACCGAATCGCACAGCTGTTGTGCCTTCTGCACGGCGTGCTCGCTGGTGCAGTTGGGAAGGATGAGCATGAGCTCCTCGCCGCCATACCGACAGGCCACGTCCGAAGTCCGTAGCGACTGTTTCAGCAGATTCGCCACCGAACGCAGCACGGCATCGCCGACAGCGTGGCCATGCATGTCGTTGATCTGCTTGAAGTGATCGAGGTCCAGCATGACTACACTCAACGGCGACTCCATGCGTTGTGCCCGGGCCATCTCCCGGTTGAGGGTTTCCTCCATATAACGGCGGTTGAACAGCCCGGTCAGTGGGTCGCGGATCGACTTGTCATGCAGCGCATTGCGCAGCTTGACGTTGGACAGGGCCAGCGCGACCTGCTCGGAAATCGACTTGGCGATCTCCATTTGCGTCTCGCTGAAAGCTTCCTGGCTACCGGCCTCGGCAAGCTTGCGAATGTAGAACATCCCCATCACTTCGCCGTAGGCGATGAGCGGAAGGCAGAGGTTGGACTGGTTGCGCTCGGAGGCTGGGTCCAGCGGCGAGTAATGCTCGCAGCAAATCAGTGGCTGGCCGAGCACACCATGGTGGGCATTGCCACGCCGCAGGCCCCAGCATTCGTGGGGGATGATGGTCGGGGAGGCGGGTTGTCCATCCCCCCATTCACCGGCCAGCTCGAACAGATCGGCTGCCTGGCTGTACAGATAAACGGAACCTGCGGTTCTCGCCAGCAGATGATTGCAATATTCCGCAGTGACTTTCAGGCCTTCGGCCAGGGTCATTTCGGTCTGCAGCAGTTGGGACATTTCTCCGAGTAGCGAGATTTCCCTGTTGCGTTTTCGCAGCAACACCATGCCCGCCTCGACACGACTCGACTCCTGGGACGCCTCCAAAGCCGAGTTTTCGGTCTGGCGTATGGCTTCACGCATCCTCAGGAAAAGCCAGGCCAGCAGCACCAGCGTGAGCAAAGTGCCCGACAGGGAAAAGGCAACGGCCAACAGGGCTTTTTGCACCAGTTGCTGATCGAGCTGCACAACTTCATCCATTTCGCCTTTGACCTGAGTGGCGATGCTTTCCCTGATGCGGTCCGTCAGCCCCTTGCCGACGCCCTGCATCACCACTTGCATGGCCGCGTCGTAGCCCTTGTCACGGCGCAGCTTGATGGTCTCGGCCAGGTTCGCCATCTTCTCGTCCACAAGGGCCCGTATGCCCTGGACGGCCTGTTGTTCTTGCTCCGGATCGGTGGCGTACAGCGCTTCGAGCGTGCGCAGTCCTTCGGGCAGATTGGTCATGGTGGCGTAGTAGGGCTGCAGAAAACGGTCATCGCCGGTGATGATGTAGCCGCGCTGCCCGGTTTCAGCATCCACCACCAGCTCGAGCAAGCCACGAAGGGAGGTCAGTTGGTCCTCGACCAACTGACGGTCACGTTGGGTCTGCCCCACCCAGGACAGGCACAGCGGCGCAACGGCGGCATTGAAGCTCATGATGATCACCGCCGCGGCGGCTGCGATTTTCAAGCTGGGTTTACGGTATCCCATCAAGGCCCCTGCACATGGAGGTAAACGACCTGCGCTTTGAAGATACGGAACAGGAGGTTTCGTTGGAGTTCATCCCAAGCCTAGTCCGTGTGGGCCAAAGCCCGGGGTGGGAATGCTCTCAAGGGGTTTCAACCAGGCGTCATTGCTCAGAAAGGCGACGGCGGCAAGAACCGTCCCCACGCTGAAATACGTTCGGCGGTCACGGCGCCCATCATGATCAAGGTGAGAAATCCCAGGCAGAGCACCACGAGGGGAAGTTTGGTAAAGGCGAACCGGATGCCGCCCAAGGGGCCTGGGTATTGCTTGAGGTAGGCCTTGGCGACCCGCCGGTAACCGTCGCCCGACAGATAGCCCCAAAGAAAAAACAGCGCAGTGACGATCATCGCGAAGGGGCGGGGATCGGGGAATTGCAGGCAGGTGAAGCCAGCGCTAATGCCAAACAGGGCGCCAATGTCCTGGGAGGAGCGGAAGTAGCGCTCGGCGATCAGCTCGTCATCGGTTTTGAACAGCATGGTTTCTCTTCCAAGCGAAGTGGTGGATTGCGCCGCTGCCTTGTGGCAGAGCGATTCGACACCATAGATCAAAGCCTGGCGGCCAGGGCAATGAGAGGCTCCCGCCGCGTGCTTCATCTCCTGACTGCCAGGCTTCCACCAGGCCACGCCGCTTTGCGCCTCTGCCTACGACTACGCCAGAATCCGCCGGCTTGTGCGGATGCCATGGTCAGCGACTTGGCTTTCGAACTGGATGGCTCCCGCCGCCATGTTGCCCATGGAATTCAGCAATTGATCGAGCTGGGTACGTTGCTGGCGAATCGGGCGTTGGATAACGTCGAGCCGCGATAACGGCAAGTGGGACCGATGAAAAAACTGATGCGTTGTATCGGGTTTTTCAGGGGGGGCGCCATCTAGAGCAGCTTTTCGCAAGGCTGCCTTTACGGAACATCAGCCGGATCGAACCGGTAATCGTGGATGCGATTCACATCTTCCTGATCTGGCGAGGCGAGAGCCGTGAAGATAATGTCGCGGATTCTGGAGCGTAATGGATACCGGTTGATCAGAAGCACCTGCCTCGCTCTTCGGGCAGATGCTTCGTTCGCAGCCGGTCCATGGGTGCGCAGCCCAGCATCATCACGCGTTGTAAGTCATTCGATATGTCGCTGCATCTAGCGCAGTGTGTAGCCGCCGTCCACCACAATGTCCTGTCCATAGATACCGCGTGAGCGGTTGGACAGCAGCAACAGGATCACATCGGCCACTGCCTCAGGCTGGAGAAACTCGCCTCCGATCAAGCGTTCATTAACCGCTTCCGCTACCGCCGACAATTGAGCATTGTCCAGCCCTAACGTCCTCCAGATCGGCGTCGCGGTTGGCCCCGGCGATACAACGTTGACCCGGATGCCCGCACTGGCCAGTTCCACCGCCAGCGTGCGTGCATGAGCGGTCAATGCCGCTTTTGAAGCGATGTAGCCGGCAAGGCCTGGAAATGCCAGCGCGCTGAGAAAGGTTCCGATGAATACCACCGAAGCGGACGTTGCCAATTGCGAACGTAATACCGATAAGGTGTTTAGTGCTCCTGCTCCGTTCACCTCCCAATTGCGGGCAAAACCAGTGCTGTCCAGACTGTTTTCCAAGATTGCCACTCCCGCATTGGGCACCAGGAAATCCACCGGGCCGAGACCGCTGCTGTAGCGCGCCAGCCCTTCCAGGTCAGCCATCGAGGTGACATCGCCCTTGAACAGATGCAGGCGATCTCCATGGATATCCTTGAGTTCGGTAAGTCCGCCTCGCCCTCGCGCCATTGCCACCACCAACGCGCCCTGAGTCAGCAGCTGCTGCACCACGGCCAGGCCGATGCCTGAACTGGCCCCCGTTACCACTGCAATGCGATTGTCGTACTCACTGTCCATTACGCTGCTCCGCGATCATTGAAATAACCGCATTGCTTTTTACATTTTCTGTGCCAGCAGCATGATGCTAATAAAATCAGCAGGTTGAGAGCATGAGGTGTCTTTATGACAACTTACTAGAGTTGTCTTAAAGACTAGGGAGGAGGTCTTAATGACCCCATCTCGCTCTCTACTGCCTATATACATCACACGCGTCGACCGCCTGAATTGGGCACTACTGAAGTGAAAAACCTTGGATCCTAGAAAATCTGGGCTGGGTGCGGGTCGCCTTCCGGCGTATTCAGGGGAGGGGCGCCGCTGGGGGGGTATCGGCGAGAGAATGTGCGATAGAGATTCATTGGGTGGGTAACTGGTCTACTGAGTTCGCTAGCGGCAGTCGCACCGGCATCGATCAGTCAACCTTGCTCGCGATGGCTGCGGCGCTTCACCGCGCTATCGCGAGCAGAGGATTGAAAGGCTCAGGTCCAGCTTATTGCTGTTCCAATACCCACTGTCGGTTGCCCGGCGAGAACGACGGCATTTCATCCGCCAGTGCCGCGTTCACGGTCTGGAAGATTTCCAGCGTCTTGCCATTGCGGGCGAAGATCCAGGTGTTGCCCTGGCCATTCTGTTGCAGCCAGATGTTGTCGTTGCCGCCGCTCATGGAGGCGCAGTCGCCTGCCAGGCACAGGGCATAGCGGTCGGCGCCCGGTAGGCCGCTGACCTGGCCGTCGGGCTGGAATTGCACGGTGGCGCCCTGGCCGGGGCCGCTTTGGATGTGCCAGGTGCCGCCCAGGTAGGCGGCGTACAGGGTGCGTTCGAAGCTGGCACCCAGGGGAGCGCCTGCCGGGACCTGAACCTGGGCACGGTCGAAGACTTGTTCGGGTTCGTTCTCGGTGGCGGCCTGGTTCAGCTGATCGCCGTCGCGCTTGAGTTCGCTGGCGGAGCTGCCATAGAAATCGACTTTCCACGCGCCGTCTTCTTCGCCCAGCAGCTTGCCTTCGACGTTTTCAAAACCATTGGTGTAGCGCGCCTGGCCGGCCCGGGTGTTGACGTCCCATTCCAGGTTCGGGCCATAGGCCTGCAGCGCTTCGCGCAGCGGCCCGCCCTTGGCGGCAGCGTCGATGGCCGCCTGGTTGATCCAGGTGCCGCTGATATCACGGTCGGCGGGGTCGCTGGCGCAGCCGGCCAGGAGAAGGGCGAGCAGCGGGAGAGCAAGCGCTTTGCGCATGGTGAAATCCTTTCAAAACGAAAACGGCGCAGCGGGGGACGCTGCGCCGGCCTTGTTACTCGATGACCAGGATGGCATCCATCTCGACCTGCGCGCCCTTGGGCAGGGCGGCTACGCCGATGGCCGCGCGGGCAGGGTAGGGCTGTTCGAAGTACTTGCCCATGATCTCGTTGACCTTGGCGAAGTGGCTCAGGTCGGTGAGGAAGATGTTGAGCTTGACGATGTCCTTGAACGAACCGCCGGCCGCTTCGGCCACGGCTTTCAGGTTTTCGAATACCTGCACGGTCTGGGCTTCGAAGCCTTCCACCAGCTCCATGGTTTTCGGGTCCAGTGGGATCTGGCCCGACATGTACACGGTGTTGCCTGCCTTGATCGCCTGGGAATAGGTGCCGATGGCGGCCGGGGCCTTGTCGCTGGTGATAACGGTCTTGGTCATGAGGACTCCTTGTTATGGGTGGGCTACGCGCGCATGCGGGTGATGCGGATGACCCCGGCCAGGGCGCGCAGTTTCTTGATCACGCGGGCCAGGTGCACGCGGTCGTGCACGCTGACCACCAGTTGGACGACGCTGATGCGGCCATCGCGTTCGTCCATGCTGATTTTCTCGATATTGCCGTCGGCGGCGTTGACACTGCTGGCCAGCAGGGCGATCAGGCCGCGCTGGTGTTCAAGCTCGACTCGCAGCTCGACGTTGAATTCGCCGGTGACATCCTTGGCCCAGGAGAGCTGGATGCATTTTTCCGGGTTGTGGCGGATTTCGCTGATGTTGCGGCAGTTGTCCAGGTGCACCACCATGCCCTTGCCGGCGGACAGGTGTCCGACGATAGGGTCGCCCGGGATCGGCGTGCAGCACTTGGCGTAGCTGAGCACCAGGCCTTCGGTGCCGCGAATCGCCAGCGGGCCTTCAGGGCTTGGCAACTGTTCGCCTTCACCGAGCAGGCGGCGGGCGACCACATAGGCCATGCGGTTGCCCAGGCCGATGTCTTCGAGCAGGTCTTCGATGAGTTCGAGGCGGTACTCGTTGAGCATCACCTGCACGCGCTCGGCCGGGATCTTGTCCAGGGAGCTGTCAAAGCCGTTCAGCACTTTGTTCAGCAGGCGTTCGCCCAGACTGATGGATTCGGAGCGGCGCTGCAGTTTCAGGGCGTGACGGATGTGGGTGCGGGCCTTGCCGGTGACCACGAAGTTGAGCCACGCCGGGTTCGGCCGCGCGCCGGGGGCGCTGACGATTTCCACGGTGGAGCCGCTTTGCAGCGGCTCGGACAGCGGCGCCAGGCGACGGTTGATCCGGCAGGCGATGCAGCTGTTGCCGACGTCGGTATGCACCGCATAGGCGAAGTCCACCGCCGTGGAGCCCTTGGGCAGCTCCATGATCCGGCCCTTGGGCGTGAACACGTAGACCTCGTCCGGGAACAGGTCGATCTTCACGCTCTCGATGAATTCAAGGGAGTTGCCGGCCCGCTGCTGCATTTCGAGCACGCCCTTGACCCACTGTCGGGCCCGGGCATGGGTGCTCTTGGGCTGTTCGTCGCCGCTGGACTTGTAGAGCCAATGGGCGGCGATGCCGTTGTTGGCCATTTCTTCCATTTCACGGGTACGGATCTGGATCTCGATCGGTACGCCGTGCATGCCGAACAACGTGGTGTGCAGCGACTGGTAGCCGTTGGCCTTGGGGATCGCGATGTAGTCCTTGAAGCGCCCCGGCAACGGTTTGTACAAATTATGCACAGCACCCAGTACGCGGTAGCAGGTGTCGACCTTGTCGACGATGATCCGGAACGCGTACACGTCCATGATCTCGTTGAAGGCCCGGCGCTTGCCGCGCATTTTCTTGTAGATGCCGTAGAGGTGTTTCTGCCGGCCGCTGACTTCGCCTTCGATGCCGTCGATGGCCAGGCAGTGGCTCAACGACTCCTCGATCTTGTTGACGATTTCCTTGCGGTTGCCCCGGGCGCGCTTGACGGCCTGGTTGATCCGCGCCGAACGCATCGGGTGCATGGCCTTGAAGCCGAGGTCTTCGAATTCGATGCGGATCGCATGCATGCCCAGGCGGTTGGCGATGGGTGCGTAGATTTCCAGGGTTTCCTTGGCGATGCGCCGGCGTTTTTCACCGGACAGCACTTCCAGGGTGCGCATGTTGTGCAGGCGGTCGGCGAGCTTGACCAGGATCACGCGGATGTCGCGGGCCATGGCCATGGCCATTTTCTGGAAGTTCTCGGCCTGGGCCTCGGCCTTGGTCTCGAAGTTCATCTGGGTCAGCTTGCTGACTCCGTCGACCAGTTCGGCCACGGTTTCGCCGAACTGCGCTTGCAGTGCTTCCTTGGCGATGCCGGTGTCTTCGATCACGTCATGGAGCATGGCCGCCATCAGGCTCTGATGGTCCATGTGCATGTCGGCAAGGATGTTCGCCACGGCAAGGGGATGCGTGACGTACGCCTCGCCGCTGCGGCGGCGTTGGCCGTCGTGGGCTTGTTCGGCGTAGAAATAGGCTCGGCGGACCAGGTTGACCTGGTCCTTGCCGAGGTAGGCCGATAAGCGATCGGCGAGGGCGTCTATGCTCGGCATGATGACTCCTGCCGTTTGCTGTGACCCCGCGCCGTGCTACGTCGACCAGGCATAGGCTTAGACCGCCTCGTTGGACTCGTCCTCGAACGCTGCGAACAGCGGCTCGTCTTCAACGATTTCGGCATTGGCGATGAACTCGTAGCTCATCAGGCCTTCGGCGATTTCACGCAGCGCTACCACGGTAGGCTTGTCGTTTTCCCACTGGACCAACGGCTCTTTGCCACCGGTGGCCAGCTGACGGGCCCGCTTGGTAGAGAGCATGACCAGCTCAAAGCGGTTTTCCACGTGTTCTAGGCAGTCTTCAACGGTTACGCGGGCCATGGTATTCCTCGGAGCGAATGCAATATGCGCGCTGCCCGGTTGGGCGAGCGGACTCGACAGTTTAAAAAAACACCAGCGTTTAGGGAAGCGCTGATTTTTTAACCAAACCCCTCGGCGCGCTGCGAGTACCAATGTAAGGCCGTCGCAACGGTTTTGGGAAGGGCTGTTCAGCCCAATAATTCAGCCAGCAATTTGCCGAAACGTTGTTGCTGGCGTTTCTGTTGCAGCTGGCTGGCGCGGAAAATCGCCTTGAGGTCGTCCAGTGCGTGGGCAAAATCGTCGTTGATGATCAGGTAATCGTAGTCCACGTAGTGGCTCATTTCGCTGACCGCTTCGCGCATCCGGCCTTCGATGATGTCGTCGCTGTCCTGGCCGCGATTGGTCAGGCGCTGGCGCAACGCTTCCTGGCTCGGTGGCAGGATGAAGATCGAACGGGCCTGGGGCATCAGCTTGCGCACCTGTTCGGCACCTTGCCAGTCGATTTCCAGGATCAGGTCGTGGCCTTCGTCCAGGGTCTGCTGCAAGAAGCTCTGCGAGGTGCCGTAGAGGTTGCCGAAGACTTCGGCACGCTCCAGGAAGTCGCCGTGCTCGGCCATCCTCACGAACTCTTCGCGGTCGACGAAGTGATAGTTCACGCCGTTCACTTCGCCCGGGCGCATGGCGCGGGTGGTGTGGGAGACGGAGACGCGGATCTGCGGCTCGGCGTCGATCAGTGCCTTGACCAGGCTGGTCTTGCCGGCGCCCGAGGGCGCGGAGATGATGTAGAGAGTGCCGGTGCTGTGGGTCATGTCGGGTTAGCCTTACTCAATGTTCTGCACTTGTTCGCGCATCTGCTCGATCAACACCTTGAGGTTGACCGCAGCCTGGGTACTGCGCGGGTCGAAGGCCTTGGAGCCCAGTGTGTTGGCTTCGCGGTTGAGCTCCTGCATCAGGAAGTCGAGGCGGCGGCCGGCCGCGCCGCCGGACTTGAGCACCCGGCGCACTTCGATGATGTGGGTGCTCAGGCGATCCAGTTCTTCGGCCACGTCGCTCTTCTGTGCGAGCATGACCATTTCCTGTTCCAGGCGCTGGGGGTCCAGCTCGGCCTTCATGTCGGTGAAACGGTCGAGCACTTTCTGACGCTGGGTGGCCAGCATCTGCGGGACCAGTTCGCGCAGGGTCGCCACGTCTTCCTCGATGGCGGTCAAGCGTTCGTTGATCAGCCGGGCCAGTTCCGCACCTTCGCGCTCGCGCCCGGCCTTGAGCTCCTGCAATCCCTGGTTGAACAAAGCCAGTGCCTCGGCGTTGAGAGCCTGGGGATCGCTGGCGTCACCCACCAGCACGCCGGGCCAGGCCAGCACTTCCAGAGGGTTGAGGGCGGCGGGGTTCTTGATCAGGCTGGCGACGGTTTCGGCGGCGGCCACCAGTTGCGCGGCGCGCTCGCGATCTACCTGGAGGGTCTTGCCGGTGTTTTCCTCGGTGAAGCGCAGGGTGCATTCAAGCTTGCCCCGGGACAGGCCCTGGCGCAGCGCTTCGCGTACGCCGCCTTCGAGGTCGCGGAAGGATTCAGGCAGGCGCAGGTGGGGCTCCAGGTAACGGCTGTTGACCGAGCGCAGCTCCCAGCTCAGCGTGCCTTGTGCGCCGGCTTTTTCGACGCGGGCGAAGGCGGTCATGCTGTGCACCATGGGGGTTCCTCGCAATGCAGGCTGGGCACGACGGTGGTCGTGAGGCCTGGAATCTATGAATTAAAGCCGAAGGGCCGCAAAGGCGCAGGATTGTAGCGCAGTGGGGCGCATGCCCCAAACCGAGCATGTGACAAAGCGCTGCAGCCCGTCGGCCGGGCCCGGGAGAGGCTTCGCTCGTCGCACCGGTTTTTTAGAACTGCCCTCCGCAGGCTCACGGCTCTATAATGCCGGCAGTTTTCCGTCCTCTGTACAGGTGTCCCCTATGAAACGTCCAAGTGGTCGCGCTGCCGATCAGCTTCGCTCGATCCGCATTACCCGCAACTACACCAAACACGCCGAGGGATCTGTACTGGTCGAATTCGGTGATACCAAAGTCATCTGCACGGTGAGCGTCGAAAACGGCGTGCCACGGTTTCTCAAGGGCCAGGGTCAAGGCTGGCTGACCGCCGAATACGGCATGCTGCCGCGTGCCACCGGCGAGCGGAACCAGCGCGAAGCCAGCCGTGGCAAGCAGGGTGGCCGGACCTTGGAAATCCAGCGCCTGATCGGCCGTTCGCTGCGCGCCGCCCTGGACATGTCCAAGCTGGGCGATGTGACGCTGTATGTCGATTGCGACGTGATCCAGGCCGACGGCGGGACCCGCACCGCGTCCATCACCGGTGCCATGGTCGCGCTGGTCGATGCCTTGAAAGTCATCAAGAAGCGTGGCGGTCTCAAGGGCGGCGATCCTCTCAAGCAGATGATCGGCGCGGTGTCCGTGGGCATGTATCAGGGTGAGCCGGTGCTGGACCTGGACTACCTGGAAGACTCCGCCGCCGAGACCGACCTGAACGTGGTCATGACCAGCACCGGTGGCTTCATCGAGGTGCAGGGCACCGCCGAAGGCGCGCCGTTCCAGCCTGAAGAATTGAACGCTATGCTGGAGCTGGCGAAGAAAGGCATGAACGAGATCTTCGAACTGCAAAAGGCCGTACTGGCCGACTGATCGTGACACGCTTCAGACAAGGAGAGCGACATGAGTGATGAGCAAGTCCTGCTGCCTAAGCCAAGCCAGGAGGCACGTCAGTGGGCAATGTTTTGCCACCTGTCCGCCCTGCTGGGCATCGTGATTCCGTTCGGTACGCTGATCGGGCCCCTGGTGCTCTGGCAGGTCAAGCGCGAGTCTGACCCGTTCATCGATGCCCAGGGCAAGGAAGCACTGAACTTCCAGATCACCGTGGCGATCGCTTCGATGATCAGTTTCCTGCTGATGCTCGTGGTGATCGGTTTCTTCCTGTTCGGACTGATCGCCATTGGTGCGCTGGTGTTGACCATCATTGCCGGGGTCAAGGCCAACGAGGGGCAGCCGTATCGGTATCCGTTCACTTGGCGGCTGATCAAATAATGATCAGCTAGTCATTGATAGGGGAGGCGAGCAGGTTCGCTTCCCTTATCGAAAAAATGGTCGCTCACAAAAAAACCGACAGTTCTGTCGGTTTTTTTGTGGCGGCCGGACGACACTCAGATCGTCAGCGTCCAGTCGTAGTCCACGATCAACGGTGCGTGCTGCGAGAACCGTGGCTGGCGGGGCAGGCGTGCGCTGCGTACGAAACGGCGCAAGCCTGGCGTCAGCAGCTGATAGTCGAAACGCCAGCCGAGGTTGAGCATCTCGGCCTGTTCGTTGTCTGGCCACCAGCTGTACAGGTCGCCTTCGCGGCTGACTTCACGCAGGGCATCGACATAACCCATGTTGCCGATGATCTCGTCCATCCAGGCCCGTTCCGGCGCCAGGAAGCCAGGCGATTGCTGGCTGTCGCGCCAGTTCTTGATATCCAGCTTCTGTTGCGCCACGTACAGCGAGCCACAATAGATGTACTCGCGACGTTTGCGCCGCTGTTTATCCAGATAACGGGCGAAGTCGTCCATCAACTTGAATTTCTGATTCAAATCTTCATCGCCGTTCTGCCCCGACGGGAGCAGTAAGGTCGCGATGCTGACCTTGTCGAAATCGGCTTGCAGGTAGCGCCCGTAGCGGTCCGCCGTCTCGAAACCGAGACCGTTGATGACAGCCTTCGGTTGCAGCCGCGAGTACAAGGCCACGCCACCTTGGGCGGGGACTTCGGCATCGCAGGCATAAAGGAAGTAACCATCCAGTTGGAAGGCTGCATCGTCCAGTTCAAAGGCGGAGGCGCGGGTGTCCTGCAGGCAGATGACGTCGGCATTCTGTGCTTGCAGCCAACTGAGCAAACCTCGCTCCACTGCAGCCTGAATACCATTGACGTTCACACTGATGATCCGCATAAATGGCCCCAAAAATCACGTGCGTGTATGATACACGCCGTCTACCTATTTAGCTAAATCCGCGGTATCTGAGGCTTTTTTTCATGCAGGCGTATCAACGCGATTTCATTCGTTTTGCCATCGATCGCGGCGTTCTGCGCTTCGGTGAGTTCACCCTCAAGTCCGGGCGTACGAGCCCGTATTTCTTCAATGCCGGCCTGTTCAACAGCGGTTCGGCCCTGGCGCAGCTGGGGCGTTTCTACGCGGCGGCCATTGTCGAGAGTGGTATTTCGTTCGACGTCCTGTTCGGCCCCGCCTATAAAGGTATCCCGCTGGCCGCCAGCACCGCCGTCGCCCTGGCCGAACACCACGGCCGCGACCTGCCCTGGTGCTTCAACCGCAAGGAAGCCAAGGCCCATGGCGAAGGGGGCAGCCTGGTGGGCGCGCCGCTGACCGGTGACGTACTGATCATCGACGACGTGATCACCGCCGGCACCGCCATCCGCGAGGTGATGCAGATCATCGCTTCACAGGAAGGCGCCAAGGCCGCCGGTGTGCTGATCGCCCTGAACCGCCAGGAGCGCGGTAACGGCGAACTGTCGGCGATCCAGGAAGTGGAGCGTGATTTCGGCATCCCAGTGATCAGCATCGTGTCGCTGAATCAGGTCCTGGAGTTCCTGGCCGACGATCCGCAGCTCAAGCAGCATCTGCCGGCGGTGGAGGCCTACCGGGCGCAGTTCGGTGTTTAAAAGGCCTGTGCCAAGCCTTGTGGGAGCGTGCTTGCTCGCCATAGCGGCTTATCATTCAGCATTGATATTGACTGACCCACTGCTATCGCGAGCAAGCTCGCTCCCGCAATAGTCAAAAAAAGACCCCGCTCAACCCGTTGAGCGGGGTCTTTTTTTACCGATATCGCTTAAGGACGCTTGCGATTGCTGATCAACGTACCCACGCCGGTATCGGTGAAGATTTCCAGCAGGATGGCGTTCGGTACCCGGCCGTCGATGATCAACGAGCTGCCCACGCCGCCCTGTACCGCTTCCAGCGCGCAGCGGATCTTCGGCAGCATGCCGCCGTAGATAGTGCCGTCGGCTATCAGGTCGTCGACCTGTTGGGTCGACAGCCCGGTCAGGACCTTGCCCGACTTATCCATCAAACCGGCGATGTTGGTCAGCAACATCAGTTTTTCGGCCTTCAGGGCTTCGGCGACCTTGCCGGCCACCAGGTCGGCGTTGATGTTGTACGACTCTCCATTGGCGCCCACGCCGATCGGCGCGATCACCGGGATGAAGTCGCCCTTGACCAGCAGGTTCAGCAGGTCGGTGTTGATGCCGACCACTTCGCCCACGTGACCGATGTCGATGATTTCCGGCTGGGTCATTTCCGGTGTCTGGCGGGTAACGGTGAGTTTCTTCGCCCGGATCAGCTCGGCGTCCTTGCCGGTCAGGCCGATGGCGCTGCCGCCATGGCGGTTGATCAGGTTGACGATGTCCTTGTTGACTTGGCCGCCGAGGACCATTTCCACCACATCCATGGTCTGCGCGTCGGTGACGCGCATGCCATCGATGAAGTGGCTTTCGATCGACAGGCGCTTGAGCAGGTCACCGATCTGCGGGCCACCACCATGTACTACCACCGGGTTGATGCCCACGGCCTTCATCAGCACGATGTCGCGGGCGAAGCCGGTCTTCAGCTCCTCGCTCTCCATCGCGTTGCCGCCATATTTGATCACCAGGGTCTTGCCGACGTAGCGTCGGATATACGGCAACGCTTCGGACAGAACCTTGGCGGTATTGGTGGCGGCTTCGCGTTCGAGGGTCATTCAGGGCTCCGGAGCTTCAAAAAGTCAGAACGGTAGTTTGAGATCGGGTGCAACACGTTTGAGTTGGGTGTGGAACACATCCTTGATGCGCTGCAGTTCGGCTTCGTTATCGGCCTCGAAACGCAATACCAGCACCGGTGTGGTGTTGGATGCGCGAACCAGGCCCCAGCCATGGGGATAGTCGACCCGTACACCGTCGATGGTGGTCAGCTCGGCCCCTTCGCCCCATTGAGCGTCGTGCAGTGCATCAATGATGCTGAATTTGCTCTCTTCGGTCACATGGATATTGATTTCCGGCGTAGAAATATCGTTCGGGAAGGTCGCGAACAGCGCTTCGGCGCTCGCAGGCTCCTTGCTGAGGATCTCCAGCAGGCGCGCGGCACTGTAGATACCGTCGTCAAAACCGAACCAGCGCTCCTTGAAGAAGATGTGGCCGCTCATCTCGCCAGCCAGCAGGGCGCCGCTCTGCTTCATTTTCTTCTTGATCAACGAATGACCGGTCTTCCACATCAGGGGGCGACCACCATATTCCTTGATCAGCGGCACCAGGCGACGGGTGCATTTGACGTCGAAGATGATTTCCGCGTCGGGGTTGCGAGCCACCACATCCTTGGCGAACAGCATCAACAGACGGTCGGGGAACACCACGCTGCCGGTATTGGTCACTACGCCTACGCGGTCGCCGTCACCGTCGAAGGCCAGGCCCAGGTCGGCATTGGTTTCCTTGACCTTGGCGATCAGGTCTTCGAGGTTTTCCAGCTTGCCCGGGTCCGGATGGTGGTTGGGGAAGTTGCCATCCACGTCGCAGAACAGCGGGATGACCTCGCAGTTCAGGGCTTCGATCAGTTGCGGGGCGATCACGCCGGCCGCGCCGTTGCCGCAATCGACCACCACTTTCAGGCGACGGGCGAGTTTCACGTCCTTGACGATTTCGTCGTTGTAGCGCTCGAGGATATCGACCTTGGTCACGCTGCCCTTGCCGCTGCTCAGGTCGTTGGTCTTGAGGCGGGTATGCAGGGCCTGGATCTGCTCGTTGGCAAGGGTGTCGCCAGCGATCACGATCTTGAAGCCGTTGTAGTTGGACGGGTTGTGGCTGCCGGTGAGCATCACGCCGGATTTACCTGCCAGCACATTGGCGGCGTAGTACAGCGCAGGGGTCGGGACCAGGCCCACGTCGCTGACGTGGCAGCCGCTGTCGGCAATGCCCTTGATCAGTTGTTCGACCAGTTCGGGGCCGGACAGGCGGCCATCGCGACCGACGCATACGTTGGGTTCGCCTTGGGCCAGGCTCTGGGAACCGATGGCACGACCGATCCAGTAGGCGGTTTCGGCGGTCAGCGTCTCCGGCACCACGCCACGGATGTCGTAGGCGCGGAAGATGCTGTCAGGGAAGATCGGGGCGATTGCGGCTGGGGTGTTCATGGACGGGGCGCTCTATCAGAAGGTGACTGGACAGGCCGACGGACAGCGTCGGCAGGCTCAAGCTGAAGGGTATGACGGCGTTTTTGACAGAGAGTTCGTGGTGGGAAAGTGCCATGAGACAGCGTTACCCCGGCCTCGCACGCCTAATACATTGATTCCGGATGGGAAACCTAGCAGAAAGCCATTGCGCATTTTTTGCCCTGAAACAGAAGCTTAATAAACCGGCCGGGCAGGACGCCCGGCCGATCTCACCGGTCAGTGGCTGCCCGAGTGCCCGAAACCGCCTGCGCCGCGCTGACTCTCGTCGAATTCCTCGACCAGTTCGAAGTGGGCCTGGACCACCGGTACGAGCACGAGTTGGGCGATGCGTTCGCCCACCGCGATGTTGAATGTCGTATGGCCACGGTTCCAGCACGAAACCATCAGCTCACCCTGGTAGTCGGAATCGATCAGGCCCACCAGGTTGCCCAGCACGATACCGTGCTTATGACCCAGGCCCGAACGCGGCAGGATCAGAGCGGCCAGGCCCGGATCGCCGATGTACACCGACAGACCGGTGGGAATCAGCAGGGTCTGGCCTGGTTCCAGGATGGTGTCCTGCTTGAGCATGGCCCGCAAGTCGAGACCGGCGGAGCCCGGTGTGGCGTACTGCGGCAGCGGGAATTCGCTGCCGATGCGGGGGTCGAGGATCTTGGCTTGTAGAGCGTGCATGGAAAATTAAACCTGGTTCAGCCGTTCGGCGATAAAAGTGATCAGTTGGCGGGCGATCTTGCCCTTGCTGGTCTGGGCGAAAAGGGTGGCGTGCAACTGGCGGTCGATCACGCTGCAGGCGTTTTCTTCGCTGTTGAAGCCGATGCTCGGGTTGGCGACGTCGTTGGCGACGATCAAGTCCAGATTCTTGTCCTTGAGCTTGCGCGCGGCGTAATCGAGCAGGTTTTCGGTTTCGGCGGCGAAGCCGACGCTGAAAGGGCGGTCGGGACGGGTGGCGATGGTGGCAAGAATATCCGGGTTGCGGACCATTTGTAATAACAGGCCGTCGCCGCTTGTAGGGTCTTTCTTCAATTTTTGTGGGGCGACGACCTCGGGACGGTAGTCCGCAACCGCCGCCGAGGCGATGAACAGGTCGCAAGGGATGGCCGCTTCGCAGGCCGCCAGCATGTCCCGGGCGCTGACCACGTCGATGCGGGTCACCCGGTCCGGCGTCGGCAGGTGCACCGGGCCGGTGATCAGGGTGACCCGGGCGCCGGCTTCCACGGCGGCTTCGGCCAGGGCGAAGCCCATTTTCCCGGAGCTGTGGTTGGTGATGTAGCGCACCGGGTCGATGTTTTCCTGGGTGGGGCCGGCGGTGATCAGCACGTGTTTGCCGGTCAGCGCCTGGCGCTTGAAGCAATCGGCGGCGCATTGGGCCAGGTCGGTTGCTTCGAGCATGCGACCCATGCCGACATCCCCACAGGCCTGGCTGCCGGAGGCCGGGCCGAAGACTTTCAGGTCGCGGCTTTCGAGCAGTTGCAGGTTGGCCTGGGTGGCCGGGTCGCGCCACATGGCCTGGTTCATCGCCGGCGCGACCGCGACCACCGCGTCGGTGGCGAGCACCAGGGTGGTCAACAGGTCGTCGGCGATGCCTTGGGCCAGGCGGGCGATCAGGTCGGCGGTGGCCGGTGCGATCAGCACCAGGTCGGCCCACTTGGCCAGCTCGATATGCCCCATGGCGGCTTCGGCCGCCGGGTCGAGCAGATCCAGGTGGACCGGGTGCCCGGACAGGGCCTGCATGGTCAGCGGAGTGATGAACTCACTGCCGCCGCGGGTCATGACGACCCGTACTTCCGCGCCCTGGTCGATGAGTCGGCGAACCAGCTCGGCGCTCTTGTAGGCGGCAATGCCGCCGCCGACGCCCAGAACGATGCGTTTCCGATACAGCCGCTGCATAGGCCTGCCTTTCGATTTCAGTGGTCAGTGCAAGGCGAACCTCTTGGCAACCGCTTGCCAGGGTGCAAATCGCCTGCAAAAAAGATGGGCTACGATATCACAGCGTCCGCTATGGAACAGCGGCGCACCACTGACCAGGGAGGTCCTATGAGTATTCGTGATTGGCCGGCGGCCGAGCGGCCCCGGGAAAAGTTGTTGGAGTTGGGCCCGGCGAGTCTTTCCGACGCCGAGTTGCTGGCGATTTTCCTGCGAACCGGTGTTTCGGGCAAAAGCGCGGTGGACCTCGCTCGACACCTGCTGCGGCAATTCGGTTGCGTGCGCGTGCTGCTGGAGGCCGACCTGCGAACGTTCAGCGCGCAGTTGGGCCTGGGGCCGGCGAAATTCGCGCAATTGCAGGCGATCCTGGAGATGGGACGCCGGCACCTGGCCCAGGATCTGCGCCGCGCGTCGGTGCTGGAGAGCCCGTTGGCCGTGCGTGATTACCTCAAGGCCATGCTGCGCCATGAACCCCATGAAGTGTTCGGTTGCCTGTTCCTGGATTCGCGACACCGGGTGCTGGCCTACGAAGCGCTGTTTCGCGGTTCAATCGACAGCGCCAGCGTCTATCCGCGGCAAGTGGTCAAGCGCGCCCTGGCCCACAATGCCGCCGCGCTGATCCTGTGTCACAACCATCCTTCGGGCAACACCGAGCCGAGCCAGGCCGACCGGGTCCTCACCGAGCGCCTCCAGGAGGCGCTGGAACTGATCGATGTGCGGGTGCTCGATCATTTCATCGTGGGCGACGGGGAGCCGCTGTCCATGGCGGAGTCTGGGTGGATGTGAGGCGGTGGCAAGCTGTCAGCTTCAAGCCGCAAGTCCAGGGCAGGGTGTGATCTGAGCTTGCGGCTTGCGGCTTACGGCTTGAGATTGACCTTCGAGTAATCCTGTCGACCAAACGGGCTGACCGCGTAACCCTGGACTTCCTTGCGAGCCAGCGCGAAGGCGGTGGGGTGCGCCAGGGGCAGCCATAGGGCCTGTTGCTGGATCTGTGCCTGGGCCTGCTCATAGAGCTTGGTGCGCACGCCCTGTTCGCTGGTGGTCTTGCCGGCTGCGATCAGCTTGTCCAGGTCGGCATTGCAATAGCGAGCGAAGTTGGTGCCGGACTTGACCGCCGCGCAGGAAAACTGCGGCGTGAGGAAGTTGTCCGGGTCGCCATTGTCGCCGGCCCAGCCCATGAACAGCAGGTCGTGCTCGCCGGCCTTGGCGCGGCGGATCAACTCGCCCCATTCGATCACGCGGATCTCGGCCTGGATGCCGATTTCCGCCAGGTCCGATTGCAGCAGTTGTGCGCCGAGGCTGGGGTTGGGGTTCAGCAGGCTGCCGGAAGGTCGGGTCCAGATCGTCGTCTTGAAACCGTCCTTCAGGCCCGCCTTGGCCAGCAGGTCGCGGGCCTTGGCCGGGTCATGGGCGTAGCCGGGCAGGTTCTTGGCGTAGCTCCAGGTGTTTGGCGGGTAAGGGCCGTTGGCCGCCTGGGCGGTGCCTTCGAAGACGGTCTTGAGGTAGCTGCCCTTGTCGAAGGCGAGATTGATGGCCTGCCGGACCTCGGGTTTGTCCAGCGGTGGGTGCTGGCTGTTGATCGCTACGAAAGCGGTCATGAAGGCGTCGGTCTGTTCCACTTTCAACGTCGGCTCCTGTCGGGCGGCCTGTACGTCGAGCGGCTTGGGCGAGAGGGCGATCTGGCATTCGTTGCGTCGCAGTTTCTGCAGGCGCACGTTCGCATCTGGCGTGATGGCGAAGACCAGCGGGTCTACCTGGGGCTTGCCGCCGAAATAGTCGCTGTTGGCCTTGTAGCGGATCGAAGCATCCTTCTGGAACCGGTTGAAAATGAACGGGCCGGTGCCGATGGGCTGGCCGTTGAGTTTTTCCGGCGTGCCGGCCTTCATCAACTGGTCGGCATATTCAGCCGAATAGATCGAGGCGAACCCCATGCTCAAGGTGGCCAGGAAGGTCGAGTCCGCGTGGTCAAGGGTGAAGCGCACGGTCAGCGGGTCGAGGGCGTCGATCTTCTTGATCAGCGCCGGCAGTTGCATGGATTGGGCGTGGGGGAAACCGCTCTGGGCGACTTTATGCCAGGGGTTGGCCGGATCCAGCATGCGCTCGAAACTGAACTTCACGTCCTCGGCGGTCAGCTCGCGGTGCGGAGTGAAATATTCGGTGCGATGGAATTTGACCTTGGGCCGCAGCTTGAACACATAGGTCAGGCCGTCGGGCGAGATATCCCACTGTTCGGCCAGGCTGGGGACCACCTTGCCGCTGGCGGTGTCGAAATCCACCAGTCGGTTCATCAGGACGTCGGCCGAGGCGTTGGTGGTCGTCAGGGAGTTGTATTGGACGACGTCGAACCCTTCCGGGCTGGCTTCGGTGCAGACGCTCAGGGCAGCGGCCTGGGCCAGGGGGCTGGCCAGCAGGGGGACGAGCAACAGTGATAGGGCAGCGAGGCGCATGAGCAGGTTCCTTGTGCAGGTCGGAGGCCCATCTGCGAGTGCAGTCTGGAAAAGGCCTACCCTAGTGGGCTCGTTGGCAAATGACTATCCCCTTTTTGCTTTTTCCGGCAGGCTTTGCAGGTCAATTGATGAGGCGAAACCCACTGGCGGTTGAAAAAACCTCAATCCAGCGACGAGCGGTCATGGGTCTCGCCAGCCTTTGCCCCAGTGATCCGGGGCTGCAGGCCTATGCATTCTCATGAAGACAAATCACACGGGCTGTTGTTGCACCGAGGTCTTTCTGGTATAAAGCAGCGCTCTTTTCTAGGGGCCCGGTTCCTTCACTGTAGGTGTAGCCGGTAAGACCCTTAAAGAAACGCGGCGCCTGGCGCCAAATGACTGAGAGATTAAGCGGCCAACCCATGCCGGGTTGGGCATGTGGTTTTAGAGGGCTGAGGCATGTCTAGAGTCTGTCAAGTTACCGGTAAGGGTCCGGTGACTGGGAATAACATTTCCCACGCAAACAACAAAACCCGTCGTCGTTTCCTGCCGAACCTGCAGCATCACCGCTTCTGGGTTGAGTCCGAGAAACGTTTTGTACGTCTGCGCGTATCTGCCAAGGGCATGCGTATCATCGACAAGCGCGGCATTGATGTCGTGCTGGCCGAACTTCGCCGCGATGGCAAGGTTTAAGGGAGCTAATCATGCGTGAATTGATTCGTTTGATCTCGAGCGCCGGTACTGGTCACTTCTACACTACCGACAAGAACAAGCGTACTACCCCGGACAAAATCGAGATCAAGAAATATGATCCGGTTGTTCGCAAGCACGTGATCTACAAGGAAGGCAAAATCAAGTAATTGATTTTTCCTTCTTACGAAAAAGGCCCGTATCGCGAGATACGGGCCTTTTTTGTTGCTTGTCGGATCAGGAGCGCACCGCAATACCTGTCCGCCGTGAGGTCAGGCCCGCAAGACTCCCATGCTCAAGCCTTCTGTTCGAACACCACGTAGATCTTGCGGCACGGTTCCAGCACTTCCCAGGTACCCTTGAAACCTGCCGGGATCACGAAGCGGTCGCCGGCCCGCAAGGTCTTGGCATTGCCTTCCTGGTCTCGTAGTACGGATACGCCCTGGACGATCTCACAGTATTCATGCTCGGTGTAGTTGACGGTCCACTGACCGACGGCGCCTTCCCACACGCCAGCATTCATCTGCCTGCAAGGGCTGTTGTAGTGGTTGAACACGGCCTGCTCGGGGTCACCCTTGAGGACCTTGGCCGGATCCGGGCGATAACGGTCGGCGGCGGTGCTGGCCTGACTGAAGTCGACGATGTCCTGGATGTTCATTTGCGTAATCCCTGGTGAATGCCTGGAAGGTTCCGAGTCTATGTTTATTAAAATGAACATCGCAAGGCCGTTTACTGGCCTTGTGTCAAATATATTGAAACTTGAGGGGCGGCTGGTTTAGGGTGGCGGGTGCCCTGTGCCAAAAACGTACGCCGCGAATAGGCTGGCCGGGCAGAATTCTTGAGCGCTGCGCGCAGCACGGCGTTTATTTTCCAATAAGAGGAGGACACTCGCATGACCACCCTGACTCGTGCCGACTGGGAACAGCGTGCCCGCGATCTGCGCATTGAAGGCCGCGCCTTCATCAATGGCGAATACACCGATGCAGTGTCCGGTGAAACCTTCGAGTGCGTCAGCCCGGTCGATGGCCGTTTGCTGGGCAAGATCGCCAGCTGCGACGTTGCCGATGCCCAGCGAGCCGTAGAGAACGCACGCGCCGTCTTCAATTCCGGCGCCTGGTCGCGCCTGGCGCCGAGCAAGCGCAAAGCCACCATGATTCGTTTCGCCGGCCTGCTCAAGCAGCACGCCGAAGAGCTGGCCCTGCTCGAAACCCTGGACATGGGCAAGCCTATCAGCGACTCGCTCAACATCGACGTTCCCGGTGCGGCCCAGGCATTGAGCTGGAGCGGCGAAGCCATCGACAAACTCTATGACGAAGTGGCCTCGACCCCGCACGACCAACTGGGCCTGGTAACCCGCGAGCCAGTGGGTGTCGTGGGAGCTATCGTGCCGTGGAACTTCCCGCTGTTGATGGCCTGCTGGAAGCTGGGCCCGGCGCTGTCCACCGGTAACTCGGTGGTACTCAAGCCCTCGGAAAAATCCCCGCTGACCGCTATCCGTATCGCCGCCCTGGCTGTCGAGGCGGGCATTCCGAAAGGCGTGCTGAACGTGTTGCCCGGCTATGGTCATACCGTAGGCAAGGCCCTGGCCCTGCACATGGACGTCGATACGCTGGTGTTCACCGGTTCCACCAGGATCGCCAAGCAGTTGATGATCTATTCCGGCGAATCCAACATGAAGCGCATCTGGCTGGAGGCCGGTGGCAAGAGTCCGAATATCGTGTTCGCCGATGCCCCGGACCTGCAGGCCGCCGCCGAAGCGGCCGCCAGCGCCATTGCCTTCAACCAGGGCGAAGTCTGCACCGCCGGCTCGCGCCTGCTGGTGGAGCGCTCCATCAAGGACACTTTCCTGCCCCTGGTGATCGAAGCCCTCAAGGGCTGGAAGCCGGGTAATCCACTGGATCCGGCCACGACGGTCGGTGCGCTGGTGGACACCCAGCAGATGAACACCGTGCTGTCCTACATCGAGGCCGGTCATGGCGATGGTGCCAAGCTGGTGGCTGGCGGCAAGCGGATCCTGGAAGAAACCGGTGGCACCTACGTCGAACCGACGATTTTCGACGGTGTGAGCAATGCCATGAAAATCGCCCAGGAGGAGATCTTCGGCCCGGTCTTGTCGGTCATCGCCTTCGACACCGCCGAGCAAGCCATCCAGATCGCCAACGACACGCCCTATGGCCTGGCGGCGGCGGTATGGACCCGGGACATCTCCAAGGCCCACCTCACCGCCAAGGCCCTGCGGGCCGGCAGCGTGTGGGTAAACCAGTACGACGGCGGCGACATGACCGCGCCGTTCGGTGGCTTCAAGCAGTCGGGCAACGGACGCGACAAGTCGCTGCATGCGTTCGATAAATACACCGAGCTGAAGGCGACCTGGATCAAGCTCTGACAACGAAGACCCCGCGCTTCATGTAGCCCGGGTCCCTTGTGGGGGCGAGCTTGCTCGCGATAGCGGTAAGGCAGTCGACGACTCTGTTGAATGTTGCGCCGTCATCGCGAGCAAGCTCGCTCCCGCATTTGTTTTGGGCGAACACTGAAAAGCGAATAACTGTCCACAGGAGCGTGGAAATGCGTTGGGCGACTTATTTCGCCGTGTTGTCGTCAGTCCTGAGCGTCGGCCTGGCCCTGGGCGTAAGCATGCCGCTGGTGTCGCTGCGCCTGGAGAGCTGGGGCTATGGCTCGTTTGCCATTGGAGTGATGGCGGCCATGCCGGCCGTGGGAGTGTTGCTCGGTGCCAAGGTGTCGAGCCGCCTGGCGGCGCGTTTCGGCACGGCGGCCTTGATGCGCCTGTGCCTTTGGGGCGGCGCGGTGTCCATCGGGATGCTGGCGCTGTTGCCCAGCTATCCGGTATGGCTGGTATTGCGGTTGTTGATCGGTGTGGTCCTGACCCTGGTGTTCATTCTGGGTGAGAGCTGGATCAACCAGTTGGTCGTTGAACAGTGGCGGGGCCGACTTGTGGCGCTGTATGGCAGCAGCTACGCCTTGAGCCAACTGTCTGGTCCGTTGCTGCTCGGCGCCTTGGGCACCGAGCACGATTACGGCTTCTGGGTGGGCGTAGCCCTGCTGCTGGTCTCGCCGCTGTTATTGCTTGGCCGTAGCGGTGCTCCCAGCAGCGAAGCCTGCAGCGTTACGCTCAGGGATCTATGGGGTTTCTGCCGGGGCTTGCCCGCGATTGCCTGGGCCGTGTCGCTGTTCGCCGCGTTCGAGGCGATGATCCTGACGCTGTTGCCGGTGTATTGCCTGCGCCAGGGGTTCAGCGCCGATATCGCCTTGGCGATGGTCAGTACGGTGGTTGTGGGTGATGCCTTGTTGCAACTGCCCATCGGAGCCTTGGCCGATCGGTTGTCGCGCCGCTCGCTGTTCGCCGGTTGCGCGGTGGCGCTGACCTTGTCCAGCCTCGCTGTTCCATTGTTGATCGATACCTTGCTGATCTGGCCCCTGTGGGTGCTGTTCGGTGCCAGTGCGGGCGGATTGTTCACCTTGTCCTTGATCCTGATCGGCGAGCGTTATCGCGACGATGCGCTGGTGCGGGCCAATGCCCATATCGCCCAGCTGTGGGGAATCGGTTGCTTGATCGGCCCCTTGGTGGCGGGCGCGGGCAGCCAGTGGATCAGCGGCCATGCACTGCCCTTGTTCATGGCCGTGGGAGCGTTCGGGCTGGTGATCCTGTTGTTGCGCCAGGGAGCGTTTGGCACCGCGCAGACCGCCTGAATCCTGCAAGCGCGACACAGCGCCTACAGCATTCGCTCCAGTCCCACGGTGGTGGCGAACCAGGCGTTGAAGCGTCGCCACCAGCTACCCGGCTCGCTGTCCAGGTCGTGCAGTTTGCCGTTGTCCTCGGTGCTCCACACGAGCCTGCCATCCTTGAGCCGGGCTTGATAGCTGAGCGGCGGCGCCATGCCTTGCAAGGCCAGCTCACGCACTTGGCCGGCAAGTTCCGGGCTGTCCACCAGGACGCCTACCTCGGTGTTCCACAGCACTGAGCGCGGGTCGAAATTGAAAGACCCGATGAAGGACTTCTGCCGGTCGAAAATGATCGCCTTGCTGTGCAGGCTGGAATCCGATTCGCCGTAGGACTTGCTGTAGAACAGGTGGGGGCTGCTGCCTCCGGTATCCCCGGGTTGGCGGCGCAGTTCGAACAGGCGTACCCCATGCTCCAGCAACGCCCTGCGATAGGGCGCATAACCGCCATGCACCGCGGGTACATCGGTGGCTTCCAGTGAGTTGGTCAGCAGGCTCACCGAGACTCCGGCATCGGCGCGGCTGGTGAGGTACACCAGCCCTGGCTGACCGGGCACGAAATAGGCCGAAATCATGATCAGTTCGTCCTGCACCCCCGTCAGCTCCGGTCCCAACTGCGTGGTCAACAGCAACTGCGGATCCGGCTCGTCCTTGGCCAGCACTTTGCTGGGGGCGTCCCACAATGCCTGGTTCCAGGCCCAGATCAACTGAGTGCGCCAGATATCCAGGCGTGGCTGAGTCCTGTAGGTGGTCAGCTGTCGGTACAGCGCCTGGTTCTCCTTGTGCGTCTGTTCCAGGGACTCCTGCAGGCGTTGGCGACTGTTGGCCAGGTCCTGGGCGGTGGGGCGATGGGACAGGAATTGCTCGATGGGCTTGCTCAGGGCACTGTTCCAGTACTGGTCGAAGCTGTGTCCCAGCTGTTCGGCTACCGGGCCGACGCCTAGCAGGTCGATGTCGGTGAAGTTGAGGTTGGGCTCGGCATCGAAATATTCATCCCCCAGGTTGCGCCCGCCGACGATCGCCATGCTGTTGTCCGCCAGCCAGAGCTTGTTGTGCATCCGCCGATGCTGCAACGACAGGTTGAACAGGCGCCCCAGGCCACGGGTTACACCGGTGGCGCGCCCCAGGTGCAGCGGGTTGAACAGGCGGATCTCGATCTGTGGATGTGCGGCGAGGGTGGCGATGATTTGCTCCTGGCCGTCGCTGGTGGTGTCGTCCAGCAGGATCCGCACTCGCACGCCGCGGTCGGCGGCCTTGAGCAACTCATCCACCAGCATCCGCGTGCTGATGCCGTCGTGCACGATGTAGTACTGCAAATCCAGGCTGCTCTGGGCCTGGCGAATCAGCTCGGCGCGGGCGGAGAAGGCGTCGGCGCTGTCGGACAGCAGGCGGAACCCCGAGCGCCCCTCGTGCGGGGCGGCCTGGCTCTGGACCGAGCGGCCGAAGGAAGACTGTGAGGCCGGCAGCGCCTGGGACGGCTCGCGAGTGACATCAAGACTGGCGCAGCCACCCAACAGCGAGGCGATTAACAGTAGAGCAGTCAGGATCGGTCTGGGTCTCACGTAGGAGCGTTCCGCAAGTTGGCATCTATCGGCTGTCGGGTGCTGCTTCCCTGCGTAAGTTCAGACGACGTCGCGTTGGCTTTCGTTCAACAACGCGATGGCGGCCGCACCGACCCTGCGCACGGCTTCTTCGATCTGTGCCGTTGGTTTGGCAGCGTAGTTCATCCGCAGGCAATTGCGGTATTTGCCCGACGCGGAAAAGATGCTGCCGACGGCGACCTGTACGCCCTGGTCGTTCAGGACCCGGTTGAGCTTCAGCGTATCGAAGCCTTCGGGCAACTCGACCCACAGCATGAAGCTGCCCCGCGGGCGACTGGCCCGGGTGCCCGGCGGAAAGTAGCGACTGACCCAATCGATCATCACGTCGCGATTGCGCTGGTACTGGGTGCGCATCCGGCGCAAGTGGGGTTCGAAATGCCCGGCCTTGAGAAACTCCGCGATGGCGATCTGCGGCTGCGGGGCGGTGGAACCGGTGCTGATGTATTTCATGTGCAGCACCCGTTCCAGATAGCGTCCCGGCGCTACCCAGCCGACCCGCAGGCCGGGTGCCAGGGTCTTGGAAAACGAACTGCAAAGCAGGACTCGGCCGTCTTCGTCGAAGGATTTGATCGTGCGTGGTCGTGGATAGGTGTAGGCCAGTTCCCCATACACATCGTCTTCGATAATCGCCACGTCGAAGCGTTGAGCCAGGGTCAGCAGGGCGCGTTTATTGGCGTCCGGCATGATATAGCCCAGCGGGTTGTTACAGCTGGGCGTCAACTGTATGGCCTTGATCGGCCACTGTTCCAACGCCAGTTCCAATGCATCCAGGCTGATACCGGTCAGTGGGTCGGTGGGGATTTCCAGTGCTTTCATGCCCAGGCCCTTGAGGGTCTGCATGGCGCCGTGAAAGCTGGGGGAGTCTACCGCGACGATATCGCCTTGCTCGCAAGTGGCGCGAATGCTGACCGACAGCGCCTCGTGGCAACCGGTAGTGACGATCAGGTCACCCGCCCCGAGTGTGCAGCCGCAAGCCAGTAACAGGCGGGCGATCTGCTCGCGCAGTGCCAGGTTGCCGTAGATATTGTCGTAATACAGCCCCGGCATATCCTGCCGGCGGCTGATTTGCGCCAGGCTGCGCAGCAGCGGTTTCATGGTCGGTGAGTGGATATCCGGCATGCCGCGCCCCAGCTGTACCACGTCCTTGCGCGGTACCGCACGTATCAGTTCAAGCACCTGGTCCCATTGGGAGATGTCCACCGGACGCTGGGCCGGGCGGCCAACCGCCGGCAGCTCGGGCAATTCTCGGCTGACCGGCACGAAATAACCGGACTTGGGCTTCGGCATCGCCAGGCCGCTGTCTTCCAATACGCGGTAGGCCTGCTGCACCGTACTCAGGCTGACCCCGTGCTCCACGCTCAGGGCCCGCACCGACGGCAGCCGGTCGCCCGGACGATAGAAGCCCTGTTCGATGCGAGTGCCGAGCAATTCGGCGAGGTTCACGTAGAGGGTCATGGCGTACTCTCGATAGAGGTGAGAACGATACCGATACAGTTGGCCGGGAAAAACAGGATTCAGTGACGGAAAAGCCTTATCTGTATGCTTCTAAAAGACAATGGTTGAATCTGTATTGCATTTGGCCGTCCGCGCATCATGAAAGCTCTGGCTACCCAAGTAAACAGGAGCGATGAAAATGAACGGCTTGAGCGATGTACGGCTGGCGCTGCACGGTCAGGAACTCCAGGCGGGGCAGGAAAGGGAGTTGCGCAATCCAATGCTGCGCAGCGGGCCTGCCTGCCTGAGCCGCTGGGGCCTGTTCTGGCATCGCTTGCATACACGCAAGGCCTTGCTGGAGCTGACGCCCGAACAGTTACGGGATATCGGGTTGACGCGTGAACAGGCGAGGGAGGAGGGGCTCAAGCCATTCTGGCGGCTTTGAGCAATCGCTCGCCAAGCGCAGACGGGGATGGCGAGAGTCTGGATGCCCTCGCCACACCCCACCATGGATCAGACCAGCTCTTTCATCCTGTGCCACAGCATGCCCAGCGCCAGCAGCGGCGAGCGCAAGTATTTGCCGCCGGGGAAGGTGATATGGGGCACCCGGGCGAACAGATCGAACCTGCCGCTTTGTTGCCCGCTGATGGCCTCGGCCAGCAACTTGCCGGCCAGGTGCGTGGCATTCACCCCATGGCCTGAGTAAGCCTGGGCGAAATACACATTGGGTTGATCCTTCAGCCGGCCGATCTGCGGCAGGCGATTGGCGCCGATGCCGATCATCCCACCCCACTGATAATCGATTTTCACATCAGCCAGTTGCGGGAAGACCTTGAGCATCTTCGGACGCATATAGGCGCCGATGTCCTGCGGATCCCGCCCCGAATAATGACAGGCGCCGCCGAACAGCAAGCGTCGGTCCGCCGAAAGACGATAGTAATCCAGCGCCACTCGCTGATCGCAGACAGCCATGTTCTGTGGCAATAGACGCTGTGCCAGGTCCTCGCTCAGGGGTTGTGTGGCAATGATGTAGCTGCCGGCCGGCAGCACCTTGCCGCTCAGTTCCTGGTTGAGGCCATTGAGATAGGCATTGCAACCCAGGACCAGGGTCTTGGCGCGGACCGAGCCCTGTTGTGTATGTACCGTCACTTCCGGGCCGTAGTCGATGCGCGTGACCGCCGATTGCTCGAACAGGCCGACCCCCAGGCGCTGTGCCGCATCGGCTTCGCCCAGGGCCAGGTTCAGCGGGTGCAGGTGGCCCGAGCCCATGTCGATCAGGCCACCCACGTAGCGATCCGAACCCACTACGCTGTGCATCTCGTGGGCCTGCAGCAGTCTCGTTGTGTGGCGATAACCCAGGGCGCGCAATTCTTCGGCGTCTTCGGCGAAACCTTCCAGGTCGGCAGGTTTGTTGGCGAGGTCGCAATAACCCCAGGTCAGGTCGCAAGGAATCTGAAAACGCTCGATGCGTTGTCGGACGATTTCTACCGCTTCCAGGCCCATGAGTTTCATCTCGCGCACGCCATCGGCCCCGATGACCGGGGCGAACTGATCGAGGCCATGGCCGACGCCACGGATCAACTGGCCGCCGTTACGCCCGCTCGCCCCCCAGCCGATCTTGTGTGCCTCCAGCAAGATGACGCTCATGCCGCGCTCGGCCAGTTCGATGGCGGTGTTCAGCCCGGAAAACCCGCCGCCGACCACGCACACATCCGCCATCCGCTCGCCTTGCAGCACTGGGTGGTCCGGCTGTGGCAGGCTGCTGGCGGCGTAATAGGAGGCGGCGTGTGCGTGGCTCGGGACAGCTTGCTGAACACGGGCGTTCATGTGCGTAATCCTGATTGTCATGTTTGAGAAATTTTACGGAGCATAAGCCGCGACTTTGCTCGTGAGCAACATCGGTCGGCCGACGCTGTCTGGCCCACTGCTTTTAAGGCAGAATCCCGAACTGTCTCGCCTGGGTAGCCGTTTCGATGAGTTGCAACAGTCAAAAAATCCGCACGCTGCGCCAGCAGATCCCGTCGTTCGAATGTGTGCCGGGCTGCCATGACTGCTGCGGACCGGTGACGACGTCCCCCGAGGAAATGGCCCGTCTGCCGCGCAAGACCCGGGCCGAACAGGACGCCGCCCTGGAAGCGCTCGATTGCGTTCACCTGGGACCGAACGGTTGCACCGTCTATGACGAGCGACCGTTGATCTGTCGGCTGTTCGGCACCACGGCGAGTCTGCCATGCCCCAATGGCCGGCGCCCGGTGGAGCTGATCCATCCGCGGGTCGAGCAGCAGATCCATGAGTACATGGCCAGCAATCGGCAGGTATTGGTCTGACGCCGCAACGCCCAGGTTCAATCCGGAATCGGCAGGTTCAGGCTCTCCTTCACCTCTTCCATCACGATGTAGCTCTTGGATTCACGCACGTGGGGCAGCTTGAGCAGGATGTCTCCCAGCAGCTTGCGATACGAGGCCATTTCGGAAATCCGTGCCTTGACCAGGTAGTCGAAATCCCCCGACACCAGGTGGCATTCCAACACATGGGGCAATTTCAGCACGGCGCGTCGGAATTCTTCGAAAGTGTCGCCGGACTTGTAGTCGAGGCTGATCTCGACAAACACCAGCAGGCTGCCTTTGAGGTGCTGCGGGTTTAGCCGGGCGTTGTAGCCCATGATGATCCCTTCGCGCTCCAGGCGCCGCACCCGCTCGGTACACGGTGTGGTGGACAGGCCGACCTTTTCGCCCAGCTCGGTGAAGGAGATCCGCCCGTCGGCCTGGAGGATGCGCAGGATGTTGCGGTCGATTTTGTCCAGCTCGCGTTTGGTCTGTGTATTGGTACGCACAGGGGATGCTCCTCCATGAAAAGGGTTTTTGCCGAGAATTCTCGCCAAATATAGGCATTTATATAGTGAAAAGCACTGGCTGATCTTTTTTAAACTGCGCGCATCAAAGCTGTGTACAACAAACGTCAGCGGTTATCCGCGATGAGGTCATAAAATGCGCGTTCTGGTCTTGGGTAGCGGCGTCATCGGCACTGTCAGTGCTTACTATCTGGCCCGGGCCGGGTTTGAAGTGGTGGTGGTCGACCGTCAGCCGGCGCCGGCCATGGAAACCAGCTTCGCCAACGCCGGCCAGGTATCGCCGGGTTATGCCTCGCCGTGGGCCGCGCCGGGTGTGCCGCTCAAGGCCATCAAGTGGCTGCTGCAGCGTCATGCTCCGCTGGCCATCAAGGCCACTGCCGACATCGACCAGTACCTGTGGATGGCGCAGATGCTGCGCAATTGCACCGCCAGCCGTTATGCCATCAACAAGGAGCGCATGGTGCGCCTGTCGGAGTACAGCCGCGACTGCCTCGACGAACTGCGCGCCGAAACCGGCATTGCCTACGAAGGCCGTACCCTGGGGACGACACAGTTGTTCCGTACCCAGGCCCAGCTCGACGGCGCGGCGAAAGACATCGCGGTGCTGAAGGAGTCCGGCGTGCCCTTCGAGGTGCTCGATCGCGAAGGCATCGCGCGGGTCGAGCCGGCCCTGGCCAATGTCACCGATATCCTCGCCGGCGCCTTGCGGTTGCCCAACGACCAGACCGGCGATTGCCAGATGTTCACCACGCGCCTGGCGGAAATGGCCGTCAAGCTCGGTGTGGAATTCCGCTTCGGCCAGAACATCCAGCGCCTGGACTCTGCCGGCGACCGCATCAACGGCGTCTGGATCGACGGCAAGCTGGAAACCGCCGACCGCTACGTCCTGGCCCTGGGCAGCTATTCGTCGCAATTGCTCAAGCCCCTCGGTATCCGTGCACCGGTGTATCCGCTCAAGGGTTACTCCCTGACCGTGCCGATCACCAATCCGGCAATGGCGCCCACCTCGACCATCCTCGACGAAACCTACAAGGTGGCGATCACCCGCTTCGACAACCGCATCCGCGTGGGTGGCATGGCGGAAATCGCCGGTTTCGACCTGTCCCTGAACCCGCGTCGCCGCGAAACCCTGGAGATGATCGTCAACGACCTTTATCCTCAGGGCGGTGACCTGGCCCAGGCCAGTTTCTGGACCGGCCTGCGCCCGACCACCCCGGACGGTACGCCGATCGTCGGCGCCACGCCGTTCAGGAACCTGTTCCTGAACACCGGCCATGGCACGCTCGGCTGGACCATGGCTTGCGGTTCCGGTCGTCTGCTGGCGGACCTGATGGCTCGGAAAAAGCCACAGATCAGCGCCGAAGGTCTCGATATTTCCCGTTATGGCAGCAAACATCAGGAGTCTGCGAAACATGGCAATCCAGCGCCAGCTCACCAATGACCGCATGAGCCAGGTTGTGGTGCACAACGGCACCGTTTACCTGGCCGGGCAAGTCGGCGACGACATGAGCGCCGGCATTGAACAACAGACCCGCGAAACCCTCGCCAATATCGAGCGTCTGCTCGACCTGGCCGGGACCGACAAGAGCCGCTTGCTGTCGGTGACGATCTACCTGAAAGACATCGAGGCGGATTTCGCAGGCATGAACGCGGTCTGGGACAAATGGCTGCCCCAAGGTGTCGCGCCGGCACGGGCCACAGTGCAGGCCCGGCTCTGCGAGCCGGAAATCCTCATTGAACTGTCGGTCGTGGCCGCGCTGCCGTAAACCGATCGAACCAGTCCCTCTCCCGGCGCTGTTGATGGTGCATGCCGTCAGCCAGCGCCGGTTTTTTACCCTGTCCGACTATTAGAAGTCTGCCGCCATGCGTCCTGCCCGTGCCCTGATCGATCTCCAAGCCCTGCGTCATAACTACCAACTGGCCCGCGAAGTCACAGGGGCCAAGGCCCTTGCGGTCATCAAGGCCGACGCCTACGGGCACGGTGCGGTACGTTGCGCCGAGGCCCTGCAGGACAGTGCCGATGGGTTCGCCGTGGCCTGCATCGAAGAGGCCCTGGAGTTGCGGGCCGGTGGGATCCGTGGGCCGATCTTGCTGCTGGAAGGCTTTTTCGAAGCCGATGAATTGGCGTTGATCGTCGAGCATGACTTGTGGTGTGTCGTGCACTCGTTGTGGCAGCTCGAAGCGATCGAGAAAGCGACGATGAGCAAGCCGATCACCGTCTGGCTCAAGCTTGACTCCGGGATGCATCGGGTCGGCTTGCACCCGGCGGACTATCAAGGCGCCTACCGTCGACTGCTGGCCAGCGGCAAGGTGGCGAAGATCGTGTTGATGACTCACTTTGCCCGTGCCGATGAGCTGCATGACCCCAGCACTGTCCAGCAACTGACGGTGTTCGAGGCTGCGCGCCAGGGCCTGGTGGCGGAAACGAGCCTGCGCAATTCACCGGCGGTTCTGGGTTGGCCGCAGATACCAAGCGACTGGGTGCGTCCGGGCATCATGCTGTATGGCGCGACGCCCTTCGAGGAGGCCCAGGCCACGGCGTCACGCCTGCAACCGGTGATGACACTGGAGTCGAAGATCATCAGCGTGCGGGAATTGCCCGCCGGCGAGCCGGTGGGATACGGCGCCCGTTTCGTGACCGCGCAACCGACCCGGGTCGGGGTGGTTGCCATGGGCTATGCAGACGGCTATCCGCGCCAGGCGCCGACCGGTACGCCGGTGCGGATCGACGGACAGCCCAGCCAACTGGTCGGGCGAGTGTCGATGGACATGCTGTGTGTCGACCTGACGCACCTGCCCCAGGCCGGCCTCGGTTCCACCGTTGAGCTTTGGGGAAAGCACGTGCTCGCCAGTGACGTGGCGAAGGCCGCCGGGACGATTCCCTATCAGATTTTTTGTAACCTGCGACGAGTGCCACGGCTCTATTCCGAGGGCTGAGGCGAGGCTGGGTCGACCGGAGGTCGCTTCACCGCACGGGATTCGGGCCAAAGTGTTGTAAATACTGAACGCTGTCGCCATGATAACGCTCACTTACCACACAACACTCCCTGGAGGTTCCTGCATTGGACGTCGGTGAACGACTGCAAGCCATTCGTAAACTCAAAGGTCTTTCCCAGCGTGAACTCGCCAAGCGCGCGGGCGTTACCAATAGCACCATTTCCATGATCGAGAAAAACAGCGTCAGCCCCTCGATCAGCTCGCTGCGCAAGGTTCTCGGCGGGATTCCCATGTCCATGGTCGAATTCTTTTCCGAGGAAATCCTCCAGGAGAAACCTACCCAGATCGTCTACAAAGCCAACGAATTGATCGACATCTCCGATGGTGCCGTGACCATGAAGCTGGTGGGCAAGGCGCACCCGAGCCGGGCGATTGCCTTTCTGAACGAAATCTATCCGCCTGGCGCCGATACTGGTGACGAGATGCTCACCCACGAGGGCGAGGAAACCGGGATCCTGGTGGAGGGCCGGTTGGAGTTGGTGGTGGGGGCCGAGACATTCGTGCTCGAGGCAGGCGACAGCTACTATTTCGAGAGCACCAAGCCACACCGTTTTCGTAATCCGTTCGATACGCCGGCGCGACTGATCAGCGCAGCTACGCCGGCCAATTTCTAGGAAAAACGGCGCCGAGCCTGGATGGCAAAGGCGCCTGGGGGTGAGCGGGCCATGGCTGACAAGACCCTTGCGACTTTAGGGTTGTTTCAGTGTGGCAGGCTTACCGCTATACTTGCGCCCGCCTGCAAACCGTGGCCGCAGGCGTGACTAGCCACCATTGAGGGTGTACGCGTGAACCTAATTATGAAAATGCTGGCTGCACCAGCAACCGTATTGGCCCTATGGGCTGCGAGCGCTCAAGCGGCGCCCAACGATGAAATCGCCAAGCGTCTTGAACCCGTCGGCCAGGTTTGTGTTCAGGGGAAAGAATGCAAGGGCATGGAAGTCGCCGCTTCGGCTGGTGGCGCTGGTGGGGCCAAGGCACCGAAGGATGTCATTGCGAAACACTGCAATGCATGCCACGGCACTGGCTTGCTGGGTGCCCCTAAAATCGGTGACAAAGCGGCCTGGAAAGAGCGTGCCGATCACCAGGGCGGTCTTGACGGTATCCTGGCCAAGGCCATCACCGGTATCAATGCCATGCCGCCTAAAGGCACTTGCGCCGATTGCTCGGATGAGGAGCTCAAGGGCGCAATCAAAGAGATGTCTGGCCTGTAAAAGCCAACAGCCCGCATCCATCCGGAAAAGCCGCTTACGAGCGGCTTTTTTGTGCCTGCGGCTTTGCAACGCTGTTCATCGCAACCAAGACCCGTCAATCTCGGTCCAACCCACATTCACGGAGCAGGTCGGAGGGGCCGATGGTGCAATTGTGTTCAATCGAACAGGCGGTGGACGAGGTGCTGGAGCGGTTGCCGACGCACATTCACCTTGGCATGCCCCTGGGGCTGGGCAAGCCCAACCTGTTCGTCAACGCGCTTTACCGACGCATCGCCCAACTGCCGGAGCGGCAGCTGACCCTCTACACGGCGCTGAGCCTGGGACGGCCGAACCTGGGCGATGGTTTGCAGAAGCGTTTCCTGGAGCCCTTCATCGAGCGTGTCTTTGGCGACTACCCCGAACTGGATTATCTCGCCGACCTGCATCGGGACAGCCTGCCGGCCAATATCCGGGTCCAGCAATTCTTCCTGCAGCCCGGCAGCCTGTTGCACAGTGCTTCGGCCCAGCAGGACTACGTCAGCAGCAATTACAGCCATGCGGCCCGGGACATCAACGCCGCCGGCCTGAACCTGGTGGCACAACTGGTGGCGAGCGACCCGCAATACCCGGATCGCCTGAGCCTCAGCTGCAACCCCGACATCACCCTCGACCTGTTGCCGATGATCGCCAAGCGGCGCGCGGAGGGGGAGACGATCCTCATGCTGGGGCAGGTCCACAGCGACCTGCCCTACATGCCGGGCGATGCTGAGGTCGGCATCGACACCTTCGACCTGTTGATCGATGAGAAGGACAGCCACCGGTTGTTTTCCACGCCGAACATGCCGGTGGGGTTCCAGGATCATTTCATCGGCCTGCACGCCAGCACCCTGGTGCGCGACGGCGGCACCTTGCAGATTGGCATCGGCTCGATGGGCGACGCGCTGACGGCGGCACTGTTGGCGCGCCAGGCCGACAACGCCGGATACCAGGCCCTGCTGGCGGACCTGAACCTCAGCCAGTGGGCCCGGTTGATCGAGCGCGAGGGCGGGGTCGAACCGTTTGCCAAGGGGCTGTACGGCTGCAGTGAAATGTTCGTCAACGGCCTGTTGGCGCTGGCGGAAGCGGGGATCATCCGGCGCAAGGTCTATCCCGACGAGCCGACCCAGGAACAGGCCAACGCCGGTACCCTCGACGAGGCGGCCCAGCCCGATGGCGTCTGCATCCATGGCGGGTTCTTTCTTGGGCCGCGCAGTTTCTACGAGCGCCTGCACGAGCTGCCCCAGAGCAGGCGGCTCGAATTCAATATGACCCGTATCAGTTTCATCAACGAGCTGTACGGCCAGGAGCGGCTCAAGCGCTTGCAACGGCTCGATGCCCGGTTCATCAACACGGTGTTCACCATGACATTGCTGGGCGCCGGGGTGGCTGACCAGCTGGAAGACGGGCGGGTGCTCAGCGGCGTGGGAGGGCAATACAACTTCGTTGCCCAGGGCCATGCGCTGGAGGGCGCGCGTTCGATCCTGCTGCTGCGCAGCTGGCGCGAGGCAGGGGGCGAGGTCAGCTCCAACATCGTCTGGGAGTACGGCCACTGCACGATTCCCCGGCATTTGCGAGACATCGTGGTTACCGAGTACGGTATCGCCGACCTGCGGGGCAAGACCGATGCCGCAGTGATCGAGGCGCTGCTCAATATCAGCGATTCCCGGTTCCAGCCGGGGCTGATCGAGCAGGCACAAAACGCCGGCAAGCTGCCGAAGGATTTCCGTCTCGATCCGCGATTCGCCGAGAACACTTCGCAGCGCTTGCAGACGATCCAGGCACGGCATCCGAATCTTTTCCCGGAGTACCCGCTGGGCTGCGATTTCGACGCTGAAGAGCGGGACCTGCTGCGGGCGCTGAACTGGCTCAAGAGCAAGTTCAAGCTCACCGAGATCCTGGAATTGGGTAAAGCCGCGCTGGACGCACCGCAGCCGTGGGAATTTGCCCAGCACCTGGAGCGGATGCAACTGACGAGCCCTGAAGGCCTGAAGGAGGAGCTGGCCCAGCGGTTGTTGCTGGCGGGTCTCAAGGCCACTGCGCCATAGCGATCAGCCTGAGACGCCTGTGGGCGCGCGCCTGCTCGCGATAGCGGACTATCAGCCAACTCGATGCTGGATGTGCGACCTCATCGCGAACAGGCTTGCGCCCACAGGGTTGCGGATCAATCGATAAAGGTCACGACCCCGCCTTCCAGGGATTGCACCCGGGCCAGGGATTCGACGCGATAGCCTTGGGCATCCAGCTCCGCGCGCCCGCCCTGGAACGATTTCTCGATCACGATCCCCAGTCCGGCCACGGCTGCGCCTGCCTGCTTGATGATGGAGATCAGCGCCTGGGACGCCTTACCGTTGGCCAGGAAGTCATCGATGATCAGCACGCGGTCGCTGCTGGTCAGGTGGCGCGGGCTGATAGCTACGGTGTTTTCGGTTTTCTTGGTGAACGAATACACGGTAGCCGACAGCAGGTTTTCCGTCAGGGTCAGGGATTGCTGCTTGCGGGCGAAGATCACCGGTACGCCCAGGTTCAGGCCGGTCATGATCGCCGGGGCAATGCCCGAGGCTTCGATGGTGACGATCTTGGTCACGCCCGAATCCCTGAACCGCGCGGCAAATTCGTCGCCGATCAGCTTCATCAGCTGCGGGTCGATCTGGTGGTTCAGGAAGGCGTCGACTTTCAGAACCTGATCGGAAAGCACGATGCCTTGTTCACGGATTTTCTGGTGCAGGGCTTCCATGAAGCCTCCTTTGGTGGCGCTTTCGACGCCTGAGGTCAGTTGAAAAAATCGATTCTAGCGTTTGAGCATCGCGCGTATATCGGCCAGGGCGTTGTTGCCTCGCACGGCCTTCACTTCGGTCGGCGTGTCGTCGTTGCCTTCCCAGGCCAGGTCATCCGGCGGCAGTTCGTCGAGGAAGCGGCTCGGGGCGCAGTCGATCACCTCGCCGTATTGCTTGCGCTTGGCGGCGAATGTGAATGCCAGCGTCTGGCGTGCCCGGGTGATGCCGACGTAGGCCAGGCGCCGTTCTTCTTCGATGGTGTCGGCTTCGATGCTGGAGCGGTGGGGCAGGATTTCCTCTTCCATGCCCATGATGAACACGTAGGGAAACTCCAGGCCCTTGGAGGCATGTAGGGTCATCATCTGCACGCCTTCGGCACCTTCTTCCTCTTCCTGCTGGCGCTCGAGCATATCGCGCAGCACCAGCTTGCCGATGGCGTCCTCGACGGTCATTTCGCCGTCTTCGTCTTTTTCCAGGGTGTTCTTCAACGCTTCGATCAGGAACCAGACATTGCCCATGCGGTAGTCGGCGGCCTTGTCGCTGGAGCTGTTGGTGCGCAGCCAGTTTTCATAGTCGATGTCCATGACCATGCTGCGCAGCGCCGAGATCGGGTCTTCCCCGGCGCACTGCTCGCGTACCTTGTCCATGAAGCGCTTGAAGCGCGCCAGGCGATCGGTGAAACGGCTGTCCAGGTGTTCGCCCAGGCCGATTTCATCGGTGGCGGCGTACATCGAGATCTTGCGCTCGGTGGCGTAGTTGCCAAGTTTTTCCAGGGTGGTGGAACCGATTTCCCGGCGCGGGACGTTGATCACCCGCAGGAAGGCGTTGTCGTCATCCGGGTTCACGATCAGGCGGAAATAGGCCATCAGGTCCTTCACTTCCTGGCGGCCGAAAAAGCTGTTGCCACCGGACAGGCGATAAGGGATCTGATGATGCTGAAGCTTGAGTTCGATCAGCTTGGCCTGGTAGTTGCCGCGATACAGGATGGCGAAGTCGCTGTAGGGCCGGTCGGTGCGCAGGTGCAGGCTGAGGATTTCCATGGCCACGCGCTCGGCTTCGGCATCTTCGTTGCGGCAGCGGATCACACGGATCTCGTCACCGTGGCCCATCTCGCTCCACAGCTGTTTTTCGAATTCGTGAGGGTTGTTGGAAATCAACACGTTGGCGCAACGCAGGATACGGCTGGTGGAACGGTAGTTCTGCTCCAGCATCACCACCTTGAGCGATGGGTAGTCTTCCTTGAGCAGCATCAGGTTTTCCGGCCGGGCACCGCGCCAGGCGTAGATCGACTGGTCGTCGTCGCCCACCACGGTGAACTGGTTGCGTTTGCCGATCAGCAGCTTCACCAGCAGGTACTGGCTGGCGTTGGTGTCCTGGTATTCGTCCACCAGCAGGTAGCGGACCCTGTTCTGCCATTTCTCCAGGATGTCGGCGTGGTCCTGGAACAGCTTGACCGGCAGCAGGATCAGGTCGTCGAAGTCCACCGCGTTGAAGGCCTTGAGCGTGCGCTGGTAATGGGCGTAGACGATGGCGGCGGTCTGTTCCTTGGGATTGCGAGCGTTCTCCAGGGCTTCGGGAGGCAGCACCAGGTCGTTCTTCCAGGCGCCGATCATGTTCTTGATCTCGTCGACGCCGTCGTCGCCGGAGTATTCCTTCTGCATGATGTCGGTCATCAGGGCCTTGACGTCGGTCTCGTCGAAAATCGAAAAGCCCGGCTTGTAGCCCAGCCGCACATGCTCCTTGCGGATGATGTTCAGCCCCAGGTTGTGAAAGGTGCAGACCGTCAGGCCCCGGCCTTCGCCAGGGCGCAGCAGGCCGCCGACCCGTTCCTTCATTTCCCGGGCAGCCTTGTTGGTGAACGTCATGGCGACGATGTATTGGGCACGGATGCCGCAATTCTGGATCAGGTGCGCGATCTTGCGGGTGATTACGCTGGTCTTGCCGGAGCCTGCACCGGCGAGCACCAAAAGTGGGCCGCCGACATAGTTCACGGCTTCTTGCTGCCGGGGGTTGAGTCGGGACATGACGGGGTCAGGGAGTCGTTTGCGAAAATGGGCCGGCATTTTAACAGGCTCAGCGAATTGTGCTGCTCTGTCCGACTTGTGACTCGACAACTGACGCAAATCACCGTTTTGCCTGCGCCATGCGGAATTTGCGGCAGATTGGCGGAAAATGTTCGTTTTTTGGATGAAAAAATCGCCAGAAGTCTGTATTTGAGAACCATTGACATTGGTCATTGCCGATTGGCAGGTCATAATGCCCGGCGCCTACCACCTTGCAGAGTCTAGGGAGTCAGCTTGTCCACGCCTGTCGAACCCTTGCGTTTGCTGTTATTGGCCGAAGAGCCTGAGTGGCCGGCGAGACTGCGCGAGTGCCTGGCGCCCATGGCGGGCTCGATCGTGTTGACCAGCGCCCCGGACTGGGAGTCGGTCAGCGACCTGTTCGAAGACAATCGTAGTGCCGTGCTGCTGACCGTCGCGGCATTGCAGCCGGCACCCGGCCGTTGCCGCCTGCCGACTGTCCTGCTGTTGGAGCAGGAACCTGCGACACCGCCCGATGGCGCCAGCGACTGGCTGGTGCGCGACACGCTCGACAGCGCGACCCTGCGTCGTTGCCTGCGCCATGTACGCGAGCGCGGTGTGCTGGAAAACACGTTGCAGCGCCTGGCCGAGCAGGACCCCTTGACGGGCATCGCCAACCGCCAGGGTTTCCAGACCCTGCTGGCGGCGCGCCTGGCCGAGAACGAAGGTCGCGGCCTGGCACTCGGTCATCTGGACCTGGACAACTTCCGCCACGCCAACGATGCCCTGGGCCACCAGGCCGGCGACCGCTTGATCCTGCAAGTGGTGTCGCGACTCAAGGGTTCGCTCGAGGCCGGCGACCAATTGGCGCGATTGGGCAGCGACGAATTCGCCTTGCTGATCGATACCCGCCGCGCGCCGCAACGGGCCGAGTGGATCGCCGAGCGCATCACCCAGGCCATGGCCGAGCCGTATTGGGTGGACGGCGAGAGCCTGCTGATCGGTTGCAGCCTGGGCATCGCCCATGCCCGCGCCCAGGCCGGCGCCGACCCGCTGATGTGGCACGCCCACATCGCCATGCAGCAGGCCAAGAGCACCCAGGGCTGTACCTTTCATATCTTCAACGAACGTATCAACCGCAATGCCCGCAGCCTCGCCGACCTTGAGAGCGAACTGCGCCGGGCACTGCGTCGCGATGAGCTGGAACTGCATTACCAACCGCGACTGGACCTCGATAGCGGCAACATTGTCGGCCTCGAAGCCCTGGTGCGCTGGCGTCACGGCGAGCGCGGGTTGCTGCCGCCGAGTGAGTTCGTGCCGCTGGCGGAGCAGAGTGGCCTGATCGTGCCACTGGGTTACTGGGTGATTTCCCGGGCACTGCGGGACATGCAGGCGCTGCGCGAGCGAGGGCTGGCGCCGTTGCACATGGCGGTCAACCTGTCATTCCGGCAGTTCCAGGACAGCCAGTTGCTGTCGACCTTGAGCCGGCTGATCGCCGAACGCGGCGTCGAGGCGCAATGGCTGGAGTTCGAGCTCACCGAAACCGCCGTCATGCGTCGCAGCGAGCTGGTCAAGCAGACCATGGACGCCCTGGGGCGCCTGGGGGTGCGTTTTTCCCTGGACGATTTCGGTACCGGGTTCTCCTCGTTCGTGCACCTCAACAGCCTACCCATCGCCTTGCTCAAGATCGACAAGAGCTTTGTCGGCGGCATGGAGCAGCGCGAAGAGAACCGCAAGCTGGTGCACGCGATGATCAACCTGGCCCACAACCTGAACCTGGAAGTTGTGGCCGAAGGGGTGGAGACCCCCGAGCAGCTGGACCTGCTGCGTGGCTTCGGTTGCGACCAGGTCCAGGGCTACCTGATCAGCAAGCCGTTGCCGTTGCCGGAATTGGTCGAGTACTTGACGTTCGAGGGTGATCAGCAGTCCACACACGACGTCGTGGTCTGACACAAACCCTTGTGGGAGCGAGCTTGCTCGCGATAGCGGGGTACCAGTCAAAATGGATGTGACAGACCTATCGCGATCGCGAGCAAGCTCGCTCTTACAAAGAGATGGATTTCACTTGGCCTGAATGGCTTCGAAACCGGGCTGTCCAGCCTCACTGCGAATCATCCGCTTCATCTTCCATTCAAATGCCAGCGTCAGGCTCACCGCCGCGCAGGCCAGCCCCAGGGCCAGGCCCCACCAGACACCGGTCGGCCCCCAGTTCAGGTGGAAAGCCATCCACCACGCGGCCGGCGCGCCGATCAGCCAATAACACCCCAGGCCCACCAGGAAGGTCGTCTTGGCATCCTTGAGTCCGCGAATGCAACCCATGGCGATGGTCTGCGTGCCGTCGAACAGCTCGAACCACGCCGCCACGGCCAGCAGGCTCACCGCCAGGTCGATGACCGAGCGGAATGCCGGGTCGTCATGGTCCAGGAACAGACCGACCAACTGGTTCGGCAGCAGCCAGAACACCATGGCGAAAGCCAGCATCACCGACGCGCCGAAGCCGATGCCGACCCGCCCGGACAGCCGCGCCATCGACAATTGCCCGGCCCCGTAGTGCTGGCCGACCCGCATGGTGATCGCATACGACATCCCCGCCGGGACCATGAACGCCACCGAGACGATCTGCAGGGCGATCTGGTGGGCCGCCAGCGGCGTGCTGCCCATGGTGCCCATGCACAGCGCGGCGAACGCGAAAAGGCCGACCTCCACTGCGTACGTGCCGCCAATCGGCAGGCCCAGGCGCCAGAGCTCCTTGAGGTACTGGCGGTTGGGGCGCGACAGGCCTTCGAGCAGCGGATAGGCGCGGTAGGCCGGGTGCCGGTGGATATGCCATGCCAACGCCAGCGCCATGCAGTTGGCGACAATGGCGGTTACCAGGCCGATCCCCATCAGGCCCGGTTTCGGCAGGCCGAACATGCCGGTGATGAGTGCGTAATTGAGCAGGAAATTGATGACCGTGCCCCACAGGCTGATGACCATGACCGGCGTGGCGCGGCCGATGGCGCTGGTGAAGCCGCGCAGGGCCATGAAGCTCAGGTAACCAGGCAGGGCGAACGGCAGCGCCAGCAGGAATTGCCCGGCGGACAGCACGTTGGTTTCGGTCTGGCCGAACATCAGCAGTACCGGCTTGAGGTTCCACAGCAGCAGTCCGGCCATCAGGGCCATCAGCCAGGCCAGCCACAACCCGGCCTGGGTCAGGCGGGTGGCGCCCTCGACATCGCCCGCGCCCCGGCGGATCGCCACCAGGGTACCCACGGCCGCGATCACGCCAATGCAGAAAATCGAGACGAACGAGTAGGCCGCGGCACCGAGACCGCCGCCGGCAAGGGCTTCGGGGCTCAAGCGCGCCATCATCAGGGTGTCGGTCAGCACCATCAACATATGCGCCAGCTGCGAGGCAATCAATGGCCCCGCCAGCCGCAGAATGGCCCCGAGTTCGGTATGCACCGGATGCCGCATGTTCATAACACTCCCTGTCCAGACGAGGCAGTAAAGCGTCGATTCTCGGCCCTTGCCGGGCTTTGCACAAAAGGATAAAAAAGATCGCTGGCATGATTAAAACTCATGCAGAGCAACTATTTGCTAAGGTGCAGGACTCATCCCCGGAGCTTTTCTCATGTCCCGTCGTCTTCCTCCCCTGTATGCGCTGCGGGCATTCGAAGCGGCGGCGCGATACAGCTCGTTCACCCGGGCGGCGCAAGAGCTGTCGATCACCCAGAGTGCGGTCAGCCGGCATGTCCGCACCCTCGAGGAGCACTTTGCCTGTCGGTTGTTCCAGCGCAGTGGTCGCAACCTGCAACTGACCGAAGCGGCGCGGTTGCTGTTGCCAGGCGTGCGCGAAGGCTTCATGGCGCTGGAGCGGGCCTGCCACACCCTGCACGGGGAGGACGGCATCCTGCGCATGAAGGCGCCCTCGACCCTGACCATGCGCTGGTTGCTGGCGCGCCTGAGTCGCTTTCGACATCTGCAGCCTGGCAATGAGGTGCAGTTGACCAGCGCCTGGATGGACGTCGACTCCGTGGACTTCAACACCGAACCCTTCGATTGCGCGGTGCTCCTGGGTAATGGGCATTTTCCAGCGGATTGGGAGGCCAGTTTCCTTTTCCCCGAGGAGTTGATTCCGGTAGGCGCGCCGAACCTGGGAAGCGATCGACCCTGGGATGCGCAACGGCTGGCCAGTGTCGAATTGCTGCACCCGACGCCCGACCGTCGGGACTGGCGCAAGTGGCTCGAGTGCATGGGGCTGTCAGATAAGGTGTCCCTCAAGGGTGGGCAGGTGTTCGATACGCTGGAGCTGGGCATGATTGCGGCGGCCCGAGGTTACGGCGTATCCATGGGTGATCTGTTGATGGTGGCCGAAGACGTGGCCCAGGGACGTTTGAGCCTGCCGTGGCCCACCGCCGTGGCCAGCGGAGAGCACTACTATCTGGTCTGGCCGAAAACCCGGCCAGGGGGAGAACGTTTGCGTCGGCTCAGTGACTTCCTCCAGGGGGAGGTCAAGGCCATGCAATTGCCTGCGGTGGAGCGCCTGGGCTGAATCGTTGAAGCTTGGATGGTGGCTAGTTGGCATTAATCCGTCCAACGCGCTCAAGTATTCGGCTTTGCCGCCGAATCCGTGAAGATGGAACCTTCGTTCAGAAAGGGCTTACCGATATTTCACCCCGAAAAAAAGCCGAGTGTGCGACTCGATCAGGATGATCTGGTCACTCGTCCAGGAGCCGTCATGTCTCAACCCCGTGCCCGTATCGCCTCACAGCTGGGGCTTGCCCTTGCCGTGATACTGGCGGTCGTAATTTCCGGCAGTACTGTATTTGCCTTGCGTTCGCTGGATACAGCCAACCTCGCCACCCGTGAAGAGCATCTGGCCAGTGAAGCGCGTCTTCTAGCCGATCAACTCAGCACTTTCCATGGCACCCTGAGGGAAAGCACCCAGCGGTTGGCCGGCCTGTTCGAAAAACGTTTCAGCGCCGGCCTGAGCGTGCATCCCGACCAGCCAGTCGCAGTGGCGGGCGTGCAGCTCCCGAGCCTGAACCTGGGCAATGCGGTGCTGAACAACGATTTCACCGAAGTCGATGAGTTCAAGCAGATGACTGCCGGCACCGCCACGGTGTTCGTGCGCAACGGTGACGATTTCGTCCGCGTCAGCACCTCGGTCACCAAGCAGGACGGCACGCGAGCCATCGGTACCGTGCTCGACCATGCCAGCCCGGCCTATGCCCGCCTGATGGGTGGGCAAAGCTACATCGGTCGCACCCTGCTGTTCGGGCGCTACTACATGACCCAGTACAGCCCGGTTCGTGACAGCGGCGGCAAGATCATTGCCGCACTGTACGTAGGATTCGATTACACCGACGCGCAAAACGCGCAATTCGAGAATCTCAAGCGCTTCCGCATTGGCCAGACCGGTTCGCTGGCCCTGTTGGACGAGCAAAACAAATGGCTGGTGCCGCCTGCCGGCGTGCAGGCCCTGGACCAGGCGAGCACGACGATCCAGAAGCTGGTCAAGACGCCGGGCAAGGGTGAGTTCTGGAGCGATAGCGCCGAGACGTTCTATAGCGTTGCCGTGCCGTTCGAAGGCGGGCCCTGGGCCGTCGTGGCGAGCATGCCGAAAACCGAGATCAACGCGGTGACCTGGAGCGTGGGCACCCAGTTGGCCATCGGCAGCCTGCTGGCGATGCTGCTGGCCGTTGGTGCGGCGGTATGGCTGCTGCGCAGCAAGCTGGCGCCGCTGGGGGATCTGGTACGCCAGGCGGAAGCCTTGGGAGCCGGTGATCTGAGCGTGCGCTTGAACGTATCGAGCCACGACGAAATCGGTCAGCTGTCCCGGGCTTTCAATCAGATGAGCCAGGCCCTGTCGACCATGGTCGAGCACATCCGCAAGGCCTCCCATGAAGTCAACAGCCGCGCCCAGGCCCTGTCCGGTCTGTCCAGCGGTGCGTATGAGGGTATGGAGCAGCAGTCGGGCGAGATCACCAGCATGGCCGGTGCGGTGGAGGAGTTCAGTGCAACGTCGGCGAACATTGCCGACAACATGGGCAATACCCAGCGCCTGGCCCAGGAAAACGCGCAACAGACCCAGATCGGTCGTACCTCGATGGACGAAGCGTCGTCCTCCCTGGAGCAGATTGCCGGGGCGCTCAACAGCACCGCCACGGTCATCAATACCCTGGGCCAGCGCTCCCAGGAAATCGGCGGCATCGTGGGCGTGATCACGTCCATCGCCGAGCAGACCAACCTGCTTGCCCTGAACGCCGCCATCGAAGCGGCTCGTGCGGGTGAACAGGGCCGCGGTTTCGCGGTGGTGGCCGACGAAGTCCGCAGCCTGGCGTCTCGTACTCGTCAGGCCACTGATGAAATCTCCAGCATGATCACCAGCATCCAGCAGGAAACCGGCAACGCTATCAGCACCATGGAGCAGGGCAACCTGCTGATGCAGGAAGGCCTGTCGCGCAACGCCAATGTGGCCTCGGCGCTGGCGCGCATCGACGAGCAGAGTCGCTCCGCCGGTCAGCAATTCGCGGCCATCACCACCGCCACCCAGGAGCAGAGCAGCACCGCGACCTTGCTCAGCAGCAACCTGCAGAGCATTGCCATGGCCAACAGCGAACAGCGTGAAGTGGTCTCTAACCTGGCGATCACCGCCAAGGAACTGGAAAAGCTGGCCCAGGACCTGCGTCAGGAAGTTGATCGGTTTCGCTGAGGCTTAGCCGAACGCCCCCCATTCCTGTGGAAGCAGGCCAGCTTCCACAGAAATTGCCGTGTACGCCGATCTTTGCATCCCCGATCAGCGAATCACCCCCGCATTAGCGTTGATCGTTGGCACCCGTTGTTCCGTCGTCCTTGCGGGTAAGCCCGCTGCTGCCCCCGCCCCCTCTTTTCCATCGCCTCGTTTTTGATCGATTGCGGTTTTTCGACTTGCTGAAACGTTTCTCCAAGACTATAAAACCCGCACAACTCCAAAAAAGAAGGCCATCTCCATGTCTCCGCTCCGACTTATCATTGCCCTTGGCGCCTTGGGCGCTGCCTCCCAGGCCATGGCCTGGGACTATGTCCTGCTGGACACCGACAAAGCCGCCCAACCCTGGCAGATCACCAGCCAGCAGCTGGGCGTCAAGACCGACAAGCCATTTTCCGTCACCCTGCGCACACTGCACGGTGGGCGGCAGGAGGGTGTCAGTGTCGTCGACATCGACAATGGCACCCTGAAACTCTCCGTGGTCCCGACCCGGGGCATGAATGTGTTGCAGGCCTCGGTGGGGAATGTGCGCATGGGCTGGGATTCGCCGGTCAAGGAAGTCGTCAACCCGGCTTTCATCGAGCTCAACGGCCGAGGCGGACTGGGATGGCTCGAAGGGTTCAACGAACTGGTGACGCGTTGTGGCTACGAATGGGTGGGCCACCCTGGCATGGATAACGGCGAGTTGCTGACCCTCCACGGTCGCGCCGCCAACATCCCGGCCAACAAGGTCACCCTGCATATCGATGAAAAGCCGCCGTACGCGATCACCCTGCGGGGCGAGCTGAAGGAACAGGCCTTCAAGAAGGTGGATTTCTCGGTGCAGACCGAATTGGTCACCGAACCTGGCAGCGTGACCTTTTCGCTCAACGATACCCTGACCAACAATGGCGATTATCCCAAGGAGTACCAGGCGCTTTATCACAGCAATTTCAGCACGCCGTTCCTCGAGCAGGGTGCCCGCTTCGCTGCGCCGGTCAAGCAGGTCTCGCCGTTCAACGACAAGGCCAAGGGCGACCTGGCCGACTGGCAAACCTACCGGGGGCCTACCAGGGACTACGACGAAACTGTCTATAACGTCGTGCCCTATGCCGATGCCAAGGGCGACACGCTTACCGTCCTCCACAACAGGGCCGGTAACCTTGGCGTATCGGTGGGTTTCAACACCGCGACGCTCCCGGTGTTTTCCCTGTGGAAGAACACCGACACCCAAGGCCAGGGGTACGTGACCGGATTGGAGCCGGGTACCAGTTTTTCCTATAACCGTCGCTACCAGAGGCCGTTGGGCCTGGTGCCTGTCATCGGGCCGAAAGAGCACCGCCAGTTCATGATCCACTACAGCCTGCTGGCGGATAAGGGCGCTGTGGACAAGGCGCTCAAGCATATCGACTCGATCCAGAACGGCCAGAAAACCGAGGTACGGGAGATGCCCCTGGTCGACCTGAGCAAGCCATGAAGCGGTCAGGCGGAGGGTCGATACTGCAACGCCTCGGCCAGATGATCCCGGCTGATGCGGCCCTTTTGCTCGAGGTCCGCCAGTGTCCTGGCGACCTTGAGCAGGCGATGGGCAGCGCGTAGGGACAGGGACAGTCGTTCGCACGCCGTTTCCAGCCAGGTCTCGTCGGCCGGGGATAACGTGCAATGTCGCCGCAGGCCTGGCAGGTCGAGGAAAGCGTTGGCGCAGCCCTGGCGTCTTTGCTGGCGTTCACGGGCTTCGGCCACTTGCTCGGAAACGGTGGCCGTATCCTCGCCCGGTTCACCCTTGGGATTCAGTGCCGTGGCTTCCCGGGCAACGGTCAGGTGCAGGTCGATGCGATCCAGCAAGGGGCCGGAAAGCTTGTTGCGGTAGCGCTGCACCATGTCCGGCGTGCAGGAACAGCGCCCGGTGGGCTCCCCCAGATAACCGCAGGGACAGGGGTTCATCGCCGCCACCAGCTGGAAACGCGCTGGAAATCGCACACGGTCACGGGCGCGTGAGACCACGATATGCCCTGATTCCAACGGCTCCCTCAGGACCTCCAATACCTTGCGGTCGAACTCCGGCAGTTCGTCGAGAAACAGTACGCCATGGTGGGCCAGGGTGATTTCCCCCGGCTGCGGCTTGGACCCGCCGCCGACCAGTGCCGGACCGGACGCCGAATGATGGGGCTGGCGAAACGGCCGCTGCGGCCAGTGGCTCAACGGCACGCAACTGGCGACCGACTGAATCGCCGCGACCTCCAGGGCCTCGCACTCGGCCAGGGGCGGCAGCAGCCCTGGCAGGCGGCTCGCCAGCAACGTCTTGCCGGTGCCCGGTGGCCCGCTGAGCAACAGGTTATGGGCACCGGCGGCGGCAATCAGCAAGGCACGCTTGGCCCCGACCTGGCCTTGCACTTCGTTGAGGTCGGGGTATGGCTTGCTGGCGGCGAGCAGCCCGTTGGACACGAAGGCCTCGACCGGGGTGTGGCCGTTGAAGTGCGCCACCGCTTCGAGCAGGTGGTCGACGGCGATCACCTTCAGGCCCGACGCCAGGCAGGCTTCCTCGGCATTGGCCCGTGGAACCAGCAGCGTCCGCCCCGCCTGGCGTGCCGCCAGCGCTGCGGGCAAAACCCCGCGCACCGGGCGCACCGCGCCGGACAAGGCCAGCTCACCGAGGCATTCCACATCTTCCAGGGCCAGGGTCGGCACCTGCACGCTGGCGGCCAGGATACCCAGGGCAATCGCCAGGTCGAACCGCCCGCCATCCTTGGGCAGGTCGGCCGGCGCCAGGTTCAAGGTGATGCGTCGGGCCGGAAAGTTCAGCCCCGAATTGATGATCGCGCTGCGCACCCGGTCCTTGCTTTCCTTCACCGCGGCCTCGGGCAGACCGACCATCGTCAGCGACGGCAAGCCGTTGGCCAGGTGAACCTCTACGGTAACGGCGGGAGCCTGCACCCCTACCTGGGCGCGGCTATGGATGATGGCGAGCGACATGAATCGTTCCTTGAGTGAATAAGGGCCGCGTCCTGCGGTTCCTGAAGGGTAGTCGTGACAGAGTGCGTCGGAGCGGCAATTGCAGCGCAAATTTTCGCAGAATGTTGCCGAAGGCCCGGGCGGTCCTGAGCGTCCCGGGCCTCTGCTAGACTGCATTTGATCGGCATCTGTCGGTTCAAAGGCACAGGGAGGACGCGGCCATGGACGATCTGCTGGCGCTGTTGACCGACAAACGCTTCATGCCCCATGGGCACTGCTACATGTGGCGCCCGGACCTGCTCTGGACCAATGTGATCGCCGATAGCCTCATTGCCCTGTCATACGTCACCATCCCCTTCACCCTCATCTACTTTATCCACAAGCGCAAGGACGTGCCGTTCGACTGGATGCTGGCGGCCTTCGGCGTCTTCATCCTGGCCTGCGGCACCAGCCACCTGATCGAAATCCTGACGATCTGGCAACCCTACTACTGGTTGTCGGCGCTGATTAAGGTGGTCACGGCGATTGCCTCGGTGATCACTGCCATTCTCCTGGTCCGGCTGGTGCCCGCGGCGCTGAGGATCCCCAGTCCGCAGCAGTTGGCCAGGGTCAACGATGAACTGCGCGAGGCGCAGGCCGAGCTGGTCACCACGGCGCGTCGGGCCGGCATGGCGGAAATCGCGACGAATGTGCTGCACAACGTGGGCAATGTGCTCAACAGCGTGAACGTGTCGGCCCAGGTCCTGTACGACAAGGTGCACGCATCGAAGGCGGTGGGGGTGGCCAAGGTCGTTCAACTGATGAGAGAGCATTCGGACAACCTGGGGGATTTCATCAGCCGCGATCCGAAAGGCCGCGCGCTGCCGGAATACCTTGGCATGCTGGCCGAATCGCTGGCGACCGAGCGCGAGAGCATGATCAAGGAGCTGGCCCTGCTCACCAGGAGCATCGACCACATCAAGGAGATCGTCGCCACCCAGCAGTCCTATGCCGGCAATTCCAGCGTGCTGGAGCCAGGTTCACTGAAAGAGCTGATGGAGGACGTGGTCCGCATCTGCCATGGATCCCTGGCTCGCCATGACGTGACGCTGGTCCAGGAGCTCGACGACATACCGCTGATGGCACTGGATAAGCACAAGGTGCTGCAGATACTGATCAACCTGATCAACAACGCCCGGCAGGCGCTCGAGTCGGTGACGGACCGCCCGTCACGGATCGTCCTTCGCCTGAAAGCCGTGGGTGATCAGCGGGCACGTATCGAAGTCGAGGACAACGGCGAAGGCATTGCCATGGGCAATATCGCCCATGTCTTCGAGCATGGCTTCACGACACGGGCCGACGGCCACGGTTTTGGCCTGCACAGCTGCATCCTGGCCGCGCACGAGATGGGCGGTGACCTGGCGGTGCAGAGCGCCGGTCCGGGGCAGGGGGCGCTCTTCATCCTGGAGTTGCCGATGGTGACGCTGTCGGAGCAGGCTCGGCAGGTGCTCAGTGGCTGAACGGCGAAAAGCCGATCGGGCCTGTGCCCCTTGATGCGTCTTCGTTACTCGGCCGCCGAGCCCAGCCTGGCTTCCAACTCCGCCACCTTCGCCTCCAGGCTCTCGAGGCGCGCGCGCGTGCGGGCCAGCACGACCATCTGGCTGTCGAATTCTTCCCGGCTCACCAGGTCCAGCTTGCTGAAGCCACTTTGAAGCAGGGCCTTGAGCTGGCTTTCGATTTCACTCCTGGGCAGGGGCGTGTCGCCACTCAGGAGGCGGGAGGCGTGGCCGCTCAGGGCGTCGAGGAGGTCTTTTGGCGCAAGCATGGCAGGTGTCCTGGAAACGATGACGGGCAGTGTATCACGCAGTGTCTATAGTCAATCCGCAAGCCCGGGATGCACGCTTTTCGCGCATGGGGGCGGGCGCTGTCGCACCGTTGTTGTGCGTATCGCTGCGGTTCGTGGCGTCATGCGGGCTGGCTGTGCAGGTAAGAGACTGAAATCAGAGGGTTTGGGCACAGATGGCAAGGTTTCTGCTTAGAGGCTGGTGACCCATGCACTGATGCAGTCGTTGTGACGAATGCAGTGCAGCGGACGGAGCGGGGAGCTCCGTCAGGAACGGTTAACTGGCGCTGGTCGGGCAACTTGGGCCGACGACGCGTTACAAAGCCAGGCACTGCGCTTAGACTTGAGTCGGGTTTGTTTTCCTGGGGCAAGTCCACCAATTCGGGAGAGAGTTTCATGAAGCTAGTCACTGCCATCATCAAGCCGTTCAAGTTGGACGACGTGCGCGAGTCGCTGTCCGAAATCGGCGTGCAGGGCATCACCGTTACCGAGGTCAAAGGCTTCGGCCGGCAGAAAGGCCACACCGAGCTGTATCGCGGCGCGGAATACGTGGTCGACTTCCTGCCCAAGGTGAAGATCGACGTCGCCATCGACGACAAGGATCTTGACCGGGTCATCGAGGCCATTACCAAGGCTGCCAACACCGGCAAGATTGGTGACGGAAAGATCTTTGTGGTCAATCTGGAACAGGCTATCCGCATCCGTACCGGCGAAACCGATACCGACGCCATCTAAGCCGCCAAACCCAACGCCCCAGGAGAAAACAATATGACTCTGCGTAAATTCGCAGGGCTAGGAGCCCTGTTGTCCTTCGTAATGCCTGGCCTGGCCATGGCGGAAGAAGCGGCAGCCCCCGTACTGAATTCCGGCGACACCGCCTGGATGCTGACTGCCACGATTCTCGTGCTGTTCATGACCATTCCCGGTCTGGCGCTGTTCTATGGCGGCATGGTCCGGTCGAAAAACATTCTTTCCGTGATGATGCAGTGCTTTGCCATTACCGGTCTGATCAGCATCCTGTGGGTCATCTATGGCTACAGCATCGCGTTCGACACCACCGGCATGGAGCAGGGCGTCGTCAACTTCAATTCCTTCGTCGGCGGCCTGGGCAAGGCGTTCCTGGCAGGCGTTACCCCGGCCAGCCTGACCGGTCCGGCGGCGCTGTTTCCCGAAGCGGTGTTCATCACCTTCCAGATGACGTTCGCCATCATCACCCCGGCCCTGATCGTCGGCGCCTTCGCCGAGCGGATGAAGTTCTCCGCCATGCTGATCTTCATGGGCGTGTGGTTCACCCTGGTGTATGCACCGATCGCACACATGGTCTGGTCCGGCAACGGTGGCCTGATGTGGGACTGGGGCGTGCTGGACTTCGCCGGTGGCACCGTGGTGCACATCAACGCCGGTATCGCGGGCCTGGTGGCGTGCCTGGTACTGGGCAAGCGCAAGGGCTTCCCCACCACGCCGATGGCGCCGCATAACCTGGGTTACACCCTGATGGGTGCCGCCATGCTGTGGGTCGGCTGGTTCGGCTTCAACGCCGGTTCCGCCGTCGCCGCCAACGGCACCGCCGGCATGGCCATGCTGGTGACTCAGATCGCTACCGCCGCCGCGGCGCTGGGCTGGATGTTCGCCGAGTGGATCACCCACGGCAAGCCAAGCGCACTGGGCATTGCCTCGGGCGTGGTGGCGGGTCTGGTCGCGATCACTCCGGCAGCCGGTACCGTGGGCCCGATGGGCGCCCTGGTCATCGGCCTGGCGGCAGGCGTGGTGTGCTTCTTCTGTGCAACCACCCTCAAGCGCAAGCTCGGCTACGACGACTCCCTGGATGCCTTCGGCGTGCATGGTATCGGCGGTATTCTCGGTGCGATCCTCACTGGCGTGTTCGCTGCGCCGGCCCTGGGCGGCTTCGGCACCGTCACCGATATCGGTGCGCAAGTGTGGATCCAGATCAAGGGCGTGGGTTTCACCGTGATCTACACCGCGATCGTCACCTTCATCATCCTCAAGGTTCTGGATGCGGTCATGGGACTGCGCGTCTCCGAGGAAGAAGAGGCTGTCGGCCTGGATCTGGCCCAGCACAACGAGCGTGGCTACAACCTGTAAGCGCACGCAAAAAAATATGCCCGGCTTGCCGGGCATTTTTTTGTCTGGAATTTGTCATTGCTCAAAGAAGGGGCCGGTTTTCCAGGCGCTTTTTGCCATGCAGGCGACAGGACTTTTCTACCGTCAAAGGCTTACATCGAAGGAGGAATATTAGGCTCTTTGTTTTTTCCCAGAGCGCGCTAGAATGCGCGCCGAACGTGCGGAGAACTGTATGTGGCAACAGACGCTGATTACCCTGCGGGCAAGGCCCCGGGGCTTTCACCTGGTGACGGACGAGTTGCTCGCCGGCCTGCCTGAACTCAGGGCGTGTCGTGTCGGTCTGTTGCATCTGTGGCTGCAGCACACCTCGGCCTCGTTGACCATCAACGAGAACGCCGATCCGGCGGTACGTCGAGACTTCGAACGATTTTTCAATCGGCTGATCCCACAAGGAAATGCCGACTATGAGCACAACGACGAAGGCCTGGACGACCTCCCGGCGCACTTCAAGGCCAGTGTGCTGGGATGTCAGCTCAGCCTGCCGGTAAAGGACGGGCGACTGGCACTGGGCACCTGGCAAGGTGTTTATCTGGGCGAGCACCGTGATCATGGCGGTGCCCGTAAAGTCCTCGCCACCTTGTACGGTGAAGGGGCATGACCGCCGATTGCCGGTGGATGTTGAATTTTTTCTGGCAGCCTTCGACAGATGGCGAAGCTGGGCTATAACTAATCTGCTTTTCGCAAGTCATGAGGTAGAACATGAGCGACGATGATCTGGAAAACGACGACCTCGAAGTAGGTGACGAAGACGAGGCCGAAGACGGTCTGGAAGCGGCGGCTGAAGATGTGGCCGACGATGATGTTGCCGATGTCCCGGCGCCTGCCAAGGGCAAGGCCAAGGCAGCAGTATCGATCGACGAGTTGCCGAGCGTAGAGGCCAAGAACAAGGAGCGTGATGCGCTCGCCAAGGCCATGGAAGAATTCCTGGCCAGGGGCGGAAAGGTGCAGGAAGTGGAGGCCAATGTGGTCGCCGATCCGCCCAAGAAGCCCGACAACAAGTACGGCAGCCGTCCTATCTGAGCTTCTGCTTCTTGCTTGCCGAAAAAGCCCGCCGTCGTCGCGGGCTTTTTCATGGGCGCTATTGAATTTCCCGAATCAGGCGCAGTTCCTGTGTAGCGAGCTGCTCACGATAGCGATGGCTCTGCTGGCATTGATGTTGGCTATGCCACCGCCTTCGCGAGCCAGCTCGCTCCCCCGGAGGGGGAGGGTTCTGGCGACTGTGAAGCAGCGTTCAGCGCTGGCTATGCCAGCCCGCCAGCAGGCTTGGCAGTTCGGTCAGGCTGCGGATTTCGGCGTCCGGCGCATGCTCTGCATCCCAGGTCTTGCCCGCCGGGTTGAACCACACTGCGCGCAGGCCAGCCTGTTGCGCGCCGGCGATATCGTCGCCCGGGTGGTCGCCGATGTGCACGGCGGTCTGCGCAGTGGCGCCACCGCGTTGCAGGGCCTCGTAAAAGAGCCGGGCGTCAGGCTTGGCGATGCCGATGTCTTCGGCGCACAGGGCGAACTTGAAGTAATCGGCCAGCCCAAGGCGGCGTACATCGGCGTTGCCGTTGGTGACCACGCCCAGGGCGAAGTGGTTGGCCAGGATCTCCAGGGTCGGTTGCACCTCGGGGAACACCTCCAGTTGATGGCGGGCGTGCAGGAAGGTCTCGAAGGCCTGGTCTGCCAGCTCGGAGGCTTGCCACTGGTCATAGCCGGCTTCTTGCAGCGCACGGAACAGCACGCGCCTGCGCAATGCACTGATGCGGTGTTTCAGGCCCGGTTCTTCGCGCAACACCTGTTCGCGGATCGTCCAGAGATGCTCCACCGGTACACCGCCCAGATTCGGTGCGTTATCGGCCAGCCATTGGCGTAAGACGGCTTCGGCGCTGGCGATCACCGGGGCGGTGTCCCACAGGGTGTCGTCCAGGTCGAAAGTGATCAGCTCGATGGTCATGATTCGTCGCCCTTGATGCGTTTGGCCCTGGGATGGGCACTGTCATAGACCGTCGCCAGGTGCTGGAAGTCCAGGTGGGTGTAGATCTGGGTGGTCTTGATGTCCGAATGGCCTAGCAGCTCCTGGACAGCGCGAAGGTCCTGGGATGACTCCAGGACATGGCTGGCGAAGGAGTGCCTGAGCATGTGCGGATGCAGATTCTGCCCCAGTTCACGTTCGCCGGCGGCCTTGACCCGCAGCTGGATCGCCCTGGGGCCGAGGCGGCGGCCCTGCTGGCTGACGAAAACGGCATCATCGGCGGGGTTGGCCAGTGCCCGTAGCGGCAGCCACAGCTCCAGGGCTTCCCGGGCCTTGCGGCCGATGGGCAGCAGGCGAGTCTTGCTGCCCTTGCCCAGTACCTGGACCATGCCGTCGGCCAGGTCCAGTTGATCGAGGTTCAGCCCCGTCAGCTCCGATAGCCGCAGGCCGGAAGAATAGAACAGCTCGAGGATCGCCTGGTCCCGTCGTGCCAGGAAGTCATCCTCGACCGCCCCTTCGAGCAGTTGCAGGGCCCTGTCGGTGTCGAGGGTCTTGGGCAACCGGCGCTCGCCCTTGGGGGGCGCCAGGCCGGTGGCCGGGTCGTGATCGCACAGGCCTTCGCGATTGAGGTAGTGATACAGGCCGCGCACCGCCGACAGCAGGCGGGCCAGGCTGCGAGAGGATTGGCCCTGTTGGTGCAGGCGGGCGACCAGGCTGCGCAGGCGCTGGATGTCCAGTGCCGACCAACTGCCAACGTTCTGTTTCTGACACCAGCCCAGCACTTTTGCAAGGTCGCGACGGTAGGCTGCCAGCGTATGGGGCGACACCTGGCGCTCACTGCGCAGGTGCTCGCAGTAGGCGTCCAGCTGCCGCTCCATCATCAGCGTACCGAGCGCAGCGAGCCGGTGTACCGTGGCAGCAGCCGGCCGGTGACCTCGGCGATGTAGCTGAGGAACAGCGTGCCCACCGAGCTCTTGTAGTGCTGGGGATCGCGACTGGCGATGGCCAGAACGCCATGCACGCCCTGATGGGCAATGGCGACGACGGCAGTGGAGCCGATCTGCTTGCGCTGTTCTTCGCCGAACAGGAAGTCCAGCTCGTGTTCGCGCAGGCTGCCGCTGACGCTCTTGTTTTCAGTCAGCAAGCCACCGATGGCCGTCTGTGCGTCGGCGTGGGTCACCCAGCGACCCACCGGCATGGCGTTGTCGCTGAACAGGATGAGGCTGACAAAAGGCACCTGGAAGTCCTGGCGCAGGCTGTCTTCGACACTCATCACCAGGTCTTCGAGGGTGTTGGCGTCCATCAAGGCCAGGATCAGGCGACGGGTCTTGTCGAAGAGCCGGTCGTTGTCCCGGGCGACGTCCATCAGGTGCGAGAGACGATGGCGCATCTCGATGTTGCGTTCGCGCAGGATCTTCATCTGGTGCTCCACCAGCGACACCGTATCGCCGCGTCGGTGGGGGATGCGCATCACTGAAAGCAAGTCTTCACGCTCGACGAAGTAGTCCGGGTGAGCCTCCAGATAAGCGGCCACCGCCGCGGCATCCGGAAGCTGGCTAGGGGATTCGTCGGGCTGCGAGGCTGGAACCTGTGGCTTGTCGGTCATGGGTTTGGCTCATTCAAAGACGAACTTGTCCTTCGTATACGCGAACTGCCGGGCCGGTCATCATCACCGGTTGGCCGGGGCCTGCCCATTCGATGGACAGGCGCCCGCCCGGCAGGTCGATCAGCAGGGGCGAATCCATCCATCCCTGGCTGATCGCGGCGACCGCGGCGGCGCAGGCGCCGGTTCCGCAGGCCTGGGTTTCCCCGGCACCTCGTTCCCAGACGCGCAGTTGGGCGCGGTGACGGTCGATGACTTGCAGGAAACCGACGTTCACGCGCGCTGGGAAGCGCGGGTGATGCTCGATCTTCGGCCCCAGCTCATGCACCGGCGCACTGTTGATGTCGGTGACCCGGAGTACGGCATGGGGGTTGCCCATGGACACCGCGGCCAGTTCCACCGTGGCGCCATCGACTTCCAGCGGGTAGCTCAGGGCCTGGGCCGGCGCTTCGAACGGAATCTCTGACGGCTTCAGGCGCGGGGCGCCCATGTTGACGCCGATCTGGCCATCGTTGCGCACGTCCAGCTCGATGATGCCGCTCTTGGTCTCGACGCGGATCCTGCGTTTGGCGGTCAGGCGCTTGTCCAGCACGAAGCGGGCGAAGCAGCGCGCACCGTTACCGCATTGCTCCACTTCCGAGCCGTCGGCGTTGAAGATCCGATAGCGGAAGTCCACATCCGGGTTGGTGGGCGCTTCGACGATCAGCAACTGGTCGAAACCGATGCCGGTGTGGCGGTCGCCCCATTGCTTGGCGTGCTTGGGCAGGATGTGCGCGTGCTGGCTGACCAGGTCGAGGACCATGAAATCGTTGCCCAGGCCGTGCATCTTGGTGAAACGCAGCAGCATGGTCTTACTCCGGCAGCAGGCTTTCGCCGGCGAACAGCTCGGCTATCGTCTCGCGGCGACGTACTTCGAATGCCTGATCACCGTCCACCAGCACCTCGGCGCAACGGCCCCGGGTGTTGTAGTTGGAACTCATGACAAACCCGTAGGCTCCGGCCGAATGCACGGCCAGCAGATCCCCTTCCTGCAATGCCAGTTCCCGGCCCTTGGCCAGGAAGTCGCCGGTTTCGCAGATCGGCCCGACGATATCGTAGCTGCGTGGGGCGGTATCGCGTGGGCGAACCGCGGACACGTCCATCCAGGCCTGGTACAGCGCCGGGCGGATCAGGTCGTTCATGGCCGCGTCGACGATGGCGAAGTCCTTGTGCTCGGTGTGCTTGAGGTATTCGACCTGGGTCAGCAGCACGCCGGCGTTGGCCACGATGTACCGGCCAGGCTCGAACATCAGTGCCAGATCGCGGCCTTCGAGGCGCTCGCGCACGGCCTTGATGTAGTCGGCCACCAAGGGCGGCTCTTCGTCGCGGTAGCGCACGCCGACACCGCCGCCCAGGTCGATATGGCGCAGGTAGATGCCGCAGTCGCCGAGGCGGTCGACCAATGCCAGCAGGCGGTCGAGGGCATCGATGAAGGGCTCCAGGGTGGTCAGCTGCGAGCCGATGTGGCAGTCGACGCCCAGCACTTCCAGGTTCGGCAGTTGGGCGGCGCGCACGTACACGTCTTCGGCGTCGGCAATGGCGATGCCGAACTTGTTTTCCTTCAGGCCGGTGGAGATGTACGGGTGGGTGCCGGCGTCGACGTCCGGGTTCACGCGCAGGGAAATCGGCGCGCGCACACCCAGTTCGGCGGCGACAAGCTGCAAGCGTTCGAGCTCGTCGGTGGATTCGATGTTGAAGCAGTGCACGCCGACTTCCAGGGCGCGGCGCATGTCTTCGCGGGTCTTGCCGACGCCGGAGAACACGATCTTGTCGGCACTGCCGCCTGCGGCCAGGACGCGTTCGAGCTCGCCACCGGAGACGATGTCGAAGCCGGCGCCCAGGCGTGCCAGGACGTTGAGCACGCCCAGGTTGGAGTTGGCCTTGACGGCGAAGCACACCAGGTGCGGCATGCCGACGAGGGCGTCGGCGAAGGTCCGATATTGCGCTTCTATGTGGGCACGGGAATAGACATAGGTCGGCGTGCCGAAACGTTCGGCGATCGCAGACAGGGCAACCCCTTCCGCGAACAGCTCCCCGCCACGGTAGTTAAAAGCGTCCATGGCAATCCCTTAGTAAGTGGTCTGGGTGTCGTGGGAGTGGGACCTGGATTGTGACGACTTGGCCTGCTCTTCGGGAGACTTGCTGTCGTCGGGCAGGTACAGCGGACCTTTTTGACCACAGGCTGTCACTAGGCAGGCAACCGCGACGAGCGCAGCAAGGGAAGAGATCAGGCGCTTCATGGCGAAATCCTTGAAAATGCGTTAATTGCGCCGGAGTATACCGGCCACCCGGCGGCTTGCCTATGCAACGGGCCTCCCGTCCGGCGGGGCTGGCGCCGTTATCGATTGCGGTGGCTGCGGTTGTCGTTGGTCGGTATATCCTTTGCAATCGTCGGGAAGCGCCCGTATCTTGCGGCGCTTGAGCATAAGCAGACATTTTCGAGGTTGCCGCAATGAGTTTGACTGAAGCCCGTTTCCACGATCTGGTCGATGCGACCCAGCAAACCCTGGAGGATGTATTCGAAGACAGCGAGCTGGATATCGACCTGGAAAGCTCCGCCGGCGTGCTGACTGTCAAGTTCGAAAACGGTACCCAATTGATTTTCAGTCGCCAGGAGCCACTGCGCCAGCTTTGGCTGGCGGCGGTCTCGGGTGGCTTCCACTTCGACTACGACGAGGAGAGCGGGCGCTGGCTGTGCGACAAGAGCGAAGAGCAACTGGGCGAGATGCTCGAACGCATCGTCAAGCAGCAGGCTGGTGTGGAATTCGACTTCGAAGGCCTGTGATCGCGTGAACCAGACTGCCCCGGTTCGGCCACCCAAGCCGCTCTACAGCAACGTCAGCCCCGCCGTGCCGTCGCCGTGCATCAGCCTTTGTCGACTTGACGAGCAAAAGGTCTGCCTCGGATGCTTTCGTCATGTGGAGGATATCCGCGAGTGGCGCTCGGCCGATGATGAGCGGCGGCGGGTCATCTGTGCCGAGGCGGCCAGGCGCAAACCTCAGGTGTAACCATCCGTGGCGAGGGGATTTATCCCCGCTGGTTGCCAAGCAGCCCGAAAGACTGAACGCAGCCAGGCAGGTCGATAGGGCAGGCAAGTTCAGGGCTGCACAGCCCAGATGGGATAAATCCTCACGCCACAGTTGGGTGTGCCAGCCCCCCGACTTGTATATTTATTGAGCTGTGTTAGTGTCCGGCTATGCCTCACCTTGCCGAGGCCCGTGAAAACCCCGTCTTCCTGTGGCGGGGTTTTGCTTTTTTCGTGCAGAAGAAAGGAGTCTGCCTGGATCATGACCGCACCTTCCATCACTCTTACCCGCCTGGACGTTCAGCGTCTGGAGCGTCTGATCGACAGCCTGGACGAAACGCTCCCGGGCGTGATCGCGTTGCAGACCGAACTGGATCGCGCCGAGACCCTGGTGGGCCATGAAGACGTGCCCGCCGACGTCGTGACGATGAATTCGCGTGTGCATTGCCGCGAGGAAGGCAGCGGCAAGGACTATCGCCTGACGCTGGTCTATCCACAGGACGCGAATGCCGATGAAGGCAAGGTCTCGATCCTGGCGCCGGTAGGCAGCGCGCTGCTGGGCCTGAAGGTGGGCCAGCACATCGACTGGCCGGCGCCGGGCGGCAAGACCCTGAAGCTGACATTGCTGGCCGTGGAATACCAGCCCGAAGCGGGCGGCGATTTCCACCTCTGATTCAGACCAGGGTCAGCGCCTCGTTCAGGGCGCGTTCCAGGTCGGCCTTGTAGCGCAGGTACAGATTGCTCGAGCAGGCACCGTCACCCACCAGGCCCGAGAGGTCCAGGTCGGTGATGTAGCAGCGATAGCGTTCGGCCTCGCGGCGCTGGCCGACGATTTCCCCGGCAACTACGCGGAACAGCTGGTCGCCGTGTTCCAGTTCCGAGAACTCCTGCTGGTTGCAGTACAGGGTGACGTGCACCTGGCCATGGGCCGCTTTGCCGATGATGGCCTGTACGTCATAGAACGGTTTGTTCACCGGTGTCTGCGGAGCCTGGCGTGCCTCGATCCGCCGCGCCCGTCCGTTGCCCGAGGGCAGCAACTGGTAATACAGGGTTTCCAGGTTCAACGGCTGGGCGGCATCCATTGGCAGCAGGGCGTCGCGGCGGTACAGCACCGATTGCAGGAAGCGTTGCAGCGGCACCAGCAGGCTTTGCTCGTCGTGATAGGGCAGGCGCTGCTGCCACAGGGCGTTGAGTTCGTCGAGCACGTACAGGTCGGCGTCGTCCTCGTTGACCCGGTAGAACACCTGGATGCACTCGGGTTGGCCCATGGGCAGGACCAGTGCCAGGTCATGATCTTCCAGGGCCATCGAGTCCAGGTGCAGCGGACTGTAGGCGGCCAGCTCTTCACCCAGGTAATCCATCAGCGCCGAGAGGCTGGCCAGGGGAATGTGGTTGACCTGGCCGGGCACCAGTTCCAGCACATGGTAGTGCTGCTGGACCTGAAGCAGATAGCGATGGTTGAGGTTGCTGAGCAGCAGCGTCTGGGCCGTTTCGATGACTTCTTCGACCCTTCGCGCAATGAACTGCGCGCGGTTGTGGCAGAAGCAGCGGACCTGCAAGCGCGGCTGGCGCGGCCCGGAGGGCAGGTCGTTGAGGTAGTCACGCAGGCAGTCGAGCAGCGCGTGCTCGCCGTCGAAGCGGTTGACCAGCACTTCGTTCCAACTGTTGAGCGTGACCTGGTCGAGGGTCAGCACCAGGTTTTCCCGGACACCGGCATAGCTCAGCGAGTCGGTGCGTTCGGTGGTCATCAGGATGTTCAGGTCGCGGTGATGCTTGAGCGGGTCGATGCCGACGTTTACCAGGATCAGCACCTCGCTGGGCACGCTGGCATGCAGCAGCCGTTCTTCGTCGACCGTGGCCAGGGGCAGCGCGATGGCCTGTTGCAGGCTGCCCAGCAGGTTGAACAGCTCGAACTCGCTCAGGTCGCTCTCGCCGGGGTGCAGCGCCAGCCGCGTACTGCTGTCGATCACGCCGTTGCGATGGCACCAGGTCAGCAGCTCCAGCAATTCCCGGCTGCGCTTGATCGGCGCGAAATTCTCCCACTCCAGGGCATTGAGGCTGCCGTTATAAAGGCCCCACTGGTTTTGCCCGGGTTCTTTCTTGTTGGGTGACTGAACCAGCGTCAGGGTGTCTTCGGCCAGGTCCGGCGCGATGCCGGGATTGATGAACTCCACCTTGTCGGCCTTGCGTTCGAACGCCGCGTACAACCGTCGGCCAAGGACGTTGAGGTCACGCTTGTTGATCAGGCTGACGGTTTTCTCGGTGCGGGCGAACTGGGTCAGGAAGCGGTAGCTGTAGGTCAGTTCATTGACCAGGGCCCGTCTTTCGTTGCTGACCTGGCGCACCTTCCACTGGCTGCGGCTGTCCAGCAGCGCCAGTTGGCGCTGATCCCAGCCCCATTCGCTGGCCAGGCGCTCGAGCAGCGTGCGTTGCCAGCCGCTGCTGCGCGCCGGGCCGGTGAGCTTGCGGTTGACCTTCAGGTAGAGCGCGCGCCGGATCAGTTCCAGACGCTCGGGCTCGCCGCGGGCCTTGAGGTATTCCTCGATGCGGCGATAGATCAGCATGTACGGGTCCAGTTCTTCCAGGTCCAGGCGATTGGCGAATACCGCCTGCTTGAAGCGCAGGCTCAGGCACCGGACGTCGGGGTGCTCGCTGGCATAGACCTCGGTCAGCAGCAGCTTGAGCACGGACTTGTAAGGGGACTCGATACCCTTGAACAACTGCCAGAGGCCGGCGCCAATGAACTCTCCCGGCGGGATGTAGGCCAGGTGTCCGAGGTCCAGTGTCTCGTCCGCTCGGATAAAGCGCTTGGAAATCAGCGTGTGGGTGTACTGCTCATAGTTGTCTTCTTCGTAGACCGGCACCAGCCACCAGATCGGCGTACGCCCCGCCAGCCAGATCGCGGTGCGGTAGAACTCGTCCAGCAGCAGGTAGTGCTGGGTCGTTCCGCAATCGTCGGAGCTGAGCTGGTTGTCCCTTTCGCCCCGTACGAACCGGGCCGGGTCGATGAGGAAGAAGTGGGCTTCGGCGCCCTGGGTCGCCGCCCAGGCCTCGAGCAACTGGCATTTCTTGCGCAGCTCGGCCAGTTCATCGTCGCTCAGGTCCGGTCCGTGACAGACCCATACGTCCATGTCGCTCTGATCCGCCTGGGCGAGCGTGCCCAGGCTGCCCATCAGGAACAGGCCGAGGATCGGCCTTGGTGGGTTGCTGCCGTGGCGCGGCTTGTAGGAGAAGGAGCGGGTCAGCCGCTGGGCCTCGGTGAGGACGCTGGCGTCGGGTTCGTAGTTCGACAGCCCTGCCGGAGTCGTGCTCGAGACGTAGCCGGGCAACAAGGGGTGATTGACGTGGAAAAACAGGGGCAGCAAGGTCAATACGCTTTGCTGGCGAGGCGAGAGGCCTTCCAGGGCACGTTCCATCCGGATGGTGTTGAGCTTGAGAAAACGTGCGCGCAACTGGCTCAAGACCTTGCGGTCGATTCCCTCATCCAGATCGGGGCGTATTTCGTGATTGCGGGTCATGTCGGCTCAAACCGCTCGCGGCGTCGAACGTGGGAGATCGAAGGTGATGGCAGTTTAGCGTCCGGGGCGTGGAATTCTTAAGCTGAAATATGATTTTTGACGCCGGAATTTCTACAGGGGGCGCAGTGCGCCTGCGGAAACCCCGGCGCAGGGATTTCCGTGGGCGACAGGAAGGTCAGGCGGCTTGCGATACGACGTTGAGAATGGTCAACAGGCCTTGCACGTGCTCGGCGGCATCCCGGCCCAGGCTGGTCAGGTAACCGCCGTCGGACTGGGTGATCAGGTCTTTTTCGTAAAGGCGTTTGGCGGCGGCGATGGCAGAAGGGGCAGCGGTCTGATGGATTTTCAGGCCTTCCTGGGAACTGTCCAGGTTGAAGAGTGCAAGGATTTCCAGTTCGGCAACCAGCTCAGGGGTAAGCGACATAAGGACTCCAGACTTTCTAGGAATTTGGACGACAGCGCCCTTAAGTTGAGCGCACTCTGGCGAACTGTCCAGTACCAGTGTCGTGCTTTTTGGTTTCGAGTGACGCAACACCGCTGTTCTGCCAGGCACAAGAGCCGTGCGCCTGGGGCTCATTGCTTTTCCGGTGGCAGCTCGGGCAGGGCACGCAACGCGGTTTCGTACCACTGGGCATCGAACGGACGATCCTGTTCGAGCATGGCGTCGATCTCATGGGCCAGCACATGGGCCATGAGGTTCAGGATTTCCTCCCGTTCGTACCCGACCAGGGTCAGTTTGTTGAAGGTTGCCTTGGCGGCGGGCGGGTTGTCGCTTTCGATCTGGTTTTCGATGGCTTCGATCAGGGTCGTTTCGACGAACTCTTCTTCGTCGTTGTCGATGTCGGTTGGCTCGCTCATGGCAGGCTCCTTTGAGAAAGGCCGCCAGTCTACCCCTATTCGCCAGGCTGATGGGCCTGGCGGGAAGTGCCCCGACCGTCTATAACGCAAGGCTGCCAACCCCGCACGGCCTGGAGGCTTGCAATGCTTGAGCTTTATGGTTTCTCTGTCAGTAACTACTACAACATGGTGAAGCTGGCGCTGCTGGAGAAGGGCCTGCCCTTCGCAGAGGTGCCGTTCTATGGCAACCAGGCTCCCGAAACCCTGGCCATCAGCCCCCGGGGCAAAGTTCCTGTACTGAAGACCGACCAGGGCTTCATCAATGAAACCAGCGTGATCCTCGAGTACATCGAGCAAACCCAGCCAGGCAAGCCCCTGCTGCCCGAAGACCCGTACGCCCGTGCCCAGGTGCTGGCCCTGTGCAGGGAAATCGAGTTGTACATCGAGCTGCCGGGGCGGGCGTGTTACGCCGAGGCATTTTTCGGCATAACGTTGCCCGACGCCATCAAGGAAAAGACCAGGACCGAACTGCTGCTGGGGTTCGCCACGCTCGGCCGCCACGGCAAGTTCGCACCCTATGTGGCGGGTGACAGCATGAGCCTTGCCGATCTGTACTTTCTCTACAGTGTCTCGCTGGCGTTACAGGTGGGCAGGAAGCTGTTCGATATCGATCTGTTGGCCGACGTGCCGGCAGCCAAGGCGCTGATGGAGCATCTGGAGCAGAACCCGAACGTACAAAGGATTGCGGCAGACAAGGAAGCAGCGATGCCGACGTTTTTAGCGATGATCGCCGCCAAGAAGTGAGCTTTTCGGTGAGTTGAAGCCGGCTATCACGAGCAGGCTCGCTCCCGCGTTTGAATCTCTGGATGTTCACTAGGGGTGTTCACCAAAGATCCGTCGTGGGAGCGAGCTCGCGATGCTTATGGCTTTCAGCGGCTGGCGAGCAACGCCTGGCCCCGCACAACCGCTGCCTTGACCTGGGCCGGCGCGGTGCCGCCGATGTGGTCACGGGCATTGACCGAGCCTTCGAGGGTCAGCACGGCAAACACGTCCTGCTCGATCTGGTCGCTGAACTGGCGCAGTTCATCCAGGCTCATTTCCGCCAGGTCCTTGCCGGTGTCCACGCCGTATTTCACGGCATGGCCGACAATCTCATGGCAATCACGGAACGGCAGGCCACGGCGCACCAGGTAGTCGGCCAGGTCGGTGGCGGTGGAGAAGCCGCGCAAGGCTGCTTCGCGCATCACTGCGTGCTTGGGCTTGATGGCCGGGATCATGTCGGCGAAGGCCCGCAGCGAGTCGCGCAAGGTGTCGGCGGCGTCGAACAGCGGCTCCTTGTCTTCCTGGTTGTCCTTGTTGTAGGCCAGCGGCTGACCCTTCATCAGGGTCAACAGGCCCATCAGTGCGCCGAATACCCGGCCGCTCTTGCCCCGTACCAGTTCCGGCACGTCGGGGTTTTTCTTTTGCGGCATGATCGAGCTGCCGGTGCAGAAGCGATCGGGCAGGTCGATGAACTGGAATTGCGCGCTGGTCCACAGCACCAGCTCTTCGGAGAACCGGGACAGGTGCATCATCGCGATGCTGGCTGCGGAACAGAATTCGATGGCGAAATCGCGGTCCGAGACGTTATCCAGCGAGTTGCCGCCCACGGCGTCGAAGCCCAGCAACTGCGCGGTGTATTCACGATCGATCGGGTAGGTGGTGCCGGCCAGCGCGGCGCTGCCCAGGGGCATGCGGTTGGTGCGCTTGCGGCAGTCCACCAGGCGCTCGTAGTCGCGGCTGAGCATTTCGAACCAGGCCAGCATGTGATGCCCAAACGTTACAGGTTGAGCGGTTTGCAGGTGCGTGAAGCCCGGCATGATGCTCTCGGCCTCGCGCTCGGCCTGTTCCAGCAGGCCTTTTTGCAGGCGCGTGATTTCGCCCAGGATCAGGTCGATTTCATCGCGCAGCCACAGGCGAATGTCGGTGGCAACCTGGTCGTTGCGGCTGCGGCCGGTGTGCAGCTTCTTGCCGGTCACGCCGATGCGGTCGGTCAGGCGTGCCTCGATGTTCATGTGCACGTCTTCGAGATCGACGCGCCAGTCGAACTGGCCGGCCTCGATCTCGCCCTGGATGGTCTTCAGGCCATCGATGATGCTGTCGCGCTCGGCATCGGTCAGTACGCCGACCTTGGCCAGCATGGTGGCGTGGGCGATCGAGCCCATGATGTCGTGGCGATACAGGCGCTGGTCGAAGTTGACGGAGGCGGTGAAGCGGGCGACGAAGGCGTCGACGGGTTCACTGAAGCGGCCGCCCCAGGACTGATTGGTCTTGTCAGTGCTCATGAATTCGCTCGTGATCGGCTGTGGAAAAAGTAGCGGTAAAGGCTGCGGCGGATGATAGCAGGGTTACCGGGGCTGGCGCTGGCACTGCCCGGCAGGTTTTTTCGGTGGCGGCCCCGGCTTTCGACGGAGGGTTTGCACAACGATATTTTCCGATTGAGCAATATCATCCCGGCAACCGTCTACAGTGGACGATAGGACGTCGGATTTTTAATCCATGGTGCATCGGACGAACCCAGACGCGGAGGTGCTCATATTGATCGGATCGAGTCTTGATAACCCTTACGGCGACGCCGTGCGACAACGGGCCCCGAGCATCGGTCGGCAAGCGCTGGTAAAGATAGGCAACCGCCTCGCGGCACTTTTTGGCCCTCGAACGAGTCTTAGCGTGGATCGCGGTGACGGATGTCACTTCCCCTGTCTACGCTATCCTTGTGCGAGACTCACGCAGGAATCCAGCGCAATATGAATGTCCTGATCGTTGATGACGAACCCCTGGCCCGCGAGCGCCTGAGCCGAATGGTTGGCGAGCTCGAGGGTTACAGTGTCCTGGAGCCGAGCGCCACCAATGGCGAAGAGGCGTTGGCCCTTATCGACAGCCACAAGCCGGATATCGTGCTGCTCGACATCCGCATGCCTGGCCTGGATGGCTTGCAGGTCGCGGCGAAGCTGTGCGAGCGAGAGTCGCCGCCCGCGGTGGTGTTCTGCACCACACGGGACGACTTTCCCCCCGATGTGTTGCAGGCCGGTGCCGTGGGCTACCTGGTCAAGCCAGTGGCCTCCGAGGCGTTGCTCGACGCCTTGCGCAAGGCCGAGCGGCCCAACCGGGCGCAACTGGCGGCATTGACCCGCCCTGCAGCCGAAAGCGGCAGCGGTCCGCGCAGTCACATCAGCGCGCGTACCCGCAAGGGTATCGAACTGATTCCGCTCAATCAGGTGGTCTATTTCATTGCCGACCATAAATACGTGACCTTGCGCCATGAGAGCGGCGAAGTCCTGCTGGACGAGCCACTCAAGGCCCTCGAAGACGAGTTCGGCGAGCGGTTCGTACGCATCCACCGCAACGCCCTCGTGGCACGCGAGCGTATCGAGCGTCTGCAACGGACCCCACTGGGGCATTTCCAACTGTTCCTCAAGGGCCTCAATGGCGATGCCCTGATCGTCAGCCGGCGGCACGTGGCTGGCGTGCGCAAGATGATGCAACAGCTTTAACCGCCACTGCGGAGCGTCCATGCGCTCCCTTTCCAGGATATTGACGGGCAGGGAGGCCCCGGGGTCGTGATTCAAGTCAAAGCGTATTTGGCTGAGCTGTTATTATTCGCCGTATCTTTTAAGTACGGATTGATCCATGTCCCCTCGCGAGATCCGCATCGCCACCCGTAAAAGCGCCCTGGCCCTCTGGCAGGCCGAATACGTCAAAGCCCGCCTGGAAGCGGCCCATCCCGGCCTGATCGTGACCCTGGTGCCCATGGTCAGCCGCGGTGACAAGCTGCTGGATTCGCCGCTGTCGAAAATCGGCGGCAAAGGCCTGTTCGTCAAGGAACTGGAAACCGCGCTTTTGGACAACGAAGCCGACATCGCCGTGCATTCGATGAAAGACGTGCCCATGGATTTCCCGCAAGGCCTGGGTCTGTTCTGCATCTGCGAGCGCGAAGATCCGCGGGATGCGTTTGTCTCCAACACCTTCGCCAGCCTTGATGCCTTGCCTGCCGGGAGCGTGGTCGGCACCTCCAGCCTGCGTCGCCAGGCGCAGTTGCTGAGCCGTCGTCCGGACCTGCAGATCCGCTTCCTGCGCGGCAATGTCAATACGCGCTTGGCCAAGCTCGATGCCGGTGAGTACGACGCGATCATCCTGGCCGCCGCCGGCCTGATCCGCCTTGGCTTCGAAGACCGCATCACCTCGGCCATCAGCGTCGACGACAGTCTGCCCGCCGGCGGACAAGGCGCGGTGGGCATCGAGTGTCGCAGCGCCGACAGCGAAATCCATGCCTTGCTCGCGCCTCTGCACCACGACGACACCGCCACCCGGGTATTCGCCGAGCGTGCCCTCAACAAACACCTCAATGGTGGCTGCCAGGTTCCCATCGCCTGTTATGCCGTGCTCGAAGGCGAGCAGGTCTGGCTGCGCGGCCTGGTGGGCGATCCGAATGGCAGCCAACTGCTGGGCGCCGAAGGCCGCGCGCCGCGCGCCGACGCCGAAGCCCTGGGCGTGCGTGTGGCCGAAGACCTGCTGAGCCAGGGCGCCGACGACATCCTCAGGAAAGTCTACGGCGAGGCCGGCCACGCGTGACGGGCTGGCGGCTGCTGTTGACCCGGCCGGCGGATGAGTCGTCGGCCCTGGCGGCCGTACTGGCCGATGCCGGTATATTCACCAGCAGCCTGCCGCTGCTGGATATCGAGCCGCTTCCCATCGTCGATTCCGCACGGGCGATTCTCCAGCGCCTGGACCAGTACTGTGCCGTGATCGTGATCAGCAAGCCCGCAGCCCGCTTGTGCGTGGAGCAATTGCGTCAGCACTGGCCCGAACCACCGGCGCTGCCGTGGTTCAGCGTGGGCGCCGCCACCGGGCAGATCCTTGCCGATGCCGGCCTGTGCGTGTTCTACCCGGACAATGGCGACGACAGCGAAGCCTTGCTTGAACTTCCCGCCTTGCGTCAGGCTCTCACCGGGCCCGAGCCACGAGTGTTGATCGTGCGTGGCGAGGGTGGACGCGGTTTGCTGGCTGAGCGTTTGCGTGAGCAAGGTGCTAGTGTCGACTATCTGGAGTTGTACCGGCGCACCCTGCCACGGTACCGCGAAGGTGAATTGCCGGCGAAGGTGCAAGCGGAACGCCTGAACGCGCTGATGGTCAGCAGTGGGCAGAGTTTCGAGCATCTGCACCGACTGGCCGGCTCAGCGTGGCCCGCCCTGGCGCGGCTGCCATTGTTTGTTCCAAGCCCAAGGGTTGCCGAGATGGCGCGTGCCGCCGGGGCCCGAACAGTTGTGGATTGCCGTGGCGCCAATGCCGCGGCTTTGCTGGCGGCGTTACGGGAACAAGCCGTGCCGTTTTCTAATGCAAAGGATGGACACGTGAGCGAAACAGCCTTGCCAAAAGAAGATCAAGACCGGCCTGCGATCGATGCGCCGGTTGAAACCCCGGCCCCAGCGGCGCCGCGTCGCGGCAACGGGTTGGCCATTGTTGCGTTGCTGCTGGGGGCCGCTGGCGTGGCCGTGGGTGGCTGGGGCGTCTGGCAGGTGCGGCACCTGCAGGCCAACAACCAACAGCAGGCCGCCCAGGTCCAGGCGCTGAATGACCAGGCGCAGAATCTCAAGCTCAACGAGCAGCGCCTCACTGATCGCCTCGCCCAGTTGCCCGCCGCCGAGGAGCTGGAGGAGCGGCGGCGCCTGGTCGCCCAGTTGCAAAGTGACCAGCAGCATCTGAACCAGCGCCTGGAGACGGTACTGGGCGCCAGCCGCAAGGATTGGCGTCTGGCCGAGGCCGAGCACCTGCTGCGCCTGGCCAGCCTGCGTCTTTCCGCCTTGCAGGACATCACCAGTGCCCAGGCGCTGGTCCAGGGCGCCGACGACATCCTGCGCGAGCAGAATGACCCGGGCTCGTTCGCTGCCCGGGAACAATTGGCCAAGACCCTCGCGGCGTTGCGCAGCACCGAACAGCCGGACCGGACCGGGCTGTTCCTGCAACTGGGCGCCCTGCGTGACCAGGTGCTGCAACTCTCGGAACTGGCACCTGAATACAAGGATCGCGGGGAGTCGCTGCTGGGCCTGACCGCCGATGGCGATGGCGCCAGCCGCTGGGCCCAGTGGTGGGATCAGATCTCGCGCTATATCCGCATCGATTTCAATGCCGACGAGAACGTCCGTCCGCTCCTGGCGGGGCAGAGCCTGATGCAGGTGCGCCTGGCCTTGAGCCTCGCCCTGGAACAGGCGCAGTGGGCCGCCCTCAATGGCCAGGCACCGGTCTACACCCAGGCGCTGACCGAGGCCCGCGATGTACTCAAGAACAACTTCAACCAGGACAACCCGCAAAGCAGGATCATGCTCGAGCGCGTGGTTGAGCTGGCCCGGCAACCGGTCACGGTGGTCACACCGGACCTGACGAGTGCCCTGAGCAGCGTCCAGGCTTACCTGGAGCGTCGCAACCTGAACGCCGAAGAGTCGGTCAAGCCGCTGGCCAAGCCTGGCGAGCAGGGGGCCACGCCATGAAACGTCTCTACGTGATTCTGTTCGTGGTCATCGCTGTCGCCGCCTTGCTGGGCGTCGCGATCAGCGAGCATTCGGGTTACGTGCTGGTGGCGTACAAGAACTTCCGGTACGAGGCTGGCCTGTGGGTCACCCTGGCATTGGTGGTGTTGCTCTGGCTGCTCTGGTGGGGCCTGAGGGCCTTGCTCGGATTGGTGACCACGTCCGGCGGGGTGGTCAATCCCTGGTCGCGGCGCAATCGCAGTCGTCGCGTGCAAGTGGCGATCGAGCATGGCCAACTGGATCTGGCCGAAGGTCGCTGGGCCAGCGCCCAGCGGCATCTGCATCGTGCCGCCGAAGCCGAGCGTCAACCCTTGCTCTACTACCTCGGCGCGGCTCGCGCGGCCAATGAACAAGGTCTTTACGAGCAGAGCGACAGCCTGCTGGAGCGGGCCCTGGAGCGACAGCCCCAGGCGGAGCTGGCCATTGCATTGACTCACGCCCAGTTGCAGATGGACCGGGGCGATACCGACGGAGCCTTGGTCACCCTGCAAGCCATGCACGATCGCCATCCTCATAACGCCCAGACCCTGCGCCAGTTGCAGCGCCTGCATCAACAGCGCGGGGATTGGTCGGCGGTGGTTCGCCTGTTGCCGGAACTGCGCAAGGACAAGGTCCTGCCGCCGGCGGAATTGGCGGAGCTGGAGCGTCGGGCCTGGGGGGAAAACCTGTCCCTGGCGGCCCACCGTGACGAAGACGGTAGCGTCGGCCTGCAATCGCTCAACCGTGCCTGGCAGCAACTGACCGCCGCACAGCGCCAGGAGTCGGCGCTGGTATTGGCCTATGCCGAACAACTGCGCCAACTGGGTGCCCAGGGCGAGGCCGAGGAGGTGTTGCGCACGGCGCTCAAGCGTCACTACGACAGCCACCTGGCACGCCTGTACGGGCTGGTCCGTGGGAACGATCCGATCCGGCAATTGCAGGCGGCCGAAGGCTGGCTCAAGGATCATCCGGCTGACTCCAGCCTGCTGCTGACATTGGGACGCCTGTGTCTGCAGAACAGCTTGTGGGGCAAGGCAAGGGATTACCTCGAAAGCAGCCTGCGGATCCAGCGCAACCCGGAAGCCTGTGCCGAACTAGCGCGCCTGCTGGCGCAACTGGGGGATGCCGAGCGCAGCAACCAGCTGTTCCAGGAAGGCCTGGGCTTGCTGGACGAGCGTCTGCTCGCCGCGCCGCTTCCGGCGTCCCAGGCCTTGCCTGGCTGATGCTGCGCTCAACAGTGTCGGCGGTTCGTCTTGGCATCGCCAATGATTCGACCGCCGATAATGGTCCGGTTCAAGGCTCGGATGATGTCCTGGGGAAAGTCCTACAGGGGATCGCGCTGAATCCTTGAGTGTCTGTCGGGAATTCCCTACACTCCTGGTGAAGTGTCTGCGCGGGGCCGCCTTGAAAGGCCCGAGGGCTTTCCTCTACCGTAACTACCTGTCTCTTCTGTTACGGAACCGCCATGTCTTTGGCCTGCTCACGCTTCTTGTTTTTCATGGCTTCCATCGCTGCGGCCCTGGCCCTGGGCATCGCCAGCTACCTGGAATATGCGGTCGGCCTGACACCGTGCAGCCTGTGTGTCCTGCAGCGGTTGTGCCTGCTGCTGTTCCTGGGGAACTGCCTGGCGGCCTGTGTGCACGGCCCGGGCCACAAGGGCAGCATCGTCTACGGGGGCGTGGGGCTGATCCTGGTGTCGGGAGCGATGACATTGGCCTGGCGCCAGGTCCTGGTACAAAGTCATTCGGTCGAGCCGTTGCCCGATTGCTTCACCCGCATGGAGGGAGCGGGCTCATGGTGGAGCGCTGTGCATCGCGTCATCGATGGCGCGGTCGATTGCGCGAGCGTCACCTGGACGTTGTTCGACTTGAGCGTTCCCGAATGGAGCCTGCTGTTTTTTCTCGCCGTGTCCATCGCCATGACCTACCTGCTGCTTCGCCTTGTCTGGAACGCGCTGATCCGACCACTGGGCGGCAAGACGTCGCAGTTGGTCCGTGCTGTGGATTAAACACTTGTATGAACTTTATCTCCTGCGTACCTTGAAGCAGCTGTCGTGCGGGCATAATCTGGCCCGCACGTATCATTGGAATTATGCCGCTCGATCAAGTTGTGTCCGGCTTGCCATGAATCATCAGGCGTATGCAGGCTGCGAGGGGCATGACTCACAAGGGAAGAAATCGCCATGCTCGAAAGTTGTCAGAATGCTCAGGAACGCTGGGGTGGAGTGCACCTGCTGATCGACCGCTGGTTGCAGGAGCGTCACGAACTGGTTCGGGCCTATGATGCTCTCGGCGACAAGCCTGAAGCGCTGGGAGAGAGCCGCAAGCCGTTGCAGGAGTTCTGCGGTGTGCTGGTCGACTACGTCTCTGCCGGTCATTTCGAGATCTACGAGCAATTGACGAGCGAAGCCAAGGCCTTCAACGACAAGCGTGGCCTGGAACTCGCCGAACAGATCTATCCACGTATCGATGTCATCACCGAAAAGCTGCTGGCCTTCAACGACCTCTGTGATGAAGGCAAGTGCGTGGCGGAAAAATTCAAGGAACTGGGTGGCTTGTTGCATGAGCGTTTCGAGCTGGAGGACTGCCTGATCGAAGTGCTGCACAACGCCCACAAGGAAGAGGCCGCGGTCCAGGCTTGAAGGATTTGAGGCAATAAAAAACGGTGCGCATTGCGCACCGTTTTTTATTGCCGGGCTTCAGGTCGTTGCGCCCAGCAGTTCGATCTCGAACACCAGCGGCGTGAAGGGGGGGATCACATCCCCGGCACCTTCGGCGCCGTAGGCCTGTGTCGAAGGAATCACCAATCGCCACTTCGCGCCCACCGGCATCTGCGGCAACGCGCTGCGCCAGCCATCGATCACGCTGTCGAGGCTGAACCATTGCGCCTGGCGGTTGGAGTCGAAGACGGTGCCGTCAGGCAGTCGACCCGTATACAACACCTGGACCCTGCCGTGGGGGCCGGCTTTCGTGCCATGGCCTGGCTTGAGTTCGGTCAGCAGGATGCCGTCCGCCAACTGCTGCACGCCAGGGCGGCTCCTTTCTTCAGCGAGAAATTTCTGTTCCGTCTTCAGCGCTACTTCGACCTGCGGTGTCGTCGACTGCGCGGTCAGTCGCGCCTGGTGTTCGGCCAGAAGCTGTTCGATACGCTCGTCACTGAGGGCCAGGGGCTTGCCCTGGTAGGCCTGTTTCAAACCTTCCACCAGCGCCTGGATCTGCAGGTCCGGTACGTCCTGGCGCAATCGTTCTCCCAGGCTCGCGCCCAGGCTGTAGGCCAGGTCGCGGTCATCGTTCGTGCCGGCTTTCTCGGTGGCCTGGACCATGGAGCAAACCATGCACAGACATAAAAACAGGTGACGCCACATGTGTACTTTCTCCGGCCTCGAATCGAGGAATTATGCCAGCGCTGGTATCGATGGACATGGGTGGCTCTGGCAATGACACAGAAGATTTTTCGTCCCTTGCAACGCAACGTCCCGTGTACTGTCAACATGCCCTAGCGGCGGTTGCAGCAGAGGTCTAGTATGAGCCGCACTCACGTCAGTCAGGAGGTAAACCATGTCGGCCCCCAAGAAGCCAGTAAACACTCCGTTGCACTTGCTCCAACAACTGTCGGGCAGCCTGCTCGAGCATTTGGAAAATGCCTGCTCCCAAGCCCTGGCTGATGCTGAAAAACTGCTCGCCAAACTGGAAAAACAACGCGGCAAGGCTCAGGAAAAACTGCACAAGTCACGCACCAAGTTGCAAGAGGCGGCAACCGCCGGCAAGGCCAAGGCTCAAGCCAAGGCGAAAGACGCAGTGAAAGAACTCGAGAGCCTGCTCGATGCCTTGAAGGATCGTCAGTCCGAAACCCGCGCCTACATCCTGCAACTCAAACGCGATGCCCAGGAAAGCCTGAAGCTGGCTCAAGGCGTTGGTCGTGTACAGGAAGCCGCCGGCAAAGCGCTGACGCTTCGCGCCGCCAAGCCTGTCGCTGTATCGGCCAAGAAGCCTGCCGCTAAACCTGCCGCAGCAAAAACACCGGCCAGAGTGGCAGCCAAACCTGCCGTGAAGGCGCCTGCCAAAGCGGCGAGCAAACCGGCTGCCAAGCCTGCGGCGACCAAGCCGGTCGCTGCCAGCGCAGCCAAGCCCGCAGCGAAGAAACCAGCCGTCAAGGCTGCCGCCAAGCCGGTCGCGAAAGCGCCTGCTGCCAAACCTGCAGCAGCCAAACCGTCCGCTGCCAAGCCTGTCGCCAAACCTGCAACATCGAAAACCGCCGCGGCCAAGCCTGCTGCAAAAGTCGCTGCGAAACCAGTCGCCGCGAAAACGGCAGCCAAGCCAGCGGCAACCAAAACAGCAGCTGCAAAACCTGCTTCGGCCAAGCCGGCCGCTGCCAAGGCGCCTGCCAAGACCGCAGCCAAACCTGCTGCTGCCAAGCCGGCCGCGCCCAAGACCGTCGCCAAGCCTGCTGCTGCCAAGCCGGCCGCAGCCAAGCCTGCTGCCAAGCCCGCAGCCAAGCCCGCAGCCAAGCCTGCGGCGAAACCGGCTGTGAAAAAGCCAGCCGCCGCCAAACCGGCGACGCCTACCGCAGCCAAGCCAGCGACAGCCGCTCCAGCTCCATCCTCGACACCCGCACCAACCGCCAGCACGCCGGCTCCGGCGCTGAACCCGAGCGTCACCACGACGTCGGGCACCAGCACCCCAACCAGCGCCTCCTAACGGCCGGATGCCGCGACGCGCAGCTGATGCAGCGCGTCGCGGTTCGGTTGGGCGATACTCGCCACTATTTCTTGCAGCCACAGCGCTGAATCTAAGGGGGGCCCTCCAGGCCATTCCCCGGTCGCGACTTGCAATCGCTCCAGCAACTTTCGCTCGGCCTCGAGTTCCAGCTGCTTGACCTGCTCGCGCAATTCATCGAGCGCAGTGTCATCAAGCGCGCGGACTTTCCATTGGGTGCGAAGGGTGCGTAACGGCTGGACGACCTCCATGTCCCAGGTTTCGGTCAATTGCCGAAGCTGCTCCAGCCTTCGTTCATCGCAGGTCACGCCGCGTTCTGCCAGCCACAGGCCGCAAAGCAGCAGGCAGACATTGGCGCCGCTGTCTTGCAGCGTCAGGCAAGCCTGCTCTACGCCGGGCCTGGCGTACAGGTCGAGGGAAAAACTCCACAGGTCAGGGGACATCGTGCTACTCGCGCCAGTTGCGAGCGAAGCTGGTAGACTCCGCCGCCATTATGATCCGACTTCAGAACCTGACTTTACAGCGTGGCCCGCAACGTCTGCTAGAAGACGCCGAGCTGACCCTGCACGCCGGCCACAAAGCCGGCCTTATCGGCGCCAACGGTGCCGGCAAATCCAGCCTGTTCGCCCTGCTGCGCGGTGAGTTGCATCCGGACTCCGGTGATTGCTCGCTGCCCGCCGACTGGCGTATCGCCCATATGCGCCAGGAGGTCGACACCCTCGAACGCCTGGCGGTGGACTATGTGCTCGACGGCGACGTGCGCCTTCGTCAGGTCCAGCGGGATCTGGCAGCCGCCGAAGCGGCTCACGACGGTGCCGCGCTGGCTCGCCTGCATTCGGAGCTCGACACCGCCGACGGCTATACCGCCGACGCCCGTGCGCGTAAATTGCTGGCAGGCCTGGGCTTCACCAATGAACAGATGGACCGCCAGGTCGGCGATTTCTCCGGTGGCTGGCGGATGCGCCTGAACCTGGCCCAGGCCTTGATGTGCCCCTCGGATCTTTTGCTGCTCGATGAGCCGACCAACCACCTGGACCTCGACGCCATCATCTGGCTCGAAGACTGGCTCAAGAGTTATCCGGGCACGCTGCTGCTGATTTCCCACGACCGTGATTTCCTCGATGCCGTGGTGGATCACGTGGCCCATGTCGACCAGCGCAAGCTTGTGCTGTATCGCGGCGGCTACACCGCTTTCGAGCGCGCCCGTGCCGAGCGCCTGGCCCAGCAACAGCAGGCCTACGAGAAACAACAGGCGCAACGTGCGCACATGGAAAGCTACATCGCACGCTTCAAGGCACAGGCCACCAAGGCCCGGCAGGCCCAGAGCCGGATCAAGGCACTGGAGCGGATGGAAGAGCTGTCCGCGGCCCACGTCGATTCGCCGTTCGACTTCGTCTTTCGCGAGTCGACCAAGATTTCCAGCCCACTGATCGACCTGTCGGATGCTCGACTGGGTTACGGCGACAAGACCGTGCTGGAGAAGGTCAGGCTGCAGTTGACCCCCGGTGCGCGCATCGGCCTGCTGGGCCCCAACGGTGCCGGTAAATCGACCCTGATCAAGAACCTCTCCGGTGAGCTCGAGCCCCTGGCCGGACGCCTGACCCGTGGCGAGAACACCGTGGTGGGCTACTTCGCCCAGCATCAGTTGGATTCCCTCGACGCCAAGGCCAGCCCGTTGCTGCATTTGCAGCGTCTGGCGCCGACCGAGCGCGAGCAGACGTTGCGCGACTTCCTCGGCGGCTTCGACTTCCGCGGTGCTCGCATCGACGAACCGGTACTCAATTTCTCCGGTGGCGAAAAGGCCCGCCTGGCATTGGCCTTGATCGCCTGGGGACGGCCGAACCTGCTGTTGCTCGACGAACCGACCAACCACCTGGACCTGGAGATGCGCCTGGCCCTGACCATGGCGTTGCAGGAATTCAGCGGGGCTGTGCTGGTGGTGTCCCACGATCGGCATCTGCTCAAGAGCACCACGGACAATTTCTTCCTGGTGGCCGACGGCAAGGTCGAGGAGTTCGACGGCGACCTGGAAGACTACGCGCGCTGGCTGGTGGAATACCGCCAGCGCAACGCGCCGGTCAGCACCACGCCGGTGAACCCGGACAAGACTGACAAGAAAGCTCAGCGCCAGGCCGCGGCGGCGCTGCGTCAACAGTTGGCGCCCCATAAGCGCGAGGCCGATAAGCTGGAGGCCGAGCTGGGCAAGGTGCACGAAAAACTGCAGAAGATCGAAACCAGCCTGGGCGACAGTGGTCTCTACGAAGCGGCGCGCAAGGATGAGTTGCGCGATCTGTTGGCCGAACAGGCCCGGTTGAAGATTCGTGAAGCGGAACTTGAGGAGGCGTGGATGCAAGCCCTGGAGTTGCTGGAAACCCTGCAGGCGGAGCTGGAGGCACTGTCCTGATGGAAGCGTTGACCGTGCCCATCCCCGTGATGTGGATCGAGCCGATCTGGCTCGGTGTACAGGTGCTGCTGATCCTGCTGGCCGGCTACATCGCACAGCGTTTCGTGGCGCGAGCCCTCACCGGCCTTGGCGAGCGCTACCCCATTCCGCCGCAACTGGTGATCATCCTGCGCGGCGTGCTGCGCTGGTTGATCATGGGCAGCGCGATGCTCGTGGTGCTCGAACGCCTGGGTGTCTCCGCCACGGTGCTGTGGACAGCGTTGTCGGGGTTTGTCGCCGTGGCGGCAGTGGCGTTCTTCGCCATCTGGAGCGTGCTGTCCAACCTGCTGTGCGCCGTCTTGATCTACACCGTCGGTCCGTTTCGCCTGGGGGATGTGGTCGAACTGGTGGAAGCCACCGACAAGCCCGGTATCAAGGGCCGGGTGGTGGCGATCAACCTGCTTTACACCACTCTGATCGAGCCCGAGGAGCTCGGCACCAGCAGTTCCATGATCCAGGTGCCGAACAGCCTGTTCTTCCAGCGCTCGGTCCGTCGCTGGCGCGGTAGCGAGGCGTTTCCGGTGGGTGGCCTGATCGAGTGACCCACCCCTGGCGGGGCGCCGGTCTTGAAAAATAACGGTGGTCAAGCGCGCGGCGGAGCATTAGCTTATTCGTTTCGACGAATCTTGGCCGAGGTGTGCAATGCTGCTGGAAACATGGCTGGCGTTTTTCGCCGCTTGCTGGGTGATCAGCCTGTCGCCGGGCGCCGGTGCCATCGCATCGATGTCCAGCGGCCTGCAATATGGTTTCTGGCGCGGTTACTGGAATGCCCTGGGCCTGCAACTGGGCCTGGCGCTGCAGATCGTGATCGTCGCCGCGGGTGTCGGCGCGATCCTCACCGCGTCGGCCACGGCGTTCTATGCCATCAAATGGTTTGGCGTCGCGTACCTGGTTTACCTGGGCGTCAAGCAGTGGCGCGCCATTCCTGGCGATATCAGTGACGATGCGGCCGTACGGCCTATCGGCAAACCCATGGCGCTGGTGTTCCGCGGTTTGCTGGTCAACATCAGCAACCCCAAGGCCCTGGTGTTCATGCTGGCGGTACTGCCGCAGTTCATCGACCCCCACGCACCCCTGGTCAAGCAGTACCTGATCCTGGGCGTGACCATGATCTGTGTCGACCTTGTCGTCATGGCCGGCTACACCGGGCTGGCGTCGAAGGTCTTGCGCCTGTTGCGTACGCCCAAGCAGCAACGGCGGATGAACCGGACCTTTGCCGGGTTGTTCATCGGCGCGGCGGGCTTGCTGGCGACGATTCGCAAGGCTGCGGTGTAAAGCGAACGAAACCTGTGGCGAGGGGATAAATACCCTCGCCACAGGGGATCGCTGAACCTTCAGCGCAGGATCACCGGCGCGCTATCCCGGGGCAGGTTATTGCGCTGCACCGGCTCGCCGGGTTGCTGGTAGCTCGGGCCACCGAGCTGTTCGCTCATCTGCCGCGCCACATCTTCGCCCAGCGCCTTGGACACCTCGCGCACGACCCGTGGGCGATTCAGGCTGATGCGCACGTCCCGGTGGTTCAACAGCTTGGTGTCCTGGCCTTCACCCATGGCGGTGAACGCCGAGGTGATCTCGAAGGTCCTGGTGTTGATCAGGCTGAAGTCGGCCACCAGGGTCAGGGCGAGCACCGCCGAGTAGCTGTCGGTGTTGGCCAGTTCGTTGACGTCGCGGGTGAAGTCGATGTCCGACACGGTGCCGAAGAGCACGTAGTCGGCGCCCTTGAAATGGCCGGCCTTGATGCGCTTGATCACGTCATAGACATCGCCCTTGGACGACGCGGTGTAGGGCGTGCCCTGCACCAGCTGGAACATCCCGCTGCGCAGGATCTCACCCTTGATGTCGCCGGTGAATTTGCGCAGTTCGCCCTGCTCGATGTAGCTGCTGGTGGCTTCCATCTCGTCGTAGCTCGACGATGCGCTGGCGCTGTAGGCGCCCGCCTGGAAGTTGCTCTGGGCCGACACCGTGTGGATGTATTCCTCCACCCGCTCCTGGTACGCCAGGTCGGTGACGGCGACTTTCGGGGCCGCCTGCGCGCCGAACGCACAGGCCAGGGCCATGATGCCTATCCATGTGCGCATGGCTTAGCGCTCCGTGGTCTTGCGGATTTCTTTCTCGTCCATCCACTCGGCCAGACCGCTTTCGACGTCGATCAGTTGCAGGCTGAATTTGTAGAAGACGTCCTTGTAGTCGCTGCTGCGCTTGACGATGGAGCTGATGGAACCTTCGAGACGGTACTTGGCGGCGATCATGTTGCCGGTCTTGGCCACGGTGCTCTTCTTGTACAGGCCGCTCTGGTTCTGCAGCTTGAGCTGGTCGACCTGGCTGTCCATGGCGTTGTTGTCGCTGGCGAAACGCGCCGCGCCGGTCTTCATCAGCTGGGTCTTGATGCTGGTGGTGATTTCGCGGGTGTCGATGTACTCGCTGGTCTTGTTCTTCACGTCATAGACCTGGACCACAGGGCGACCCTGCAGGACTCCGGACTGGGCCAGGGAGCGGGTCATGGACTCGGCGATCATCTGCAGGTCGGTGGAGCCGAACTCGTTGGTCACGGTTTCCACGGCCTTGGTGTCACCGTAGGTGATGTTCTTGTTGCCCAGCACCGGGGAGTTATTGGCGCAACCGCTGACCAGCAGGGCGGCGAGGGCGAGGGATGAAATGCGTACGAACATGTAGGGCTCTCGAAAGCTGAAAAAGGGATAACGCGTCACTCGGGCGTTTTTTGTGGGAGCGTCTTTAAGGGGTATTGATTTCCAACCGGAAATCCACGGCCTTTGGTGTCGGAGCGATGGCCGGCAGGAAGCTGGTCTGTTCGCCATAGAGCGTCAGGCTTTTCCAGGTTTCTTCCTCGGCGATAGGGAAACCCTCAGGTCCCAGCCAGGCGAAGCGGTAGTACATAGTCTTGTTGTTGTAGCTGGTATTGCTCAGTTGCACATTGACGGTCATGTAGCCGTTTTCCCGTGCCACGCGCATGGCGCCCACCACGATGTTCTTGGTTTTGCCCATGGCCACGACCTTGCTGGCAGCGCTGCCCGGTTCCGGTGGCGGCGGGGTGGCGCAACCGGCCAGCAAGGCCAGGGCGCCGACGGCGATCAGTTTTAAACGCATGTGAGCAAGACTCCGTTCTTAAGGTTGCTTGAGGCTGGCGATGGCGGTCGGGTTGGCGCTCGGGATCACCCGGGCGGCCAGGCCACCGGCGAAGACCTGATTGCCCACGGCCCGCAGGCTGACCACCTGGTAACGCTGGTCGACCATCACCTTGACCACCGAGCCGCCTGTGGCGTTGGGCAGGGTGACTTCGTGCTCGCCTTTCTTGAGGCGCAGGCGTACCACTTGGGTGTAGTCCGGCAGGGTGCGCCAGGTCCGGGTGTCTGCGCCTTCGAGCACGGCCGAGGTGAGGCCTACGGCCAGGCCGGCCAGTGGGTTGGTTTCGTTGATCTGTTTCTGCGCTACGCCACGGGTGATGGCGCGCACGGTGGTGCGCAGGATGATGCCCGGCATGTCATCGCGCAGGGCGCGGCGGGACATGGCGGTGGTGCTGTTGAGCTGGGTCAGGTCCAACTGGCGGCCATCGACGCCGATCTGGGCGAAGGTGGCGGTGGAGGTGTCGGGCTTGATCACCGGGAACGACAATGGCGTGATGACGACATTGCCGCTGATGGGCAGGGGCAGGGGGATGCGGATCGAATCACGGGACGGCGCCAGGCCGCTCTGCACCACGATCAGGACGTCGCTGTCATCGTTCTTTGCGGCAGGCTTGTCGAGGTTGAGCAGTGCCTGTTCCAGCAGCGGGGTATTGGGACGCAGCTCGGCGGCCTTGCGATAACCCGGTGCGGCCAGGTTTTTCTCGCCCAGGGCCTCATAGACGAAACCGGCCAGATAATGGCTGAATGCGCTCTGATAACTGTTCTTGAGGCCGACCACTTCCGGCGCGTCGAGGCTGGCCACCGGATAGCCCTGCAGGTCCTTGTACTCGGTCCTGACCCCTTGCTGCTCGGCCTCTTCTTCGCGCTTGAGGTACTGCTTGTCCCGCAGGTCGGCGATCACCGCTTCGCGTTCATGGGTTTTCTTGATCTGGGTCCGGGCGCCATCGAAGTCGTTCACGGCGAGCAGGTTCAGGGCCATCTGCGTGGTCAGCATGACCTTTTCGTAGTCATAACCCTCATAGCGCCGGACCTTGTCGTTGACCAGGAAGCTGCCGAACTGGGCGGCATACCTGGCGGTGTCCAGCTTGACCGCGTCTTCCCACTGGCCGACCTGCTGGTCCGCGCTGGTCCAGGCCGTCTGGCTGCCGGACAGATCGCCCTTGGCCCGCAGCAGCTCCCCTTTTTCGAAGTAGTACAGCAGGTCCTTGTCCTTGCTGTTGTTCTTTTCCAGCAGGGTCAGGGCCGCATCGACGTTGCCGGAGGCGAGCTGTTGGTTGGTCTGGGCCAGTTCGCTGTCGTAATTACGGAAAACCGAACAGCCGGACAGCAAGGTGATCGCACCGAGAGCGACCGAGAAAACGGCACGGGAGGCCATGAACATTCTTCCCTGAGGTATCAGCCAGGTGTGCGGGTCGGGCTGGGGCGATCCACGGACATGCGTCGGAACGCTGTCGGTTCCTCGCATTCGGAGGAGCTTTTTTTTGCCTCGGACATCGAGAAGGCGGCGGGATTATAAACATGGCGGTTGGCTATGTAATGGCTTTTCAATTCCTAAATGCCATTTTTGTGACATCACTTCCAAAGCATGAAGATCCGATGAAAAAGCACCTGCGGAGCATCTCGGCGCTTGAGTCGAAGGCTATGGACGTGAACAATGTGTTACTTCTTATTTCCAACTGAGAATTGTTGATGATTGCCCCGCTTCGTTTTCTGGGCTGGCTTGCGCTACCGTTGCTGGCCCTGTGTAGCCCCCATTTGCTGGCCGATACCCTTGAAGGCGCCCCACAGGCGCTGCATCTGCTGGATTACATCGGTGCGGATTACCCGGCGACGGTGGAGGCGGGGAAGGTCATCGACGAGTCCGAATACCGTGAACAACTGGAATTCATCCAGGTGCTGGAGGGGCTGGTCGTTGCGCTGCCGGCCAAGCCGGAAAAGGCCGAGCTGACACAGGGCATCGGCGCCCTGCGTAACGCGATCAGCCAACGCCAGGATGGCACCGAGGTGGCCCGAATGGCCCGCCAGATGGGGGCCCGGCTGGCGGTGGCCTATGAGGTCAGCCAAGCCCCGGTCATCACCCCGGACCCTGCTCGCGGGGCACCGCTGTACGCTCAGAACTGCTCGGTTTGCCATGGCGACAGCGGCGCTGGCGATGGCCCTGCCGGTGTCGGCCTGGAGCCGCCGCCCGCCAACCTGCGCGACAGCAAACGACTGGACAACCTGAGCCTCTATGCCATCTACAGCACCCTCGGCCTGGGCGTCGAAGGCACCGACATGCCGGCATTCGCCGACCAGCTCGACGACCGTCAGCGCTGGGACCTGGCGACCTACATCGCCAGCTTCAGTGCCGATCCGGCCGCCGCGAAGGGCGAGCAGACCTTCAATCTCGCCGACCTGGCTCGCCAGACGCCGGCCGAAGTCCTGGCGACGCAAGGCCTGGCCGCTGCGGCCACCTTCCGAGCCCAGCGTGCCCAGCCGCCCCAGGTCCAGCGCGGCCCGGCGCAATTGCTCGATTACACTGCCGCCACCCTGGATAAAAGCATCGCGGCGTACCGTGCCGGTGAGCATGACCAGGCCTACGACCTGTCGGTAGCCGCCTATCTGGAAGGTTTCGAGCTGGTGGAGAGCTCGCTGGATAACGTGGATGCAAACGTGCGCAAGGATACGGAAAAAGCCTTGATGGCCTACCGTCAGTCCTTGCAGGACGGCCTGCCGGTGGAGCAGGCCGAGCAGCGCCTGGCGGCGGCGAAGGCCAAGCTGGAGGAATCCGCGGGCTTGCTGGGCGGCGATGGCCTGAGCTGGTCGCTGAGCTACATTTCCGGCCTGCTGATCCTGTTGCGCGAGGGGTTGGAAGCGATCCTGGTGCTGGCGGCGATCCTGGCGTTCCTGCGCAATACCGGCCAGCAATCGGCGGTTCGCAGCGTCAACGTCGGTTGGGGGCTGGCGCTGCTGGCCGGCCTGGCGACCTGGGGCCTGGCTGCCTATGTGATCGACGTCAGCGGCGCCCAGCGTGAGCTGCTCGAGGGCGCAACGGCCCTGTTCGCCAGCGTGATGGTGCTGTGGCTGGGTGTGTGGATGCACGACCGGCGTCACGCCGCGGCCTGGCAGGACTACATCAAGAGCAGCCTGGTCGGCGGTGGTGGCCGTTTCGGCTTTGCCATCCTGGCGTTTTTCTCGGTTTATCGCGAGCTGTTCGAAGTGATCCTGTTCTACGAGACCCTGTGGCTGCAGGCTGGCCCTGCCGGGCATGACGCCGTGCTGGCGGGTGGCGCGACGGCTCTGGTACTACTGGTGGGGCTGGCCTGGGTGATCCTGCGCGGTTCGGCGCGCTTGCCGCTGGCGCTGTTCTTCAGCATCAACGCGGCGTTGCTGTGCGCCTTGTCGGTGGTGTTCGCCGGCCATGGCGTGAAGGCCCTGCAGGAGGCCGGCATCTTCGGAACTCGTCCGGTGGCGTTCTTTGACTTCGACTGGCTGGGCATTCACGCCGATGCCTATTCGTTGGCGGCCCAGGTGATCGCGATCGTGGCGATTGTCGTGTTGTATGGACGCAGTTGGGTGGCGGAGAAGCGGCGGGTTCAGGCGTCCTGACGGACTGCCCGTTCGGTTCGCTGCGGGAGCGAGTCGGCTCGCCCCCGCGGCGGTTTCAGATGTCGTTCTCGTGGGTCAGTTCCAGCACACGGTCCACCAGTTTATTGATGCCTGAGGCCGCTTCGCTGATGTTCTGCGCCAGCATGTAGGCCGGGGTACTCACCAGTTTGCGCGCAGTGTCTTCGACGATGTCGGTGACGGCGCAGTCTTCGTGGGAGCCCCCCATCTTGGTCACCGCCGCCGCTGTGTCGACATCCGTGCCGATGGTGCAGGTTACGCCGGGGCCGTAGATCTTCGCGGCCAGCGCCGGGGAAATGCAGATCAGTCCTACCGGCTTGCCGGCCTCGGCGAAGGCTTCGGTCAGCTCCAGGACTTGCGGTTGCACCGTGCAACCGGCCCCTTCGACGGCAAAGTTGGACAGGTTTTTCGCCGAGCCGAAGCCCCCGGGAATAATCAGGGCATCGAAGTCCTCGACCTTGGCTTCGCGCAGGTCCTTCACGTTGCCCCGGGCGATCCGGGCCGACTCCACCAGCACGTTGCGGCTTTCGGGCATTTCCTCGCCGGTCAGGTGATTGATCACATGCAACTGGGCGATATTGGGGGCGAAGCACTGCACTTGCGCGCCGCGCTGATCAAGGCGCAGCAAGGTGATCACGCTTTCGTGGATCTCGGCGCCGTCGTACACGCCACAGCCGGAAAGGATCACTGCAACTTTTTTGCTCATGGGCTTTTCTCCAGATTCATGGCGTTAAATGTCCACTAATTTGTCACTCGTTGCCATAGGGTTCTCGGGCGGCTACACCTAATCTGCCGACTATCTCCTTGCCTCGCGTGCCCGGGTCGCGTCATGAATTTCATTCTGTATGCCGTGCCGTTCTTCTTCGTCCTGATAGCCGTCGAGCTGCTGGCCGACCGTTGGCGTGGCGTGAGCCACTACCGGGTCGCCGACGCGATCAACAGCCTGAGCACCGGCGTGCTGTCCACCACTACCGGTCTGCTGACCAAGGGCGTGGGATTGGTGACCTATGCCTTCGCCCTGGAGCACCTGGCCATTGTGCGGTTGCCTGCCGACCAGACCTGGGTCTGGGTGCTGGCCTTCGTGTTCTACGATTTCTGCTACTACTGGCTGCACCGCATGGGGCATGAACGCAATATCCTCTGGGCCGCTCATTCTGTGCATCACCAGAGCGAGGACTACAACCTCTCCACCGCCTTGCGCCAGACCAGCACGGGCTTTGCGTTGAGTTGGATTTTCTACTTGCCGCTGGCGGTGCTGGGCGTGCCGCTGGTGGTGTTCGTCAGCGTCGCGGCGTTGAATCTGCTGTATCAGTTCTGGGTTCATACCCAGCACATTCCCAAGCTCGGCTGGCTGGAGTGGTGCTTCGTTACGCCGTCCAATCATCGTGCCCACCATGCGCAGAACCTTCTCTATATGGATCGCAACTACGGAGGGGTGTTCATTATTTGGGACCGTCTGTTCGGCACCTTCCAGGAAGAAGACGATAACGAGCCGGTGATCTTTGGCGTGACCACGCCGCTGGCGAGCTGGAATCCGCTGTGGGCCAACCTGCAGTTCTACGCACAATTGTGGACGGATGCCCGGCGGGCAGAGCATGGGTGGGACAAGCTGCGCATCTGGTTCATGCCCACAGGCTGGAGGCCGGCGGACGTCGCGGCCAGGTACCCGCTGAACAAGCCGGACCTGAGCCGTTTCCGCAAGTTCGACGTACCGCTGGACAGGCGCCAGCAGTGGTATGTGGCGCTGCAGTTCTGTGTCTACATAGCGCTGGGCAGTTATCTGATGAACCTGGAGAACAGCCTGCCGGTCGCCGCCCTGGTGCTGGGCTGGGGGACGGTTGCGTTCGGGATCTTCGTGTTGGGCGTGGCCCTGGAGGATCGGCCGTGGGCGCGGCGGCTGGAACTGTTGCGCCTGGCTTCGAACCTGCCCCTGGTGTGGCTGGCGCCCTTGGTCGGATTATGGCCAGCCAGCCCGGTGGCTTGGGTCGGCTTGCTCTGCTACAGCCTGCTCAGCTGCATCGGCCTTTACTGCTGCCGCCATCGCCTCACTCGTTGGGCGTCGTAGGTTCGCCTGGCCTGGCTTGCTCCAGCCGCTCGGCTTCGAGGGTCTTGCGAGCCAGGCGTGCATTCTTGATACGGCGTCGCAACCACAGGCACAGGCCCAGCACCAGCAGTGCGCCAAGTACCCACAGTTCATATTTCTTGATGCTGCCCAGCATGCCTTCGAGGACCGCGCCGAAGTGATAAGCGGCGGCGGCCAGCGCCGTGGCCCAGATGGCTGCGCCAATGCCGTTGAGCAAGAGGTAGCGGCCCGGCGGATAGCCCGAGAGGCCGATGGCCACCGGCATGACCGTACGCAGCCCGTAGACGAAGCGGAAGCTCAGGACCCAGATGTCCGGATGCCGACGAATGTGCTCCAGGGCACGATCACCCATCAATTGCCAGCGGGGCTTGCGCGCCAATAGCTTGCGACCATGCTTGCGACCCAGGAAGTACCATAGCTGGTCGCCCGCGTAGCTGCCGCAGAACGCCACGACGACCACCAGGTTGATGTCCATGTAGCCACGGAACGCCAGGAAGCCTGCGAGCACCAGGATGGTTTCACCTTCGAAGAACGTGCCGATGAACAGGGCCAGGTAGCCGAAGTCATTGAGAAATTGTTGGAGCATTGTCTGGGTGCTGGCGAAATGAACGCGCAGCCTAACCCTTCAGACACATTCAGGAAAGTATCGAAATGTGTCTCGACGTGAACAATTCCTACAACGACAATAACTGCGACGACAGGTCACAGTTGCGCAAGTGCTGCTCCTGGGTCGCAATGTTCCTGCTGAGGCGATTGGATCCGGTTGCCAGGCAAGGTGCTGCGCCCGGTCATGGTCCGCCATGACGGGAGACGGCGACCGGCCTGCCCGTAAAGCCGCCGCAGCAGCCCTGTGGTTCAAATGCAACACTTCTGTAATGTGTTCGTCATAATGACCGCTTATAACTGTCACGCTCGCCCGTCTGCGCGGGCTCAGGAGTCTGCCGTGAGCTTTACCCCCGCCAACCGTCTGTTCCCTGCCACCCGCCTGCGTCGCAATCGCCGTGATGAATTCTCTCGTCGGTTGGTGCGTGAAAACGTTCTGACCACCAACGACCTGATCCTGCCGGTGTTCGTACTGGATGGGGAGAACCGCCGTGAGGAAGTGGCATCGATGCCCGGCGTGGAACGCCTGACCATCGACCTGCTGCTGGAAGAGGCCGCCAACTGGGTGGAGCTGGGCATTCCAGCGCTGGCGTTGTTTCCGGTGACGCCACCGGGGCTCAAGTCCCTGGATGCCGCCGAAGCCTGGAACCCGGAGGGTATCGCCCAGCGCGCGACCCGTGCCTTGCGCGAGCGTTTCCCTGAACTGGGGGTGATCACCGACGTGGCGCTGGACCCGTTCACCACCCACGGGCAGGACGGCATCCTCGATGAAGACGGTTACGTGCAGAACGATATCACCGTCGATGCGCTGGTCAGGCAGGCGCTGTCCCACGCCGAGGCGGGTGCCCAGGTGGTGGCGCCGTCTGACATGATGGACGGTCGCATCCAGGCGATCCGCGAAGCCCTCGAGGTGGCCGGTCACGTCAACGTGCGCATCATGGCCTATTCGGCCAAGTACGCCAGCGCCTATTACGGCCCGTTCCGCGATGCGGTCGGCTCGGCCCTGAACCTGGGCAAGGCGAACAAGGCCTCCTACCAGATGGACCCGGCCAACAGCCAGGAAGCCCTGCACGAAGTGGCCGCCGACCTGTCGGAAGGGGCCGACATGGTCATGGTCAAGCCAGGCATGCCTTACCTCGACATTCTTTGCCGGGTGAAAGACGAATTCAAAGTCCCGACCTTTGTCTACCAGGTCAGCGGCGAATACGCCATGCACATGGCCGCCATCCAGAACGGCTGGCTGAGTGAAGGGGTGATCCTCGAATCATTGACCGCTTTCAAGCGCGCAGGGGCTGATGGCATCCTGACTTACTTCGCCGTGCGCGCCGCCCAATTGCTACGAGAGCAGAAATAGCCTCCCAGGAACTTGCGATGAATACCGAAGGACTCACTGAAGTTGCCGTAAAAGACGCTCAACCCGTGGTCGAGCAGGTCGCCGAAACGCCGCCGGAGCTGGACCCCGTTCCTGCGGTCGCCGCCGAGCCGGCTCCGACCCCGGCCCCGGCGATTGCGATCCCCAACCTGGATGACAGCAGCCTGTACATCCATCGTGAGCTGTCGCAACTGCAGTTCAACATCCGCGTGCTGGAACAGGCGCTGGACGAGTCCTATCCCTTGCTGGAGCGGCTGAAATTCCTGCTGATCTTCTCCAGCAACCTGGACGAGTTCTTCGAAATCCGCGTGGCCGGCCTGAAGAAGCAGATCACTTTCGCCCGCGAGCAGGCCGGCGCTGACGGCCTGCAACCGCATCAGGCCCTGGCGCGCATCAGCGAGCTGGTCCACGGTCATGTCGACCGCCAGTACGCGATCCTCAACGACATCCTGTTGCCGGAGCTTGAAAAGCATCAGGTCCGCTTCATTCGTCGTCGCTACTGGACCACCAAACTCAAGACCTGGGTGCGCCGTTATTTCCGCGATGAGATCGCCCCGATCATCACGCCGATCGGCCTCGACCCGACGCACCCGTTCCCGTTGCTGGTCAACAAGAGCCTGAACTTCATCGTCGAGCTGGAGGGCATCGACGCCTTCGGTCGCGATTCCGGCCTGGCGATCATTCCCGCGCCGCGCCTGCTGCCGCGCATCATCCGCGTGCCGGAAGATGTCGGTGGTCCCGGCGACAATTATGTATTCCTGTCCTCGATGATCCATGCTCACGCCGATGACCTGTTCCAGGGCATGAAGGTCAAGGGCTGCTACCAGTTCCGCCTGACGCGTAACGCGGACCTGTCGGTGGACACCGAGGACGTCGAAGACCTGGCGCGCGCCCTGCGTGGCGAGTTGTTCTCCCGCCGCTATGGCGATGCCGTCCGCCTGGAAGTGGCCGACACCTGCCCCAAGCACCTGTCCGACTACCTGCTCAAACAGTTCAACCTGCACGAGACCGAGCTGTATCAGGTCAATGGCCCGGTCAACCTGACCCGGCTGTTCAGCATTACCGGCCTGGACAGTCATCCGGAGCTGCAGTACTCGCCCTTCACACCGCAGATTCCGAAGCTGTTGCAAAACAGCGAGAACATTTTCAGCGTGATCAGCAAGCAGGACATCCTGCTGCTGCACCCGTTCGAGTCGTTTACACCCGTGGTCGACCTGCTGCGCCAGGCCGCCAAGGACCCTCACGTCCTGGCGGTGCGCCAGACTCTGTACCGCAGCGGTGCCAACTCGGAAATCGTCGATGCCCTGGTGGATGCGGCGCGCAACGGCAAGGAAGTCACGGCGGTGATCGAATTGCGGGCGCGTTTCGATGAAGAGTCCAACCTGCAGCTGGCCAGCCGTCTGCAAGCGGCCGGTGCGGTGGTGATCTACGGCGTGGTGGGTTTCAAGACCCACGCCAAGATGATGCTTATCCTGCGCCGTGAGGCCGGTGAGATCGTGCGTTACGCCCACCTGGGTACCGGCAACTACCACGCGGCCAACGCCCGCCTGTATACCGACTACAGCCTGCTGACCTCCGACGATGCCTTGTGCGAAGACGTGGGCAAGCTGTTCAGCCAGTTGATCGGCATGGGCAAGACCCTGCGCATGAAGAAGCTGCTGCATGCGCCGTTCACCCTGAAGAAGGGCATGCTCGACATGATCGCCCGGGAGACCCAGTTCGCCCTGGACGGCAAGCCGGCGCATATCATCGCCAAGTTCAACTCGCTGACCGATCCGAAAATCATCCGTGCGCTGTACAAGGCCAGCCAGTCAGGCGTGCGCATCGACCTGGTGGTGCGTGGCATGTGCTGCCTGCGACCGGGTATTCCGGGGGTTTCCCATAACATCCATGTGCGTTCGATCATCGGCCGCTTCCTGGAACACACGCGGGTGTTCTACTTCCTCAACGGCGGCGAGGAACAGATGTTCCTGTCCAGCGCCGACTGGATGGAGCGCAACCTCGACAAGCGCGTCGAGACCTGCTTCCCGGTGGAAGGCAAGAAACTGATCCTGCGAGTGAAGAAAGAGCTGGAAAGCTATCTCACCGACAATACCCACAGCTGGATCCTGCAATCGGATGGCCGGTACATCCGCAACACGCCGACCGGCAACCAGAACCCGCGCAGCGCCCAGGCGACATTGCTGGAGCGCTTGAGCAGCCCGGTGCTGGCGGTTCGTTAAGGTTGGGGTGATGCGGTTCTGATGGTTAAAGGGTATCTGTGGCGAAGGATTCAGCGAAACGTCGCCCCACCCCGCTGGGCTGCGAAGCAGCCCTGAAACCTGCCAGCCCGTTGTGTCAGGTTGATTACCTTCCAACTCTCTGGGGCCGCTTCGCGGCCCGGCGGGGCGGTGCGACGTTTCGCTAAATCCCCTCGCCACAATGGATCTGTGTTGTGGCGGGGCTCAGTGAATGTTCAGCACGATCCCGACCCGGGTCAGCCACTCGGCTTCCTGGGCGAAGTCGGCCTGGGTCAGTTGGTTTTCTTCCAGCCAGCCGTCGGGGAACATCACATCCAGTTGATCGCCATCGGCGCGCAGGGCGACCTGGGGCATTTCCTGGGTGCCGCGGATGTGGTGGAACAGGATCGCGAAACGCAACAGCACGCACAGGCGAATCAGCTTGATGCCGTCGTCGCCGAATTCGGCGAACTTGTCCTTGGGGATATTTCGCCGATGGCCGCGCACCAGCAGGGCGAGCATCTGCTGGTCTTCCCGGGAGAAGCCCGACAGGTCGGAATGCTCGATCAGGTAGGCGCCGTGCTTGTGGTAATGGTAATGCGCGATGTCCAGCCCCACTTCGTGGACCTTGGCGGCCCAGCTGAGCAGCTCGCGCCAGATGCCATCGCCCAGGTTCCAGTCGTCGGCCACCTGGTCGAAGGCGTGCAGTGCCTTGCGCTCGACCCGCACGGCCTGTTCCTGATCGACGTGGTAACGCTCCATGAGCGAGCCCAGGGTGCGCTCGCGGACGTCCTCGTGATGGTGGCGGCCCAGCAGGTCATAGAGCACGCCTTCGCGCAGGGCACCTTCACAGTGGTCCATGCGCTGCAATTCGAGGGCATCGAAGATCGCTTCGAGAATCGCCAGGCCTGCCGGGAAGATCGCTCGGCGGTCGGGCTTGATGCCCTCGAAGTCGATCTTGTCCGACTCGCCCAGCTTGAACAGCCTGCGCTTGAGCCAGGCCAGGCCCTCGGCGTTCACTTCACCGTTGCCATGGCCGCCGGCCTTGAGCGCCAGGCCGATGGCGCGGATGGTGCCCGAGGAGCCGATGGCTTCGTCCCAGGTCAGGCGGTGCAGGGCGTGTTCGATGCTCATGATTTCCAGGCGCGCCGCCGTGTAGGCCTGGGCGTAGCGGGCCGGGGTGATCTTGCCGTCACGGAAATAACGCTGGGTGTAGCTGACGCACCCCATCTGCAGGCTTTCGCGCAGCAGCGGCTCGAAGCGTTGGCCGATGATGAATTCGGTACTGCCGCCGCCAATGTCCGCCACCAGTCGCTTGCCAGGGGTGTCGGCCAGGGTATGGGACACGCCGAGGTAGATCAGGCGGGCTTCTTCACGCCCGGAAATGACTTCCACCGGATGGCCGAGGATCTCTTCGGCACGGCGGATGAACTCGCCGCGATTGCGCGCCTCGCGCAGGGCGTTGGTGCCCACGATCCGCACCGCGCCCAAGGGCATGCCGTTGATCAGTTGGGCAAACCGCTTGAGGCAATCGAGCCCGCGCTGGATGGATTCTTCGCTCAGCTTGCGTTCTTCGTCGATGCCGGCGGCCAGCTGGACCTTCTCGCCGAGCCGCTCAAGAATGCGGATTTCCCCGTTCTGGGCCTTGGCGACGACCATGTGGAAGCTGTTGGAGCCCAGGTCTATGGCGGCGATCAGGGACAGATTCTTGGCTTGGGATGGCGGCATGGTCAAAAGGTCTCGGTCGATAACCTTGCCATCCTGCCACGATCGCTCGCTTACGCCAACGCAAAGGCGACCGCTTCGCGGTCCATCGCGAGCCGGCTCGCTCCCACACCTGTTTTGTCTCGCCTGCGCAATAGCCGGCAACCGCGAACCTGTGGGAGCTAGCCTGCTCGCGATGAGGCCAGAGCCGGCAGCGCAAATCTCAGGCCACAGGCTCGGCCGTCCCGATGAAATTGGCCAGCTCCGGTGTCTGCGGATTGGCGAACAGCACCTTGGGATCTCCCACCTCGTGCACCTTGCCCTGATGCATGAACACCAGCTTGTCCCCCACCTCGCGGGCGAAACGCATTTCGTGGGTGACCATGATCAGGGTCATGCCTTCCTTGGCCAGTTGCCGGACCACGCTGAGCACTTCGTTGACCAGTTCCGGGTCCAGGGCCGAGGTGATCTCGTCGCACAGCAACACCTTGGGAGACATCGCCAGGGCGCGGGCGATCGCGACCCGTTGCTGCTGGCCGCCGGAGAGGCGCTCAGGGAAGGCGTCGAATTTCTCGGCGAGCCCGACCCGATCCAGCATCTGCCGAGCCAGTTCGGTGGCCTTGGCCTTGGAGACTTTCTGTACCACCTGTGGGGCGAGCATCACGTTTTCGCCAACGGTCAGGTGCGGAAAAAGGTTGAACTGCTGGAACACCATCCCGACTTTCTGGCGCAGGCTGCGCAGGTCGGCACGGGCCGAGTCCAGGTACTCGCCGTCCACTTCGATGACGCCGTCGTTGATCGATTCCAGGCCATTGAGGGTGCGCAGCAAGGTGGATTTGCCCGAGCCACTGCGGCCGATGATCGCCACCACCTGGCCTTCCTCGACGCTCAGGTCGATGCCTTTGAGCACGTGATGATCGCCGTAGTATTTATGCAGGGCGGTAATTCTAAGCAGAGGCATGCAGTCTCCTTTCCAGGTAGCGCGCGCTGAGGGACAAGGGGTAGCAGAGCAGGAAGTATCCGAGAGCCACCAGGCCATACACCATGAAGGGCTCGAACGTGGCGTTGGCGAGCATGCCGCCGGTCTTGGTCAGTTCGGTGAAGCCAATGATCGAGGTGACCGCCGTGCCCTTGATCACTTGCACCGAGAAACCCACGGTCGGCGCCACGGCGATGCGCAGGGCCTGGGGCAGGATCACGTAGCGCAACTGCTCCAGCCGGTTCAGTGCCAGGCTCGAGGACGCTTCCCATTGACCGTTGGGGATGGCCTCGACACAGCCGCGCCAGATCTCTGCCAGATAAGCACTGGTGAACAGCGTCAGGGCAATGGCCGCGGCCATCCAGGGAGAAATCTCCACCCCGGCCAGGGCTACGCCGAAGAACACCAGGAACAGCTGCATCAGCAGCGGGGTGCCCTGGAACAACTCGATGTAGATGCGGGCGATGTTGAGGGGCAGGGCGTTTTTGGAGATGCGCAGCACCATCACCAGCAAGCCGATCACGCCGCCGCCGATAAACGCCACCAGCGACAGCGCCAGGGTCCATTGCAGGCCGGTGAGCAGGTTGCGCACCACGTCCCAGAAAGTGAAATCGCTCATGGGCGGCTCCCGGTGCTGCTTTTGTACAGGCAGCGGCGGCCCACCCAGTTGAGGAACTGGCGGATCAACAGCGCCATGCACAAGTAGATGAGCGTAGTCAGTGCATAGGTTTCGAACGCGCGGAAGTTGCGCGACTGAATGAAGTTGGCGGCAAAGCTCAACTCTTCGGTGGCGATCTGCGAACAGACCGCCGAGCCGAGCATCACGATGATGATCTGGCTGCTCAGGGCCGGCCAGACCTTGCCCAATGCTGGCAGCAGCACCACGTGGCGGAAGGCTTCGAAGCGGCTCATCGCCAGGGCTGCGGCCGCTTCCAGCTGGCCCCGCGGAATGGCCTGGATACCGGCGCGGATGATCTCGGTGGAGTAGGCGCCGAGGTTGATCACCATCGCCAGTACTGCCGCCTGCCATTCGGAAATCTGCAGGCCCAGGGACGGCAAGCCGAAGAAGATGAAAAACAACTGCACCAGGAACGGCGTGTTGCGGATCAATTCCACGTACACACCGAAGAACGCCGAGAATGGACGAATGTTCCAGGCCCGCACCACGGCCCCGACGATGCCCAGGCCAACCCCGAGCAGCGTGCCGATGGCCGTCAGTTCCAGGGTGAATAGCGCACCGCGCAGCAGCAGCTCGGTGTTTTGCACCACCGGCAGAAAATCGAACTGATAAGCCATGCTCAGCCTCTCAAGCGACGATCAGAGATCGGCCGGCAGCGGCTGTTTGAGCCAGGTCTGGGAATTCTTCTCCAGGCTGCCGTCGGTCTTGGCGGTGGCCAGGATCTGGTTCACCTTGGCCAGCAGCGCGGGTTCGTTCTTGTTCACGCCGACATATACCGGCGAATCCTTGAGTTTCACTTTCAGCGCCGGGACACGCTTGGGATTGCGTTCGCTGATGGCGACCATCACCACGTTGCCGCTGGCGATCAGGTCCACCTGGCCGGCCAGGTAGGCGGCGATGGTGGAATTGTTGTCTTCGAAGCGTTTGATGGTGGTGCCTTCAGGCGCGACCTTGGACAGCTCGATGTCTTCGATGGCGCCACGGGTGACGCTGACGGTCTTGCCCTTGAGGTCTTCCAGGCCATTGATGGCGGCTTCGGGCGGGCCGAACACAGCCAGGTAGAACGGCGCGTAGGCGCTGGAGAAGTCGATGACCTTTTCCCGTTCCGGGTTCTTGCCCAGGCTGGAGATCACCAGGTCGACCTTGCCGGTGGTCAGGAAAGGAATGCGGTTGGTGCTGTTGACCGGCGTCAGTTCGAGCTTGACCTTGAGCTGGTCGGCCAGCAGTTGCGCCGTATCGATGTCCAGGCCGCGGGGCTTCATGTCCGGACCTACCGAGCCGAATGGCGGAAAGTCCTGGGGAACCGCGACTTTGAGGGTGCCGCGCTTGACCACGTCTTCCAGGCCATCAGCGTGGGCGGGCAGCTGACAGAGCATCAGGCTGGCAAACAGGGCAGTGAGCAGGGCGCTGCAACGCTGGATCATGGCGAGTCTCCGGAATCGATGAGGTGATTTCTGGGTTTCAACAGAGCACGGGCCGTGCCAAAGCGATTCATGAGGTGCCAAAGCCACGGTTTTACAGGCGGCGCGCGGTCTTACTGGTCTGAACAGTTGCGCCGGGTTTTGCACCGTTATCGAGCGTTGGTGTTGGCCGCCGAACCCCGGCGGGGCACGACTTGCCGGGCACGACGAATAGTTTTACAACTAGCCGCTCCTTGGCCCGGTTCGTCGAAAAAAAACATGAATTCCATCTCTCGCGCCGTTCCTGAAGTGGCGTTGCAAGCCATCCGCAAACTGATTGCCGAACAGGGCATCGGGCCGGGCGATGCGCTGCCGTCGCAGCGCGACCTGGCCATGCAGCTGGGAGTGAGCCGGGCGTCGCTGCGCGAGGCACTTTCATCACTGAGCGCCCTGGGCATGATCAGCGTGCAACCGGGCAAAGGGGTGTTCGTGCAATCGCTGGTGGAGGTTTCGCGCAACGAGTCGACGCCGGGCTGGCCGTTCGCGGCCCAGGCTTCGCCCATGGATATCTTCCAGTTGCGTTATGCACTGGAAGGCTTCGCGGCCGGGATAGCGGCGGTGACGCTGACCCCTGGCGAGCTCGATGTGCTGGAGGACAATGTGGAGGCCATGCGCCGCGAATTGAAGTCCGGGCATTTCGACGCGGCGGCGCGGCTGGATTTCGAGTTCCATCGACGAATCCTGCTGGCCAGCGGCAACCAGGCGATGCTGAGCATCCTTACCGCCAGCGCCGAGATCTTCCTGGAGAGCCAGAAGCTACCGTTCATCCGGGCCGAGCGGGCGATGGAAACCTGGCAGGAGCATCGCAAGATCCTGCGCGCCCTGGCCCGCCGTGCATCGGGCCCCGCGCAAAAAGCCATGCAGGAACATGTACGTAACGCTGCGCTGCGCACTGGAATCGCCTTTGTGGCACCCGCCGCTTCGTGAGCCGGGCGATACACGGTTGCATGCCTCGTCATAGCGAGACTCAATCAACTGCGGCTTCCTGAACCCGGGAAGGGCCGTTATGATGGGCCACGTTTTTTTGCTGATGACCCCGGAGATTTCCATGAGCAGCGATCTGATCAAACACGTTAGCGACGCTAGCTTCGAAGCTGATGTACTCAAGGCCGAAGGCGCAGTGCTGGTCGACTATTGGGCTGAGTGGTGCGGTCCGTGCAAGATGATCGCGCCGGTCCTGGACGAAATTGCCGAGACCTACAAGGACAAGCTGACCGTTGCCAAGCTGAACATCGATGAAAACCAGGAAACTCCGGCCAAGCACGGCGTGCGTGGTATCCCGACCCTGATGCTGTTCAAGAACGGCAACGTCGAGGCCACCAAGGTCGGCGCACTGTCGAAGTCGCAATTGGCGGCTTTCATCGACGCCAACCTCTAAGCGCTGAATGCCGTTGTAAAAGCCCCGCCAATCGCGGGGCTTTTTCGTTCCCCGGGGCTAGACGCTCGTAAATCCAGGTGTTACATTCGGCCCCGCACTGGTTTCTCCAGTGCCCCCTGCAAGCCGTCGCCGACGCTCTCCTTTCGAATAAGTACGCGATCCTGTCGCCTTCTCCGCGGCGCGGCCTCATTAAGCCAAAAGCTTAATTTCCCCTCCATAAATGATTACGTCATTCCTATATGAATCTGACTGAACTCAAGCAAAAGCCGATTACCGAACTGCTCGAATTGGCCGAACAGATGGGCATAGAAAATATGGCCCGTTCGCGCAAGCAGGACGTGATTTTCTCCCTGCTCAAGAAGCACGCGAAGAGCGGCGAGGAAATCTCCGGTGATGGCGTGCTGGAGATTCTCCAGGACGGCTTCGGCTTTCTCCGTTCCGCGGACGCTTCCTACCTTGCCGGCCCGGACGATATCTACGTCTCGCCGAGCCAGATCCGTCGCTTCAACTTGCGCACCGGCGACACCATCGTTGGCAAGATTCGCCCTCCCAAGGAAGGCGAGCGTTACTTCGCACTGCTCAAGGTCGACACGATCAACTTCGATCGTCCGGAAAACGCGAAGAACAAGATCCTGTTCGAAAACCTGACCCCGCTGTTCCCGACGGTGCGCATGAAGATGGAGGCCGGCAACGGCTCCACCGAAGACCTCACCGGTCGTGTCATCGACCTGTGCGCCCCTATCGGCAAGGGCCAGCGTGGCCTGATCGTGGCGCCGCCGAAAGCGGGCAAGACGATCATGCTGCAGAACATCGCGGCCAACATCGCCCGTAACAATCCTGAAGTTCATCTGATCGTGCTGCTGATCGACGAGCGTCCTGAAGAAGTGACCGAGATGCAGCGCACCGTGCGCGGCGAAGTGGTCGCCTCGACCTTCGACGAGCCGCCGACCCGCCACGTGCAGGTAGCCGAAATGGTGATCGAGAAGGCCAAGCGCCTGGTCGAACACAAGAAGGACGTGGTGATCCTGCTGGACTCCATCACCCGCCTGGCCCGTGCCTACAACACCGTGATCCCGAGCTCCGGCAAGGTGCTGACCGGTGGTGTCGATGCCCACGCCCTGGAAAAGCCCAAGCGCTTCTTCGGTGCCGCACGGAACATCGAGGAAGGCGGCTCGCTGACCATCATCGCCACCGCGCTGGTTGAAACCGGCTCGAAGATGGACGAAGTGATCTACGAGGAGTTCAAGGGTACCGGCAACATGGAGCTGCCCCTGGACCGTCGTATCGCCGAGAAGCGTGTCTTCCCGGCCATCAACATCAACCGTTCCGGCACCCGCCGCGAAGAGTTGCTGACGGCCGACGACGAGCTGCAGCGCATGTGGATCCTGCGCAAGCTGCTGCATCCGATGGATGAAGTGGCAGCGATCGAGTTCCTGGTGGACAAGCTGAAAACCACCAAGACCAACGATGAGTTCTTCCTGTCGATGAAACGCAAGTAAATCGGGCAGGACAGGCAGTAGAAGCCGGGGAAACCCGGCTTTTTGCTATCTGTGCATTCACTATTCCGAACGGGCGGCGTTAAACTCGGGCCCCCGAACGCCACGGCCACCATGAGGCTTTTGCATGCAGTATCGCGATCTGCGCGACTTTATCAGCGGTCTGGAACAGCGCGGTGAACTCAAGCGCATCCAGGTGCCGGTGTCTCCCGTGCTCGAAATGACCGAGGTCTGCGACCGCACCCTGCGAGCCAAAGGCCCGGCGCTGTTGTTCGAAAACCCGACGGGCTTTGACATCCCGGTCCTGGGCAACCTGTTCGGCACACCGGAGCGAGTGGCCCTGGGCATGGGGGCCGAGGCCGTCAGCGAGTTGCGGGAAATCGGCAAGCTGCTGGCGTTTCTCAAGGAGCCCGAGCCGCCGAAGGGGCTGAAGGATGCCTGGTCCAAGCTGCCGATCTTCCGCAAGATCATTTCCATGGCACCGAAAGTCGTCAAGGACGCGATCTGCCAGGAAGTTATGATCGAGGGCGACGATGTCGACCTGGCCATGCTGCCGGTGCAGACCTGTTGGCCGGGCGACGTGGGACCCTTGATCACCTGGGGCCTGACGGTTACCAAGGGGCCGAACAAGGAGCGCCAGAACCTGGGCATCTACCGCCAGCAGGTGATTGGTCGCAACAAGGTCATCATGCGCTGGCTGAGCCACCGCGGCGGTGCGCTGGACTATCGCGAGTGGTGCGAGAAACACCCCGGCCAGCCATTCCCGGTCTCGGTGGCCCTGGGGGCGGACCCGGCGACCATCCTCGGTGCTGTCACGCCCGTGCCGGACAGCCTCTCCGAATATGCCTTCGCCGGCCTGCTGCGGGGCAATCGTACCGAACTGGTGAAATGCCGCGGCAACGACCTGCAAGTCCCGGCCACCGCCGAGATCATCCTCGAAGGCGTGATCCACCCCGGTGAAATGGCGGACGAAGGACCATATGGCGATCACACCGGCTATTACAACGAAGTCGACAGCTTCCCGGTGTTCACCGTCGAGCGCATCACTCACCGGACCAAACCGATCTACCACAGCACCTACACGGGACGTCCACCGGATGAGCCGGCGATCCTCGGCGTGGCGCTGAACGAAGTGTTCGTGCCGATCCTGCAGAAGCAGTTTCCGGAAATCACCGATTTCTACCTGCCGCCGGAAGGTTGCTCGTATCGGATGGCCGTGGTGACCATGAAGAAGTCGTATCCAGGGCATGCCAAGCGGGTGATGCTGGGGGTATGGTCGTTTCTACGACAGTTCATGTACACCAAGTTCGTTATCGTCACTGACGACGATATCAATGCACGGGACTGGAGCGACGTGATCTGGGCCATCACCACGCGCATGGATCCCAAGCGCGATACGGTGATGATCGACAACACGCCCATCGACTACCTCGACTTCGCCTCGCCAGTGTCCGGCCTGGGGTCGAAGATGGGGCTCGATGCCACGCATAAATGGCCCGGTGAAACCACTCGTGAGTGGGGCCGGGTTATCGTCAAGGATGAAGCCGTTACCCAACGGATCGATGCCATCTGGAATCAGTTAGGAATAGATTGATGCGTGTAACCCTGCAGCCTTCCGGCGCGATACTTGAGATACAGCCCGCCGAGCGGATTCTCGATGGTGCGCGGCGCCTGGGCTATGAATGCCCGCAAAGCTGCCGCAACGGCAATTGCCATGTCTGTGGTGCGCTGCTGGTGGAAGGCCGCGTCCAGCAGGCTGGCGAAGTGCGCGATCACGGTGAGATTTTCACCTGCATCGCCGAGCCCCTGGAAGATTGCGTGGTGCTATGGGATGGGGTGCTGGCGCCGGGGGAGTTGCCGGTGCGCAACCTGGCCTGCCAGGTGGTCGAGTGCGTCGAGGTGGGCGGCGATGTCTGGCGGGTCAACCTGCGTGCGCCAGCGGGCAAGCCGCCGCGTTATCACGCCGGGCAATACCTGATGATCGAACGGGAGAACGGTGAGAAGTCGGCTTTCTCCCTGGCTTCGGCGCCGCATTCCGGACGAGACCTGCAACTGCACGTGCTGGTGCGTGAAAACAGTGCGCGAATGCTGCTTGAGCAGTTGCGTCGCAACCCCAGCGTGCGCGTCGAAATGCCGTTTGGCGACACTCACTTGTCCGAATTGCCGGAGGGTCCGCTGGTGCTGATTGCCGCCGGGACCGGCATGGCGCAGATGCACAGCCTGATCGAGCATTGCCGCGCAGCAGGTTTCAACCACCCGGTCCATCTGTACTGGGGCGTGCGCCGTCCGGAGGATTTCTACGAAATCGAGCATTGGGACGAGTGGAAGAAGCTTGCGAATCTGTTCCTGCACAAAGTCGTCAGCGACGTGTGTGGCTGGGAAGGACGCTGTGGGATGCTCCACGAAGCGGTGTGCCAGGACATTGACGATCTCTGCGGTGTGCATGTCTACGCCAGCGGTTCGCCGGCCATGATCTACGCCACTCTCGATGCACTGGTCGAAGCCGGAATGGACGCCCACCAAATGCGCGCCGATGTGTTCGCCTATGCGCCGCGGGCTTGAGTAGCACGCATTGATCCAGACCCAGGATCTGCTTTTGTGGTGAGGGGATTGATCCTGTTGCGAAGGGATTTATCCCCGTTGGGCTGCGCAGCAGCCCCCCTTACAAGACCCCCGCATTAAGCCGGCCTACCGGGTTGACTGCTTTCAGGAGCTGCTGCCTAGCCCGGCAGCCCCTCTCCAAAGATATATATCTGCACATATGCCCATTCGATATTTAGCTCATGAGCCAGATGCCGTTAAGGTATATGCCATCGCCCCATCATTCATGGCATTCAATTTGCGTCGCTTCGCTCAGACGTCAGCCCCCTGACGCGCGACGGTCCACTTCCAACCCGCGAGGAGCCAACCGCTACCGGCCATGACCGCTATCGAATCCGCCATCCCCTGTGTCCCGTACCCACCGCGGCTCGACCTGGGGCCACAGCTGACTGGCGAGCAATTGCTCGCTTCGATGCAATCGACCATGCGCCTGCACCAAGGTGGCCCGGTCTGGTTGTTCGCCTACGGTTCGTTGATCTGGCGGCCGGAGTGCACAGCGGTGGAGCGGGTGCGCGGGCGAGTCCATGGTTATCATCGCGGCCTGTATCTATGGTCCCATGAACACCGTGGCACGCCGGAGTTGCCGGGGCTGGTGTTCGGGCTGGACCGCGGCGGTTCGTGCAGCGGTTTCGCTTATCGGTTGCCGCAAGAGAACCTCGAGGACTCGCTGTTTGCCTTATGGCAGCGCGAGATGCCCTTCCCGTCGTATCGGCCCCACTGGCTCAGTTGCCGCCTCGAAAATGGCAACCGGGTGCAGGCGCTGGGATTCGTACTGGAGCGACACCTGCCCAGCTATGCCGGCAACGTGCCGGACCATGTGCTGAACCAGGTGTTCGAAAGTGCGTGTGGGCGTTATGGCACGACCCGCGATTACGTCGAGCAGACCATCCAGGCCCTGCGTAGCCACGCCATGCCAGACCGGAATCTGGAGGCGCGGCTCAAGCGCTGCGGGTCAGTGCGCGATCAGGCCGTCACTTCTCGGCTCTGACTGGCGACTTGCTTGTGCCCCAGGGTGGGCGCGAGGAAGGCCATTGCCAGCAGGCAGGCGCCCACCAGCAGGACAAAACCGCCGTTCCAGCCGAAATGGTCCACGGTATAGCCCATGGCGGCACTGGCCGCGACCGAGCCGCCCAAGTAGCCAAACAGACCGGTGAAGCCGGCAGCGGTGCCAGCGGCTTTCTTTGGTGCCAGCTCCAGCGCCTGCAGGCCGATCAGCATGACCGGGCCATAGATCAGGAAGCCAATGGATACCAGGGCGATCATGTCGACGGTCGGGTTGCCCGCCGGGTTCAGCCAGTACACCAGCGTCGCCACGGTCACCAGCGCCATGAACACCATGCCTGTCAGGCCACGGTTGCCACGGAAGATCTTGTCCGACATCCAGCCGCACAGCAGCGTGCCCGGAATACCTGCCCACTCGTAGAAGAAATACGCCCAGGAGCTCTTGTCCACCGTGAAACCCTTGGCTTCCTTGAGGTAGGTGGGCGCCCAGTCCAGCACACCGTAGCGCAGCAGGTAGACGAACACGTTGGCCAAGGCGATGTACCACAGCATCTTGTTGCGCAGCACGTACTTGACGAAGATTTCCTTGGTGCTGAATTCGTTCTCGTGGCTGGCGTCGTAACCTTCCGGGTAATCGTCCTTGTATTTCTCGATGGGCGGCAGGCCCACCGATTGCGGGGTGTCGCGCATGGTCGCGAAGGCGAACAGCGCAACCATCAGCGCTACGGCCGCCGGGACATAGAACGCAGCGTGCCAGTCATTGAACCAGCCCATTCCCAGCAGGAACAGTGGACCGATCAGACCGCCGCCGACGTTATGCGCAACGTTCCACACCGACACCACGCCACCGCGTTCCTTCTGGGACCACCAGTGCACCATGGTCCGGCCACTGGGCGGCCACCCCATGCCCTGGGCCCAGCCGTTGATGAACAGCAGGATGAACATCATGGTCACGCTGGACGTCGCCCAAGGTGCGAAACCGAAAATAAACATCACCCCCGCAGAGACCAGCAGGCCGAATGGCAGGAAGTAGCGTGGGTTGGAACGGTCGGACACCAGGCCCATGAGGAACTTGGATAATCCATAGGCAATGGCGATGGCCGACATGGCCACGCCCAGCTGCCCGCGGGTATAACCTTCGTCGATCAGGTACGGCATGGCCAGGGAAAAGTTCTTGCGCAGCAGGTAGTAGCCGGCGTAGCCAATGAAGATGCCAGCGAAGATCTGCCAGCGAAGGCGTCGGTAGGTGCTGTCTATTTTTTCTTCAGGCAGAGGTGCCTGATGAGTGGCGGGACGAAAGAAAGCAAACATTCAAGGGCTCCAGATTCTTGTTATGACTGCGGATGCGAATGTTACAGTTTCGTTACCGAAAATAGCATTGCTTCTCATCGCTTAAATAGCAAAAACTTCCCGCAACGAATGTTCTTAAATGAACATGTCGCTCAGATATAAACAGATGGCGTTGTAGGAGATGTCGGCGCAGACCGTTTAGGCGTGATCCGATATCACGCCGCAAAGCTGCTTGAGGAAGGGGGGAGGGGAAAAAGCTCGTCCAGGGCGGCCTGCGCAAATCCGGCCAGGACCGCCCTGGTGCATTCAACGCACTTGCACGACCACCTTGCCAACGGCCTTTCGCTGGCCCAGGTCATTGATGGCCTGGGCGGCCTGGCTCAGGGGGTACACCTGGGAAACCAGCGGCTTGAGCTTGCCTTCGGCGAACCAGCCGAACAGCTGCTGGAAGTTGGCGGCGTTGTCCTGGGGCTGGCGCTGGGCGAAGGAGCCCCAGAACACCCCTACCACGGCGGCGCCCTTGAGCAACGCCAGGTTCACCGGCAACTCGGGGATGCGACCGCTGGCGAACCCCACCACCAGCAGTCGGCCATTCCAGGCGATGGCGCGAATGGCCTGGTCGAACAGGTCCCCACCCACCGGGTCGTAGATCACATCGGCGCCCTGGCCGTCGGTGAGGCGCTTGATTTCATCCTTCAGGCTCGTTTCGCTGTAGTCGATCAATTCGTCGGCGCCCGCGGCCTTGGGCACAGCGAGTTTTTCCGCGCTGCTGGCGGCGGCAATCACCCGGGCGCCCATGGCCTTGCCGATCTCCACCGCGGCCAGGCCGACACCGCCGGAGGCGCCCAGCACCAGCAGGGTTTCGCCGGGTTGCAGGTTGGCTCGCTGCTTGAGGGCGTGCATCGAGGTGCCGTAGGTCATGCTGAATGCCGCGGCGGTGTTGAAGTCCATGGACGATGGAATGGGCAGGACGTTATAGCCCGGCACCGCGACCTGTTCGGCAAAGCTGCCCCAGCCGGTCAGCGCCATGACCCGGTCGCCGACTTTCAAGTGGCTGACCTTTTCGCCCACTTCACGGATGACTCCCGCCGCTTCGCCGCCGGGGGAGAAAGGGAAGGGAGGCTTGAACTGATACTTGCCCTCGATGATCAGCGTGTCAGGGAAATTCACCCCGGCGGCATGCACATCCAGCAACACTTCGTTCTTTTTCGCGACAGGGCTGGCGACTTCTTCCAGCACCAGCGATTCGGCGGGGCCGAATTCTTTGCACAGCACGGCTTTCATCAGGGCTATTCCTTTGGGAGTGTTGGCCGATAAGTGTAGGTGTGAGAGTCAATGGGTCAACGAGCATGCCCTGCCCTGATAGCCGGCCATAAGCTTGTGCTTGAGCGGCGGGGCGGTATGCTGGGCCGCAAACCGGATGAGGAGTCGAATGTGAAAGCGTGGATCATGTTGATGCTGGCCCTGTCGCTGCCTGTGATGGCGACGGCCGAAGAGGCCAAGGAGGCCAAGGAAGGCGAGGCGCCGAAGGTCAGTTACATCACCCTTAGCCCGCCTTTCGTGGGCAACTATGGCCTGGACGGTACGGCGAAGCTCAAGGTCTACAAGGCCGACGTGGCCCTGCGCGTCACGGGCGATGCCGCGGCGGCGGCGGTGAAGGCCAACGAGCCGCTGATCCGTAACCAGCTGGTTGCGCTGTTCGCCCAGCAGACCAGCGAGACGATGAACAACCTTGAAGCCAAGGAAAAGTTGCGTCAGGAAGCGTTGAAGCAGACCCAGCAGGTCATGAACGACGAGACAGGCAAGCCGATGGTGGATGACCTGCTCTTCAACAACCTGATCATCCAGTAGGTCGCTGCATCGCAGCCTCGAGGCACGCGCCGAGAATCGCGCGCGTGGCTCAAGGCCGCATCAAGAGGCCAGGCTCTTGCGGAACCGCCCCAGCGCGATCGCGAAGAACAGCAGCCCGATGGCCGCCAGCGCCAGCAGGTCCGGCCACACCACATCGACGCCAGCGTCACGGAACAGGATCGCCGCCCCCAGGCTGACGAAATGGGTGGACGGCGAGCCCTGCATCACCCACTGCAGCCATTGCGGCATGCTGTCCAGCGGCGTACTGCCGCCGGACAGCAGCAGCATCGGAATAATGACGGGAATCGACAGCAGCCCGAACTGTGGCGTGGAGCGAGCCAGGGTGGCCAGAAAAATACCCAGCGCGGTGCTGGCGAACAGGTAGAGGGCAGTCACTGCCAGGAAGAGTGGCAGGGAGCCGGCGAGGGGCACCCCCAGCGCGAACTTGACGACGACTTCCAGTGAGATCCACGTACACAGGACCACCACCAGCATATTGCTGCAGATTTTCGCCAGCATGATCTCCAGCGCCGTCAATGGCAGCACCAGCAGGTGATCGAGGGTTCCGTGCTCGCGTTCGCGCAGCAGCGCAGTGCCCGTCAGGATGATGGCCAGGATCGTGATGTTATTGACGATCTGGATCACGGCCAGGAACCAGCCGCCTTCCAGGTTGGGGTTGAACAGTGACCGGGTGGCCAGTTTCACGGGCGTTCGCTCAGCCGCTTGCGCCTGGCCGCTGTAGCTCATCAATTCCTGCTGGAAAATCCGCCCGATGTAGCCGGCCCCCATGAAGGCCTGGCTCATGGCCGTGGCATCGACGTTCAGTTGCAGCGCCGGCTCGCGGCCGGCCAGCAGGTCGGTCTGGAAATTGGCGGGCACGTCGATGACAAACGTGTAGCGGCCACTGTCCATGACCTTGTCCAGCTCCCCATAGGGTAGCGCCACCGGTGTCTGGAACTCTGGTGGCTGCAGCGCCTGGGCCAGTTGGCGGGAGAGGTGGCTCTGGTCCTCATCCACCACCGCCACGCTGGCGTTGTGAACGCCGATGACTGAACCTGCGGCCGGCATGTAGATGGCCACGGTGAAGGCGTAGACCAGGAACAGCAGCAGGACCGAGTCATATCTCAGGCTGGTCAATTCCTTGAGTCCGAGGCGCCAGATGTGTGAAAGCGTATGCATCAGGCCTCCTGCTTCTTCAGCATGAGCAGGCTCAGCCCGGTGAATCCCAGGAAGAAGCCGCACAAGGCCAGGCATTGCGGCCACAGCTGGCGCAGGTCCAGGGCCTTGGTGAAGGTGCCGACAGCAATGTCCAGGAAGTAGCCAGCGGGAAACAACTGGCCCATCAGCGCCGCGGAGCCTTCCAGGGACGAGCGCGGCACGATCAGCCCGGAGAACTGGATGGTCGGCAGGCTGGTGATGATCATGGTGCCGAGGATCGCCGCGATCTGGGTGCGGGTGAATGCCGAGATCAGCAACCCCATGCTGGTAGTCGCCAGCACGTAGAGCAGGCCGCCCAATGCCAGTGCCAGGCCACTGCCCTTGAACGGCACGCCGAACAACCAGCGATTCATCGCCGTCAGCAAGGCCAGGTTGATCAGGCTGACAACCAGATAGGGCGCCTGTTTGCCCAGGAGGAACTCCAGGCGGGTCAGTGGTGTGGCGTAGAAGTTGGTAATCGAACCGAGCTCCTTTTCCCGGACGATGCCCAGCGCTGTCAACATGGCCGGGATGAAGGCCAGGATCAGCGCCATGACCCCTGGGCCAATGGCATTCACGCTGACCACGTCCTGGTTGTAGCGAAACCGGGTCTGCAGCTTCGCCCCGGCCTGTGGGTTCAGCGCCGGGCTGCTCTGTTCGGCCAACTGCTCGAGATTGGCTTGATGCACGGCCTGGACGTAGTTACGGCTGGTTTCGGCGCGAAACGGCATGCCTCCGTCCAGCCAGGCGCCGACGGTGGGCTGCCGGCCGGCATACAGGTCACGTCCGAAGCCGGGCGGGATCTCCAGGGCCAGCTTGATTTCCGAGCGTTGCAGGCGTCGATGCAGCTCAGCGGCGTCCCGGATGGCCGGTTGCTCCTCGAAGTAGCGTGAGCTGCGAAAAGCTTCCAGGTAGGCGCGGCTCTGCGGGCTCTGATCCTGGTCGAACACGGCGAATGCGAGTTTTTCCACATCCAGGGAAATGCCGTAGCCGAAGATCACCATCATGAACAGCGCCCCGAGCAAGGCGAATGCCATGCGGACCTTGTCCCGCAGCAGTTCCTTGCCCTCCCGGCTGGCGACGGCCAGCAGCCGACCGAGGCTCAGGCCATGCCGGTCCCGCGGGGCCTCGCTGCTGTCGAGGGTTACCGGGGGAGTGCCTGACTGGGTCTGACCCTGGGCCTGCTCCAGACAAGTGACGAACGCGGCCTCCAAGGTCTGGCCGTTGAACTGTGCCTGCAGGGCTTGCGGCGTATCGCAGGCCAACACCTTGCCGGCGTGCATCAGCGAAATGCGGTCGCAACGCTGGGCTTCGTTCATGAAGTGCGTGGAGAGGAAAATCGTCACGCCTTGTTCGCGAGACAGCTCGATCAGCAATCGCCAGAAATCGTCCCGCGCCGCCGGGTCGACGCCTGATGTCGGTTCGTCCAGGATCAGGACTTCCGGACGGTGCAGCACCGCCACCGCCAGTGACAAGCGTTGGCGCAGGCCCAGGGGCAGGGCGCCGGAAGGCTGGTCGGCGTGGTCCCGCAGCTTGAAGCGCTCGATCAGTTCTTCGATGCGGCTGCCACTTTCGGCCTTGGGCAGGTCGAACAGCCTGGCGTGCAGGGCCAGATTCTGGCGCACGCTCAATTCGCCATACAGTGAAAAGCTCTGAGACATGAAACCTACCCGTTTGCGGGTGGCGAGGTCCCTGGCATCGACCGGGTTGCCCAGCAGCCGGGCGCTGCCTTCGCTGGCGGGCATGAGCCCGGTCAGCACTTTCATGGTGGTGGTCTTGCCGCAACCGTTGGAGCCCAGGAAGCCGAAGATCTCCCCGCGTCCAATCGCGAAGCTGACCTTGTCGACTGCCGTGAAGTCGCCGAAGCGCAAGGTCAGGTCGTGGGCCTCGATGGCGATGTCGGCGGTGTCGCTGTTCCTGGGCGGAATCGCCAACGGCTCGGTGTCGCGACTGCTGTCGCCCTGGAAATGGGTAAACGCCGAGTCGAGCTTGCCGGTGGGTGTGACCGCCGCCAATTCCTTGCTCAATCCCTCGGCCAGCAAGCGACCGTTGTCGAGCATCAGGCAGTGCTCGAACTGCTCGGCCTCTTCCATATAGGCCGTGGCGACCAGCAGGGTCAGTTGCGGCCGTTGTCGGCGTACATCCTCTACCAGTTCCCAGAAGCGGCGCCGGGACAGCGGATCCACGCCAGTGGTGGGTTCGTCGAGAATCAGCAGGTCCGGTTCGTGGATCAGCGCGCAACACAGGCCCAGTTTCTGTTTCATGCCGCCGGACAGCTTGCCCGCCGGGCGGTCGGCAAAGCCCTGCAGATCGGTCGCCAGCAGCAGTTTGCCCATGCGCTGTTCGCACTCGCCCCGGGATAACCCGAACAGCGTGCCGAAGAACCGGACGTTCTCGCGTATCGACAAGTCCGGGTAAAGATTGCCTCCCAGCCCTTGAGGCATGAAGGCGATGCGACGATAGAGGGTGTTGCGATGGCGCCGATCCTCGATCGAGGCGCCCAGTACCTCCAACCGACCCTGCTGGAGCTTCTTCACGCCGGCAATCAGCCCCAGCAGGCTCGACTTGCCTGCCCCGTCCGGGCCGATCAGGCCGCAACGGGTGCCGGCGGGCAGGCTGAAGGCGATGTCGCTCAGGGCGACATGCGGGCCGTAGCGGTGCTCGAGGCCAGAAGCGTGCAGTGCCAGCTCGCCGCCGCTGGCGTTCATTGCAGGTTGGCCGGCCAATCGACGGGGGCCGTGCGCACGTAGCCGGCGCCGGGCATGCCGGGCTTGGCCTGGGGAGCTTCGCCGGGCCGGGTCAGGCGTATCTTGACGCGGAATACCAGTTTCTGGCGTTCGTCGCGGGTTTCGACTTCCTTGGGAGTGAATTGGGATTTGGCCGCCACGAAGCTGACCGTCGCCGGCAGCGGTCGCTCGGGCAGGGCGTCGAGCAACAGCCGCGCCTCGTCCCCCACGGTCAGCTTGCCGGCCACCGACGCCGGCAGATAAAGGTTCATGTACTGGTCGTTCGGATCGATCATCAGCAGCACCCGTCCGCCTGCGCCCAACACTTCGCCGGGTTCGGCCAGGCGCAGCTGGATCACGCCGTCGATGGGCGCGCGCAGGCTGCTGTCGTCTATTTCGCTGGTCAGTTGGGCGACCTGGGCCAGGCTCGCACCGATGGCGGCGACGGCCGCCGATACCTGGGCCCGGGCCGCGTTGACGGCGGCGTTGGCGGTATCGAAGCGGGCTTGCTGCTGGTCGATGGTCTGTTCGCTGGCGTAGCCGCGCTTGAACAGTTCCTGGGTTCGCTTGAGCTCCTGGTGGGCGAGCAGTTGCTCGCTGTGTCGCAGTTGCACGTTGGCCTCGGTGGCCGCCAGGTTCTCCCGGGCCCGCGTCACTTCGGCCTCGGCCTGGTTGCGCTGGGCCTCGAGGGTCCGGGTGTCCATGCGCGCCAGCAACTGGCCCTTGACCACATGGTCGCCTTCATCGACATGGACTTGCGCCAGCCGGCCCGGGGTTTTGCTGGCGATCTGGACTTCGGTGGCCTCGAGGCGACCGTTGCCCACGCTCAGACCCTCCGGCAGGCGATCCTGCCGGGATTTCCAATAGCCGAATCCACCGGCGGCCAGCAACACTGCCATCAGGGCGACGACAAAAAAGCGAGAGAGGTGAGGGGGCGTCGACATGTCCGGCATCCTGCGGCTGTAGCGCTGCAGTCTAGCTGCACAACCCTGGGTCGAGCTTGATATCCATCAACTCATGGCCTGTCAGCGCAGCGCTATGATCGCTGCCCACTGCTCGGGCGTCACCGGCATGACCGACAGGCGCGAGCCTTTGTGCACCAGTGGCATCTCGGCCAGGGCGCTCTGCTGCTTGAGCAAGTCCAGCTTCAGAACGCGGGGGAATGTCTCGACATGGCCCACGTCCAGCGCGCTCCAGGGGTTCTTGTCCGGACCGGCCTTCGGGTCGAAGTAAGGGCTATCGGGTTCCAGGGCCGTAGGGTCGGGATAGGCGGCCTTGACGATTTTTCCGATACCGGCGATTCCGGGTTCGGGGCAGCTGGAGTGGTAAAAGAAAAAGGTGTCGCCCTGGGCCATGGCCCGCAGGAAGTTGCGTGCCTGGTAATTGCGCACGCCATCCCAGCGTGCCTGGCCGAGCTGCTCCAGGCCTCGGATGGACAGTTCGTCGGGCTCGGATTTCATCAGCCAATGGGCCATGGTTTCTACTCCTGGAGACAGGGTTTGAAAAAAGTTCTACGATTTTATGACAAACCGACAGTCGGTTGACGCCAGTGTTTGCGTGTCGGTTCAGGTTGCCGCAAAATGCCGGCCTTCCAAGCTTGACGCTGCTGCACGGCCAATAAGAAAACCGCTGCTGTCATCGTGTGTGATATGCCTTGAGGGGGGCAATCGATGAAACGCAAACCGGATTTGTTGTGGATTCTGGTCATTCTGTTCGGCCTGGGTGTCGTGACCACGGGTTACGCCCAGAGTCTTTGGGCCAGCAAGACCGAAGCGCCGATGGATATCACCCAGCCCGCGCCGTCGCTTAAACGCTGAACCTGCCTTTCGGACGCCGCTGTCCAATGCGGCGTCTATTGCGCGATATACCAGCGCCTGTCACTGACCGTTCCTTGCAGCGGTACGTCCCAACTCGCCTGCGCCAGCCTTTCGACCTTCTGACATTCATGAGCCAGGCCCAGCAACGTCGGCTTTCGCCATTGCTTGCGCCGCGCCAGATAGGCCAGGCTTCGGTCGTAGAATCCACCCCCCATGCCCAGCCGGCCTCCCACATCGTCGAATCCCACCAGTGGCAACAGCACCAGGTCCAATGCCCAGACCTTGCGTTGCCGGGCGATGCTGACATGGGGTTCAAGGATGCGAAAACGGTTGGGGCGCAGTTTCTCGCCGGGGCGGATGCGTTGAAAAACCATCTTGGTGCGAGGCCACGGGCTAAGCACCGGCAGGTAGGTGGCCTTGCCTCGACGCTGGGCGGCGCGCAGCAGCAGGCGCGGGTCGATCTCGCCGTCGTTGGGCAGGTACAGGGCGATATGCCTGGCACGGCGAAACAAGGGGTGCTGGGCCAGTTGCCGATAGAGGCCGCGGGCGGCTTCGCGTTGCTGGGCCGGTGTCAGGGCGCGGCGGGCCTGGCGCAGCAGGCGTCGCAGTTGTGGACGAGGCAGTAGCGCGGGTTCGGTCATGGTCGGTGCTTGGAATGGTTCATGGACGCACAGCGTAACCGTAAACGATGCCACCAGAAATGCCGATGCCAGACACAACAATGCCAGTCTTGATGACTGGCATTGTCTGAAGATTCAGGCTCCCCGGATGAACCGCTGTCGGCTTAGCCCTTGAACCCGAGAGTTCAAGGTGGAAGTTGCAGGAGGCGTTAAGGCTTTCCGTCAAGCGGACATGCACACCGGCCCCAACGTGCAACCCCCGTGGTTGTGCGTATCGGCTCAGGGACATCACCAACTGGCAAGCACCCCAGGGAGTGAGGCGAGTATACCTCAGGCTGTCTCGCGAATCAGCCCTTGCTGACGTCCGGATCGGTGGCCAGTACCAGATCCACCCGTTCGAGCAGGTCGCGGACCTGTTCGCGGGTCGAGCCGCTGATCTGTACCTCGGGCGTATCCTGGCGATGCAAGAGGTCGTGGGTGATGTTCAAGGCGGCCATCACGGCGATGCGGTCGGCACCGATGACTTTGCCGCTGCTGCGGATCTCGCGCATCTTGCCGTCCAGGTAGCGGGCGGCGCTCACCAGGTTGTTGCGCTCTTCCTGGGGGCAGATGATCGAATACTCTTTGTCGAGGATCTGCACGGTAACGCTATTGCTTGAACTCATGAGTCTTGCTCCAGGGCCTTGAGGCGCGAAATCATCGATTCGACCTTACGCCGGGCGATTTCGTTTTTTTCAATGAGGTGCGCGCGTTCCTCGCGCCAGGTCTTTTCCTGAGCTAATAGGAGTCCGTTTTGACGCTTAAGTTGCTCGACCCGGTCAATTAGCAGCTCGAGTCTGGCCATCAGCGCTTGCAGGTCGGTGTCTTCCATTGTGATCCACTGTCTGATGGGGGATGTGGGTCGCACAGCCTTTAATGGTCTTGGCGAGTCTGTCGATGTAGGATACAAGGCCTCCATTCTAGACATAGCGCCGTCTGGCGCCTAGCTGCCCATGCCCATTCAGAATTCCCCGTATCAAGCTTTCGCCACCCTGCTGAGCACCAGCGGCCACCCCGTATCGCCTGCCGAACTGCATGGCCTGTTGCTCGGCCGCAGCTGCGCCGGTGCCGGCTTCGACGCCGAGGGTTGGCTGGCCGACGCCGCCGAGCTGCTGGAAGGCGAGCCGGCGGACAACGTCCGCAATGCTCTCATCGGCCTGCAGGAGATGGTCAAGGGTGAGTTGACCAGCGATGACATGACTGTCGTCCTGCTGCTGCCCACCGACGATGCGCCGCTGGCCGAACGCGCTGCCGCGCTGGGCCAGTGGTGCCAGGGTTTCCTTGCCGGCTTCGGCCTGACTCGCCGCGCCTATGCGCTGAGCGCCGAGGCGAACGAAGTGCTGCAGGACCTGGCGGCGATTTCCCAAGTCCAGGATGCCCTGGAAGAGTCCGATGACGGCGAAAGCGATTACATGGAAGTGATGGAATACCTGCGGGTCGCGCCCCTGTTGCTGTTCACCGAGACCCGGAAAACCGCCGAGCCGGCCGCCAAGCCGTCCTTGCACTGATTGCTGGAAAGGGAAAGCCGTCTGCCCATGATCCATATCCCGAAATCGGAATACAGCCGTCGCCGCAAGGCCCTGATGGCGCAGATGGAACCCAACAGCATCGCCATCCTGCCCGCGGCCGCCGTGGCGATCCGCAATCGCGACGTCGAGCATGTCTATCGCCAGGACAGCGATTTCCAGTACCTCAGCGGGTTCCCCGAGCCTCAGGCGGTGATCGTGCTGATGCCGGGCCGGGTCCATGGCGAATACATCCTGTTCTGCCGCGAGCGCAACGCCGAGCGTGAGTTGTGGGATGGCCTGCGAGCCGGCCAGGAGGGCGCGATCCGTGACTACGGCGCCGACGACGCGTTTCCCATCACCGACATCGACGACATCCTGCCGGGGCTGATAGAAGGCCGCGACCGGGTCTATTCGGCCATGGGCAGCAATCCCGAATTCGACCGGCACCTGATGGAGTGGATCAACGTGATTCGCTCCAAGGCCAACCTCGGCGCCCAGCCGCCGAACGAATTCGTTGCCCTGGATCATCTGCTGCATGACATGCGCCTGTATAAATCGGCGGCGGAAGTAAAGGTCATGCGCGAGGCAGCCCGGATTTCCGCCCGTGCGCATGTGCGGGCGATGCAGGCAGCGCGTCCGGGGCTGTACGAATACAGCCTGGAAGCCGAACTGGATTATGAGTTCCGCAAGGGCGGGGCGAAGATGACGGCCTATGGCTCGATCGTCGCGGCGGGTCGCAATGGTTGCATCCTGCACTACCAGCAGAACGATGCGCTGCTCAAGGATGGCGACCTGGTGTTGATCGACGCCGGTTGTGAAATCGACTGCTACGCCAGTGACATCACGCGGACGTGGCCGGTCAACGGCCGGTTCTCGCCCGAGCAGAAGGCGATCTACGAGCTGGTGCTGGCCGCCCAGGAAGCCGCGTTCGCCGAGATCGCGCCAGACAAGCACTGGAACCAGGCCCATGAAGCGACCGTGCGGGTCATTACCGAAGGGCTGGTGCGCCTGGGGTTGCTGGAGGGGGACGTGGACGAGTTGATCGCCAGCGAAGCCTATCGCACGTTCTATATGCACCGTGCCGGCCATTGGCTGGGCATGGACGTGCACGACGTGGGTGAATACCGGGTCGGTGGCGAGTGGCGGGTGCTGGAAGTCGGCATGACATTGACCGTGGAGCCGGGCATCTACATCGCGCCCGGCAACCGCAGCGTAGCGAAAAAATGGCGCGGCATTGGCGTGCGCATCGAGGACGACGTGGTAGTGACCAAGAACGGCTGTGAAATCCTGACCAGGGATGTACCGAAGACAGTAGCCGAAATCGAGGCCCTGATGGCCGCCGCGCGGACGCAAGCGGCATGAGCCGGGTCAATCTGGCAATCATCGGCGGAGGCCTGGTCGGCGCGAGCCTGGCCCTGGCCCTGCAGGCCGGTGCCAAGGCCCGGGGCTGGACGATCACCCTGATCGAGCCTTTCGCCCCCGGCGACGCCTGGCAGCCGAGCTACGATGCCCGCTCCTCGGCGCTGTCGTTCGGTTCCCGGCAGATCTACCAGCGCCTCGGTCTCTGGCAGGAGGTTTCCCGTCGCGCCGAACCCATCAAGCAGATCCACGTGTCCGATCGCGGGCGGTTTTCCACGGCGCGGCTGTCGGCCATGGAAGAGGGCGTGCCCGCCCTGGGCTACGTGGTGGAAAACGCCTGGCTCGGCCAGTGCCTGTGGCAGGGCCTGGACAGGGACGTAGTGAGCTGGCGGTGCCCGGCGCAGGTCATTCGGATGGAGCCCCTGGCAGGCGGCTACCGCCTGACCCTGGATGATGAAACCACCCTGGAATGCGACCTGGCGGTGTTGGCAGACGGCGGCCGTTCCAATCTGCGGGAGCAGTTGGGCGTAGGCGTGCGGCACCGTCCTTATGACCAGAGCGCGTTGATTGCCAATATCACCCCTGGCGAAGCCCATAACGGCATGGCCTTCGAACGTTTCACCGACGAGGGGCCGATGGCCCTGCTGCCGTTGCCGGAGAACCGCTGCGCACTGGTCTGGACCCGCCAGGGTATGGACGCGCAACGTCTGGCGGCCCTCGACGAGCGCAGTTTCCTGGAGGAACTGCAGGGCGTGTTCGGGTATCGACTGGGCATCCTCAAGCAGGTAGGCGCGCGCCATCTGTATCCGTTGGCGCTGGTGGAGGCCGAAGAGCAGGTGCGCCCGCACCTGGCGATCCTGGGCAATGCTGCCCATAGCCTGCATCCGATCGCCGGGCAGGGGTTCAACCTGTCCTTGCGCGATGCCCAGGCCTTGGCGGACGCCTTGCTCGACAGTGACACCCCGCCAGGGGACTTCGCCGTGTTGCAAGCCTATCGCGAACGCCAGCGGCTGGATCAGAACCTGACGGTCGGGTTCTCCGACCAGGTGACTCGCCTGTTCAGCAGCAGCCTGCCGCTGGTTTCCCTGGGGCGTAACCTGGGCCTGCTGGGCCTCGACCTCTTGCCTGGGGCCAAGCGCTGGTTCGCCCGCCAGGCCATGGGCCTGGGAACGCGGCCCGATGTCTGGAGCGATGTATGAGCGATGCCATGGGCACCAGGCCCGATCAATCTTTCCAAGGGCGGCTGATGTCGCCCGCAGCACAGGCTTGAAGCATGGAATTGCGTGCAGATCTGCTGATTGTCGGCGCCGGTATGGTCGGCAGCGCCCTGGCGCTGGCCTTGCAAGGCAGTGGCCTGCAAGTGTTGCTGGTCGATGGCAGCCCGATGAGTGTCAAACCCTTCGACTCCCAGGCCCCGTTCGAACCCCGGGTCAGTGCCTTGTCGGCGGCCAGCCAGCGGATCCTGGAGCGTCTGGGCGTCTGGGGGGGGATCGCCGCACGGCGTGCCAGCCCGTATACCGATATGCACGTCTGGGACGGTAGCGGTACCGGACAGATCCATTTCTCGGCTGCCAGCCTGCATGCCGACGTACTGGGGCACATCGTGGAAAACCGTGTGGTGCAGGATGCGTTGCTGGACCGGCTGCACGACTGCGACCTGGGCCTGCTGGCCAACGCACGGCTGGAGCAGATGCGCCGCTCCGGTGACGAATGGCTGCTGACCCTGGCCGATGGCCGTACCCTGCGGGCCCCCCTGGTGATCGCCGCCGACGGCGCGAACTCCGCGGTGCGCCGGCTGACGGGGGTAGCCACGCGCGAGTGGGATTATCTGCATCACGCCATCGTCACCAGCGTGCGCAGCGCCCGGCCGCATCGGATGACGGCATGGCAGCGGTTCACCGATAACGGGCCATTGGCGTTCCTGCCCCTGGAGCGCGATGGTCGACACGACTGGTGCTCGATCGTCTGGTCCACCACGCCCGGCGAAGCGCAGCGTTTGATGGCCCTCGATGACGGCACTTTCTGCGGCGAGCTGGAGCGGGCCTTCGAAGGCCAGCTCGGCCAGGTCATCGAGGCCGACCCACGCCTGTGCGTACCGTTGCGTCAACGGCACGCCAAGCGCTACGTGGCCGAAGGCCTGGCGCTGATCGGCGATGCGGCCCACACCATTCACCCCCTGGCGGGCCAAGGGGTCAACCTGGGGTTCCTCGATGCGGCGGTGCTGGCCGAAGTGTTGCTCCAGGCGAGCGGGCGGGGCGAGCGGCTGGCGGACGTCAAGGTGCTGAGTCGCTACGAACGTCGGCGCATGCCCCATAACCTGGCGTTGATGGCGGCGATGGAAGGTTTCGAACGGTTGTTCCAGGCCGATCCGTTGCCGGTGCGCTGGTTGCGCAACACCGGGCTGCGGCTGGTGGACCGGTTGCCCGAGGCCAAGGCGTTGTTCGTACGCGAGGCGCTGGGATTGACCGGGGACTTGCCGGACCTGGCCAAGGCCTGAACGCTGTTGCCCCGACGTGCAACATTTGGAAACGTCTTGGCCCAAGGTTCGATTGTGACGCCAAATGTGAGTCCTTATCATTTGCGCTCGTTCATAATCGAGAGACCGCTACCATGTTGGCATCCAAGCGCCTGCTGTCCGCCCTCGCCCTGACCCTGCTCGGCACCACGGCCGTCCAGGCCGCCGATGAGGTGGTGGTCTACTCCTCGCGTATCGATGAACTGATCAAGCCGGTCTTCGATGCGTACACCAAGAAGACCGGCGTCCCGGTGAAGTTCATCACCGACAAGGAAGCGCCGTTGATGCAACGCATCAAGGCCGAAGGCGAAAACGCCACTGCCGACCTGCTGCTGACCGTCGATGCCGGCAACCTCTGGCAGGCCGAGCAGATGGGCATCCTCCAGCCGTTCACCTCCCCCGTGATCGATGCCAACATCCCGCCCCAGTACCGCGCGTCTTCCCATGCCTGGACAGGCTTGAGCCTGCGGGCGCGGACCATTGCCTATTCCACCGAGCGGGTCAAACCCGGCGAGCTGACTACGTATGAAGCCCTGGCAGGCGATGAGTGGGAAGGCCGCCTGTGCCTGCGCACCTCGAAGAAGGTCTACAACCAGTCCCTGACCGCCACCCTGATCGAAACCCACGGTGCCGAAAAAACCGAGCAGATCCTCAAGGGCTGGGTCCGCAACCTGTCCACGGATGTGTTCTCCGACGATACCGCGTTGCTGGAGGCCATCAATGCCGGGCAGTGCGATGTCGGCATCGTCAACACCTACTACTTCGGTCGCCTGCACCAGCAGAAACCGGACTTGAAGGTGAAACTGTTCTGGCCCAACCAGGCAGACCGTGGGGTGCACATCAACCTCTCGGGTATCGGCCTGACCAAGTACGCGCCGCATCCGGAGGCGGCGAAGAAGCTGGTGGAGTGGATGACCACGCCCGAAGCCCAGAGCATCTTTGCCGACATCAACCAGGAATTCCCGGCCAACCCGAACGTGCAGCCGTCCAAGGAAGTGGCTGCCTGGGGCCCGTTCAAGGCAGACACCCTGCCGGTGGAAGTGGCGGGCAAGCGTCAGGCCGAAGCCATTCGCATGATGGACCGCGCTGGCTGGAACTGATCACCGGCCAGGCTCTGTGACGAGGGAGTCGATTCCTGCGGGGCGAAGCGATCCGGATACGAGCGCCGCTTGGAGAGGCACATCGCGACGCATGCCTGGAAAGCCAACCGAAGGCGCCCCCTCATCACCACATGTCCTGTGCGGCTGAATGGCTGCGTCATAGAATAAGTGCCCACGCAAAACGTGGGCACAGTCATTTGAACGAGAATCCCCCTTGACCCACCCTGTCCAACGCCGCTGGTACCCCCTGGTCTTCGTCATCGCCGCGTTGGTCCTGCTGCCCCTGAGTGTCCTGCTGCTTTCCTGGCAGAGCATTGACTGGCAGATCTGGTCCCATCTCTGGGACACCCAGATGCCACGTCTGCTGGGCAACACGTTGACGTTGATCATCGGTGTGGGGGTGGGTGTCACCTTGCTGGGGGTCAGCCTTGCCTGGCTCACCAGCCTCTGCGAATTTCCCGGCCGACGTTGGCTCGACTGGGCGTTGATGTTGCCATTCGCGATCCCTGCCTATGTGTTGGCCTTTGTTTTCGTCGGCCTGCTGGATTTTGCCGGCCCGGTGCAGACCTTGCTGCGCGAAGGGTTCGGCAGTGGCCTGCGCCTGCCTCGGGTGCGCTCCACCGGCGGGGTGATCCTGGTGCTGGTGCTGGTGTTCTATCCCTATGTATATCTGCTGGCGCGAAGCGCGTTCCTGGCCCAGGGCAAGGGCTTGATGGAGGCGGCCCGGGTGCTGGGCCAATCGCCCTGGCAGGCCTTCTGGAGAGTGGCGCTGCCGATGGCCCGGCCAGCCATCGGAGCCGGCGTGGCACTGGCGTTGATGGAGACACTGGCGGATTTCGGCGCGGTGTCGGTGTTCAACTTCGACACGTTCACCACCGCCATCTACAAGACCTGGTACGGCTTCTTCAGCCTCTCCAGTGCGGCGCAATTAGCCAGCCTGCTGTTGCTGGCGGTGATGCTGGTGCTTTACGGCGAACGTCGCGCCCGGGGTGCCCAGCGGGCCAGCAACGAGCGGCCCAGGGTCAAGGCTCTGTACCACCTGCGGGGAGTCAAGGCCGTGGCGGCCAGTGGCTGGTGCCTGCTGGTGTTCGCCTGTGCTTTCATCATTCCAGTACTGCAACTGGTGGTGTGGTTCTGGCAGCGGGGGCGCTTCGACCTGGATGAGCGCTATGCCGGGTTGATCCTCCACACACTTTACCTGGGTAGCCTGGCGGCACTGGTCACCGTGTGTGTGGCGCTGCTGCTGGCTTTCGCCCGCCGCCTGGCGCCAACCCGTACGATCCGGGCCGGCGTGGGCCTGGCGAACCTGGGGTACGCCTTGCCGGGTTCGGTACTGGCAGTGTCGATCATGCTTGCGTTCAGCTACCTGGATCGGGAGCTGGTCATACCGTTGTCGACCCTGCTTGGCGGTGCGGGCCAGCCGTTGTTGCTGGGCAGCCTGTCGGCCCTGTTGCTGGCGTACCTGGTGCGCTTCCTGGCGGTGGCATACGGCCCGCTGGAAAGCAGCCTGGGACGAATCCGTCCTTCACTGCCCGAAGCTGCACGCAGTCTTGGGGTCAGTGGCCCAAGACTGTTTTTCAAAGTGTATCTGCCCTTGCTGCTGCCCGGCACCTTGAGTGCGGCGTTGCTGGTGTTCGTGGATGTCCTCAAGGAAATGCCCGCGACCCTGCTGATGCGCCCGTTCGGCTGGGACACGCTGGCGGTGCGGATCTTCGAGATGACCAGCGAGGGGGAGTGGGCGCGGGCCGCTTTGCCGGCGTTGACCCTGGTGCTGGTGGGGCTGTTGCCGGTCATCGGATTGATACGTCGTTCGGCACGCTAGGCCCTGTCTGAAAAGCCTTGATACTCGTTCATGCTGCGTTGAAAACGCCGGCTCGTGCGCGAGTCCGATCGCAATGCTCATTTACTCCAGTAAAGTCGAGCGCGACCCCGGCCGTTCCTCGCCGGTTTTCGCCCTGCCTGACCTTAGTCTCAAGACTTTTCAAACAGAGCCTAGCGGTCGCAGGTGCCAGTCTACTGTCATGCGGCTACAATGCGCGGCATTCGGTGCGGTCTGTCTGTCAGACCGGGTAACTGAGAGCGGCTGAAAATACTCTTCGGCGTTCGCGCTGTGCAGTGCCCGTCCGCATCTTCGCCAAGCCCGGAAGGAGAAACCCATGGGACAGCGTACGCCTCTGTATGACCTTCATCTCGCCCTTGGCGCGAAGATGGTCGATTTTGGCGGTTGGGATATGCCCTTGCATTACGGTTCGCAAGTCGAGGAGCACCATCAGGTGCGTCGCGACTGCGGGGTGTTCGACGTATCCCACATGACCGTGATCGATGTCGACGGTCCCCAGGCCAAGGCCTGGCTGCAACGCCTGCTCGCCAACGACGTGGACCGCTTGCAGCAAACGGGGCGTGCCCTCTACAGCGCCATGCTCAACGAACGCGGCGGCATCGTCGACGACATGATCATCTATCGGATCGAGGACAGTTACCGTCTGGTCTTCAATGCCTCGACCCGCGACCAGGACCTGGCCTGGATGCAGGCGCAGCTCGGCGGATATGACGTGCAATTGCGCGAACGTCCCGAGCTGGCGATGCTGGCGATCCAGGGGCCCCAGGCCCGGCACAAGATTGCCGAGCTGGTCACTCAATCACGTGGCCAGTTGATCCAGCAGCTCAAGCCTTTCGAAGGGCGCGCCGACGGTGACTGGTTCATCGCCCGCACCGGCTACACCGGTGAGGATGGCCTGGAAATTGTCCTGCCTGCCCACGAAGCGCCAAGTTTCTTCAACGACCTGGTGGGCGCCGGTATTTCTCCCATAGGCCTCGGCGCCCGGGACACCCTGCGCCTGGAGGCCGGCATGAACCTCTACGGTCAGGACATTCACCAGGACATTTCCCCGCTGGCCTCGAACATGGCCTGGAGCATTGCCTGGGAGCCGGCGAGCCGTCAGTTCATCGGGCGCGCGGCGCTGGAAGCCGAGCTGGCCGCAGGCGTGCAGCATAAACTGGTCGGCCTGGTGCTGGAGGAACGCGGCGTCCTGCGTGCCCATCAGGTGGTACGCATCGCCGATGTTGGCGAAGGGGAGATCACCAGTGGTAGTTTTTCTCCTACGCTTAGCAAGTCAATCGCCCTGGCACGCGTTCCGATGGCCACCGCCGACCGTGCCGAGGTGGAAATTCGCGGTAAGTGGTACCCGGTACGGGTGGTCAAGCCGACCTTCGTCCGCCATGGCAAAACCCTGATCTAACCTTTTGCTGGCCATTGGCCGCTGACACTTCTCTAGAGGACACAGAATATGAGCGACATCCCTGCCGAACTGCGTTTTGCCGAAAGTCACGAGTGGGCGCGCCTGGAGGCTGACGGTAGCGTCACCGTGGGTATTTCCGATCACGCTCAGGAGGCACTGGGTGATGTCGTGTTCATCGAGCTGCCGGAGCTTGGCAAAGAATTGGCGGCCGGTGATGCGGCAGGGGTGGTGGAATCGGTGAAGGCAGCTTCGGACATCTATTCGCCCGTGTCGGGTGAAGTCGTTGCAGTCAACGAAGCCCTGGGTGACGAGCCGGAAGCGCTGAACAATACGCCCTACGAATCGTGGATCTTCAAGATCAAGCCTTCCGATGCAGATGCCGACCTGGGCAAATTACTGGATGCGGCGGGTTACAAAGCCGCTATCGGCGAATAACCGCGCCCACAGGATGGTCGATGTTGACATCGACTTTTCTCAGCCCAAAAAAAAGCCGCTCGATCGAGCGGCTTTTTTTTGGCGTTGAATCAGTCCTGGGCGATGGCGTTTTTCGCCAGGATCGCGTTGGCCAGTTCCATGTCGCTGGCCTGCAGGCCAGGGTTGTCGGCACGGACTTTCTGCATGGCCGCTTCCAGGTATGGGCCGCGGATGTTGCCGTCACTGGCGACGAAGCTGCCGGCGTCGTCCTGGGCGGCGACGATCAGCTTGTTGTCCTTGAACGTCAGGTAGGTGGAACCGGTGGTCGCACCGGATGAAATGACGTTACGCCAAAACGTGTCGGCCATCGCCGAGCCAACAGGAAGAGACAGCAAGGCCAGGGTCGCGACAGCAAGTTTGAGACGCATGATAGGTGACTCCACAGGGTTAACTATGACTTTGGATTACCTGCGCCTCGATTCAGTTCCGTGACTGCCTGGTCAGGTATCGCCGAACTCATTTCTGTTCGCTTTGCGGCGTCACCCGGAGCACTTCCTCCACGGTCGTCAGCCCGGCGGCGACCTTCTGGGCGCCGGACAGTCGCAAGCTGCGCATACCTTCTTTGAAGGCCTGGCGACGCACCGCCAGCAGGTCGGTGTCGGCGTGGATGAGCCCCTTGATGCTGTCGCTCAATTGAAGAATTTCATACACCCCGGCGCGCCCGCGATAGCCGGTGTCGCGACACTCCAGGCAGCCGACGGCCTGCTGGGCGTTGCTGGGCAGCGGGGCTTGCCAGGGGCGCGTCAGGGTTTGCCAGTCGTCCTCGTCCAGGGCCAGGGGGGCCTTGCAATGGGGACACAACGTGCGCACCAGGCGCTGGGCCATGACCCCCAGTACCGTGGCCTTGATGAGGTAATGGGGCACGCCGAGTTCCAGCAGGCGGCTGATGGCGCTGGGGGCGTCGTTGGTGTGCAACGTCGAGAGCACGAGGTGTCCGGTGAGCGCGGCCTGGATCGCCATCTCGGCGGTTTCCAGGTCGCGGATCTCGCCGATCATGATGATGTCCGGGTCCTGGCGCATCAGCGCCCGGACTCCGGCGGCGAAGCTCAGGTCGATGTTGTGCTGCACCTGCATCTGGTTGAAGGAGGCCTCGACCATTTCGATCGGATCCTCGATGGTGCAGAGATTCACCTCAGGTGTCGCCAGCTTCTTGAGGGTGGTGTAGAGGGTGGTGGTCTTGCCGGACCCGGTGGGGCCGGTCACCAGGACGATGCCGTTGGGCTGGCGGGTCATGTCCTGCCAGCGCCGCAGGTCATCGGCGGAAAAGCCGAGCTGGTCGAAGTCCTTGAGCAGCACTTCCGGGTCGAAGATCCGCATGACCATCTTTTCGCCGAAGGCCGTGGGCAGTGTCGACAGGCGCAATTCCACCTCGCCGCCGTCCGGGGTCTTGGTCTTGACCCGGCCGTCCTGAGGCTTGCGCTTTTCCGCGACGTTCATTCGCCCCAGGTTCTTGAGGCGACTGATGATCGCCATCGTCACCTGCGGCGGGAACTGGTAGACGGTGTGCAGCACCCCGTCGATGCGAAACCGCACCGTCCCCTGTTCGCGACGTGGTTCGATGTGGATATCGCTGGCACGTTGCTGGAAGGCGTACTGGAACAGCCAGTCGACGATATTGACGATGTGCGCGTCGTTGGCGTCCGGCTCCTGGTCGCTGGCGCCAAGGTTGAGCAGTTGCTCGAAGTTGCTCAGGTTGCTCGGTTGCTGGTCGGTCGTGCTGGCACCGCTGACCGATTTGGCGAGGCGGTAGAACTCCACGCTCAGGCGCTGGATATCCACGGGGTTGGCCACCACTCGCTTGATCGGCAGCTTGAGGACGTGGGTCAGGTCCGATTCCCAGCTCCTGACGTACGGCTGGGCGCTGGCGACGGTGACCGCGTCGCGATCGACCGCCACCGCCAGGATCTTGTGGCGCTGGGCGAAGGCGTAGGACATCAGGGGCGTGACGGCCGCGACGTTGATCTTCAGCGGGTCGATGCGCAGGTAGGGTTGGCCGGCCTGCTGGGACAGCCACAGGGTCAGGCTTTCCAGGTCGAGTCGCTTGCCTGGGCGGCTCAGGTCGTCCAGGTGCTGGTTGGCGATGAACTCCAGCGGATGCAACTGGGCATTGGCACCGTGGCGCCGCCGGGCGTTGAGCGCGGTCTCGGCCGAGTCCTGGCTGATGAAGCCCTGGGCGACCAGTTGGCGCAGCAGATCGTTGAGGTCCAGCCAGCGGTCCTGAGTGGCGTGTTTGGTGGACATGCGGGTTTCCTATTGGACAAATTCAGCAAAGCCGCGATGTAGACGCTTCGGCGCCTTCCCGGTCTGCAAAAGGATAGTCCCGACCCCATGCACCGTTGGGCCACTATTCGACCAATGCGTTTCAATTTCCTGCTCCGGCGTTCTTCAGCCGCTGGCCTGGACCGGTTCGACCCATGTTTCGTCGATGTTTTGCAGGTCCACCGAGCACACGCTGATCAGGTTGCGCAATTTTTCCGCGATGACCTGGGCACGGTGCCAGCTCAGTCCATCCATCAAGACCTCCATGCTCAGCAGATCATCCTCGCATTCGACATGGACCTGTTGCGGTGTCAGGCCTTGCAGTGCGAACAGGTTCAGGGCGCGACACAACACATCGGCCTCGGCTTCGGCCAGCAACCGGTACCACGCGCGGCAATGGGCATTGGCGTGGTGCCAGGCGTCGGTACGAGATGGCGCGGCGATGACGGCGTCGAAAGAAGGCATGTTCTATCTCCAGAAAGGCGGGAGAAATATTTACATGCGTGGCGGGGTATTTCTTATCTAATATGGGTGACTTCAGCCATTAAACGAATGATTCAAGTCTCATATATTGGATTTTAAGGTGGATTCATGCACGGCGAGCTGGATGCCTATGATCGCAGGATACTGGCACTGCTGCAGGAGGATGCTTCGCTGTCCAGCGCGCAGATCGCCGAGCAGGTGGGCTTGTCCCAGTCGCCATGCTGGCGCCGGATTCAGCGGATGAAGGAAGAGGGGATCATTCGGGGGCAGGTGACATTGCTCGATCGCAAGAAAATCGGCCTGAATACGCAGATCTTCGCCGAGATAAAGCTCAACGCCCACGGTCGTTCAAATTTTACCGAGTTCACCGAGGCGATTCGCGGCTTCCCCGAGGTGCTGGAGTGCTACGTACTGATGGGCTCGGTGGACTTCCTGCTGCGCATTGTCACGGCGGACATAGAAGCTTACGAGCGATTCTTTTTCGAAAAGCTGTCGCTGGTGCCGGGGATCCAGGAAGTGAACTCCATCGTGGCGCTTTCGGAAATCAAGTCCACGACGAGTTTGCCGGTGGTGCGCTGATTTCCCTGGAGGATGGGCTGGCCCCGTTGCGAGCAAGTTGGTTCCCACAGGGATCTTCGGCGAACGCAAATCGGCGAAGATCGGCCGTGGAGGCGAGCTTGCTCGCGATGGCGATGTGAAAGGCGCCGCAGTTACCCAGGTTATAGCCGCAACAGCGTTTTCCAGGCCCGGTTCTGGTAGACCGCGATGGCCTGCTGCTTGCGCGCATCGAGGGCTTGATCGGTGATCGGTTCGTTGGCCAGTTGCGCCAGTTTGTTCAACTCGCCATAGAGACGGTCCATTTCCGGAATGTCCAGTACCTGGCGGGCGTGGTGCAGCCAGACCTGGATGCGCTCGATGCGCGGCAATTGCTCGGCCAGGTCTTCCGGCTGCTGCTGGTAGCGTTGCAGTTGCAGCGACGTCGACTCCTCACCCAACAGGCGTGGCAGCCAACTGCTCAGTTGCGCCGCCCCCTGGCGGTTGCCACGGGTGTTGCGCTCGGCGGCCCAGCTGCGGGCCAGCAGCCAGCGCGAGGCCTTGAGGGAGAACAGGCCCCAGCGTGGATCCTGGAGTTCCTCGAGGAACTGCTCTGGCGCTGCCTTGCGCACGTCTTCGTCGTCCAGGCCTGCCTGGACCAACGGGCGCCAGTCTTCGAGCAAGGCATCCAGGGCGACGCGCAGGTCATGGGTCGACTGGCGTGGCGCGGCCTGGCCGAGGCTGCTGAGCAAGGCACGCAGTTCGGCGAGGTTTTCCACCCAGTCCTGCAGCAGGCGCCAGTGACCATTGAAGCGGTACTGCTCGGCCAGACGCTGGCTGCTGCCCAGCAAATGCCAGCCCAGCGCGGCGAAGGCGTCGTCCAGGGGCATTTCGGCGGTCAGTTGTGGCGCCGGCAGGCTCAGGGCGTAGCTGTTCGCATCATGCAGGCGATAGCCGCGCTCGGCCTTGCTGATGTCGCACGGCATCAGGGGCAGGGTTTCGGCCAGTTCGGCGGCCAGTTCCAGCAGCGCGGCGGGTTCGCCTTCACGCAGTTCCAGCTCCAGTTCGCAGATTTCTTCCTTCTGCTTGCCGACCACGACATGGCCCAGGTCCAGCGCGGCTTCGATGACCACCTTGCCTTTGCCGCGACCCCAGGCGATTTCGGCGCGTTCACGTACGAAATCGGTGGTGAAGATGGCCTTGAGGGTCTTCTTGTCCAGTTCGGCCAGGGCCTCGGGCCAGCATTCGCCATCGAGTTTCTTCAGATCGAGCTTGGCCTTGGGCAGGTGCCAATCGTACTCGTTGCGCTCGGACAGACCGGCGACGCTCTGGCCACGGGTCTTGAGGGTCTGGATTACCTCTTCGCCGTCGCGACGCAGGCGCAGGGCCACCTTGGCTCGCGCCAGGTCGCGCTCGGGGGTGTCGAAATACTGATTCATCAGTTCGCGGCGTTCCCAGCCGCTCTTGTTGCGTTTTTTCAGCAGCGGATGCTCGCGCAGGGCTGCCAGGGTCTCGCGGCTGACGCGGAGTTTGATTTCGGTTTCTTTCTGCATGGCCGGAAAATCCAGGAATCGGGTGCGCAGCCGGGAAGGTATGGCTGCCAAGGTCGTGCAGTGTACAGGAGTCATTGGTCCTACGTGCCGCGACGGTTTCTTCCTGGCGCCGGATGGTTCTATGATGAACGTCAATTTGCATGCCCGGAGCCAGCGATGCCTTTGCCGTCCATGAAAGATCAGTTCGCTGCCCTGATCGCCGCCCCCTCGGTCAGCTGTACCCAGCCCGGGCTGGACCAGTCCAACGCTGCGGTGATCGAACTGCTGGCGGATTGGCTCGGCGACCTGGGCTTCAGCTGCGACATCCAGCAAGTGAGCCCCGGCAAGTTCAACCTGCTGGCAAGTTTCGGCAGTGGCCCCGGTGGGCTGGTATTGGCCGGGCATAGCGACACGGTACCGTTCGACGAAGCGTTGTGGCAGACCGACCCGCTCAGGCTCACCGAAGTCGATGGCCGTTGGGTCGGGCTGGGCAGTTGCGACATGAAGGGCTTTTTCGCCCTGGTGATCGAAGCGGTCAAGCCGCTGCTGGACCAGCCGTTCAAGCAGCCGTTGCTGATTCTCGCCACATGCGACGAAGAAAGCTCCATGGCCGGCGCCCGGGCCCTGGCCGAAGCCGGTCGCCCACTGGGGCGGGCAGCGGTGATTGGTGAGCCGACCGGCCTCAAGCCGATTCGCCTGCACAAAGGGGTGATGATGGAGCGCATCGATATTCTTGGCCGCAGCGGCCATTCCTCCGACCCGAGCCTGGGCCACAGCGCCCTCGAAGCCATGCACGACGCCATGGGGGAACTGCGTGGCCTGCGCCTGCGATGGCAACGAGAGTTTCGTAACCCGCAATTCACGGTGCCACAGCCGACCCTGAATTTCGGCTGCATCCATGGTGGCGACAACCCCAACCGGATCTGTGGCCAGTGCTCCATGGAGTTCGACCTGCGACCCTTGCCGGGCATGGACCCACAGAGCCTGAGGGCGGCTATCCGGCAGAAGCTCGACCCCATCGCCGAACGGCACAAGGTCAGGATCGACTACGCCCCGCTGTTTCCCGAGGTCCCCCCTTTCGAGCAGGCCGAGGATGCGGAACTGGTGCGGGTGGCAGAACGGCTCACCGGCCATCGTGCCGAAGCAGTGGCGTTCGGCACCGAAGCGCCTTATCTTCAGCGCCTCGGTTGCGAAACCCTGGTCCTGGGCCCCGGCGATATCGCCTGTGCCCATCAACCCGGCGAATACCTTGAAATGTCACGCCTGCAACCTACCGTACACGTGTTGCGACAGTTGATCGGGCATTACTGCCTGTCACCTGCCGCGGCCGGTTAAATTGCCCCTGTCCGGGCCCGTATTCATGAGGAGAGCGCGCGTGTCGCCAAGCCTGTTCCGACGATAACCACCAGCCTGCTGTGCGTTCTGTTTCGTCCTTTTTTGGCTGTTATTTGTTACAGGTCCAGGTTCATGCCCGAATACGTCAATTGGCTTCGCCACGCTTCGCCGTACATCAATGCCCACCGCGATTGCACCTTCATCGTCATGCTGCCCGGCGACGGTGTGGAACACCCCAACTTCGGCAACATCGTCCATGACCTGGTGCTGCTGCACAGCCTCGGCGTGCGCCTGGTACTGGTGCATGGCTCGCGCCCGCAGATCGAGACTCGCCTCGCCGCCCGCGGCCTGACCCCCCATTACCACCGCGGCATGCGTATCACCGATGCCGCGACTCTCGAGTGCGTGATCGATGCGGTCGGCCAGTTGCGCATCGCCATCGAGGCGCGCCTGTCCATGGACATGGCTTCGTCGCCCATGCAGGGTTCGCGGCTGCGTGTCGCCAGCGGCAACCTGGTCACCGCACGGCCCATCGGCGTGCTGGAGGGGGTCGATTACCACCACACCGGAGAAGTGCGTCGGGTCGACCGCAAGGGCATCAACCGCTTGCTGGACGAGCGCTCCATCGTGTTGCTGTCGCCGTTGGGCTATTCCCCCACCGGGGAGATCTTCAACCTCGCCTGCGAAGATGTCGCCACTCGCGCGGCCATCGACCTGGCCGCCGACAAGTTGCTGCTGTTCGGCTCCGAGCAAGGCTTGATCGGCGAGGACGGCAAACTGGTGCGCGAGTTGCGTCCGCAACAGGTCCCGGCCCATATGCAACGCCTGGGGAGCGACTACCAGGCCGAGCTGCTGGATGCGGCGGCCCAGGCCTGCCGTGGCGGTGTGGCGCGCAGTCATATCGTCAGTTACGCCGAGGACGGTGCGCTGCTGGCCGAACTGTTCACCCGCGACGGCAGCGGCACGCTGGTGGCCCAGGAACAATTCGAAGTGGTGCGTGAAGCGGCCATCGAAGACGTCGGCGGCCTGCTGGAATTGATCAGCCCGTTGGAAGAACAGGGGATCCTGGTGCGTCGCTCTCGTGAGGTGCTGGAACGCGAAATCGAGCAGTTCAGCGTGGTCGAGCGCGAAGGCATGATCATCGCCTGCGCGGCGCTCTACCAGATCGCCGACTCGGATGCCGGGGAACTGGCCTGCCTGGCGGTGAACCCGGAATACCGCCATGGCGGGCGCGGCGACGAACTGCTGGAGCGGATCGAAGCCCGCGCTCGCGCCCAAGGGCTCAAGACGCTGTTCGTACTGACGACCCGGACTGCCCACTGGTTCCGCGAGCGTGGCTTCGAGCCCAGCAGCGTGGAACGCCTGCCGGCGGCACGGGCATCGTTGTACAACTATCAACGCAATTCGAAGATCTTCGAAAAAGCCCTGTAGGCCGTTGCTGCCAATCGTCGCGCTGCCGCGTTCTTCTTGATTTCAGACAATGAGCGTCTAGTCTGGAAAGCCTCAAGATCGTGGCATGCGCGAACATCTGTCCTGCGAACCCAAGCCATTCGAAGCTCACAGGTTCAATCCCTGTGCCTGGATTCGGCTGACCTCGCAAAAGCCCGACGAAGCACTATTCAGTTATCCCAAACGTCGCCGATACGCCATGCCATCGGCATGATGACGCTTTGATGGCAATCATATGTCGAAACGAGCTGAAAACTAATGAAACAATTCTTTTTGGATTTATAGAGAATCCATTATTCTTCGGGCCGGTGTCGCGGGGTTAGACCATGGTCGTAGTCCGAAAGGGTTGCGGTTGACTTGCCGGTCACGGTCTGGCGCTAATCGCGCATCCGCGGATTCCGGGCGTGCGACCCGGGACCAAAGACACACAAGAATTAGAAAACGAGAGGAGCGATACATGAAGAAGTCCACCTTGGCCCTGGCTGTGGCCGTTGGGGTATTGGCGCAGCAGGCAGGCGCCGCCGGTTTTATCGAGGACAGCAAGGCGTCCGTCAGTTCTCGTACTCTGTACTTCAATAACGATAACCATGAAACGGGCAGCGAGGACCTGCGCGAAACAGGGACTGGCCTCAAGTTCGACTACAAGTCTGGTTTCACGCAAGGTGTCGTCGGTTTCGGTATCGATGCTCAGGCGCTGGTGGGGATTCGTCTCGATGGGGGACGGGGGCGTAACGCTGGCTCCTATATGCCAAGCGACACCGATGGTTCGGCGGTCCACGAGTGGAGCCGTCTGTCGGGTAACGTGAAGGCGCTCTTCTCCAAGACCGAGGCTCACCTGGGTGGTGCCCTGCAGCCTAACCTGCCGATCCTGGTGGCCAACGACAGCCGTTTGCTGCCACAGACCTTCGAAGGTGGCACCATCACCTCCAAGGAAATCGACAATGTGACCTTCAACGCAGGTCAGCTGGAACATGCCACTGGCCGTGCATCGAGCAACAGCACCGGTCTGGCAGTGGCGGGCGGTACCGAGGACAGCAACCAGTTCCGTTTTGCCGGCGCCGACTGGAAGGTCACCAAAGACCTGACCCTGCAGTACTACTACGCCAACCTGCAAGACTATTACAAGCAGCACTTCCTGGGCGCCGTACACGTATTCCCGATCAGCGAAGGCCAATCGTTCAAGACTGACCTGCGTTATTTCGACAGCAGCTCCGACGGCCGTAACGGCGATGCTGGCTACCGCTTCAACAACAACGGTGGCTATGCCAAGACGCCGGGCGAGGTCGATAACAAGACCTGGAGCGCCATGTTCACTTACACCCTCGGCGGCAGCGCGTTCCTGTTGGGTCACCAGCAAGTCGGTGATGACGGTGGCTTCGTCTACCTGAACCAGGGCAACGTGGTCGATGGCAACGGTCGTCCTGAAGGGGCTGGTGGTGCGAGCTTCTACCTGTTCACCGACAGCATGATCAACGGGTTTGTCCGTGCCGGTGAAAATACTACCTTCGGTCAGTACTCCTACGACTTCGCTTCCTTGGGCGTTCCAGGCCTGAAAGCCTCGGTCGCCTATCTGCGTGGTGACGATGTCAAATCCGCCACGGGTGGAAGCGACTACTCCGAGTGGGAACGCGACATGCGTGTGGATTACGTAATCCAGCAAGGCGCGTTGAAAGGCTTCGGCACTACCCTGCGCCAGGGTACCTACCGCAGCAGCGGTGCAGGCGACAGTCAGGACCAGACCCGTCTGATCTTCAACTACACTTACAACTTCATGTAAGACGTAGCGCAAAAAAAGCCCCGCCCGGCAACATGCCCGGCGGGGCTTTTACGTTTTCGGGTCAGGCCCACCCCTGTAGCCTTTCCCGAAACCTTCTCCTCTTTTCAGCAACTCGAGGCCTTCTCGAACCTCGGGAACGATCTTGGCCCGCTATGCGCCACGGCACCAGTGAACAGTTTTTTATATTCACTAAGGATCTAACCAAATGGGTATTCATTCTTTTTAAAGCAGTGAAAAGCGGTGCACAGTTGGGCTCACAAAAAACCATCAGGAGCCGCACCATGAGCCTCAGACTCGGCGACATCGCCCCCGATTTCGAACAGGATTCCAGCGCCGGCAGGATTCGCTTCCACGAATGGCTTGGCACTAGCTGGGGTGTGCTGTTTTCTCACCCGGCGGATTTCACCCCCGTGTGCACCACCGAACTGGGTTTGACCGCCAAGCTCAAGGATGAATTCGCCAAGCGCGGCGTCAAGGCCATCGCCCTGTCGGTAGACCCGGTGGACTCGCATCACAAATGGATCGAGGACATCAACGAAACTCAGAACGCCATCGTCGATTTTCCCATCCTGGCCGATGCCGACCGCAAGGTCTCCGACCTGTACGACCTTATCCATCCCAATGCCAGCGATACCTTGACCGTGCGTTCGCTGTTCGTGATCGACCCGAACAAGAAGATCCGCCTGACCATCACCTACCCGGCCAGCACCGGGCGCAATTTCAACGAGATCCTGCGGGTGATCGATTCCTTGCAACTGACCGATAACTACAAGGTCGCTACCCCGGCCAACTGGCAGGACGGCGATGAAGTGGTGATCGTGCCGTCGCTCAAGGACGAGGAGGAGCTCAAGCACCGCTTCCCCAAGGGCTATCGCGCGGTGAAGCCTTACCTGCGCATGACACCGCAGCCCAACAGGTAGCCATTCAACGATCGTTCCCACGCTCCGCGTGGCAGCCAAGGACAGTCCGGCAGCCGAACGCGGAGCGTCCGTTGAGGCGCTTGCGCGCAGCGCGTGGGAATGATCAAGGCTTGTGTACCAAGGGTTTTGGCCGTTCCGACGGCCTTTTTTTTATGGCCTGGAAAAAACAATTTTATATTTCTTGATCGAATAACCAAATGAATAAATATGATTTAAAGATATAAAAATCCGCTGTTATGGTGGGGGCCTAAACGCGAGATCGCCCATCGCGAATCGCACAGGACGTTTAAGGATGTTGGCATGTTTGTCGTCTCACTCGGTGGCAGTCCCAGTCAGCGTTCCCGTTCCGGGGTATTGCTGGAGCGGTCGCAGCGCTGGTTGCAGCAGCAAGGTGTGGAAGTGGCGAGCTATCAGGTGCGTGATTTTCCCGCCGAAGACCTGCTCCATGCCCGTTTCGACAGTCCCAAGGTGGTCGACCTGCTCCAGCGAATCGAAAACGCCGACGGTTTGTTGATTGCCACGCCGGTGTACAAGGCTTCCTTTTCCGGCGCGTTGAAAACCGTGCTGGACTTGCTCCCCGAACGTGCCTTGAGCCACAAGGTGGTATTGCCCATGGCCACGGGCGGCAGCATTGCCCACATGTTGGCCGTGGACTACGCCCTCAAGCCCGTGCTTTCGGCGCTCAAGGCCCAGGAAATGCTCCAGGGCATCTTTGCCGAAGACAGTCAGATCGCCTACGGCGAAGGCTCTGCCCAGGCCCAGCTGACGCCCGCCTTGCAGCAGCGCCTGGACGAAGCGCTCGAGCAGTTTCTCAGCGCCATGGCTCGTCGACCCAAGCCGCTGGATCCAGGCCTGTTGAACGAACGTTTGTTGAGTGCTCGCTGGAGCATTTGAACCCGATACACCCTGATTCACTTCACCTTACTCAGCCGCCAACGGCCAAGCAGGTGCAGCCAAAACCCCATAGCAAAAAAGGAGAGGCGCCATGCGCTCTGTCATTTTGCGTCGCGGGCTGGTCGCTCTGTTTGCTGCGGCTGTGTCCTTCGGCGCCATCACCCAGGCCCAAGCCGAGACCCTGCGGATCGGTTATCAGAAGTACGGCACGCTGGTGCTGCTCAAGGCCAAGGGCTCGCTGGAAAAACGTCTCGCCGCCCAAGGCGTGGACGTGCAGTGGACCGAGTTTCCCGGTGGCCCGCAGTTGCTCGAAGGCCTGAACGTCGGCTCCATCGATTTCGGTGTCACGGGGGAAACCCCACCGGTGTTCGCCCAGGCGGCGGGTGCCGATCTGCTCTATGTCGCCTATGAACCGCCAGCGCCCGGCAGCGAGGCGATCCTGGTGCCCAAGGGCTCGCCCATCCAGTCGGTGCAGGACCTCAAGGGCAAGAAGGTCGCCCTGAACAAGGGCTCCAACGTGCATTACCTGCTGGTGCGCGCGCTGGAGGACGCTGGCCTCAAGTATTCCGACATCCAGACCGTGTTCCTGCCCCCGGCTGACGCCCGCGCGGCGTTCGAACGTGGCAGTGTCGATGCCTGGGTGATCTGGGACCCTTACCAGGCCGCCGCCGAACAACAGTTGCAGGCCCGGACCCTGCGTGACGGCAAGGGCATCGTCGACAATCACCAGTTCTATCTCGCCACCCGACCCTACGCGCAAAAGCATCCCCAGGTCATCACGACCCTGGTGGAAGAAGTGCGCGCCGTGGGCGAATGGTCCAGGGCCAATCCTGAGGACGTGACACGACAGGTATCGCCACTGCTTGGCCTGCCCGCCGACATCACCCTGACGTCGGTGAAGCGCCAGGGCTACGGAGCGCTGTTCCTCACACCGCAAGTGATCGCGGCGCAACAGAAGATCGCCGACAGCTTCTATCAGCTCAAGTTGATACCCAAGCCGCTGAGCATCAAGGACGTGATCTGGACGCCACCGGCGGCCGTTGCGAACGCGCAGTAAATTCGACCCCCAGGGAGACCACTCCATGAGCCTCAATATTTTCTGGTTCCTGCCTACCCACGGCGACGGCCATTACCTTGGCACCGCCGAAGGCGCTCGCGCCGTCGATCACGGTTACCTGCAGCAGATTGCCCAGGCGGCGGATCGGCTGGGGTTCGGTGGGGTGCTGATCCCCACCGGGCGCTCCTGCGAAGATTCCTGGTTGGTGGCCGCTTCGCTGATTCCCGTGACCCAGCGCCTGAAATTCCTCGTGGCGCTGCGCCCAGGGATCATTTCCCCGACGGTGGCGGCGCGTCAGGCCGCGACCCTGGATCGCTTGTCTGGGGGGAGGGCGCTGTTCAACCTGGTAACCGGTGGCGACCCGGACGAACTGGCCGGCGACGGCCTGTTCCTGGACCACGAGGCACGCTACCAGGCGTCGGTGGAGTTCACCCGTATCTGGCGCCGCGTGCTGGAAGGCGAGACGGTGGACTACGACGGCGAGCACATCAGCGTGAAGGGTGCCAAGCTGCTTTATCCGCCGATCCAGCAACCACGCCCGCCGCTGTATTTCGGCGGCTCCTCGGAAGCCGCCCAGGACCTGGCCGCCGAGCAGGTGGACATGGTGCTGACGTGGGGCGAGCCGCCAGCGGCCGTGGCGGAAAAGATCGAACAGGTCCGGGTCAAGGCGGCCAGGCTCGGGCGCACGGTGCGCTTCGGCATTCGCCTGCATGTGATCGTGCGAGAAACCAATGCCGAAGCCTGGCAGGCGGCCGACCGATTGATCTCCCATCTGGACGACGACACCATCGCCCGTGCCCAGGCCTCCCTGGCGCGCTTCGATTCGGTGGGCCAGCAACGCATGGCTGCGCTGCACGGTGGACGGCGCGACAAATTGGAGGTCAGCCCGAATCTATGGGCCGGTGTCGGCCTGGTTCGGGGCGGAGCCGGGACGGCACTGGTGGGCGATGGCCCGACCGTCGCTGCGCGGGTCAAGGAATACGCCGAGTTGGGGATCGACACCTTTATCTTCTCCGGCTACCCGCATCTGGAAGAGTCCTACCGCGTGGCGGAGTTGCTTTTCCCTCATCTGGATGTGGAGCATGCGCCGTTGCCGCAGAGCCAGGGGTACGTAAGCCCGTTCGGTGAGATGGTCGCCAACGATATCCTGCCTAAAGCCGCTTCCCAGAGTTGAGGCGGCCATGAAGAAACTTATCCACAACCTGGCGCCGTGGGCGGTGCCGCTGTTGTTGCTGGTGGTGTGGCAGCTGTCGGTATCGGCGGGCTGGTTATCCACGCGGATCCTGCCGGCCCCGGTGGCAGTGATCGAAGCCGGAGCGCAGTTGGTGCGCAGCGGCGAAATCTGGACTCACCTGGCAATCAGTGGCTGGCGAGCGGCGCTGGGTTTCCTGATCGGTGGCGGCATCGGCCTGGCCCTGGGTTTCATCACCGGCCTGTCGAAATGGGGCGAGCGCCTGCTGGACAGCTCGGTGCAGATGCTGCGAAACGTGCCCCACCTGGCGTTGATTCCCCTGGTGATCCTGTGGTTCGGCATCGATGAGTCGGCGAAGATTTTCCTGGTGGCGCTGGGCACGCTATTTCCGATCTACCTCAATACTTACCACGGGATCCGCAACGTCGATCCGGCGTTGGTGGAGATGTCCCGCAGCTACGGGGTGTCCGGGTTCAGCCTGTTTCGCCAGGTGATCCTGCCGGGTGCATTGCCCTCTATCCTGGTGGGCGTGCGCTTCGCGCTGGGCTTCATGTGGCTGACACTGATCGTGGCGGAAACCATTTCCGCCAACGCCGGCATCGGTTACCTGGCCATGAATGCCCGGGAGTTCCTGCAAACCGATGTGGTGGTGCTGGCGATCCTTTTGTACGCCGTGCTCGGCAAGCTGGCCGACCTGGCGGCTTGTGGGCTTGAACGGGTCTGGTTGCGCTGGCATCCGGCCTATCAGGCACGCAGCGCAGGTGCCGCATGAGCGCTCAACAACCTCCACGCCTGTTGCGCGGCATTCCTCTGGTCGTGCGCCAATTGCAGAAGACCTTCGGTTCGCGACAGGTACTGCAAGACCTCGACCTGCACATCCCGGCCGGGCAGTTCGTGGCGGTAGTGGGGCGCAGCGGTTGCGGAAAAAGCACCTTGCTGCGCCTGCTGGCCGGCCTCGATCAGCCTTCGGACGGTCAGTTGCTGGCCGGTTCGGCGCCGTTGAGCGCGGCGCAACAGGACACGCGCCTGATGTTCCAGGAGGCGCGATTGCTGCCCTGGAAAAGAGTCATCGACAACGTCGGCCTGGGCTTGAAAGGCCACTGGCGAGCCCAGGCGCTACAGGCCTTGGAAGCCGTCGGCCTGGCCGACCGGGCGCAGGAGTGGCCGGCGGCGCTGTCCGGCGGGCAGAAACAACGGGTGGCCTTGGCCCGGGCGCTGATTCATCAACCGCGCCTGTTACTGCTCGACGAACCCCTGGGAGCGCTCGATGCCCTGACCCGCATCGAGATGCAACAACTGATCGAGCGTCTGTGGCAGCAACATGGTTTCACCGTGTTGCTGGTTACCCATGACGTCAGCGAAGCCGTGGCCGTCGCCGACCGGGTGATCCTGATAGAAGACGGTCGAATTGGCCTCGACCTGCCCGTCGACCTGCCACGACCACGGGCTCGCGGCTCCCATCGTCTGGCAGCCCTGGAAGCCCAGGTGCTCAATCGTGTGCTGTCCTTGCCCGGCCAACCGCCGGAACCCGAACCTGTTTCACCCTTGCCCACGCAATTGCGTTGGGCTCAATAGCCTCATCCAGAAGGAATCGACACTATGACTATCAAAGCCATCAACGTACGTAACCAGTTCAAAGGCGTCATCAAGGAAATCGTGGAGGGCGACGTACTGTCGGAAATCGACGTACAGACCGCTTCCGGCATCGTCACGTCGGTGATCACTACGCGCTCGGTGAGGGAGTTGGAGCTGGCCATCGGCAGCGAAGTGATCGCCTTCGTCAAATCCACCGAGGTGTCTATCGCCAAGTTGTGAGCGATGCCTTGCCCGCAGCCCCGGACGGCGAGAGCCCTTCGGGGCTTTTCAGTTATTGGACGTGCTGAGTCACTGCGCACACTTTGGCTTGACGCTTGAGCAGGCGACCGATGCCATGGATGAAGTGATCAACTGGGGAGCTGAGCTCGGCGAGCACTCCGCAAGCCTTTTGAGAAGTGTCGAGTTGGCGTTGGCCGCCGCCATAGGGGCCCATCGCATGAAGAGCTGATCGGCACATCAGGCGACTTCACGCTTGGGCAAATAGGGTGGCAGGTACAATCCCAGGTACGCATCGAACACCCGCATGCCTTCCTCGGCCATGCGAGGGGTGATCTGGCCGTGCAACTGCACCGAGCGGGCATAGACACGGTCGCCCAGTTCCATGGCGAGGGCGAATACGTCGACATCACCAGGCAGCGCCGGCAGTTCGAAGTGGCGGGCGAAGAGTTTGTGCATCAGGTCGCTCAGTTCCAGGTCGTGCTGGCGGTCGGCCTGGGTGACTTCGGTCAGCCCGTGCTGGGCCAGGATCAATTGGCGAGCGGCGGCATCCTGGCCATAGATCGTCAACATGCGCTGCTCCACCAGTCGTGACAATTCGCGCCAATGATTCAGCGAACCGTGATCGATCGGCGCTAGCAGGCAGGCGCGGAAGGCGGCATGGACGTCCGCGGTCAATGCTTCGAGCAGGGCCGGAACGCTGGCAAAGAAGTGATACACGGAGGAGGGCGGAATGCCCGCGCGCTCGGCGACGCTGTAGATCGAAAGGCTGGCCACGCCTTCGGCCGCCAGCAGCGTGCGGGCGGCATCGAGGATCGAATCGATCCGGGCCTGGCTGCGTGCGCGGGGTTTGCGAGGGGTGGCAATGCGCGTCATGGGACTCTCCTGCGGGGCTGCCGGGCATTGTACGAGCAGGGATTTGTATTGTCTGCCAGGCCGTCATCGCGAGCAGGCCCGCTCCCACATGGATCTTCGTCGGGCTCAAGAATGGGGGGGCGTTCAAATATCCTGTGGGAGCGAGCCTGCTCGCGATAGGCATAAAAAAACGCCGCAGCCTCGAAGGCCTGCGGCGTTGTTCGTTGCAGCAATCGCTTAGACGGTATGCAGGTACCAGTTGTACTCGAGGTCGGAGATGGAATGTTCGAACTCTTCCAGCTCACTCTCCTTGCAGGCCACGAAGATATCGATGTACTTCGGGTCGATGTACTTGGCCATGACTTCGCTGTCGTCCAGTTCCCGCAGGGCATCGCGCAGGTTGTTCGGCAGGCTCTGTTCGTTCTGCTCGTAACTGTTGCCTTCCACCGGCGCACCGGGCTCGATCTTGTTGACCAGGCCGTGGTGCACTCCCGCCAGCACGGAGGCCATCAGCAGGTACGGGTTGGCATCGGCGCCGGCGACGCGGTGTTCCAGGCGCACGGCATCGGCCGAACCGGTGGGGACGCGCAGGGCCACGGTGCGGTTGTCCAGGCCCCAGGTCGGCGAGTTCGGCACGTAGAACTGTGCGCCGAAACGACGATAGGAGTTGACGTTGGGGCAGAGGAAAGCCATCTGCGCGGGCAGGGTCTCGAGCACACCGCCGATCGCGTGACGCAGCGCGGCGTTCTGCTCGGGATCCTCGCTGGCAAAGATATTCTTGCCATCTTTGTCCAGGATCGAGATGTGAACATGCAGGCCGTTGCCTGCCTGGCCCGGATAGGGCTTGGCCATGAAGGTGGTGTCCATTTCATGGTCGTAGGCGATGTTCTTGATCAGGCGCTTGAGCAGGACGGCGTAGTCGCAGGCCTTCATCGGGTCGGCCACGTGGTGCAGGTTCACTTCGAACTGCGCCGGGGCACTTTCCTTGACGATGGCGTCGGCGGGGATGCCTTGCTCCTTGGCACCTTCCAGGATGTCCTGGAGGCAGTCGACGTATTCGTCGAGGTCGTCGATCAGGTAGACCTGGGTCGAATGCGGGCGTTTGCCGGAAATGGGCGAGCGGGGCGGCTGTGGACGGCCATTCACGTTCTCCTGGTCGATCAGGTAGAACTCCAGCTCGAACGCTGCGCAGATGGTCAGGCCCAGTTCATCGAACTTGGTCACGACCTGGCGCAGGACTTCGCGAGGGTCGGCGAAGAAAGGCTCGCCTTCGAGCTCGTGCATGGTCATCAGCAGCTGCGCGGTAGGGCGCTTCTGCCAGGGTTCGTTGGAGAGGGTGCCAGGGATTGGATAGCAGATGCGGTCGGCATCGCCGATGTCCAGGCCCAGGCCGGTGCTTTCCACCGTCGAACCATTGATATCCAGGGCAAACAGGGAGGCCGGCAGGTTGATGCCTTTCTCGTAAACCTTGTGGAGGCTGGTGCGTTCGATGCGCTTGCCGCGCACCACACCATTCATATCCGCAATCAGAAGGTCAACGTACAGAACCTCAGGATGTTCCTTAAGGAACGCGTTCGCTTCGTTAAGCTGAACGGCACGCGGGGGTACCGACATGATGCAACACCTTTGTTGTTAAAAATATCAATCATTGATCTCTTTGAAACCCAGTCAACCCGAACGGCATGCCGAAGTCAAGCAGGGCCTTTTTTGCCCTAAAAAAGCACTTGAGGGGCTTTTTTGGAGCAGTTTGGGGCGTTTTTTCCCCTTCAAGGGGCTTGGCGCCCGCAGGCTTGAGCGGGCCGTGTTGTATTTTTTACGGGGGTGTTGTGTAAAAAAATGAACAAGGCTAAGCTCGATTCAAACCCATAACAGCAATAATACCGGGGTGCTTCATGTCTCGCCTGCCGTACCAACGGCGTCACCACCTGTCCCAGCAGATCGGTTGGCATGCTCGTCGCATCAGTGGCGAGGCGTGTCCCCAGGCCATGACGACGGCCACCGAGCGCCTGCCCATGTCGACTTCATCCCTGGTGCGTCAGCCGTCATCTTCGTCCAATATTCTGGACGCTCTGGACGAAACTCTCTTTAGCAGCTCTCCTTTCAATGTAGAACCTTTTCCCGGGCATTTGTCGGGCAGGGGCAACACAACGCGACGCCGATGCGTCAAACAACCCCTGGCTAGCCTTGGCAGCCAGGAAAATCACGCCTAGAGGCATTTATGAGTAACAACCTCGACCAGCTCACCGATTGGTTGAAAGACCATAAGATCACAGAAGTCGAATGCATGATTGGCGACCTGACCGGTATCACCCGGGGCAAGATTTCGCCGACCAACAAGTTCATTGCCGAAAAAGGCATGCGCCTGCCCGAGAGCGTTCTGCTCCAGACCGTTACGGGCGACTATGTCGAAGACGACATCTATTACGAACTGCTGGATCCGGCCGACATCGACATGGTGTGCCGTCCGGACGAAAACGCTGTATTCCTGGTGCCCTGGGCCATCGAGCCCACCGCCCAGGTGATCCACGACGCCTATGACAAGCAGGGCAACCCCATCGAGCTGTCGCCGCGCAACGTGCTGAAAAAGGTGCTCAAGCTCTACGCCGACAAGGGATGGCAGCCCATCGTCGCACCGGAAATGGAGTTCTACCTGACCAAGCGCAGCGACGATCCGGACTTCCCGTTGCAGCCGCCCATCGGTCGCTCAGGCCGCCCGGAAACCGGTCGCCAGTCTTTCTCCATTGAAGCGGCCAACGAATTCGACCCACTGTTCGAAGATGTCTACGACTGGTGCGAGTTGCAGGAGCTGGACCTCGACACCCTGATCCATGAGGACGGCACGGCGCAGATGGAAATCAATTTCCGTCATGGCGATGCCTTGTCCCTGGCCGACCAGATCCTGGTGTTCAAGCGCACCATGCGTGAAGCCGCGCTCAAGCACGATGTGGCCGCGACCTTCATGGCCAAGCCCATGACCGGCGAACCGGGCAGTGCGATGCACCTGCACCAGAGCATCATCGACAAGGAAACCGGCAAGAACGTCTTCTCCAATGAAGACGGGACGATGAGCGAGCTGTTCCTGCACCACATCGGCGGGCTGCAAAAGCTGATCCCCGAGCTGTTGCCGCTGTTCGCGCCCAACGTCAACTCGTTCCGCCGCTTCCTGCCGGATACATCGGCGCCAGTGAACGTCGAATGGGGCGAGGAGAACCGTACCGTCGGCCTGCGGGTGCCGGATGCCGGGCCGCAGAACCGTCGGGTGGAAAACCGCCTGCCGGGTGCCGACGCCAACCCGTACCTGGCCATCGCCGCCAGCCTGCTGTGTGGCTTCATCGGCATGGTCGAAGGCCTCAAGCCGAGCGCACCGGTGGTGGGCCGTGGTTATGAGCGCCGCAACCTGCGCCTGCCGCTGACCATCGAGGACGCCCTCGAGCGCATGGAAAACAGCACCACCATCGAGAAGTACCTGGGTAAGAAATTCATCACAGGCTACGTCGCGGTCAAGCGGGCCGAGCATGAAAACTTCAAGCGCGTCATCAGTTCGTGGGAGCGGGAATTCCTGCTCTTTGCCGTCTGATGCGCCGGGCGGGGCGGTCCAGGCCGCTTCGCCCCAACCGATACAAGGAGAATTCGCATGACCCGCAACAATCCGCAGACCCTCCAATGGCAAGCCTTGAGCAGCGAGCACCACCTGGCGCCATTCAGCGACTTCAAGCAGCTCAAGCAGAAAGGGCCGCGCATCATCACCCGTGCCAAGGGCGTCTACCTTTGGGACAGCGAAGGCAACAAGATCCTCGACGGCATGGCCGGCCTCTGGTGCGTGGCGGTCGGCTACGGCCGTGATGAGCTGGCCGAAGCCGCCAGCCAGCAGATGCGTGAGTTGCCGTACTACAACCTGTTTTTCCAGACGGCCCATCCACCGGCGCTGGAACTGTCCAAGGCCATCGCCGACGTCGCCCCGCCCGGCATGAGCCATGTGTTCTTCACCGGTTCCGGCTCGGAAGGCAACGACACCATGTTGCGCATGGTCCGCCACTACTGGGCGATCAAGGGCCAGCCGAACAAGAAGGTCATCATCAGTCGCAAGAACGGCTATCACGGCTCGACCGTGGCCGGCGCGAGCCTGGGTGGCATGACCTATATGCATGAGCAGGGCGACCTGCCGATCCCGGGCATCACCCATATCGCCCAGCCATACTGGTTCGGCGAAGGCGGCGACATGAGCCCCGAAGAGTTCGGTGTATGGGCAGCCAACCAGCTGGAAGAGAAGATCCTGGAGATTGGCGTCGACAATGTCGGTGCATTCATTGCCGAGCCGATCCAGGGCGCGGGCGGGGTGATCGTGCCGCCGGACACCTACTGGCCGCGCATGAAGGAAATCCTCGCCAAGTACGACATCCTGTTCGTGGCCGACGAAGTGATCTGTGGCTTCGGCCGCACCGGTGAGTGGTTCGGTACCGATCATTACGGGTTGAAACCCCACATGATGACCATCGCCAAGGGTCTGACCTCCGGATACATCCCCATGGGCGGCCTGATCGTACGCGACGACGTGGTCGCGGTGCTCAACGAGGGCGGCGACTTCAACCACGGGTTCACCTATTCCGGTCACCCGGTGGCTGCGGCAGTGGCCCTGGAAAACATCCGCATCCTGCGCGAAGAGAAGATCGTCGAGCGTGTCCACGACGAAACGGCACCTTATTTGCAGAAGCGCTTGCGGGAACTGAACGATCATCCGCTGGTGGGTGAAGTGCGTGGCGTCGGTTTGCTGGGGGCGATCGAACTGGTCCGGGACAAGGCCACGCGCCAGCGTTATGAAGGCAAGGGTGCGGGCATGATCTGCCGGCAGTTCTGCTTCGATAACGGCCTGATCATGCGCGCGGTGGGAGACACCATGATCATTGCGCCGCCACTGGTGATCAGCAAGGCCGAGATCGATGAATTGGTGACCAAGGCACGACACTGCCTGGACCTGACCCTCGGTGTGTTGCAAGGCTAGGGTTTGTACGAAAAGGCGCCGAGCGGCGATCAGGCAAGGCGAAAACACGCGAGCAAGCGCAGTTGACGGGTCGTCATTGAGCATTGCGAGCCTGTTTTCAACGCAGCATGGTCGTTGCGCAAGCACTTATCGTACAGGGCCTAAGTGCTAGGCTCTGAGGGAGGCGCCTTGAAGGGCCTCCCCCGGTTTGAAAAGGCTGGGTTTGTGTTGAAAGCCTGCCCTGTAACTTGCCAGACTACCGCCTGTTCAAGTTGCCCGCGAGCCGGCTACTGAACTGTGGCTTAAAAGAATAACTGGAGCATCATCCATGAAGGCATTAGGTATGAAGATAGCTGGCAAGACCCTCCTCGCCATGTCTCTGATGGGCGCGATGGCGGGTGCCGTCCAGGCGGACGACAAAGTGCTGCACGTCTATAACTGGTCCGACTACATCGCCCCGGACACGATCGCCAAGTTCGAGAAAGAGTCGGGGATCAAGGTGGTCTACGACGTATTCGACAGCAATGAAACCCTGGAAGCCAAGCTGCTGGCCGGCAAGTCCGGCTATGACATCGTGGTGCCGTCGAACAACTTCCTGGCCAAGCAGATCAAGGCGGGCGTCTATCAGCCGCTGGACAAGTCCAAGTTGCCGAACTGGAAGAATCTCGACACCGACCTGCTCAAGGCGGTGGGTGATGCCAGCGACAAGGGCAACCAGTACGCTTTCCCTTACATGTGGGGCACCATCGGCATCGGCTACAACCCCGAGAAGGTCAAGGCGGCACTGGGTATCGACAAGATCGATTCCTGGGATGTCCTGCTCAAGCCGGAAAATATCGCCAAGCTCAAGAGTTGCGGGGTGAGCTTCCTCGATTCGCCGACCGAGATGATCCCGGTGGCCTTGCACTACCTGGGCTACCCGACCGACACCCAGGACAAGAAACAACTGGCTGAAGCCGAGGCGCTGTTCCTCAAGATTCGTCCTTCGATCGGTTACTTCCACTCGTCCAAGTACATCTCCGACCTGGCCAACGGCAACATCTGCGTGGCCGTGGGTTACTCGGGCGATATCGAGCAGTCCAAGTCCCGTGCCGCCGAAGCGGGTGGCAAGGTCAAGGTGGCCTACAGCATTCCCAAGGAAGGCGCCGGTTCGTTCTACGACATGGTCGCCATTCCCAAGGACGCCGAAAACGTCGAGGCCGCCTACAAGTACATGGACTTCCTGATGAAGCCGGAAATCATGGCCGAGATCACCGACAACGTCCGTTTCCCGAACGGCAACAAGGCCGCGACGCCGTTGGTGGACAAGGAAATCTCCGGTGATCCGAACATCTATCCGTCGGATGAAGTGAAAGCCCATCTGTATGCGATCAGCGACTTGCCGCCAGCCACCCAGCGGATCCTGACCCGCAGCTGGACCAAGATCAAATCCGGTAAATAAGCCGGCCTGAGGCACCCTCCTGTTGTCGCCGTCCTCGCGACGCCCGGCAACAGGAGCAATTAAATAACTAAAAGTTTTGCTGGATCGGTTTATCGAGGGTAAGTTGCGCGCCGGTTTTGTTGCAGGGCCTATCGCGGCCGGTAACGGGGGGCAACTTGGGCCCAACTATTTAGAGGACCTCCACGTGCCAGTCTTTTCTTTGTTACGCAACGCCTTGCTGGTCGGTGCCGGCCTGACACTCGCGGTCAGTGTCCAGGCGGCTTCCACCGTGCATATTTATAACTGGTCGGACTACATCGGCGAATCCACCCTGGCGGATTTCGAAAAAACCACCGGGATCAAGCCGGTGTACGACGTGTTCGATTCCAACGAAACCCTGGAAGGCAAGTTGCTTGCCGGCCGTACCGGCTATGACGTGGTCGTGCCGTCCAACCACTTCCTGGGCAAGCAGATCAAGGCCGGGGCGTTCCAGAAGCTCGACAAGGCACAACTGCCCAACTACGCCAACCTCGACCCGTCGCTGCTCAAGCGCCTGGAGCGCAACGACCCGGGCAACCAGTACGCCGTCCCCTACCTGTGGGGCACCAACGGCATCGGCTACAACGTCGAGAAGATCAAGGCTGTGCTGGGCGTCGAGAAGATCGATTCCTGGGCCGTGCTGTTCGAGCCGGAGAACATCAAGAAACTGTCCAGTTGTGGCGTCTCGTTCCTCGACTCCGGTGACGAGATGATTCCGGCGATGCTGAACTACCTGGGCCTGGACCCCAACAGCGAAAACCCGGAAGACTACAAGAAGGCCGAGGCCCAGCTCCTCAAGATCCGGCCCTACGTGACCTACTTCAATTCCTCCAAGTACATCTCCGATCTGGCCAACGGCGAGATCTGCGTGGCAGCCGGTTTCTCCGGGGACATTTTCCAGGCTCGCGAACGTGCCAGCGAAGCCGGCAAGGGCGTCGAAATCGCCTATGTGATCCCCAAGGAAGGCGGCAACCTCTGGTTCGATATGCTGGCGATCCCGCGTGACGCCACCAATGTCAAGCAGGCCCATGCATTCATCAATTTCCTGCTCCAGCCCGAGGTGATCGCCAAGGTCAGCGATTACGTCGGTTATGCCAACCCCAACCCCAAGGCTGGCGAACTGATGGACCAGCAAGTGCGTACCGACGAGGCGGTCTACCCACCGCAGGCAGTCGTCGACAAGCTCTACGTCAACTCCGAGTTGCCGCCCAAGATCCAACGACTCATGACCCGCAGCTGGACCAAGGTCAAGTCGGGTAAATAGCGTCAAACGCTCTAACTTAAAGGTTCGCCCGTGAGGGGCGAACTGCAAATTCTGTGGGAGTTTCGTAAATGGCAGTTGCCTCCGGCGCCTATAAGAAAGCCCTCGAGGGCGACCAGACACCCAAGCAGGTGCTGGTCAAGATCGACCGGGTCACGAAGAAGTTCGACGAGACGATTGCCGTGGACGATGTGTCCCTGGAAATCAAGAAAGGCGAGATCTTCGCCTTGCTCGGCGGCTCGGGATCGGGCAAATCCACCTTGCTGCGCATGCTCGCAGGATTCGAGCGGCCCACGGAAGGGCGTATTTTCCTCGATGGTGTGGATATCACCGACATGCCGCCCTACGAGCGGCCGATCAACATGATGTTCCAGTCCTATGCGCTGTTTCCCCACATGACCGTGGCGCAGAATATTGCGTTCGGCCTGCAGCAGGACAGGATTCCCAAGGCGGAGATCGAAGCCCGCGTGGCGGAAATGCTCAAGCTGGTGCAGATGAGCCAGTACGCCAAGCGCAAGCCCCACCAGCTTTCCGGTGGCCAGCGCCAACGCGTGGCCCTGGCCCGTTCCCTGGCCAAGCGGCCCAAGCTGCTGTTGCTCGACGAACCGATGGGGGCCCTGGACAAGAAGCTGCGTTCGCAGATGCAGCTCGAGCTCGTGGAGATCATCGAGCGGGTCGGCGTGACCTGCGTCATGGTGACCCACGACCAGGAAGAGGCCATGACCATGGCCGAACGGATCGCGATCATGCACCTGGGCTGGATCGCCCAGATCGGCAGCCCGATCGACATCTACGAGACCCCGACCAGCCGGCTGGTCTGCGAGTTCATCGGCAACGTCAACATCTTCGAGACCGAAGTGGTGGACGACGCCGAGGGACATGCGGTGCTGACCTGCAAGGATCTGGACCGCAACATCTACGTGGGCCACGGCATCAGCACCTCGGTTCAGGACAAGTCCGTGACCTACGCCATCCGCCCGGAAAAGCTGCTGGTGACCGCCGAACAGCCGACCTGCGAGCACAACTGGTCCAGCGGCAAGGTCCATGACATCGCCTACCTGGGTGGCCATTCGGTGTTCTACGTCGAGTTGCCGAGCGGCAAGCTGGTGCAGTCCTTCGTGGCGAACGCCGAGCGCCGTGGCCAGCGGCCGACCTGGGGCGACCAGGTGTTCGTCTGGTGGGAGGATGACAGCGGCGTGGTGCTTCGCTCATGAACATGCGCAAACTCAAGCGTCGACTCGCCCGAATAACGCCCGGTGGCCGGCAACTGGTCATCGGGGTGCCCTTCATCTGGCTGTTCCTGTTCTTCATGCTGCCGTTCTTCATCGTCCTGAAGATCAGTTTCGCTGAAGCCGACGTGGCGATTCCGCCTTACACCGAGATCTACAGCTACGTCGACCAGAAGCTGCAGATACTGCTCAACCTGGCCAACTACGCGATGCTCAGCGAGGACGAGCTGTATATCGCCGCGTACCTGGGCTCGCTGAAGATGGCCCTGATCAGTACGGTCCTGTGCCTGCTGATCGGTTATCCGATGGCCTATGGCATTGCCAACGCCCGCAAAGAGACGCAGACGGTGCTGGTGCTGCTGATCATGATGCCGACCTGGACCGCGATCCTGATCCGCGTCTACGCGTGGATGGGCATCCTCAGCAACAACGGCCTGCTCAACGGCTTCCTGATGAGCATGGGCTTGATCAGCGAACCCTTGCAGATCCTCAACACCAACCTGGCGGTGTACATCGGTGTCGTCTATTCGTACCTGCCGTTCATGATCCTGCCGTTGTACGCCAACCTGGTCAAACATGACCCCAGCCTGCTGGAGGCCGCCTCCGACCTGGGATCGAGTACCTTCAACAGCTTCTGGAAGATCACCGTGCCGCTGTCCAAGAACGGCATCATCGCCGGCTGCATGCTGGTGTTCATCCCGGTGGTGGGGGAATTCGTGATCCCGGAACTGCTGGGCGGCCCCGAGACCCTGATGATCGGCAAAGTGCTGTGGCAGGAATTCTTCAACAACCGTGACTGGCCGGTGGCATCCGCCCTGGCGGTGGTGATGCTGGCGATCCTGATCGTGCCCATCATCCTGTTCAACCGCAGTCAGGCCAAGGAAATGGAGGGCAAGGAATGAAGCGCTTTCGTTTTTCGAGCCTGATGCTGGTGCTGGGATTGCTGTTCATCTACGCACCGATGGTGATCCTGGTGATCTTCTCGTTCAACGCCTCGAAGCTGGTGACGGTGTGGGGCGGCTGGTCGATCAAATGGTATGTCGGCCTGCTGGACAACACCCAGTTGATGGGGTCGGTGCTGCGCTCCCTGGAAATCGCCTGCTATACGGCGGTCGCCGCGGTGGCCCTGGGCACGCTGGCCGCCTTCGTGTTGACCCGCATCACCCGGTTCAAGGGGCGTACGCTGTTCGGTGGCCTGGTCACCGCGCCGCTGGTGATGCCGGAAGTGATCACCGGCCTGTCCTTGCTACTGCTGTTCGTGGCCATGGCCCAGATGATCGGCTGGCCCCAGGAGCGTGGCATCGTCACGATCTGGATCGCCCACACGACCTTCTGTGCGGCCTATGTGGCGGTGGTGGTCTCCTCGCGCTTGCGTGAGCTGGATCTTTCCATCGAGGAGGCTGCCATGGACCTTGGCGCGCGGCCATGGAAGGTGTTCATCCTGATCACCATCCCGATGATCGCGCCATCGCTGGCGGCGGGGGGCATGATGTCGTTCGCGCTGTCCCTGGATGACCTGGTGCTGGCGAGCTTCGTGTCGGGTCCAGGTTCCACGACCTTGCCCATGGAGGTGTTCTCGGCGGTGCGCCTGGGTGTGAAGCCGGAGATCAACGCCGTGGCGAGCCTGATCCTGCTGGCGGTGTCGCTGGTGACGTTCCTGGTCTGGTACTTCAGCCGCCGGGCCGAGGAAAACCGCCGGCGGGCCATCCAGCAAGCCATCGAGGAAAGCGCCGCCGACTCCTGGAAACAGCCGCAGGTACGCCGGCCCGAGGCCGCACCGGTCTAACCGGACGCCGCGTCACCGTGGGAGCGGGCTTGCTCGCGAAAGTGGTGTGACAGTCGACGAAAAGGTTGAATGTCAGTCCGCTATCGCGAGCAAGCTCGCTCCCATGTTTTCTGGGATCGCCTACAAGTCCGCAGCCGAGCGCAGATCCCATTGTGGGGGCGAGCTTGCTCGCGAGCGAAGGTGTCAGTTATCGCCGCTCATTTCTTCAGCGCGTCATGGGCCTCCAGCGCCCGCAGAGAGTAAATGTAGGCCGCGCCGGCATTCAGCGATACCGCAGTTGCCAGGGTGGCGGCAATTTCCTCGCGGGTGGCGCCGGCCTTGATGGCGGCGTCGGTGTGCACGCCGATGCAGCCGTCGCAGCGAGTCGTGATCGCCACCGCGATGGAAATCAGCTCCCGGGTCTTGGCATCGAGCACATTGTTTTCGGCCGAGGCCTCATCCAGGGCCATGTAGGCCTTGACCATTTTCGGGTTGCTCTTGCCCAGGGCACCGAAGGCACTCTTGATGGTGGGCAGCAGTTCGGACCAGTTGTTGAACATTGCATTGACTCCATGGGGGCGGGAAAACCTTGTGTAGTCTTGACCAATAATCACGATCGGGCCCGCTGGCACCGAAAAAAGACGACGCCTCGCCCGTTCAGCGTGCCGTGCCGGCCGGTAGCAGCTTGAGGGTGTCCCGGGTATTGGCCAGCACTTCTTCTTCGGCCAGGTGCGCCTGGTGATACAGCCCCTCGATGTAGGCCTCGGCCTGGTCCGCGTAATACTTGTCGAACGGCACGCCACTCTGGCCGACGGGGTTGATGGTGACGCTGTGGGCCGGGTCGGCGAAATCGATGATGCGTCGCGTGGAAGGTCCGTAGGTCACAGGCCAGGGAGCCGGGCCTATCTTGGCCGAGAGATTGTTGGGCACTTCATGGGTGCCGGGGGCGGCGAACGGGCCGATGTTGAAGATCCGGTCCAGGGGCTTTTGCAGGCCCAGCGGATGCCCGTGGGTCAGGGTATGGGCCTTGCCCCAGCGCCACTGCGTGGCATCGTCGCCCAGGGTGGCCTTCAGGTGCGCCAGGCTCTTGCCCCAGGCTATTTTCACCACGTCGGCACGGGTCTCCGTACCCAGGGTGGTGCGGTCGTCCCACCATGGCGAATCCTTTGTCGCGGCCAGGCGAGGCAGTGCGGCGTCAATGACCCGGGTCGAGAGCGCGGTTTCGAAGAAACTGTCTCCCAGCTCGTCGTGCAGCGCGGCGTCGGCCAGGTTGAACAGGAACTGGTTGAACAGCGTGGCGCTGATGGAGTCCAGCGGGTAATCGCCTTGCCATTGGGCCAGCTGCTCCACCCATTTGCGTTCCTGCGGGTCGCTGATCACGTCTCGCAGCACTGGCAGCAAGGGTGCCAGCAGGCGCGGGCCATAGGCGGTCGTCGTGCCCAGTTGCAGCTTACGGGTGGTTTCGATGTCCCACTTGGCCTGTTTGTCGCCCAGCTGCAGGTTGAGCTGCTGGCCGCGGTCGGCGAGGTTGTAGTAGCCCGGGATCTCGATGCCGCTGGGGGATACCGGCTGGAAATTCGCCGAGACGATATAGCCTCGGGCAGGATTTTCTTCTTGCGGGTTGTCACTGAACGGGTAGAAACCGTCCTTCTCCGCCTCCGGGCTGCTGCCATCGAGCATGAAGCCAGGTTTCGCGCCCGCCGGCCTCTTGGGCAACTGTGCCGCGGCCCACCAGCCGATGTCTCCCTGGGCGCTGGCCCAGACGATATTCAGCCCGGGGGCATGAATCCTGGACGATGCGTCTCGTGCCTTGGCCAATGTATCGGCGCGGTTGAGCCGGTAGAACGCCTCGAGGATGGGGTTGCGGCTTTCCAGGAACCCCCACCACATGGCAATCGGCGTCTTGCCGGCATTGGCGCCAAGGGCGTCGTTGACGATCGGGCCATGGGGCGACTGGCGCAACACCAGCGTCACCGGGGCCTGGCCCTTGACCGCGATCTGCTGTTCGCTGCGGGTCATGTCCACCCATCCGTCGCGGTACCAGACCTGTTCCGGGTTGTCCGGGTTGGTCTTCTCGGCGACCAGGTCCAGGTCATCGTTCTGGAACATGGTCACGCTCCAGCCGAAATCCTGGTTCATGCCCAGCGTGGCGAACGGCATCAGGGCCTGGTAATGCCCGTAGAGTTCGAAGCCCGGTGCCGAAAGGTGCGCTTCGTACCATACCGACGGTGCCGAAAAGCGGATGTGCGGATCGCCCGCCAGCAAAGGCTTGCCGCTTTGGGTACGGCTGCCCGAGACCGCCCAGGCGTTGCTGCCTTCGAACTGCGGCAGGCCGTTCTCGGCCATGGCCTGCTCGGTCAGGCGCGCCAGGGCGTTGAGGTCTTTCCAGTCACCGTCGGCCAGGGGCAGGCCGGGCTGGCGACGTTCCTCCAGGGCGCCCTTGGGCTGCCAGTCGAGGTCGAAAATGTCCAGGTACCGGGCACCGAGCTGGTCGCGCACGTAGGTCAGCAAGGGTTCGGTGCGAAAGGCGGCGGCAAAGCTGTAGGCCATGTAGCCGGTGATGCTCACGGTGTCTTCGGCGGTGAAAGGGCGCTTGGGGATGCCCAGCACATCGAACTCCACCGGTCGGGTATGGGTGTCCTGGTAGTGGTTGATCCCGTCCAGGTAGGCCTGCATGGCGACCCAGGCGGGGGATTGCGGATCCTGTTCCGTCACGTAAGTGGCGGCGCGCTCGCGGATGCGCAGGCTGCGCATCAGTTTATCGGTGTCGAGCAATTTCGGTCCCAGTACCTCGGCGAGTTCACCCCGGGCGAGGCGGCGCATGATTTCCATCTGGAACAGCCGGTCCTGGGCATGGACATAACCGAGGGCGCGGTAGAGATCGGTTTCGTTGCCGGCACGAATGTGTGGTACGCCGCGTTCGTCGTAGCGTACGGTGACCGAGCCTTGCAGCCCCTGCAACTGCACCATGCCCTGGCGGGTCGGTTGCTTGCTGTAGAGGTAGCCACCGGCAACGATGATGGCGGTGACCACCAGTGACAGGAGTGCGATGAGACTGCGTTTCATGGTGCTTCCTTATGCCGTTGACAGCGGTTCCATGACCGCGCTGTTCATTCCCTGTTTAACATGGCGCCGCGTGCCTGCGCATCGTCCCTCGGAGGGATTTACCGACTGGTGGCCGATGCCTCCTGGCCCCATGGGCAATAACAGCCCACTGCCAGGGTATGGGTCGCGTTGACCGCCCGGCCGACGCTCAATGCCTCGAGGATCGGTTCGATGAAGCTGTTGCTCGAATTGCAGGTCAGGCCTTCGCTGTAGGGGCCGAAATAGGCCAGCGCACCGTTGCGGTCCCAGATCGCCACCGCCGGGCTGGCGGGAATCCGGCCCGAGCCCGGCAAGGCCGCAAGGGGTTTGAGGCTGCCCAGCGTGGCCGGCAGTTGGCCTTGGGTCGCGGTTTTTTGTACCGCGTAGAACTCGACGCCTTGCGATGCATATCTATCGATCAGTTCGGCGAGGTGTTGCTGGTTGCCGACGTTGCAGGGGCAAGCCGGATCCCAGAAGTGCACCAGGCGGATCGGGCCAGGACCGGCAAGGTCGGCGGGCAAGCGCAAGGGGTCGCCGGAAAACACCGCGGTGTGTTGGCTGAAAGCCCGCAGGTAACGGCCCTGGAACCAGTCGTAGGCGAACCACAATACGGCGGCGCACCCGAGGGCAAGCAGGCTGGCAAGCAAGGTCGTGCGGTGGGACGGGCGCATGGAGTCGATCCTCTGGAGCCGCGTAGCTTGCCACGCCTGCCGCGACAGATGAATATCGCAGACCATAAAGTCCGTTTTCGCTTTCGCCTGGGAATATCAATGCCTGCCACTTTCGACCCCGATAACCTGCGTGCCAGCCTGCAATCCATGGCCCAGTGGCAGCCACTGTCGGAACAGGCCCGGGCCTACCAGCGTTTCTATGGGCTGGACTTTCCCCAGCGCGAGGTGCGCAAAGGGCTGGGGCGTTTCCGGATCGATGGGTATGAGTTGGTCGGGCAGGTCTGGTGGCCGGAGAAAGCCGTGGCGACCTTGTTCGTGTTCCATGGTTACTACGATCACATGGGGCTGTACCGGCACTTGATCGAATGGGCGCTGGCGCAGGGATTCGCGGTGATTGCCTGTGACCTGCCGGGCCACGGACTGTCCAGCGGAGAGCGCGCCAGCATCGGCGATTTCGCCGAATACCAGGCTACGCTGCAAGGGCTGCTGGCCGAGGCCGCGACCCTGGGCCTGCCGCAACCCTGGCACCTGTGCGGACAGAGCACCGGCGGTGCCATCGTGGTGGATCATGTGCTCAACCAGGGCGCGGACAGTCCGGCCCAGGGCCAGGTGATCCTGCTGTCGCCCCTGGTGCGGCCGCGGGCCTGGGGGTGGTCGCGCCTGAGCTACTACTTGCTCAAGCCTTTCGTGACCGGCATCGCCCGACGCTTCAGCGAAAATTCCACCGATCCTGATTTCCTGCCCTTCCTGCAAGCCGACCCCTTGCAGCCGTTACGCCTGCCGACCGCATGGGTCGGAGCGTTGGCACAATGGATCAAACGCATCGAGGCGGCGCCGAACAGCCCGCGCCGGCCTCTGATCGTGCAGGGCCAGGCGGACATGACGGTGGATTGGAAACATAACCTGCAGGTGCTGTGCAGCAAGTTCGATCGACCGCAGGTGATGATGTTGCCCGAGGGACGCCATCACCTGGCGAACGAGTCCCTGGCGTTGCGGCAGGAGATGTTCGGGTTCCTGAACAAGCGGATGAGCCGGAATCGGCGGTGACCAGGCGATAGCGCCAGTCAACGCATCGCGAAGCTATTGCCCGAGATTCTGCCCTACGGCCAAGCCTGCCCGGACCGCCGCCAAAGCCGCCTGGTAATAGGCCTGGCCCTCGGCCGACTCGGCGAAGGTGGCGAATTCTTCCAGTTCGGTATCCGACAGGTCACGGTAGACATACAACAGCGTGTTGTTCAGGTCCGCGCCGATCTGTTCCATGAGCCGCTGGCGCTGGCCGTTCAGCATGCCCTGGGCCTGGCCGGCGCCCAGCAGGCCGGGAATCATCGAGCTCAGGCTGTCGGCCGCCACGCCGGCGATCGCCAGGCTGACTTCGGCACCGGCCTCACGGGCGGGCAGGGCCTGGGCCAGGTGGCCGATGATCAGCAGGCGGTTGTCGCTGGCCTGCATCTTGGGCAGGCCCTTGGCGTTCTTTGCCAACTGGTCGCGACGGGTGGCCAGCAGCTCGGCGGCCACCACCTTGCGGCCCAGGGGTGACTGGAAGAAGTCCAGGGCCGGGACGGGGTCGTTGAGATGCTTGCGCAGTTGCGCTTCGGCCCGCTGGTCCATGGCCTGGGGAGCGAAGCGTTGATTGCTGTTGTTGACCAGCGCCTGGAACACCGCTGGCGGCAAGCTGCTTTGATAGCGCTGCTGCGCGGCATTCAAGGCATCGTTGAAATGCGCCCGCTGTTCCGGCCAGCCGGCGACCTTGTACAACTGGTCGTAGCTGTCTGCCCAGGCGGGCAAAACGCAGAACATCAACAGTGAGAAAAGCAAACGGCGCATAGGGACTCCTGTCAGCAGCCGACTATTCTCCGTGGGGTGCGGGAACTTGTCGAGAATTCGTATCAAGTTCGTACGGCGGTGCCATCTGCAAACCGCCCCGCAAACCCGCTGCGTGGCGCTGTCGGTTTTACGTGGGCAGGCATACTATGCGCGCCATGCAGATACCTTTTGATCACCCCTCGCTGTTACGTATCGTCGACGACCTGGCCGAGCGTGGCTGGTCGCAGCAGAACGTCTTCCTGCCGGACGCGCTGACCCGTGCCCTGGCGGCGGAATGCCGGCAGCGCGCCATCGAAGGCGAACTGGCACCAGCCGCGGTCGGGCGCGGGCCGTCTTCGCAGATCCAGGAAGGTATCCGGGGGGATCGCATCCAATGGATCGAGCCCGGCCAGGCCGAGGCCTGCGATCGTTACCTGGAATGGATGGACAGCCTGCGCGAGGCCCTGAACCGTGGCTTGTTCCTGGGGCTTGAAGACTTCGAAAGCCATTTCGCCCTGTACCCACCCGGTGCGTTCTACCTCAAGCACGTCGACCGATTCCGCGACGATGATCGGCGCACGGTGTCGGCGGTGCTCTATCTCAATGACGCCTGGCTGCCAGACCAGGGGGGGCAGTTGCGCATGTACCTGGATGACGGCGTCGAACATGACGTAGTGCCCGCCGGTGGTTGCCTGGTGGTGTTCCTGTCGGGGAACGTTCCCCATGAAGTCCTGCCGGCCACCCGGGATCGCCTGTCCTTGACCGGCTGGTTCCGACGCCGCGGCAACGAGCTTTTCTGACATGCACAGGATCCTCGTCAGCCGTTGCCTGCTCGGACACCGCGTGCGCTATGACGGCGGCGCCAGCGGGCCGTTCGATCAGCTCCAGCAGTGGCTGGATGAAGGCCGTGTCGTGCCGCTGTGTCCGGAAGTCGCCGGCGGCTTGCCGACGCCCCGGGCGGCGGCGGAGATTCCCGGCGGCCAGGGAGAGCAGGTTCTCGACGGGCAGGCAGTGGTGATCACCACGGAAGGTGAAGACGTGAGTGTGCAATTCCTGTCTGGTGCGTACCAGGCGCTGGAGCGGGTGCGGGAACATGGCATCCGCATCGCCGTGCTCAAGGCCAACAGCCCATCGTGTGGTAACCGGCTGACCTATGACGGGACGTTCAGCGGTGTGAAGGTCACGGGTGAAGGCGTGACGGCGGCCTTGCTCAAGCGCCATGGGGTGCAGGTTTTCAGTGAGCTGCAATTGCCTGAAGCGGCCTTGGCGCTCGAGGCATTGGTCGACGACTGACCACAGCGCTGCTTTTGGTGGTGAGCGGATACCTGGGCTCTGCGAGTCTAGGGACGAAGGCCAGGCGAGGCGAAACCGACGAGGAACGGCTGGGGTCGCCCTCCACTTGAAGTAATGAACATTCCGATCGGGCTCGCGCACGAGCCGGTTTCCAACGCAGCATGAACGAATATCAAGGCTTTTCAGACAGAGCCTAGAGCTCCTCGGCCAGTTGTTCGATCTGTTCCTGGCGTTCGGCCTGGCTCAGCCGGGGTCGTGGATTGAGGGATGACCAGTGCGGATAGGCACGAGCCTTGGCCAGGGCTTCGGGCAGCTTGCCTTCGCGCCAGCCTTTGTCCTGGGGCGTGTCGATGCGGATGCTGTCCAGCGCCGCATGGCCGCGTTGGTTGAGGGCCAGCAGCAGTTGCCTCTGGCGCAGGGCCAACAGGCGTAGCACGTTGTCGTCCACCGTCAGTTCCCGCTGACCCTTGAGCTTGCCCATCAATCGGTTGCCGTAGCTGCGGGCGGTTTGCAGGGCGCCTCCGGCGATGGCCCCGGCCAGGGCGGCGGCGCCCAGGGTCAGGCCGCCCACCAGCAAATCCACACCGGCACCGGCCGCCGCCCCCGCGGCGATCCCGCCTCCGACCCGTACGCCCAATTGCTTGAGGGTTTCGGGGTTGAACAGATCATCGCCCCAGCGCCCGTCGAGCAGCGGCAGGTCGCCGGCGGCGGCATCCTGCGGGCGGAAGGCGTAGAGTGCGAGCAGGGCTTCGACACAGCGCTGTTCACGTTGACGCACCGCGTTGCGCAATTCGCTGATGGCCTGGTGTTCCAGCTCGGCGTCGCTGGCCACGCTGCGCCGGCACGCCGCGCAATCGATCAGCAACTCGGCGATCAAGCGCGCGGCGCTCCGCTGGCGGGCCAGGCGTTGAGCCTGCTGGTCGGCGATCAAGCGTTCCAACTGACCACGAGCACTTTCCAGCAACAGGGCAAGACTCTCGTACAGGCGGCGCTCGCCGTCCTCGGGCGGGGCGACGCTGTCGAAGCGTACCAGGGCATGCAGCCCCAGCCGCGCCAGTGCTTCGCGCCAGTCGGGTTCGCGATGCTGGGCACTGCTGACGAAGTTCAGTACCGGCAGCAGGGGCTTGCCGCAACTGGCGAGGACCGCCAGTTCATCGCGATACTTGGTCAGCACCGGCTCCCGGGCATCGATCACGTAGAGCCCGGCATCGCTGGCGAGCAGCTGCCGCAGTACTTTGGCCTCCTGTTCGAACCGCTGGCGCGCCTCGCTGGCGTCCAGGAAGCGCGCCAGCCGCGCCGGTCCGTCCAGGCGCTCGCCGGGGCGCTCCAGTCGTTCGAGGTAATCGAGCAGGGCGATGGCATCCTCCAGGCCCGGTGTGTCGTACAGTTCCAGGAGGGCTTCGCCGTCCACCGACAGGCGCGCACCTTCGACGTGCCGGGTCGTGCTGGGACGGTGGGACACCTCGCCGAAGCCGACGTCCCGGGTCAGGGTACGCAGCAGGGACGTCTTGCCGACATTGGTGTGGCCGACCACGGCCAGCTTCAATGGCTTCATAGGCTCAGTCATGGCCGGTCTCCAGCCAGTTGAGGGGGATGCAGTCGGCGAACGGCAATTGCAGTTGTCGCAGCGCATCGCGCCAATCGCCCAGGCGCTGGGCATCCAGCGCTTCACCGGGTGGTGCCTGCATCAGCCAGACGCGGGTGGCGCTGGCGCTGCGGGCCAGTTCGGCGATCAAGGCCAGGCTGCCACGATCCGGCGAGCGCCGTGGGTCGCAGGCAATCGCCAGGCGTGCCGGGGGAAAGCGCGACAGTTGTTCGAGGAGCTTGTGCCGCGATTCACGGCTGTCGAGGATACCGGCGTTCTTCACCGTGTCCGGCAGCTTCGGTGGCCATGGGCGGTCGTCCAGTTCGATTGCCACCAGCAAGGCGCCATCGCTTTCCGGGGCGCCGGACGTCCCCTCGATGCGATGCAACTGCGCGGGGGCGGCATCATTGACCCCCAGGCGTTCGCTGCTGGGCATGAGTCGTTCGCGCAGTTGGGCATAGCCCGGCAGGTTCAGGTCCAGGCGCAGCGTGCTGCGGCCACGCCGCCAGCGCCACAGGCACAGCAGCGCCAGGCACAGGCGCGGCATCACGCCATAGACCAGGGTCACGCCCACCAGCCAGGCGGCCCAGGCCTGGCGAGCGCTTTCGAGGTTCAGGGCGCCATCGCCGCTGGCGCGTATCATCGCTTCGGCCGGTACATCGAACCCCACCATGGCAGGCAGGGCGCCAAGGGCCTGGGTCAGGACGACGAAGGTTTCGGCGCCAAGCAGGGTGGTTTCCCATACGAAGCCATAGCGTCGGGTCGCCATGAGCATCAAGACGACAACCAGCGCGCTGACCATCGCCAGCAGCCACAAGCCGTTGACCAGGACACCGAGGGCCCAGCGGTTGAGCCGCTGGCGTTGCAGCAACAGCAGCAGGGCCGGCGCCAGTTGGGCGGCCTTGGCGTCGCGGGCGAGTTTTTCACTGAGCCACAGCCACAGGCGTCCCAGCGCGGCGCCTTGTTCCCCGGCGAACAGCAAGCCCAGGGCCCAGCCGACGAGCAGGATCAAATTCAGTCCCAGCAGGCTGCCCAGGGCCCAGAACACATTGACGGGCATGCGGCCATCGCCAAGGGCGGCAAAACCCAGGCCCGCGCCGCTGATGACGGCGACTGTCGCCAGCACGATCAGGGCCAGGCGGGCGCCTTGCAGCCAATGGCGCAAGGCTTCGGTGAGGCCGTCGCGTGCGGCCAGGCGGTGGGCGCGGTGGTGGATACGGGTCGATAGATCGCCACCCGCCGCACGGGCCAGGCGATTGGCTTCCTGGTCTTCGAGCGGGCCGGCGTGCTCCTCACGCAGGCGTACCGTCTCGGTCAACCAGATTTTCTGCAGTTCAGTCAGGGGCTCAGACACGGGCACTTCCGTCGTAAATGAGGGATGAGCATAACTGCTGTGGCGCCTGTCGGGGTACGTCGAGCCTCTGGTATCCTCGCCTACATGAAAAAAACTCTTCCTTTAAGCCTGATCGCAGCCCTCGGTGAAAACCGTGTGATCGGCATCGACAACAGCATGCCCTGGCACTTGCCAGGGGACTTCAAATACTTCAAGGCCACCACCTTGGGCAAGCCGATCATCATGGGCCGCAAGACCTGGGATTCCCTCGGTCGACCGCTGCCGGGACGGCTGAACATCGTGGTCAGCCGCCAGCCGGGCCTGGAGCTGGAGGGGGCGCAAGTTTTCTCCTCGCTTGAAGCTGCGGTGGCGCGGGCCGAGGCGTGGGCCCTGGAGCAGGGCGCCGACGAACTGATGCTGATCGGCGGTGCGCAACTGTACACCCAGGCCCTGGCGCAGGCCGATCGCCTGTACCTGACCCGCGTGGCGTTGAGCCCGGAGGGAGACGCCTGGTTTCCGGAGTTCGATTCAAGCCAGTGGCGGTTGGTCTCCAACCAGCCGAACCCGGCGCAAGGGGACAAGCCGGCCTACAGCTTCGAGGTATGGGAAAAGCTCTAAGGCAAAAAGCTTCGCGAGCGAGCCCGCTGCCGCAGTCGACCGGTTTGCGCTGATACAGCTCGGTCAGCTGTGCAAGCGGACTCATTCGCGAAGGCGATCTACCAGGCGCCGCCAATCAAGCCTGCACCAACTCCCCATGCTCCTCGGCACCCAGCACTGCCTTGTCGGTCTGCTGCATCACCTGGCTGGTGAGTGCTCCGGCGGTGATCGAACCGCTGACGTTCAATGCCGTGCGCCCCATGTCGATCAGCGGTTCGACGGAAATCAGCAACGCCACCAACGAGACCGGCAGGCCCATGGCCGGTAGCACGATCAATGCGGCGAACGTCGCGCCGCCACCCACGCCGGCGACTCCGGCCGAGCTCAGGGTGACGACCGCCACCAAGGTTGCGATCCAGACCGGGTCCAACGGATCGATACCCACGGTTGGAGCGACCATCACCGCCAACATGGCCGGATAGAGGCCGGCGCAGCCGTTCTGTCCGATGGTGGCGCCGAACGAGGCGCTGAAGCTGGCAATGGCGCGCGGAATGCCGAGACGGCTGGTCTGGACCTCGATACTCAAGGGAATGGTCGCGGCGCTGGAGCGGCTGGTGAAGGCGAAGGTCAGCACCGGCCAGATCTTGCGGAAAAAGCGCAACGGGTTGATCCCGGCGGCGGACACCAGCAGGCCATGTACCACGAACATCAGGCCCAGCCCCAGGTAAGACACCACCACGAAACTGCCAAGCTTGATGATGTCCTGCAGGTTGGAACCGGCCACGACCTTGGTCATCAAGGCCAGCACACCGTAAGGGGTCAGCTTCATCACCAGGCGTACCAGGCGCGTCACCCAGCTTTGCAGGGTGTCGATGGCGTTGATCACCTTCTGGCCCTTGTCCGCGTCATCCTTGAACAATTGCAGCGCCGCGATGCCCAGGAACGCCGCGAAAATCACCACGCTGATGATCGAGGTCGGCTTGGCCCGGGCCAGGTCGGCGAAAGGATTCTGTGGGACGAAAGAGAGCAACAGTTGCGGAATGTTCAGGTCGGCGACCTTGCCGGCGTAGTCGCTCTGGATCACCTGCAGTCGCGCCAGCTCCTGGGTGCCGGCCACCAGGCCTTCGGCGGTGAGGCCGAACAGGTTGGTCAGGCCGATGCCGATCAGGGCGGCGATGGCGGTGGTGAACAGCAGCGTGCCGATGGCCAGGAAGCTGATCTTGCCCAGGGACGAGGCGTCATGCAGGCGGGCCACGGCGCTCAGGATCGAGGCGAAGACCAGCGGGATCACGATCATCTGCAACAACTGTACATAGCCATTGCCCACCAGGTCGAACCAGGCGATGGACGCTTTGAGCACCGGGTTGCCGGCGCCGTAGACGGTATGCAGGGCGACACCGAACGCGACGCCCAGCGCCAGGGCCAGCAGCACTTTCCTGGCCAGGCTCCAGCTGCCGTGGCGGGTTTGCGCAAGGCCGAACAGCAAGGCGAGAAACACCAGCAGATTGAGGATCAGTGGAAGATTCATCAGGAGACTCCGATAAGACTTGTGCAGTCGCCTACGCTCTGTACGAAGGCCTTGATACTCATCCATGCGGCGTTGAAAACTGCCTCGCGATGCTCATGTATTCCAATGCACTGCGCTTGCTCGGCTGTTTTCGCCTTGCCTGATCTTCGTCTCAAGACTTCTCGAACAGAGCCTGGGCCAGACTGTGAACCGAGGAGCCTAACAGCCTGATAACTAAAGAATTAATACTAAAAAAGCATGTGGTATGTCGTTTATGGAATAAGGACGTGGCGTTTGCAGGTATGCCGCTGGCGTTATCAAGATGCAAGCGGTCGCGGGGAGACGAGGGTTGTCATCGGCATTTGTTAGCGTCGAGCTCTTTGAACCAGGAGAAATGCCGATGAAGCTCGCACCTCGTTTTCTCGCTGTCGCCTTGGGTCTTGGTCTCGCCGGCCAGGTACTCGCCACCGAACTCAAACACTGGCCGGCGGAACAGGCCAAGGCACTGGACGCGATGATCGCGGCCAACGCCAACAAGGGTAATTACGCGGTGTTCGACATGGACAACACCAGTTACCGCTATGACCTTGAAGAGTCGTTGTTGCCGTTCATGGAAAACAAGGGCCTCATCACCCGGGAAACCCTGGATCCCTCCCTGAAGCTGATGCCATTCAAGGACACGGCCGATCACAAGGAAAGCCTGTTCAGTTACTACTACCGCCTGTGCGAAGTGGACGACATGGTTTGCTATCCGTGGGTCGCCCAGGTGTTTTCCGGCTTCACCCTCAAGGAACTCAAGGGCTACGTCGACGAGCTCATGGCCTCCGGCAAGCCCGTCCCGACGACGTATTACGACGGCGACAAGGTGGTCAACTACAACGTCAACCCGCCAAAGATCTTCACCGGCCAGACCGAGCTCTACCAGAAGCTGATGGAAAACGGCATCGAGGTCTATGTCATGACCGCGGCGTCGGAAGAGCTGGTGCGCATGGTCGCCTCCGATCCCAAATACGGCTACAACCTCAAGCCGCAGAACGTCATCGGCGTGACCACCTTGCTCAAGGACCGCAAGACCGGCGAATTGACCACCGCGCGCAAGCAGATCACCGCCGGCAAGTATGACGAAAAGGCCAACCTCGGCCTGGAGTACACGCCCTATCTGTGGACCCCAGCGACCTGGATGGCCGGCAAGCACGCGGCAATCCTGACGTACATCGACGAATGGAAGAAGCCGGTGCTGGTAGCCGGTGATACCCCCAGCAGCGACGGCTACATGCTGTTCCATGACGTGGACGTGGCCAAGGGGGGGATTCACCTGTGGGTCAATCGCAAGGACAAGTACATGACCCAGATAAACGGCATGATGGCCAAGCACGCTGCCGCCCAGGCCAAGGAAGGCCTGCCGGTCACGGCGGACAAGAACTGGGTGATCGTCAAGCCGGAAGATATCCAGTAAGGCCAGGTAAACCGCCACGCGACTGTGGGAGCGAGCGGGTTCGCTCCCACAGTTGATAACCGTTTTATCACGCAATACCAGACAAAAAAATGCCCCGCACCTGGCGGGGCATTCTTGTTGCACGAGGGATGCTTACAGCCCGTCGAGCATCGCCTTGTTGCGCACCGCGCCCTTGTCGGCGCTGGTGGCGAGCAGGGCATAGGCCTTGAGCGCAGTGGTCACCTTGCGGGGACGCAGCTCCACCGGTTTCCAGCCTTTCTTGTCCTGCTCGACGCGGCGTTCGGCCAGTTCTTCGTCGCTGATCAACAGGTTGATCGAGCGGTTCGGAATATCGATCAGGATCTTGTCGCCGTCCCGTACCAGGCCAATGGCACCGCCTGCGGCGGCTTCCGGCGAGGCGTGGCCGATGGATAGGCCCGAAGTGCCGCCGGAAAAACGGCCATCGGTCAGCAGGGCACAGGCCTTGCCCAGACCTTTGGATTTCAGGTAGGAGGTGGGGTAGAGCATTTCCTGCATGCCCGGACCGCCTTTCGGACCTTCGTAGCGAATGATCACGATGTCGCCGGCCTTCACCTCGTCAGCGAGGATCCCGCGCACGGCGCTGTCCTGGCTCTCGAAGATCTTCGCGTTGCCTTCGAAGACATGGATCGACTCGTCGACGCCAGCGGTTTTCACCACGCAGCCGTCCAGGGCGATGTTGCCATAGAGTACCGCCAGGCCACCTTCCTTGGAGTAAGCGTGCTCGACGCTGCGGATGCACCCGTTTTCGCGGTCGTCGTCCAGGGTTTCCCAACGGGTCGACTGGCTGAATGCCGTCTGGGTCGGAATGCCTGCCGGGCCGGCCTTGAAGAAATGGTGCACGGCTTCGTCGTCGGTCTGGGTGATGTCCCATTTGGCGATGGCTTCGGCCATGGTCTTGCTGTGCACGGTCGGCAGGTCGGTGTGCAACAGGCCGCCACGGGCCAGGGAGCCCAGGATGCTGATGATCCCGCCGGCACGGTGCACGTCTTCCATGTGGTACTTCTGGATGTTCGGCGCGACCTTGCACAGTTGCGGCACGTTGCGGGACAGGCGATCGATGTCGCGCAGGTCGAAATCGACCTCGGCTTCCTGGGCGGCGGCCAGCAGGTGCAGGATGGTGTTGGTGGAACCGCCCATGGCGATGTCCAGGGTCATGGCGTTCTCGAACGCCTTGAAGTTGGCGATGTTGCGAGGCAATACCGATTCGTCGTTGTCGGAGTAGTAACGCTTGCACAGCTCGACGATGGTGCGACCCGCCTGCAGGAACAGCTGTTCGCGATCGCTGTGGGTGGCAAGGGTCGAGCCGTTGCCCGGCAAGGCCAGGCCCAGGGCCTCGGTCAGGCAGTTCATGGAGTTGGCGGTGAACATGCCGGAGCACGAACCGCAGGTGGGACAGGCGCTGCGCTCGTACTCGGCGACCTTCTCGTCAGAGGCGCTGGAGTCGGCGGCGATCACCATGGCGTCAACCAGGTCCAGGCCGTGGCTGGCCAGTTTGGTCTTGCCGGCTTCCATCGGACCGCCGGACACGAAGATGACCGGGATATTCAGGCGCAGCGCAGCCATGAGCATGCCGGGGGTGATCTTGTCACAGTTGGAAATGCACACGATGGCGTCGGCGCAGTGAGCATTGACCATGTATTCGACGGAGTCGGCGATGATCTCGCGGCTCGGCAGCGAATAGAGCATGCCGTCGTGGCCCATGGCGATGCCGTCATCCACCGCGATGGTATTGAATTCCTTGGCGACGCCACCGGCGCGTTCGATTTCGCGGGCGACCAGTTGGCCCAGGTCCTTGAGGTGAACGTGACCGGGGACGAACTGGGTGAAGGAGTTGGCAATGGCGATGATCGGCTTCTTGAAGTCGTCATCCTTCATCCCCGTGGCGCGCCACAGAGCGCGGGCGCCGGCCATGTTGCGGCCATGGGTGGATGTTTTCGAGCGGTATTCGGGCATGGAGCACTCCGGGCGGCTAATCAGTACTAATCAGGTATCAATGGGAAGTGAGCTTCTGTTGACGTCTGGAACACTCGGGAGTGGCTGTGTGTCCGGAAGCGGCCGATGACTTTGCAGGATCACTGCTTGCCTCAGCTTGAGCTCATAAACCCGCCGGGGATGAATGGCGATGAATGCCCCGATTCTACACCGCTGGCGTCAGGATGAAATGACGCAAAGCGCCGATTGGACGCCAATGTGGCGCCCGGGATGACGACTGGCGGCATTCAACCGGTCAGCAACCCCCTGTGGCGATGCCGGATCAGCCCATTGAGTGCCAGCCCCAGGAGGCTGAGCAGTACCAGGCACAGGGCCAGGGTGGTTTGCAGGCCCAGCGGGGTGAGGCTGATCACGGCACTGGTCAGTCCGCCGACGACGAAGATCAACACGCTGCCGGCCGAGGCCGACGTACCTGCCTGCTCGGGAAACCGGTTCATCGCCCGGGTGTGGGCCGCCGCCCGGGCAATGGTGGTTCCGGCAGTGCAGACGATCATGGGCAGCAAGAGGGTGGTGATCGACAGGCCCAGGTGGCTGGAGAGCCCGAGCATCATCACCCCTGCCGTCAGGATCAGGCCCAGGCCAGTGAAGATTTGCGTCTGGGAGTCGATTCGGTTGCTCAATACCGTCGCCAGCGCTCCGCCGCCGATATAGGCCAGCCCGTAGCCCAGCAGGGCCAGTGAAAACGCCTCGGGTGACAGCCCCAATTGGTCGATGAAGACCAGTGGCGAGATGACGATGAAGGAAAAGTGGCAGGAAAAGGCCAACGCAGAAGTCAGCCAATAGGCCATGAAGCTGAAGTCGCCGCAGACCTTTCGATAGGCGCTGATAAAGCTCAGGCGCTGCGGATGGGAGGTTGCCGCAGAAGACGGCAGCAAAAGGCAAGCGCCTGTAAATACCGCTATTGCCAGGGCGATGAACACCAGGAAGCTGCCCTGCCAGCCCATCCAGGCTTGCAACCCGGTGCCAGCCAGCGGGGATACGGAAATGAAGACACCGCCGCAGGTCACCAGGAATATGCGCAATCGTTGCTGTTCCTGCCCGGTAAAGAGATCCTGGATCAAGGCCTGGGAGAGGACGAAACAACCGCACCCCAATGCCTGGACGACTCGGGAAAACAGAAAGAGCCCGTAGTCGTCAGCGATGACGCACCCGGTTGCGCCAATGGCCGCGACCGTGATGCCAACCAGCAACAGGGCCTTTCGGCCCAGGGCGTCGGAGAGAGGACCCACCAGCAGTTGCGAGAGGGCGATGCCCACCGCGAACAGGCTGACGGACAGGGCGATGTCCGAGGACGAACGCTGGAAGTGCTCCGACAGCGCAGGGAACGAGGGCAGTACCACATCGATGGGAAACACGCCCAGCAGGGTCAGTGTGAGCAATAGAGCCACAGTGGCTGGCTTGCGGGTGTGGCGTGGGGACCTGGCGTCAACCATCGATAAACCCCGCCTGGCTGAACAGCTGCCGGTAATGGCCGTTGTCGAAGAAGCCCGCGTCGCTCATGGCCGCGAATGTCGACACCGCACCGCAACGGACACGCCGGGCGTGGGCGCCTGGCAGCAGTAGGCCGGAAACGATCTGGCGCGAGCTTTGGTTATCGAAGCCGACACTGGCGAGGCTGCGCAGCAGCCAGGAGTCATCGGGCTCGAAATAGAGCCCGATGATATGCAGCAGCATCCCGGCGGCGAGGTCGCGCTGCGTGGAATCGAGGACGGACCACAGGTACTGGAACACCTCGCTGAAGTAGCGACTGTGCCGTGCCTCGTCCTCGAGGTGGTTCCTGAGCATCCGGTACACCGTGCAGACCAGGGTGTTGCGGGTGATGGCGAGCAGTTCCCGGGCAATGATGGTTTCGGAAACGAACCCCAGCAGCAGCCAGGCCAGGGGGCGATCCATCGGCGAAGCGGCGTCGATCGTGCTCAGCAAACGGTTGATGCGCCTGGGCGGCTGGCGGTCGTCGATGCCATAGAGGTTCGCGATCTGCTCGGCCACTTCGTTGGAAAAAAGCGCGTGGTAGCCCTCATCGGTGTAGAGCTGCAGGGCCGCGGTTTTCATTCTTCGGGGGATCGGTACGGCCAGTTCGCCATGGATGATGGTTTCTACCGAGCGATTGACGACCCGGTGTTCGAGCATCGTGGTGTAGTCGAGGAAATACAGGAGGTGGTTGGCAGCCAGGCGCTGGGCAACGGCGCGGCCTGCCTGGCGGACCAGCGGATGTTCGACATAGGGGATGAAGGCCGGTGGAAACCAGTCCCGGCTGGAAAGCTGCTGCTCCAGGTCGTCGGGCAATCGATAGTGGTCCCTGCGGGTACGCACTGCGGCCTTGTTGTCCCAATCGCCAAGGGTGTAGCGGGGCGACTGCCCAAAGGAAATGTTGGTCATGACACAGCGTCCTGGCGTTCGATCAGGGCTGTCAGCTCTTTGCAATGCACCTGCCCGTCGCCATGGCCGCAGCCGACAAAAAACAGCGGTTGCTCACAGGAGTCCTCAAGCCCCAGCAACCGTTCGACCTCACGATCGCTCAACGCGCCGGTCAACCAGGTATCGAGGCCGAGCGCCGTGGCGACCATCAGGAATGTCTGGGAAACGTGGCCCGTTTCGACGAATGCCATGCGGTAGGCGCGGGAGTGTGCGTATTTCCACCAGAGCTTGTCGAAGCGTGAGGTGATGAACAGCCCGAACGGCAAAGGGTTGATGAAATGCTGGCCGCACAGCAGCCGACCCAGGGGAGCCTCCGGCAGGGAGGCGGTCAGGCTCAGGGCATGTTCGTCCGGAAGATAGGCGTAGAGGCCTGGCGCGAGGCCTGTCACGTCGCGTACGTAAAGATAACCTTCGCAGGCATTCAGGCCGCCGCCTGACGGGCTGCTGCGTCTTGCGCCCAGTGATTCGGGGTCGGCTGCCCCATGGATGTCCCGGCGTTCGTTCAGGTAGCCCAGGGACAGGTAAAGCAGTGTGCTGACCTGCTCGATCGAGATGGGCTGGTCGCGAAATGAACGGGACGTGCTGCGGCCGACCAGGGTTTGGATCAGCGAAGCGTCCTGCAAGTCGGTGAGCAGGGGGCGGGCCAGGGCGATCCGGTCGGCTTGAGGGTTGCTGATCCTGGCTGAGGGCATGGGTGAAGCGAGCACCTCGTTGCAGTGTTGCAGATACAAAGCTGCCCACTCATTTACATCTTGGGGGATATCGGCGCACGGAATGTTCTTGGTGCCGATATGAAATATTCTGGATAGCTCATCCCATTCCCATTTGATGGGGGTTCTTGCTTCCTTGATAAGGATTTCTGCGTCCAGCAGGTCGGCGTCAATGGGATAATTGATATCAAACGTGGATGGGTCTTGTATAAGTTGCGCCAATCGTGTCGAGTAGCGAAGTTCCAGTTCGAACTGGGTATGGCGCTCGTAGTTCCAAACGACCTGATGCGGCGGGCGGGCAAGTATGAACAGGCACGGATTTATATGCATGAGGGTGGGTTCCGCTGGTGTGACGAGCCAGGGCAGGGCCGGGGTGCCGGCATTCCCCGGCCCTGGTTACTTCTTACTTACTTGGTGGCGGCTTTTGGAACAACCAGGCCGGCCAGGTTTGCGATTTTGTCAGCTTCCAGATTGATTGCTTTCATGATACAGCTCCTTTGTTTTGAATAAGTGTGTTTGAACAAGTTGTGTTTTCTAGTGCAGGTCACTTTTGAAGTGACTGTTCAATCATAGTTTTTAATGAATGCTTGGCAAGCGGAGATTGAGTAGGAAAGCTCCAGTAATAATGTGGGAGAGTTCATACAGAATTTAACTGTGTCGTTATTAACTTCGGTATGAGGTAACTTTTCAGACATGCAAATAAAAATCGCAGCCCAAGGCTGCGATTTTTATTTAACCAATGCGGGCCGAAGCGCCGACCGCGCCGGGGGAACTCAGCTGTTAGGCAGCAGCCGGCAGATGATGCTCTTGATGTAGCGGGTTTCGGCAATGGCCGGATGCACCGGGTGGTCGGGTCCCTGGCCGCCGCGTTCAAGCAACTGGATGTTGCGATCCAGATGACGGGCACTGGTCAACAGGATGTTCTGCAGGTCATCTTCGGGCAGGTGCATCGAGCACGAGGCACTGACCAGGATGCCGTCCTTGGTCAGCAGGCGCATGGCCTGTTCGTTGAGGCGACGATAGGCGCCTTCGCCGTTCTTCAGGTCTTTCTTGCGTTTGATGAACGCCGGAGGGTCGGCGACGATCACGTCGAAACGTTCTTCGCTGGCCTTGAGCTCCTTGAGGGCTTCGAACACGTCGCCTTCGATGCAGGTCAGCTTTTCAGCGAAGCCATTCAACGCTGCGTTGCGTTCGACACCGTCGAGGGCAAAGCTCGAAGCGTCCACGCAAAACACTTCGCTGGCGCCGAATGCCGCGGCTTGCACGCCCCAGCCGCCAATGTAGCTGAACAGGTCGAGCACGCGCTTGCCTTTGGCATAGGGTGCCAGGCGTGCACGGTTCATGCGGTGATCGTAGAACCAGCCGGTCTTCTGGCCTTCCATGACCGGCGCTTCGAACTTCACGCCGTTCTCTTCCAGGGCGACCCATTCCGGCACCAGGCCGAACACGGTTTCGACATAGCGTTCCAGCCCTTCGGCATCGCGGGCGGCGGAATCGTTCTTGAACAGGATGCCGCTGGGCTTGAGCACCTGGGTCAGGGCGGCGATCACATCGTCCTTATGGGCTTCCATGGTGGCAGATGCGATCTGCACCACCAGGATGTCGCCGAAGCGGTCGACCACCAGGCCTGGCAACAGGTCGGAATCGCCATAGACCAGGCGATAGAACGGTTTGTCGAACAGTCGTTCACGCAGCGACAGCGCCACGTTCAGACGGTGTACCAGCAGGGATTTGTCCAGCGGCAGCTTCGCGTCGCGGGACAGCAGCCGGGCGCAGATGAGGTTGTTCGGGCTCAGCGCGACCACGCCCAGCGGCTTGCCACCGGCGGCTTCGAGGATTGCCTGGTCGCCGGCCTTGAAACCGTGCAGCGGGGTGGCGGCCACGTCGATTTCGTTACTGTAGACCCACAGATGACCGGCGCGCAGGCGGCGGTCGGCATTGGCTTTGAGGCGCAGGCTGGGCAGGGACATGACGTCGCTCCGGAAAAAAGAGCGGGAGTATACCGTGTCGGAGCGAGCGGCGGGCCAGGTGGGCGATGAAACGCGGGGCGCCTGGTGGGCGCGCCTTGCCCGGATAATGGACGGGGCCCGCGAGCCGTGGTGTAAAAAACTCCTCAAGCTGAATGGGTTGGCTGCCGACCTAGGCCTATATCTGAATGAAAGTTTCGTCGATCGACCCCGGCGGTGTGTCGAGCCCGTCCTGAAGGGGTAGAATCCTCGCCTGTCCCAGAGTGTGTGCAGCCATGTCCAAAGAGCTTTCCGCCGAACAGATCCAACAATCCCTGCAAGGCATCAGCGTCCCGCCCCAACCGCAGATCATGGTGGATCTGCAGATGGAGCAGTACATGCCTGACCCGGATCTGGAGACCATCGCCAAACTGATCTCCCAGGACCCCGGCCTGTCGGGAGCCTTGCTGAAAATCGTCAATTCGCCGTATTACGGCCTGCGCAACAAGATCACCTCGATCCAGCGCGCCGTGAACCTGCTGGGCAGCCGCTCGATCATCAACCTGATCAATGCGCAGTCGATCAAGGGCGAACTGCACGACGATACCATCGTCACCCTCAACCGATTCTGGGATACGGCCCAGGACGTGGCGATGACCTGCCTGACCCTGGCCAAGCGTGTCGGCCTGGAGAATGGCGACGAGGCCTATGCCCTGGGCCTGTTCCATGATTGCGGCGTGCCGCTGATGCTCAAGCAGTTCCCCAACTACATGAGTGTGCTGGAGCAGGCGTATGCCAGCGCCAGTGCCGAATGCCGGGTGGTGGACACTGAAAACCGCCTGTTCAATACCAATCACGCGGTGGTCGGTTACTACACGTCCAAGTCCTGGCGCCTGCCGGACCATGTCAGCCAGGCCATTGCCAACCACCACAACGCCCTGGCGATCTTCAGCGATGAATCCTCGCGCAACAACAGTCAGTTGAAGAACCTGCTGGCGATCCTGAAAATGGCCGAGCACATCTGCGCTTCCTATCGGGTACTGGGTAACCAGGCCGAGGACCACGAATGGGCCTGTGTCGGTGATCTGGTGCTCGATTACATCGGCCTGTCGGAATACGATTTCCAGACCCAGAAGCAGGAAATCCGCGATCTTGCCACCCGCTGAGGCCCGATAGCGCCGTACCATCGTCCATTCGAGAAATCCATGCCAGAACTGCCCGAAGTCGAAACCACCCGCCGCGGAATTGCCCCGCACCTGGAAGGGCAGCGGGTCAGCCGCGTGATCGTGCGCGATCGTCGCCTGCGCTGGCCGATTCCGGAAGATCTGGATGTGCGGCTCTCGGGCCAGCGGATCGTGCAGGTGGAGCGGCGCGCCAAGTACCTGCTGATCAATGCCGAGGTGGGCACGTTGATCAGCCATCTGGGCATGTCCGGCAATCTGCGTCTGGTGGAAGTGGGCATGCCTGCCGCCAGGCACGAGCATGTGGATATCGAACTGGAGTCCGGCCTGGCCTTGCGCTACACCGATCCTCGGCGTTTCGGCGCGATGCTGTGGAGCCTCGACCCGCTCAACCATGAACTGCTGATTCGCCTCGGGCCGGAACCGTTGACCGATCTCTTCGACGGTGAGCGCCTGTTCCAGCTCTCCCGTGGGCGCTCCATGGCAGTCAAGCCGTTCATCATGGACAACGCCGTGGTGGTGGGCGTGGGCAATATCTATGCGACCGAAGCGCTGTTCGCCGCCGGGATCGACCCGCGTCGAGAGGCCGGGGGCATCTCCCGGGCGCGTTATCTGAAACTGGCGATCGAGATCAAACGCATCCTCGCCCATGCCATCGAACGCGGCGGTACCACGCTGCGTGACTTCATCGGTGGCGATGGCCAGCCCGGCTATTTCCAGCAGGAACTGTTCGTGTACGGCCGGGGTGGGGAGCTGTGCAAGGTCTGTGGAACCGGGCTGAGGGAAATCCGCCTGGGGCAGCGTGCGAGTGTCTGGTGCCCGCGCTGTCAGAGATGATCCGTCCCCAGGGTCTATAGTCAGTAGTCATATTGGCTAGCCGAAGGACCGCCCCCATGAATCTGCTTCGCCCCGTCGTTCTTGCGTTGCTGCTGAGTGTCGGTTTGCCTGCCCTGGCGAACACCGGCAGCGGTGATCCGCGCTACACCATCCAGAACCCGCCCGCCTACGCCATGATCGGCGACTTGCTGATCGCTCGCCCGCTGTTGCTCGCCGCCACAGTGATCGGCGCCGGGGCATTCGTGGTGTCGTTGCCCTTTACCGCGCTGGGCGGTGGGGTTGGCGATGCAGGAAAGGCATTGGTGGTAGACCCGGCGAAAGCCACGTTCGTGCGCTGCCTGGGCTGTGTCGGGGAGGGGTTCGAGAGTCAGGACTGAGGCGCGACCGGGTTGCCGCGCCGTGGCTGATGGCCTTGTCGCCAGGCGCGGCTGGCGCCCTGTGGGCGTGAGCCTGCTCGGGCACGGATGCTACGAGCCTCCAGCTCAAGCCTTGCCGGTGATCCTGCGGTACTTGGCCATCAACTGTTCTTCGGTTTCCGGATGGGCTTCGTCCAGCGGGATGCAATCCACCGGGCAGACCTGCTGGCACTGGGGCTCGTCGTAATGGCCGACGCATTGGGTGCACAGGTTCGGATCGATGACGTAGATCTCTTCGCCTTGGGAGATGGCCTCATTCGGGCATTCGGGTTCGCAGACGTCGCAGTTGATGCAATCGTCGGTGATGATCAGGGACATGCAAGCTCCTGCCGGGGCGCTGGGCCCGGGCATCTGAAAACGGATGTGCGCAATTGTGCCGCATTGACGAGCTCAGTGCACGCGGCCGCGATGGACTGCACTGTCACCCAAGGCGAGGCTGCGAGGCGAGTCGCAGCCAGGGGCTTACTTCTTGAAGCGCTCGGTCAGCGCATCGGCCACGACCGGGTGGACGAACTTGCTGATATCGCCGCCCAGGGCTGCGATTTCCCGCACCAGGGTCGATGAAATGAAGGAGTAGCGCTCCGAGGGTGTCAGGAAAAGACTTTCCACGTCAGGTGCCAGCTGACGGTTCATGTTGGCCAGCTGGAATTCGTATTCGAAATCCGAGACGGCCCGCAGGCCACGCAGGAACACGTTGGCATTCTTTTCCTTGGCAAATTGCGCCAGCAGCGTCGAGAAACCGACCACTTCCACGTTGGGCAGATGCCGGGTCACCTCGCGGGCCAGCTCCACGCGTTGCTCCAGGGAGAACAGCGGGTTTTTCTTCGGGCTGGCGGCGACGGCAATGATCACATGGTCGAACAGGCGCGAGGCGCGTTCGACCAGATCGCCATGGCCCTTGGTAATCGGGTCGAAGGTACCTGGGTACAACACTCGGTTCATCGCGTCGTCCTGGCGGGAGTCCGTTGGGGAGTCGGATGGTATCGCAGCCGACTCGGTCGGCCAAGTCGCCTGTAGGATAAGACAGCACTATAGACGTCGCGAATAATCCGGATCTTCATGGGTTTTTCAGGCGTTCGGCCAGGGAATTCGCCAGTTTCGCCGTCAGCCCGTACACCGACAATTGTGGGTTGGCACCGATACTGGTGGGAAACAGGGAGCCATCGTGGACCGACAGGTTGCTCAGTTGGTGATGACGACCGAGGCTGTCGGTGACGGCGGTTTTCGGGTCCTCCCCCATGGCGCAGCCGCCCATGACATGGGCGCTGCCCAGGCGCGTACGGAACAGGGCAAGGTCCAGGCCGTCGATCAGCGTCCGGGCTTCGGCCAGGGTCTTCACATAGCGGGCATCGCCGTGCATCGGCATGACCGCCCGGGCGCCGCCGGCGAACTGAATCTCGGCCATGCTGTGGAAAGCCCGGCGCAAGCCATCCCAGGTGTAGGCGGATACCGGATAGTCGAGTACTGGCGTGCCGTCGCCGCGCAATTCCACGCTGCCGCCGGGGCTGTCCGGGTGAAAACCGTCCCGTAGCAACGCCAGCATCGCGTGGGTGTAGGGCAGTTGGGCCATGTGCCGGGCATTCTCCGGGCCGTAGCCGCCCAGCAACGTGGCGGCAAGGGCGGGGTGCAGGGGTGGGACTTCGAGTTTGTAGGACATTTTGCCAATGACGCCGTCCTGCCATTGGAAGTGATCCGAGTAAATCGATTGCGGTGCTCCGTAGAACGGGTTGATGACCTCATCGAACTGGCCGGCCGACATATTCACCAGGTGCAGGAAGGTACGCTTGCCCAGGCGCTCGTGGGGGTCCGGCGCATCGGAGCGCAGCAGCAAGGCCGGGCTGTTGATCGCGCCGCCGGCCAGTACGTAGTGTCGCGCCTTGACCGTGATGCGCCGTCCGGTCGGAGCCACGCACCGCTCATCCATCGCCACGCATTGCAGATCGATGACCGTATCGTTGCGCAGGGTCAGGCGTTCGGCCCGCGCCAGGTAAAGCAGCGCGCCACCCTGGTCCAGGGCGGCCGGAATGCTGGTCACCAGCATCGACTGCTTGGCGTTGGTGGGGCAGCCCATGCCGCAATAACCCAGGTTCCAGCAGCCACGCACATTGCGCGGGATCACGTGCCAGCTGTACCCCAGCCGTTCACAGCCCTTGCGAATCACGTCGTTGTTGGCATTGGGCGGCATCAGCCACGGCGCCACGCCCAGGCGCTGCTCCATGCGTTCGAACCATGGGGCCATGTCGGCGGGACCATGCCCCTTGACGTCGTGCTCCGAGGCCCAGTGTTCCAGCGTCTGGTCCGGTGTGCGGAAGCAGGAAGTCCAGTTGATCAGTGTCGTGCCGCCCACCGCCCGGCCTTGGAGGATGGTGATGGCGCCGTCCTTGCTCATCCGTCCGAGGCCTTCCTGGTACAGGCTGGTGTAGGCCTGGTCTTCGAGCAGCTTGAAGTCGTTACTGGTCTTGAGCGGGCCTTCCTCGATCAACAGGACCTTGTAGCCCGCGGCGCTGAGGATTTCCGCGGTGGTGGCGCCCCCGGCGCCGCTGCCGATGATTGCCACGTCGGCGTCCAGGGTCAGGTCCTGGGTCAGTTCGGCACCGTTGTAGGTGGTCCAGCCACGGGCAAGGCCTTCGCGAAAAGGATCGGGTACGGGCATGTCGGGCTCTCTCTTGTTGTCATGAAACTGCGATGAAGGTCCCCGTGGCGCGGCCTGCGAGTGGCTTCAGACAGCGGGAGGGCCCGGATAGCCACAGTTCGCCCAGGCCTCGGCCCGGCTGTACCACGCCATCATCACCATTTGCAGCAACGAACAATGGCCTTGGCGCAGGAGGTCCAGCGAACTGTTTTCCCACCGCTGGAGAAAGTGTCGGATTTCATCGGCGCTGGCGTTTTCCCACTCACCCCAGACACCGGTCAGCGGCCCTCGGGTAATGCCCAGCGTAAGCACGTCGAACAGCTGACGGGCGAGCCTGAGCGTGGCCGGGGAAAGATGAGCCAGGCCGGTGTCCAGGCTTTGCAGGGTGGCGGTCGTGGCGGCCGGGAGCGCCTCGACGCTCACGGCGCCCTCCAGCATGACCGGAATCACCGCGCGCAGAAACGGCAGGTCGCTGTCGCGCAGCGCCGCCAGGCCGTTTCCTGGGTGGCCGGGTGAACACGCGCCCAGGCTGACGGTGCTCAGGAAGAGACTGGCACCGAGGCTGAATTTCAGCAGGCCGCGCCGGGACAGCGCGGGTGTATCGGTCAGGCTTGGGTTCATTGTTGTTTTTATCCGGCAAGGCGCTGTCAACGGACAAACAGCTTCTGGATCAGTTTCTGAAGCGGCTTGCCATAAGGCGGGTAGATCAGTTTTGCGGCGTTGAAGCGCTGCTTGGTCAGCACGCCCTTGGCCTTGCTGAACGTCAGGAAACCTTCGTGCCCGTGGTAATGCCCCATTCCCGAGGGGCCGATGCCACCGAATGGCAGGTCATCCTGGGCCACATGCAACAGCGTGTCGTTCAGGCAGACGCCACCGGAATGGGTTTCGTCGAGCACGCGCTTGTGTTCGGCCTTGTTGTAGCCGAAATAGTAGAGCGCCAAAGGGCGAGGGCGCTGGTTGACGTAGGCAAGTGCCTGGTCAAGCGTCTCATACGGCACGATAGGCAGCAGCGGGCCGAAGATTTCGTCCTGCATGACCGTCATGTCGTCACTGACGTTGAGCAACAGGCTATGGGGCATGCGTCGCCCCTGGCCCTGGTCGAACAGCTCGATCAGCAACCCGCCCTTGCTCGTGGCATCGCTGATGTAGCCATTGAGCCGCGCCAGTTGTCGTTCGTTGATGATTGCGGTGTAGTCCGGGTTGTCTGCCAGTGTCGGATAAAACCCGCGAACCGCTTCGCGATACGCTTCGACGAATCCGCCGACTCGATTTTGCGGGACCAGTACGTAGTCTGGCGCAACACAGGTTTGCCCGGCGTTGAGCATCTTGCCGAAAGCTATACGCTCGGCGGCGTCCTTCAGGGGCACGTCGGTGGACACGATGGCCGGTGATTTTCCGCCGAGTTCCAGGGTGACGGGGGTCAGGTTCTCCGCCGCGGCCCGCATCACGTGCCTGCCGATACTGGTGGCGCCGGTGAACAGCAGGTGGTCGAAGGGCAACCTGGAAAAGGCCACACCAACGTCGGCCTCGCCCAACACGACGCAAACCAGGTCCTCGGGAAAGATACGGGCCAGCAGCTGCTTGAGCAGCAATCCGGTGGCCGGGGTCGATTCGCTGAGCTTGAGCATTACCCGATTGCCCGCCGACAACGCCCCGACCAACGGTCCGATGGCCAGGAACAACGGATAGTTCCAAGGCACGATGACCCCGACCACGCCCAGCGGCTGGTAGACCACTTTGGCCGAAGCTGGCTGGAAAGCCATGCCTACCTTGCGCCTTGACGGTTTCATCCATCCCGGCAGGTGTCGGCTGGCGTAGTGGATGCCATGCAGGCTCGGCATCAGCTCGGCCAGTAGCGTTTCATCGGCGCTGCGGTGACTGAAATCCTGGCTGATGGCTTCGATCAAGGCTTGTCGTTCGTCGCTCAATACCTCACGCAGCGCCTTGAGCCACTGTCGGCGCTGGGCTGCCGGAGGCAACGGATGGGCGACGTAGGCCCGACGCTGTGCCTCGAAGAGCGACCGCAGCTCATCCAGGTTCTGTTGGGATTCGTGCAGATAAGCGATGTCGGCAGGCATTGGCAGGCCCTGATTATTATGGGAGTGAGTGTTTTTAGAGTTTATGCTCTAAAAAGTCAAATGACATCCGGTGCTGCGATGGGTTTGTCCCGAAGACGATAGATCGTAAGATGCCGATCAATGCCTTCGTCGAAGTAAAGCCCAAGCCATGGCCCCACGAATGAAAACCAGCGAGCGCATCGTTCAAAACAGCCTCGAGCTGTTCAACCAGCAGGGCGAGCGCAGCGTCAGCACCAACCATATCGCTGCCCACATGGACATGTCCCCGGGCAACCTGTACTACCACTTCCCCAACAAGCAGGCGATCATCGCCGTGCTGTTCAGTGAATACGAAAACCTGGTGGACAGCTTCCTGCGCCCGCCCCAGGGCCGGGCTGCCACAGTGGAAGACAAGCGTTTCTATCTGCAGGAACTGCTGTCGGCGATGTGGAGCTATCGTTTCCTGCACCGGGACCTGGAGCACCTGCTGGACAGCGATCCAGACCTCGCGGCCCGTTATCGACGTTTTTCCCAGCGCTGCCTGATCCACGGCACCGCCATCTACGAAGGCTTCGTCGCGGCCGGCATCCTGAAGATGGACCGTGTGCAGATCGAATCCCTGACCCTCAACGCCTGGATCATCCTGACGTCCTGGGTGCGATTTCTGTGCACCACGAGGGAAAATTCCAGTCATTTGAGCGAGCAGGCCATCAAGCGCGGGGTATACCAGGTGCTGGTGCTGGAGGCCGGCTTCGTGACCGACGAGGCGCGTGAGGCGGTGGATGCACTGTTCAAAGAGTATTACGTCCCGCTGGCCCAGACCCTGGAGGAAGGGCAGTAGGATTCGGACCTCGATTCAGCCATAGGAGCTTCAGCATGCCCATCGCGCAAGTCATCAGCCCTCAAGCCCTGGAGCAGAGGAGGTCGCAGCCCGGGCTGGTGATCCTCGATTGCCGCTTTGCCCTGGAAGACCCCGATTACGGCCAACGTAGTTACGCGGAGGGGCATATCGCCGGGGCTTCGTTCGCGGACCTCGAACGGGACCTGAGCGGGCCGGTGATCAAGGGTATGACCGGGCGCCATCCATTGCCGGAGCCTGAAGCCTTGATCGAGCGCTTCCGGGCCTGGGGCATCGATCATGACAGCGACATCGTGCTGTATGACGATGGCCCCGGAGCCTATGCCGCCCGGGCCTGGTGGCTGCTGGTCTGGCTGGGCAAGCGCGATGGTCTCTACATCCTCGACGGCGGGCTCAAGGCCTGGCATGCCGCCGGTCTGCCCTTGAGCCTCGATCCACCGGCAGCGGGACGCGGATCCTTCAGCGGTTCGCCGGATATGACCTTGCTGCTTGGCGCCCAAGAGCTGGAAAAACGCCTGGGCCAGCCGGAGATGACCTTGCTGGATGCCCGGGCCTTGCCGCGATTCAAGGGCGAAGTCGAGCCGATCGACCCGGTGGCCGGCCATATCCCGGGGGCTCAGTGTGCTGCGTTCACCGACAACCTGGACGCGCAGGGACGTTTCCTGCCCGCCGGTCGGCTCAAGCAGCGTTTCGCCGATCAACTGGGCGAGCGATCGCCCGCCGGGCTGGTGGCCTACTGTGGCTCCGGCGTAACGGCGTGCCACAACCTGTTCGCCTTGTGCCTGGCGGGTTATCCGTTGGGCAGGTTGTACGCCGGCTCCTGGAGCGAATGGATCAATGATCCGCAGCGAGGCGTGGCCAAGGGCGAGTGACTCGCCTGCCGCAAGATTGAAAGGGAATCGGCAGAGGGCCCGGGCCGCGACGGATCATGTCTGGCCCAGACTCGCCAGCCAATGAGGAATGCGTCGTTCCAGATAGTATCCGGGACGCCGCAAGGTTCCGTCGACGAACCCTACGTGTCCGCCCTGGGCGTGCAGTTCAAGGCGGGTGGAAGCTGACAGCTCGCCGGGCTCGGGCAGGCTGTGGGGAAATACGAAGGGATCGTCGGCGGCCTGGATCACCAGGGTTCGCGTACGAATCCCGCCCAGGAAATAGCGACTGGAAGCACGACGGTAATAATCGGAGGCGTCGGAAAAACCATGCAGTGGTGCCGTCACCCGTCCGTCGAAATCCCAGAAGGTGCGCATGTTTTCCAACGGGCCCAGCGCCGACAGGGCCGCCAGCCCCTCATGATGTCCGTCGTGCTTGAAGCGGCGTTCCTTGTTGCGCACATAGGCCACCATTTCACGCATGAAATGCGCCTGGTAAAACCTGGAGAACCCCTGGCCGATGCGGTCTGCGCACTGGTCAAGGCGAAACGGCACCGAAACCGCCACCGCTCCCAGCAACTGGCTGTCGTTGCCGGTTTCCCCCAGATGCTTGAGCAGTACGTTGCCGCCCAGGGAGTAGCCTACCGCGAAGAGGGGCGCCAGGGGACGTCGGGTTCGCAAGTGGGTGATGGCGGCGGCCAGGTCTTCGCTGACACCGGAATGATAACTGCGAGGCAGCAGGTTCGGTTCCCCCGAGCAGCCGCGCCAGTTCAGCGCGACACTGGCCCATCCCTGTTGGCCGAGAGCGTGTTGCAAGCCGGCTACGTAAGGCGAATTGGAGGAGCCGGTCAGCCCGTGAAGCACCAGCACCAAGGGTGCCTCGGCACTGTGGGGGCCATGCCAGTCCAGGTCGAGAAAATCGCCGTCCTCGAGCCAAAGGCGTTCGCGCTCGCGCTGGATGGGGACGCTCTTGCGCCATAGTGGTCCCCACAAGGTCTGCAAGTGCGGATTGCCCAGGCCCCGGGCGGGCATGAAACGTTCGGATGCGGCGGACACGATCATTCTCGATACACGGGCCAGCCGTTCAGCCAACGGCGGCTGCCATACGTTGCCACAATGCGTAAAACACCCGTCCGGACTTCTGTTCGCGATGCAAGCGCCAGTTGGCTGGTAAGCCCAGGGTTGAAGGGGCGGTCTCGCTTTCAGTGTAGACCCAGGCATCCTCGGCCAGCCATTGGCGTTCTTCGAGCAGGGCACACACGCTCGGCAGCAGGTTCTGGTTGAACGGCGGATCGAGGAATACCAGGTCGAATGGCGTGGCCGGTTGGCTCTCCAGGTAACGCAATGCATCGGCCGTCTGCACCTGGCCGACGGTGCAGCGCAGGGTGCCCAGGTGTTCCTTGAGGCTGGAGACGGCCAGGCTGCTGGCGTCCAGCGCCTGGCCCATGGCCGCGCCACGGGACAGCGCTTCGAGGAACAAGGCGCCGCTGCCGGCGAACGGATCGAGCACCCGGGCTCCCGGCACATAGGGTGCCAGCCAGTTGAACAGGGTTTCGCGTACCCGGTCCGGCGTCGGGCGCAAGCCTGGCGCGTCGGGAAAGCTCAAGCGGCGGCTGCGCCACTCGCCGCCGATGATGCGTAGCTGGTTGATCCCGTTATGAACGGGTTTCTTGCTGGAATTCGATGGGCGGGCCATTAGTGCTCCGGAACCCCGAGCGGCTGCTCGGCGGGTTTGTCAGTGGGGGCTGGCAGCGGCTTTTGCGGCACGGTCGGGCCGGCGGTGACGATGACCATTTTGTCGATGCTCAGGTGTCTGTTCAACGCGGCCTTGACCTCTTCGACCGTCAACGCCTGGGTCTGGCGCATGAAGTCCTCGAGGTAACTCAATGGCAAGTCATAGAAGCCCATGGCGCCGAGCTGACCGACGATATCCTCGTTGCTGGCGGTAGACAGCGGAAAACTGCCGGCCAGCTCGCGCTTGGCATCGTCGAGTTCTTTCTGCGTCGGGCCGTTCCTGAGGTAGTCGGCGAACACGTCCTGCACCAGTTTCAGCGTACCTTCGCTCATCTCGGCACGGGTCTGCAGGTTGATCATGAACGGACCGCGAGCCTGCATGGGAGTAAAACCGGAATACACGCCATAGGTCAGGCCGCGCTTTTCCCGGACCTCAGTCATCAACCGGGTACCGAAACCGCCGCCACCAAGGATCTGGTTGCCCAGGGACACGGCCGCGAAGTCCGGATCGTCCCGGTCGATGCCCAGTTGCGCCAGCATCAGGTTGGTTTGCTTGGACGGAAATTCGATGTGCCCGAGGCTCGCTTTCGGCTCCACTGGTGGCGGCGTTTTCGCCAGGGCCGGGCCCTTGGGCAATGCGGCGGACACCTGGTTGGCAATCGCCTCGGCCTCGGCGCGGGACAGGTCCCCCACCAGGGCGATCACCGCGTTGCCGGCTGCATAGGCCCTGGCGTGAAAGGCGCGGGCCTGGGCCAGGGTGATAGACGGAATGCTTTGGGCGGTGCCATCGCTGGAATGGGCATATGGATGATCGCCATAGAGTCGTTTCATCAGTTCCAGGCCCGCCAGTTTGCCCGGATTCTGTTTCTGATACTCGAAGCCAGCCAGCAGTTGGTTCTTGATGCGTTCGAAAGAGTCGGCGGGGAAGGTCGGTTTGCCGACGACTTCGGCGAACAGCTTCAGCGCCGGCTCTCGCTTGTCCAGCGCACTGAGACTGCGCAGCGACACCAGGGCCATGTCCCGGTGGGCGCCATTGCCGAAGTCCGCGCCCAGGCTTTCGAAGCCTTGGGCAATGGCACTGACATCCTTGCCGGCCACGCCTTCGTTGAGCATGGCGTTGGTCAGCGTCGCCAGGCCAGGCGCATCGCCATCCTGGCTGCTGCCGGCAGCGAACGTCACGCGCAGGTCGAACATCGGCAATTCCCGGGCTTCGACGAACAATACCTTGGCGCCGTCGGCGGTTTTCCAGGTCTGTACGTCAAGCTGACGGCGGCTGGGTGCCTTGTCATCGAGTTCGGACAGCGATTGCAGTTTGTTACCGGACCTGGCCTTGTCCAATGCCTGGCTGGCGTCCGTACTGCTCGATGGTGACAGATAAAAGGCCAGGGCGCCGACCAGGGCGATCGACACCAGGCCGATCAGCAGCAGGCGGGATGGTTTGCGCTCACTCATGAGCTTTCTCCTCGGGCAGGACGTGCGCGACGCTCAGGCGCGAGCGGGTGAAATACAGCTGGGCTGCCTTCTGGATATCTTGCGGGGTCACGCTTTGCAGTTCGGCAAGTTCGGTGTCCATCAGCTTCCAGGATAGGCCGACGGTTTCCAGCTGGCCGATGGCGGTCGCCTGGCTGGTGATCGAGTCGCGCTCATACACCAGGCCGGCGATGACCTGGGCACGGACGCGCTCCAGTTCGTCGGCGGTCGGCGCGGTGGTTTTCAGTTGTTCAAGCAAGCGCCACAGACCCGCTTCGGCCTGGGCCAGGGTCTTGTTCTTCTGGGTATTGGGTGTGGCCGACAGGGTGAACAGCGTGTCGCCCCGGGTGTAGGCGTCGTAGCTCGACGAGCCTCCGGACACCAGCTCCTCGCCGCGCTCCAGTTGGGTCGGGATCCGACCGCTGTAGCCGCCGTCCAACAGGGCCGAGATCAGACGCAACGCATTGACCGAACGTTTGTCCGTCGCGGTGGCGATGCTGGGCACATTGAAGGCCATCATCACGCTGGGCAGTTGGGTCTGCACATGCAGGGTGATCTGGCGCTCGCCGGGTTCGCCCAGCTCCAGGGGGATTTTCGCCACAGGGACGTCGCGTCGTGCAATCGGGCCGAAATAACGCTGGGCCAGTGACTTGACCTCATCCGGTGTCACGTCGCCGACCACCACCAGGGTCGCGTTGTTCGGGGCGTACCAGGATTGGTACCAGTGTCGCAGTTCCTCGACCTTCATCCGGTCCAGATCGGCCATCCAGCCGATGGTCGGCGTGTGGTAGCCGCTGGCCGGGTAAGCCATGGCCTTGAAGCGCTCATAAGCCTTGGACATCGGCTTGTCGTCGGTGCGCATGCGACGTTCTTCCTTGATGACCTCGATCTCGCGGCTGAACTCCTCCGGTGGCAGGCGCAGGCTGGCCATGCGGTCGGCTTCCAGCTCGAAGGCCACGCCCAGGCGGTCCCGGGCCAACACCTGGTAGTACGCGGTGAAGTCGTCGCTGGTGAAGGCGTTCTCTTCGGCGCCCAGGTCCCGCAGGATCAGGGAGGCTTCGCCCGGGCCGACTTTTTCGCTGCCTTTGAACATCATGTGTTCCAGGGCATGGGACAGGCCGGTCTGGCCCGGTGTCTCGTAACTGGAGCCGACCTTGTACCAGACCTGGGACACCACCACCGGAGCCCGGTGATCTTCGCGCACCACGACCTTGAGGCCGTTGTCGAGCATGAATTCATGAGTGGGTTGTGGATCGGCAGCCAAGGCTGAAAAGGGCAGGCAGACTGCGCTGAGCAGCAGGCCTGCGGCGCGGCGGGCGAGAGCATTCATTCGTGTTTAAACCTGTTGGGTTGCCCGCCATGTCTTAGCGTCGGCGGGCGAGAGGGTGCTAGGATACTGGTCCGTTTTACTGGCGGCCACGCCTATCGGGCCTTTTGTCGGGTGGACGTACCGGCGAAGTGTCGGGTTTGATCGTTGATCGCGGCGTTTTCGCCGACGATGCCTTGCCAGTCCTTCGAAAAAATCAAGGTCGAGGTGTTCCGGGAACACTTGGACAAAATGTTGCGCGTGAACAAGCTGGATGAAACACAGTCTGTTCAGCATCGAATATTTATCACCGAGGCGCCCTCGTGGCGCGTCGCTACCGTGAGATAGCCGTCCTCCATGTTTGGTTCCAACGACGACAAGAAGACCCCAGCTGCGGCTGGCGAGAAAAAAGGCCTGTTCGGATGGCTGCGCAAGAAGCCGCAGGAAACCGTCGTCGAACAGCCACAACCCGAGCCTGCCGCCGAAGCCGTGGCCGAGGAAGCCGCGCCCATTGTTCTGCCATTGGCCGAGCCGGTACTGCAACCGGTCGAGCCTGAGCTCGTCGCCGAGCCGGTGGCCGAGCAGCCACTGGCGCCACCTGCCGGACAAACACCCTGGTTGACCTTGCCGGTGGCCGAAGAGCCGGTAGGGCTGGTGGAGGATGTACAGGCTCCGCACGTCACGCCGCCGATCCCCGCGCCAGTCGCCGCGACCCCGGTCGTGGCACCGGTTCCCGAAGTTGCCGAGGTTGCGGTAGTCGCCCCAGCGCCCGCTGTCGCCCAGCCTGTTCCTGAGCCGGTACCCGCTCCGGCTGAAGCGCCGGTTCTCGTCGAGCCGGCACCCGTCACCGAGCAGAGCAAGGTCGGCTTTTTCGCCCGCCTCAAGCAAGGCCTGTCCAAGACCAGCGCCAGTATCGGCGAAGGCATGGCCAGCCTGTTCCTGGGCAAGAAGGTCATCGATGACGATTTGCTGGACGATATCGAGACCCGCCTGTTGACCGCCGACGTGGGCGTCGAGGCGACGTCGGTGATCATCCAGAGCCTGACCCAGAAGGTCGCCCGCAAGCAGTTGACCGATGCCGACGCGTTGTACAAGTCCTTGCAAGGCGAGCTGGCCAACCTGCTCAAACCGGTGGAACAGCCGCTGGTGATCGCTTCGCAGAACAAGCCGTTCGTGATCCTGGTGGTGGGCGTCAACGGCGCCGGCAAGACCACCACCATCGGCAAGCTGGCCAAGAAGCTGCAGCTGGAGGGCAAGAAGGTGATGCTCGCCGCCGGCGATACCTTCCGCGCCGCTGCGGTCGAACAGCTGCAGGTCTGGGGCGAACGCAACAGGATCCCGGTGATTGCCCAGCACACCGGTGCCGATTCCGCTTCGGTGATCTTCGATGCCGTGCAGGCCGCCAAGGCCCGTGGCATCGATGTACTGATCGCCGACACCGCCGGTCGCCTGCACACCAAAGACAATCTGATGGAAGAATTGAAGAAGGTTCGTCGGGTGATCGGCAAGCTCGATGCCGACGCGCCCCATGAAGTGCTGCTGGTACTGGACGCCGGTACTGGCCAGAACGCAATCAGCCAGGCCAGGCAGTTCAACCAGACCGTCGAGCTGACCGGGCTGGCGCTGACCAAGCTGGACGGCACCGCCAAGGGCGGGGTGATCTTTGCCCTGGCCAAGCAGTTCGGCTTGCCCATCCGCTACATCGGTGTGGGTGAAGGCATCGATGACTTGCGCACCTTTGAAGCCGAGCCCTTTGTCCAGGCGCTGTTTGCCGAGCGGGAGCATTCATGATTCGTTTCGAACAGGTCGGTAAACGCTATCCGAACGGTCACGTCGGCCTGCATGAGCTGAGCTTTCGGGTACGTCGAGGCGAGTTTCTGTTTGTCACCGGCCATTCCGGCGCCGGTAAAAGTACCCTGCTGCGCCTGTTGCTGGCGATGGAGCGGCCCACCAGCGGCAAGCTGTTGCTGGCCGGCCAGGACCTGAGCACCATCAGCAATGCCCAGATTCCGTTCCTGCGGCGGCAGATCGGCGTGGTATTCCAGAACCACCAGTTGCTGTTCGATCGCACTGTATTCAACAACGTTGCGTTGCCGTTGCAGATCCTGGGCCTGTCCAAGGCCGAAATCAGCAAGCGCGTGGATTCGGCCCTGGAGCGCGTGGCCCTGTCGGACAAGGCCGAGTTGTATCCCGGCGACCTGTCCACCGGCCAGCAACAGCGCGTCGGCATTGCCCGCGCCATCGTTCACCGTCCGGCGTTGCTGCTGGCGGACGAACCCACCGGTAACCTCGACCCGCGACTGGCGGCGGAAATCATGGGCGTATTCGAAGATATCAACCGTTTGGGCACCAGTGTGCTGATTGCCAGTCACGACCTGGCTCTGATTGCGCGCATGCGTCACCGCATGCTCACCTTGCAGCGTGGCCGCCTGATCGGTGACGGGGAGGCTGGCGTATGAGTGCGACCCGCAGCCCCAAAGTGGCCGAGCGCGTGGCACCAAAAGCCTCCGAGCCTGCGCCGCAAAAGAAAAAACACGATGACGACGGTCCGGATTTCGCCACGCTGCTGCATGCCTGGATCGAGAGTCACCGCGCCAGCCTGCTCGACAGCCTGCGGCGCCTGGGCAAGCAGCCAATCGGTAGTTTCTTTACCTGCATGGTCATGGCCGTCGCCCTGAGCTTGCCCATGGGCCTGTCGTTATTGCTGAGCAACGTGGAGCGTCTCGGAGGCTCCTGGCAGCGCGCGGCGCAGATTTCCCTCTACCTTCAACTGGAGGCGACGCCGGCCGAGGGCGAGGCATTGCGCGAACAGATCAAGGTCATGCCGGGGGTCGCCGATGCCGAGTACATCGGTCGCGAACAGGCACTGGAAGAGTTCCAGCAGCAGTCCGGCCTGGGCGAAGCCCTCAGGGAACTGCCGGAAAACCCGTTACCGGGTGTGGTGCTGGTGACGCCGAAAGAGGTCGATAAACCGACCCTTGAAGCATTAAGACAAAGACTTTCCGAATTGCCGAAGGTACAACAGGCGCAACTTGATCTAGTCTGGGTCGAGCGTCTTGCGGCGATACTCAAGCTCGGCGACCGGTTTGTCTTCGGCCTGACGGTGCTTCTGGTTTCTGCATTACTTTTGGTGATAGGCAATACCATTCGTCTTCATATTGAAAACCGCCGCACCGAGATAGAAGTGATTAAACTCGTCGGCGGTACGGACAGTTATGTACGCAGGCCCTTCCTGTACATGGGCGCGCTATATGGCTTCGGTGCCGGGATTCTGTCCTGGGGAGTATTGGCGTTCGGCCTGGACTGGCTGAACGATGCGGTAGTGGGACTGGCCGGTTTGTACGGCAGTGATTTCGCGCTGGCCGGAGTGCCAGTCGCCGACGGTCTGTCGCTCTTGCTTGGCGCGGTGCTGTTGGGTTATATCGGTGCATGGATTGCGGTCGCACGCCACTTGCGTGAGCTTGCGCCAAAATAGTGTTTTTTGCGCGTATTGACCTTTCAGTTTTTGTGGGAACTTGTCCTACGGTTCCCGGTCAATTTTCGCAGTGCTGAACTGCACGAGTTATGTGAGTCGGAGGTTTTTTCGTATGACCACTTCTTTGCAACCTGCTTATGCTCTGGTCCCGGGTGCGAACCTGGAGGCCTATGTGCACACGGTGAACAGCATTCCGTTGCTGACGCCCGAGCAGGAGCGTGAACTGGCCGAGAGTCTCTACTATGAGCAGGATCTTGAGGCGGCTCGGCAAATGGTGCTCGCCCACCTGCGTTTTGTCGTACATATCGCCCGCAGCTATTCCGGCTACGGGCTGGCCCAGGCGGATCTGATCCAGGAAGGCAACGTCGGCCTGATGAAAGCGGTCAAGCGCTTCAACCCTGAGATGGGCGTGCGCCTGGTGTCGTTCGCGGTTCACTGGATCAAGGCGGAAATCCACGAGTTCATCCTGCGCAACTGGCGCATCGTGAAAGTGGCGACCACCAAGGCCCAGCGCAAGCTGTTCTTCAACTTGCGCAGCCAGAAGAAACGCCTGGCCTGGCTGAACAACGAGGAGGTCCATCGCGTCGCCGAGAGCCTGGGTGTCGAGCCCAGGGAAGTGCGCGAGATGGAAAGCCGGCTGACCGGACAGGACATGGCCTTCGACCCGGCTGCCGAAGCGGACGACGACAGTGCCTTCCAGTCGCCGGCCAACTATCTGGAAGACCACCGGTATGACCCGGCGCGTCAACTGGAAGACGCCGACTGGAGCGACAACTCCAACACCAACCTGCACGAAGCCCTGGAAGTGCTGGACGAGCGCAGCCGTGACATCCTCTACCAGCGTTGGCTGGCCGAGGAAAAAGCCACGCTGCACGACCTGGCGCAGAAGTACAACGTGTCGGCCGAGCGGATCCGCCAGCTCGAGAAGAGCGCGATGAACAAGCTCAAGGTGTCGATCGCGGCTTGATCTGCAGCTGCGGCCAAAAAAACGCCCCGATCAGTGATGATCGGGGCGTTTTTGTTCGGGGCGATAATTTGAATTCACTGCTGATCCTGTGGGAGCGAGCTTGCTCGCGATGAGGCCATTGCATTCAACATCGGTGTAGGCTGTCGAACCGTCATCGCGAGCAAGCTCGCCCCCCCACAGGGACAGTGCGTGGGTTACTGCGCCCAAGGCGCTCGCCGCGAATCATTGAGCCCCAACAAATAACTGTCACCTCCCAACTGGTTCATCTGCTGGCGAATCCAGCTCGCTCGCCGCAACACATAGGGGCTCGGTCGGCTGGCGCTCCATGCCCTCGGATTGGGCAGTACCGCCGCCAGCAGGCTGGCCTGTTGCCGGGACAAGGATTGCGCGCCAGTGCGGAAGTGATGCCGCGCCGCCGCTTCGGCCCCGAACACACCGTCATCCCACTCGACACTGTTGAGGTACACCTCGAGGATCCGCTGTTTGGGCCAGAACACCTCGATCAATGCCGTGAACCAGGCTTCGAGCCCTTTGCGCAGCCAACTGCGGCCCGACCACAGGAACAGGTTCTTGGATACTTGCTGGGAGAGGGTGCTGGCGCCGCGAATCGAGCCGCCGCGTCCATTATGAGCAAACGCTGCCTGGATCGCGCTGATGTCGAAACCCCAATGCTCCGGGAATTTCTGGTCTTCGCCGGCGATGACCGCCAGCTTGAGGCTGTCGGAGATCCGGTCCCAAGGCTGCCAGGTGCGTTGCAGGTCGATCGGTTCGCCGCCAAACCAGGATTCGATCTTGCGCTCGATCATCAGCGCCGTGAACGGTGGAGGCACTACCCGAAACAGCAGCACCAGAACGACGCTGCCGATGGCGAACCAGAGCAGGGCTTTAAGGAATCGTCGAAAGAATGAACGCAGCATAGGGATGGCTTGGCCGAACCGGTCGAGCGGGCCATTATACAGACCCTGCCCACCGAGTCTGACTGGAGTTCTCATGCTGCGTAGCTTTCTGATGCTGGCCGCCTTTTTCGGCTTCACCGGCGTGGCGCTGGGGGCGTTTGCCGCCCACGGCCTGAAGAATCGCCTGAGCGCCGATTACCTGGCGATTTTCCACACCGGTGTCACCTACCAATTGGTGCACACCCTTGCATTGCTGGGCGTTGCGTTGCTGGCCACGCATATTCCCGGTCGCGTCGTGACCTGGGCTGGCGTGTCATTCGTGGTCGGTATCCTGCTGTTCTCCGGCAGTCTGTATCTGCTGACCCTCACCGGCATCAGCAAGCTGGGCATCATCACGCCGTTCGGCGGCGTGGCGTTCCTGATCGGCTGGCTGTGTCTGGGGCTGGCCGCCTGGCGGCTGGGCTGACCGCCCGGTCCATTTCATGACGAATGGCTTGGGTCGCCCAGACTGATCGGGCTAGAATGCCAGCCCCTAAAAATGATGACGGCATCCGGCATGCGCATTCAGTTGAACGGCGAACCCTTTGAATTGCCCGACGGTGAAACCGTTGCGGCCCTGCTGACCCGCCTGGATCTTGCCGGGCGTCGCGTCGCGGTGGAACTCAACCTGGATATCGTCCCGCGCAGCCAGCATGCCGACACGACCCTCAACGAGGGTGACCAGGTCGAAGTCGTCCACGCCATCGGCGGCGGCTAGCACCAGGCAGCGTGCAAATCCGTTCGCGGCGTTTCACGGCGTCTGGTCAGTCAAATTTCGCAAGAACCTCACCCCAACAGAGGATTTCCCATGAGCATCGTTCGTAGCGACAAGCCCTTCGTCCTGGCCGGTCGTACCTACCAGTCGCGCTTGCTGGTAGGCACCGGCAAATACCGCGACATGGAAGAGACCCGCCTGGCCATCGAAGCATCGGGCGCCGAAATCGTCACCGTCGCCGTGCGCCGGACCAACATCGGCCAGAACCCGGGCGAACCGAACCTGCTGGATATCCTGCCGCCGGACCGCTACACCATCCTGCCCAACACCGCCGGCTGCTTCGACGCCGTCGAGGCCGTGCGCACCTGCCGCCTGGCCCGTGAGCTGCTCGACGGGCACAACCTGGTCAAGCTGGAAGTGCTGGCCGACCAGAAAACCCTGTTCCCCAACGTGATCGAGACCCTCAAGGCCGCCGAAACCCTGGTCAAGGAAGGTTTCGACGTGATGGTGTACACCAGCGATGACCCGATCATTGCTCGTCAACTGGCGGAAATCGGCTGCATCGCGGTCATGCCGCTGGCTGGCCTGATCGGTACGGGGCTGGGCATCTGCAACCCATACAACCTGCAGATCATCCTCGAAGAAGCCAGGATCCCGGTGCTGGTGGATGCCGGTGTCGGTACCGCTTCGGATGCCACTATCGCCATGGAACTGGGTTGCGAAGCGGTGCTGATGAACTCCGCCATCGCCCATGCCCAGCAGCCGGTCCTGATGGCCGAAGCCATGAAGCACGCCATCGTTGCCGGTCGCCTGGCTTACCTGGCCGGCCGCATGCCGAAGAAACTTTACGCCAGCGCCTCCTCGCCGCTGGATGGTCTGATCAAGTAAGAGCCATTGATGACTGAATCGAACGACACGCCTGTCCTGCCGGAAGAAGGCGAAGAACGCCAACACCGCCGTATCAAGAGTTTCGTGATGCGCGCCGGGCGCATGACCGAAGGCCAGCAACGCGGCCTGGAACAGGGCGCCCCTCTGTTCGTCCTGCCCCTGGCCGATGCGCCGGTGGATTTTGACCAGGTGTTCGGCCGCTCGGCCCCGCGCTCGCTGGAGATCGGTTTCGGCATGGGCCATTCGCTGCTGGAAATGGCCGCTGCCGCGCCGGAACAGGATTTCATCGGCGTGGAAGTGCACCGTCCCGGTGTCGGTGCGCTGCTCAATGGCGTGCTGACCCAAGGGCTGACCAACCTGCGGGTCTATGATTGCGACGCCATCGAGGTGCTGAACCGCTGCGTGGCCGACAACAGCCTCGACCGGCTGATGCTGTTCTTCCCCGACCCCTGGCACAAAAGCCGCCATCACAAGCGCCGCATCGTCCAGGCGTCGTTCGCCGAGCTGGTGCGCAGCAAGTTGAAGGTTGGCGGTGTGCTGCACATGGCCACCGACTGGGAACCCTACGCCGAGTACATGCTGGAGGTGATGAACGTCGCCCCGGGTTACCGTAACCTGGCCGAAGACGGTCGCTATGTGCCGCGCCCGGCCGAACGACCGATCACCAAGTTCGAACGCCGTGGCGAACGGCTGGGGCATGGGGTCTGGGACTTGAAGTTCGAGAAGGTGGCGTAAGACGAAGTCCTGCTGAAATGGGATCCCCTGTGGGAGCGAGCTTGCTCGCGATGAGGGCATGACATCCAACGTCAATGTTGACTGTCATACCGCCATCGCCAGCAAGCTCGCTCCCACATTTGTTTTGTGCAGGCCGAAATCAGCGCCGATCCGCGACTACGCCTATCAACACCAGTACCACCAGTAGAACCGGCGCCAGGCTGTAGTTGTTGAACTGGCTCAATCCCTTGACGATCCATGGAGTGGCATAGATCAGGGCCGCACCGCTGCCGATCATGCACAGCAGGGCGATCAGCGGGACGCGCAAGGCGCCGGCGATGCTGCCCAGGCGCTGTTCGACCCAACCCTTGATGTCCGCGCCAAACAGCACCAGCAGGCAGCCTACCAGCGCCAGGGAGATCTCCGAGAGATTGCTGCGGCTCCAGCGGGACACGGTGGCAAGCAGGTCGAGTACCAGATCCATTCGATTTCCTTGTGTTGATCAGCTCAGAAATTTCTGCAGCAAGTCATTGAGAAACAGCTGTCCGCGCTCGGTGGCCGCCAGACGTGACGGTTCGACCTGCAACAACCCGCTTTGTTCGGCCTCGCGCCGGCCTTCGGCCAGGCTTTGCAGAGCCAGCCCTGTCCGCTCCGGGTACAGCCGCGCGTCCACGCCTTCGGTCAGGCGCAGGGCGTTCATCAGGAATTCGAAAGGCAGCTCTTCGTTGGGCAAGGCTTTTTCGCCGGCCAGGAAGCGCTTGGCCGGGTTGAGATAGTCCTTGGGCAGGCGGGTCTTCCAGGTGCGCACGATACGCCCGTCCGGATGGCTGAGCTTGCCATGGGCGCCGGCGCCGATGCCGATGAAATCGCCGAAGCTCCAGTAATTGAGGTTGTGTCGCGCTGCCCGGCCAGGCTGGGCGTAGGCCGAGACTTCGTATTGGGCATAGCCATGCTCGGCCAGCAATGCCTGCCCTGCCTCCTGGATGTCCCACAGGGTATCGTCTTCCGGCAGGGTTGGCGGCTGGTTCCAGAACACCGTGTTCGGCTCCAGCGTCAGCTGGTACCAGGACAGGTGGGTGGGCTTCAGAGCGATGGCCTGGCGCAAGTCGCCCAAGGCGTCGTCGAGGGACTGGTCGGGCAGGCCATGCATGAGGTCCAGGTTGAAGTTGTCGAACCCGGCCTGGCGGGCCATGCCGGCGGCGCGCACCGCTTCGTCACCGTTGTGGATCCGCCCCAGCGCCTCGAGCTTGGCCTGCTGGAAGCTCTGGACGCCGATGGACAGGCGATTGATGCCCAGGGCACGGTATGCGACGAATTTCTCTTGTTCGAAGGTGCCGGGGTTGGCTTCCAGGGTGATTTCGATGTCGGGGGCGAAGGCAATCCGCGCCGCCACGCCTTCGAGCAGCCGGCCCAGGGCCCTGGCGCTGAACAGGCTCGGGGTGCCGCCGCCAAAGAAGATCGAGCTCAGTGGCCGCCCGTATACCGCGTGCAGGTCCTGGTCGAGGTCGGCCAGCAGGGCGTCGACATATTCTTCTTCGGGCAACTGCGCACTGGCGGCGTGGGAGTTGAAATCACAATACGGGCATTTGCGCACGCACCACGGGATGTGGACGTACAGCGCCAGGGGCGGCAGCACCGGCAGCGGCGCCCTGGGCGCTTGTGCACCGCCGTGTATCAGCGGTGCGGGGGATTCATCGGTCATTGCAGGCCCAGGCGTTGACGCAGAAGGACCATGGCGCGGGCGCGGTGGCTCAGCTGGTTCTTTTCCGCAGGGCCCAGTTCGGCGCTGGAGCAGTTTCGTTCCGGTACCCAGAACAGCGGGTCGTAGCCGAAACCGTGTTCGCCCCGGGCCTCGGTGAGAATGCGCCCGTGCCACAAGCCTTCGCACAGGATCGGCAGCGGATCATCGGCATGCCGGACCAGCGCCAGGACACAGACGAATTGCGCCCCCCGCTCGGCTTCAGGTACATCCCTGAGGGCTTCGAGCAGCTTGGCGTTGTTCGCCGCGTCGCCCTTGCCGTCGGCATAACGTGCCGAATAGATGCCCGGCGCGCCGCCGAGAAAGTCCACCGCCAGCCCGGAGTCGTCGGCCAGCGCCGGCAGGCCCGAGAGGCGTGCGGCGTTGCGGGCCTTGAGGATGGCGTTCTCGACGAACGACAGGCCGGTTTCTTCAGGTTCCACCTGGCTGAACTCGCCGATGGAGCGCAGGTGCACCGAGTCGCCGAGCATGGCCTGGAGCTCCTTGAGCTTGCCGGCGTTGTGGCTGGCCAGTACGAGTTGGGTGAGGTTCATCATTGGCCCGGAAACAGTTCCTGGTTGAAGTTGATGGTGTTGATCTTGTCGCCGGTTCGCACCTTGATTTCAAAGGTGCGGGTTTCCTGCTGGGGTACTGGATACTGGGCGATGTAGTAGATCGCGCCTTGCTCGGTCACCTGCTTGAATTTCAGCGGGATGCTCTGGCTGGTGAGGTCTTTCACCGTGCCGCTGACCTGGGCCATCAAGGGCTTGCCATCCTTGAGTACCGAGACGTTGATCACACCCTGTTGCTTGCTGCGGATCAGCTCGGCGCCCTTGGCGATATCTGGTGCCAGGAAGGTGGAGTTGAACGTGTTGTAGTGCACGGTGATGTCACCGAACACTTCCTTGCGTTCGGCCTTGATGGCGTCGGCGGCCATGGCGCCAATGCTCAGGCAGGCGGTGATGAGAAACAACGCTAGACGTTTCATGTCGTGCTCCTGGTAGGGCCGGGGTTCATACCGCGATCTGGTGGTCGGCAAGGCCTGGGCTGCTGACCCGATAGATGCCTATTTCACCTAACAGATTAGGCCATAGCTTGCTGGCCCACCCGTGGCGGTGTTGCTGGTCCACCGCCAGGCGATCGATGACCTTGGCCTGGCGTTCGCGGCACAGCTCCTCGAAATCCTCGAAGGTACAAAAGTGGATGTTCGGCGTGTTGTACCAGGTGTAGGGCAGGAATTCCGACACCGGCATGCGCCCCTTGCTCGCCAGGTACCAGCGGCAGCGCCAATGGCCGAAGTTGGGGAAGGTGATGATGCACTGGCGTCCGACCCGGAGCATTTCGTCGAGAATCCTGTCCGGGTAATGCACCGCTTGCAGGGCCTGGGTCATGACCACGATATCGAAGCTGTTGCTGGCGAAGTTGCCCAGGCCCTTGTCCAGGTCCTGTTCAATGACGTTGATGCCCTTGGCCACGCACTCGGCGATGTTGTCCGGGTCGTTTTCCAGGCCGTAGCCGGTGACTTGCTTGTTGTCCCGCAGCCAGGTCAGCAGTTCGCCGTTGCCGCAGCCCAGGTCGAGCACGCGGCTGCCGGCGGGGATCCATTCCTGGATGATTTCCAGATCGGCTCTCATGGCGTCCTCACAGCGTAATACGGTTCATATAGTTGCCGAACGCCTGCAGGTAGCGCGGGATCGGGATCAGAAAGGCGTCGTGGCCCTGGGGGGCGTCGATTTCCAGGTAGCAGACGTCCTTGCGCGCCGTCATCAGCGCATCCACCAGCTCCCGGGAGCGGGCCGGGGAAAAGCGCCAGTCGGTGGTGAACGACATCACGCAGAACTTGGCGGTGGCGCCGGCGAAGGTCTTCGCCAGGTCATTGTCGAAGTTCGCCGCTGGATCGAAGTAGTCCAGGGCCTTGGTCATCAACAGGTAGGTGTTGGCATCGAAGCGCCCGGAGAACTCCTCGCCCTGGTAGCGCAGGTAGCTTTCCACCTGGAACTCGACGCTGTGGAAGTCGTAGTTGAGCTTTTCGCTCTTGAGGCCCCGGCCGAATTTTTCGCCCATGGAGTCATCGGATAGGTAGGTGATATGCCCGACCATCCGCGCCAGCATGAGCCCGCGCTTGGGAATCACGCCGTGCTCCTGGAACGAGCCGCCGTGGAACTCCGGATCGGTGAGGATCGCCTGGCGCGCCACTTCGTTGAAGGCGATGTTCTGTGCCGACAGCTTGGGAGCCGAGGCGATTGCCAGGCAATGACGCACACGGTCCGGGTAGGTGATGGTCCACTGTAGGGCCTGCATGCCCCCCAGGCTGCCGCCGATGACCGCTGCCCACTGGTCGATGCCGAGGCGATCTGCCAGGCGGGCCTGGCTGTGGACCCAGTCTTCCACGGTCAAGACCGGAAAGTCGGCGCCGAAGGGCTTGCCGGTTTCAGGGTTGAGGCTGCTGGGGCCCGTGGAGCCATTGCAACCGCCGAGGTTGTTCAGGCTGACGACGAAGAACCTGTCGGTGTCGATGGGCTTGCCGGGGCCGATGCAACTGTCCCACCAGCCTGGCTTGCGATCGTCGACGCTGTGGTAGCCGGCGGCATGGTGATGCCCGGACAAGGCGTGGCAGATCAGCACGGCATTGCTGGCCGTGGCGTTGAGGGTGCCGTAGGTTTCATAGATCAGGTCATAGGCTGGCAACGAACGGCCGCAGGCCAGGGCCAGGGGCTCGCTGAAATGCGCCATTTGCGGCGTCACCAGACCAACGGAATCGGGGGGAAAGACAGCTGGCATCGACCCTGCTCTCGTTGAAATGAGGCGTAAGTCTAAAGACCGCTGGGGTTAGCGGCAAGCAAAGGCGGGGGTGTGTCTTATGGCACGGGTATTTATCTGTGGCGAGGGGATAAATCCCCTCGCCACAGAGGAGGTGCGCCCCATCAGATCAGCAGGCGCAGGATTTCCGGCATCATGGTCACCGCCGCCAGGTTGTTGATCACCAGCATGTCGATCAGCTTGAGCACCATGAATGCCAGGATCGGCGAAATATCCAGGCCGCCCAGGTTCGGCACGATACGGCGGAACGGTGCCAGGGCCGGTTCGCAGATCTGGTTCACCAGCTCGGCGCCCGGGTTATGGCTGCCCGGAGCGACCCACGACAGGATCACGCTGATGATCAGCGCGAAGAAGAAAATCTTCAGGAACAGCGCGGTCACGCCAATGATCGACCAGATCAGCAATTGCAGTGGATTGCCGGTGGTGCCGTAGGTCAGCAGCAGCGTCAGGGCCATCAGGGCCATCTGCAGGAGGATCGCCAGTACCAGCGACGACATGTCCAGGCCGAACAGGCTCGGAATGATGCGACGCAGCGGCTTGAGCAGTGGCTGGGTGGCCTTGACGACGAACTGGCACAGCGGGTTGTAGAAGTTGGCGCGTACCAGTTGCAGCACGAAACGCATCAGTACGATCAGCAGGTACAGGCTGCCGAGGGTTTGCAGCACGTAGACCGCTGCGGTGTTCAATCCGATCATGAATGGCTCCTTATTGGCCCAGTTGTTCGGCCATCTCGGCCGAGCGATGCGCGGCGGCGCCGAGTGCTTTTTCCACCAGGGCTTCGAAGCCTCCGGCCTGGAACGATTTGATCGCCGCTTCGGTGGTGCCGGCGGGAGAGGTTACGCGACGCCGCAGTTCGGCGGCATCGACATCGCTGGACACTGCCATGTGGGCGGCGCCCAGTGCCGTTTGCAGGGTCAACCGGGCGGCGGTTTCCCTCGGCAGGCCAAGCTTCTCGCCGGCGGCGGTCATGGCCTCGATCAACAGGAAGAAATACGCCGGGCCCGAGCCGGAGACAGCGGTGACCGCGTCCAGCTGTTGCTCGGTCTCCAGCCATAACGCCAGGCCCACGGCCGACAGCAGCGTTTCGGCCTGCTGGCGTTGCTCGGTGGAGACCTGGGCAGTGGCGAACAGACCGCTGACGCCCTGGCGCAACAGCGCCGGGGTGTTGGGCATGCAGCGCACGATCGGCTGGGCGCCGAGCCAGTTGCTCATGCTGTCGCAGGTGATGCCCGCGGCAATCGATACCACCAGCTGATGAGGCTTGAGGCTCGGGCGGATGGCCTGGCACACGGCTTTCATCGCTTGGGGCTTGACCGCCAGCACGACGACGTCGGCGCCGTCGATGGCCTGGGCGTTATCGGCGAAGGTTTCAATGCCGTGCTCGGCGCTCACCCGGGCACGTGTCTCTTCGCCCGGATCACTGGCGCGGATCTGCGCGGCATCCAGGCCCTTGGCCCGCAGGCCACCGATCAGGCTGGCGGCCATGTTGCCGGCGCCGATGAAGGCAATACGCGTGTTGCTCATGACAGGTCCTTGATTAGAGAGAGTGGAGTTGGCATGGCTAGGGTCAGTGACCGCCATAATCGCGGGCGCCGAACAGGGCAGTGCCGATACGTACCCAGGTTGCGCCCTGGGCAATGGCGGATTCGAGATCATGGCTCATGCCCATGGACAGGGTGTCCAGAGGCAGGTCCAGGCTCGCTTGAAGGCGTTGGACCGCGGCGAAGGCCGCGTCCTGGGCGGCGCGATCCTCGGTTGGCTCGGGGATGGCCATCAGCCCGCGCAGCTTGAGGCGTGGCAGGGCGTCGATGGCGTGGGCCAGGGCCGGCAGGTCGGCCGGGGTGCAGCCGGACTTGCTGGCTTCGCCGCTGACGTTGACCTGGATGCAGATGTTCAGGGGTGGCAACCCGGACGGGCGTTGCTCGGACAGGCGTTGTGCAATTTTCAAGCGATCCACGGAATGCACCCAGGCGAAATGTTCGGCGATAGCGCGCGTCTTGTTCGACTGAATGGGGCCTATGAAGTGCCAGATCAAGGACAGGTCGGTCAGTTCAGCCTGTTTGCCCAGCGCTTCCTGGAGATAGTTCTCGCCGAAGTCCCGCAGGCCCGCGGCATAGGCTTCCCGCAGGGCCTGGGCGGGTTTGGTCTTGCTCACCGCCAACAGTTGGACGCTGTGCTCGGGGCGTCGGGCGGCCTGCTCCGCAGCGCGGATCCGTGAAACTACCAGGGCGATGTTGTCTGCTATCGTGGACATAAAGAAGCGCCAGCGGGTCTGAGGTTCGCGGCATTCTACTGGAATTGAGGAGCGCTATGGATATCACCGAACTGCTGGCGTTCAGCGCCAAACAGGGGGCGTCGGACCTGCATCTGTCCGCCGGGCTGCCGCCGATGATCCGCGTCGACGGCGACGTGCGCAGGATCAACCTGCCGGCCCTGGACCACAAGCAGGTTCATGAGTTGATCTACGACATCATGAACGACCGGCAACGAGTAGATTACGAAAAGTTTCTGGAAACCGATTTTTCCTTCGATGTGCCGGGTGTGGCGCGGTTCCGGGTCAACGCTTTCAACCAGAATCGCGGGGCGGGGGCGGTGTTCCGGACCATTCCGTCGAAAGTCCTGACCATGGAAGACCTCGGGATGGGCGATGTGTTTCGCAAGGTGACCGAGGCGCCCCGAGGGCTGGTACTGGTGACCGGGCCGACCGGCTCGGGCAAGTCCACCACCCTGGCGGCCATGATCGACTACCTCAATACCCACAAGCATCACCACATCCTGACCATCGAAGACCCCATCGAGTTTGTCCACGAGCCGCGCAAGTGCCTGATCAACCAGCGTGAGGTGCACCGCGATACCCAGGGTTTTTCCACGGCCCTGCGCTCGGCCCTGCGGGAAGACCCGGACGTGATCCTGGTGGGGGAGATGCGCGACCTGGAGACCATTCGCCTGGCGCTGACCGCCGCTGAAACAGGGCACCTGGTGTTCGGCACCCTGCACACCACCTCGGCGGCCAAGACCATCGACCGCGTGGTGGACGTGTTTCCCGGGGATGAGAAATCAATGGTTCGCTCGATGCTGTCGGAGTCGCTGCAGGCGGTGATCTCCCAGACGCTGGTCAAGAAGATCGGTGGGGGCCGCGTCGCCGCCCACGAGATCATGCTGGGCACGTCGGCGATCCGTAACCTGATCCGCGAGGACAAGGTGGCGCAGATGTATTCTGCCATCCAGACCGGTGGATCCCTGGGGATGCAGACGCTGGACATGTGCCTGAAGGATCTGGTGAACAAGGGGCTGATCAGCCGCGAGCATGCGCGGGAGAGGGCGCGTACGCCGGATAACTTCTAGGGGAATCGGCCAGGGACGTTCGGCGCGGCCCCCAACAAAGGCTTGCATCCTTATTTCTGGCTCGCCATCCGGGGGCTGCTTCGCAGCCCGGCGGGGCGGTACGACGTTTCGCTGAATCCCCCTCGCCACGAGGGGGCTTGAATCAGCGCTGAGCCACTCGCAACCCAGCCTGTTCTTTCGGCAAGACCCGCTTGGCAACCACGTAGTGGGTGTTCCAATAAGGTTTGTTCAGGGTGTCGATGGTCACTGACTTGCCACGCCGCGGAGCATGGATGAAACGGTCGTTGCCCAGGTAGATCGCCACGTGATTGACCCGGCGGCTCTTGAGCTTGAAGAAGATCAGGTCGCCGGGCTTGAGGTCCTTGCGGTCGACTTTCTCGCCGTGGCCGCTGGCCATTGCATTGGATGTGCGCGGCAGGTTGAACGTGGCATCGTTGAAGGCGTATTTCACCAGGCCGCTGCAATCGAATCCCTTGCTTGGGCTGCTGCCGCCCCAGCGATAAGGCGTGCCGAGCACGTTCACCGCACGGCTCAGCACGTTGCTGCTGGTCTTGGGCGCCATGGGCGGTACCAGCTTGCTGTTGGCGGTGCTCACACGCTGGGACTTTTGCCGGTTCTTGCTCGATGGAGCAGAAACATGGGCCTTGGGTGTGAAGCCATTGATATTGGGAAGACGTTGCTCACGGTTGGTGGCGTGGGCGGCCAGGGGCAATAATAGGCAAAAGGTCAGCCATGTCTTGATAAATGGACGCATTAGGCAGGGCTCTTAAAGGTTAGCGCGCAACTTTATAACAGCTTTTCTGATGATCCCGAGGCCGTTTGTCGATTGAAAAGGGTGCGAAAAAACCGCTAATTGCGACACTTTGTCCGGATTGTCCTACACAAGCCCCGTATTACGGGGCTTTCCCGGACACGATTCGTCCGGAACCGCTTGTCGGCTCGACACGAAAAAGTCACAAAAGGTTCGAACAAATTTATCTATCGAGGCAAAAGAGGCCATTCATGAACAGCTATCAGCAGGGTGCGACTCACGATACCCACAGCAAACTCATCGGGTATCTGCTCTGGATCTTCGGATTCACCGGTGCCCACCGTTTCTACTATGGCAAGCCGGTCACCGGCACGATCTGGTTCTTCACCCTGGGGCTGCTGGGCATCGGCTGGTTGATCGACCTGTTCCTGATTCCATCCATGGACCGCGAGGCCGACCTGCGTTTCACCCCGGGACCGATCGAATACAGCGTGGCGTGGATCCTGCTGACGTTCCTCGGCGTATTCGGCGTGCACCGGATGTACCAGGGCAAATGGATCAGCGCGATCGTCTATCTGTTGACCGGGGGGGGGTTTTTCCTGGGCGTGCTGTATGACTTCTGGACATTGAACGATCAGGTGTCGATTCGTAACGCGCAGAAGCGTGGGGCTTTTCAGTAGGACCGAGTCGCCTGCATTCGCGAGCAGGCTCGCTCCCACATGGATCGAAGTGTTCACATATCATGTGTGCACCGGAAATCCCCCTGTGGGGAGCGAGCCTGCTCGCGATAAGGGCGCCGCGGTTTCAGGCCTGGTGGGTAATCCGCCCGTCCATCAGGGTATAGCGCACCACCCCCGGCAGGCTGTGGCCCAGGAACGGGCAATTGTCACCCTTGGAGCGCCAGGCTTCGCCGGCCACGGTGGAGGCCGCAGGGTCGAACAGCACCAGGTCTGCCGCCGCGCCGACCGCCAGCTTGCCCGCCGGCAACTCCAGCGCCTGGGCCGGGCCGGTGCTCAGGCGGGCCAGCAGGGTCGGCAGGTCGAGCAAGCCGTCTTCCACCAGTGTCAGGGCCAGTGGCAACAGCAATTCGACGCTGCTGATACCCGGCTCGGTGGCGCCGAATGGCGCCAGCTTGGCATCCCGCTCGTGAGGCTGGTGATGGCTGGCAATGGCCGAGATGACGCCGGACCTCACTGCTTCGCGCAGCCCATCGCGGTCGGCGCGGGTGCGCAGCGGCGGCTGGACGTGATAGACGCTGTTGAAGTCGATCAGGGCTTCGTCGGTCAGGATCAACTGGTACAGCGCCACGTCGGCGGTGACAGGCAGGCCGCGGGCCTGGGCCTGGGCGATCAGCGCCGCGCCACGGGCGCTGGTCAACTGGCTGAAGTGCGCGCGCACGCCGCTCTGTTCCACCAGCAGCAGGTCCCGGGCCAGCGCCACGGTCTCGGCGGTTTCCGGGATGCCCGGCAAACCGAGGAAGCTGGCGGTGGGGCCTTCGTGGGCCAGGCCGCCTTCGGCGAGGTCGTGGTCCTGGGAATTGAAGATCACCGTCAGGCCGAACGTCGCTGCGTATTCCAGGGCCCGGCACAGGGTGCGGGTGTTACGGAAATTGTTCAGGCCGTTGCCGAATGCCACGCAACCGGCATCGCGCAGGGCGATGAGTTCGGCCAGTTGCTCGCCTTCCAGGCCCTTGCTCAACGCACCGATGGGAAAGACCTTGGTGTTACCGGCTTCCCGGGCGCGGTCGAGGATCAGTTCGGCCACGGCCGAGGTGTCCAGCACCGGCCTGGTCTGCGGTGGGCAGCACAGGCTGGTTACGCCACCGGCCGCGGCGGCCTGGGTTTCGCTGACGATGTTGCCTTTGCGGCTGTAGCCAGGCTCGCGCAGGGCGACGTTCAAGTCCACCAGGCCGGGGGCGGCCACCAGGCCCTGGGCTTCGAGGGTCTGGACGGGAATGAAGCCGGCCGGAGCGGCGCCCAGGGCGACGATCTTGCAGGCATCGATATGGATATCGGTCACTTGATCCAGGCCGGTGGCCGGATCGATCACGCGTGCGCCGAGAATGCTGAGCTTCACTGGGCGTTCTCCTGGTCGAATTGGCGCTGGGCCGTTTGCCCGCTCATGGCCATGGACAGCACGGCCATGCGGATGGCGATGCCGTAGGTCACCTGGTTGAGGATTACCGAATGCGGACCGTCGGCCACGGCCGATTCGATCTCCACGCCCCGGTTGATCGGCCCCGGGTGCATGACGATGGCGTCCGGCCTGGCGCCGGCCAGGCGCGCGGTGGTCAGGCCGAACAGGCGGTAGAACTCGCCTTCGCTGGGCAGCAGGCCGCCGGTCATGCGCTCGCGTTGCAGGCGCAGCATGATCACCACGTCCACGTCCTTGAGGCCCGCGGCCATGTCGGTGAAGACCTTCACGCCGTATTGCTCGATGCCGATGGGCAGCAGGGTCTTCGGCGCGATCACCCGGATGTCCGGGCAGCCGAGGGTCTTGAGGGCCAGCATGTTCGAGCGGGCTACCCGCGAGTGCAGGATGTCGCCGACGATGGCTACCGAAAGGTTCTCGAAGCCGCCCTTGTGCCGGCGGATGGTCAGCATGTCCAGCATGCCCTGGGTCGGGTGGGCGTGGCGGCCATCACCGCCATTGATGATCGCCACCTGCGGGCAGACGTGCTCGGCGATGAAATGTGCCGCCCCGGAATCGCCATGGCGCACGACGAACATGTCCGCGGCCATGGCTTCGAGGTTGCGCAGGGTATCGAGCAGGGTTTCGCCCTTGCTCGCCGAGGACGTAGATACGTTGAGGGTGATCACGTCCGCCGACAGCCGCTGGGCCGCCAGTTCGAAGGTGGTGCGGGTGCGGGTGGAGTTTTCGAAGAACACGTTGCATACGGTCTTGCCGCGCAGCAACGGGACTTTCTTCACCGCCCGGGCGCCGACCTCGAGGAATGAGTCGGCGGTGTCGAGGATTTCCGTCAACAGCTCGCGGCGCAGGCCATCGAGGGACAGGAAGTGCCGCAGCTGGCCCTGATCGTTGAGCTGCAGCGGGCGCTTGGTTTCGAGAGGCGTCATCGCAATGGACTCTTTACAAGGGCAGTTAAAGGGCGAGGTCTTGCAGTTCGAGCTGCAGCGGGGTCGGGCCGGAGAGCTTGACCCGCTCGTGAGCGGCAAGGGCCAGTGTCGCGCCGACCACGTTCGGGCGGATCGGCAGCTCGGCGGCGTCCAGGTCCAGCAGGCACACCAGGGTCACGCTGGCCGGGCGACCATAGTCGAACAGCTCGTTCATGGCGGCGCGGATGGTCCGGCCACTCATCAGCACGTCGTCGATCAGCACCAGGTGCTGGCCTTCGATCTCGAAGGGCAGGGCCGAAGGGCGCACTTGCGGATGCAGGCCGTTCTGGCTGAAGTCATCGCGGTAGAAGGACACGTCCAGGGTGCCCAGGGGCGACTGGCTGCCGAGTTCTTCGAGCAAGGCCTGGGCGACCCAGACGCCACCTGTGCGAATGCCGATGTAGCGTGGTTCGCTGATGCCGCGTTGTTCCAGGTGTGCCGTGAGACGGATCGCCATCTGGCTGATCAGTTCGGCAGGATTGGGCAGGCTCATGCTGGCTCCTTCAGGTTTCCGGGCCGGTGTGCGTGGCGCGGTTCATCGCTAAAAGAAAGCGCCTTGGCGGCGCTTTCGGAAAATCAGGTATCGAACAGGGCGGCGTTGGCATCGAGCCAGCCCTGCAGCAGCAGGGCCGCGGCGATGGCGTCCACCGGGTTGTCACGGTAACTGCCTTTCTGCCCGCCGCGCCCGAGGCGCTCACCCTTGGCTTCGAACGTGGTCAGGCGTTCGTCGTGGGTATAGAAGGGCAGATTGAAGCGGCCATTGAGCCGGCGGGCAAACTTTTCCGCGCGCAGGCACATGTCGCTGGGAGTGCCGTCCATGTTCAGCGGCAGGCCGACCACCACGGCGTCGGGTTTCCACTCCTTGATCAGCGCTTCGACCTGGTTCCAGTCCGGAACGCCGTTCTGGGCCTTGAGGGTACACAGTTCGCGGGCCTGGCCGGTGACGACCTGGCCGACCGCAACGCCGATCTGTTTGGTGCCGTAATCGAAGCCCAGCAGCAAGCGCAGGGCCATCAGGCGTGTCCCGCCTGGCTGGTGAGCAGGCTGAGGTTGATTCCCAGGCGGCTGGCCGCCGCTTCCAGGCGCAGTTCGCTGCTGGTATTGAACAGGATGTCGGCATCGAACGGGCAGGTCAGCCAGGCGTTGTCGGCCAGTTCGGCTTCCAGCTGCCCGGCTTCCCAGCCGGCATAGCCGAGGGCAATCAGGCTCTTTTCCGGGCCGACACCGTCGGCGATGGCGAACAGGATGTCCTGGGACGTCGACAGCGATACGCCATTGAGGTCCACGGTCGCCTGGTAGCTGGGACCCGACGGATGGAGCACGAAACCACGATCGGTCTGCACCGGGCCACCGATGAAAATCGGTACGTGCTGGCACAGTAATGGCGGCTCCACCTCGGGGCGCAGCTGTTCGAGAATGTCCGCGAGGTTCAGTTCCTGCGGTCGATTGATCACCAGCCCCATGGCCCCATTGGCCGTGTGCTCGACGATGTAGGTCAAGGTATGGGCGAAGTTCGGATCGGCCATGTGCGGCATGGCGATCAGGAAGTGATGCTTGAGGTAGGTGGGGCTGACATTTTTCATAGGCGCTAGTGTGGCGGCGCAGGGCCGAACTGACAAGCTGGGAAATGCCTGAGACTGTCACCAATCCCCTGTGGGTGCGAGCTTGCTCGCACAAGGGGATTGGGGTGGTTATCAGTTACTGGACAGCCGGTCGCCGCGGGCAAATTTCCAGGTGCGGATGATTTCCAACCGGTCGATGTCCGACAGGTCCCCGGTAAACGGCGCGAACGGCGCCGCCAGACGCACGATCCGCTGGGCGGCCTGGTCCAGCAGCGGCTGGCCGGAGGATTCGAGCACCAGCACTTCATACAGGGAACCGTCGCGGTTGATCGAGACCATCAGTCGCAGGTTGCCGTAGATCTGCTTGCGCCGCGCTTCGTCAGGGTAGTTGAGATTGCCGATGCGCTCGACCTTCTTGCGCCATTCGTCTTTGTACCAGGCGCCCTTGTCGCGCATGGTGGAGGCGGCGCTCAGGCGGTGGATACGCGGGCGCTTGGCATAGAGTTGCTGCTCCTGGGCCAGTTCGGCTTCCAGGCTGGCGATGTCGCTGGACAACTGGGCGCTGTCGAAGGTCGGCACCGGGGTCTTGGGCTTGGGGTCGGGCTTGACCTCTTCCTTGACCGGGGCCTTCTTCGGTTTCGGCGCCACGGTGGTCACGGCCGCCTTGGGCGCTGTTTCCTGCACCTCTGGCTTGGCCGCCGGCGGCGGGGTGGTTTTCTGTACCTGGTTGTCCTGGAAGGGGGCGATCTCGGTGGTCTTGGGAATCGCCTTCTTTTCCAGGGTACCGCTGCCCTGCTGGTTTTCCTGGGCGAGGAAGTCCGCTTTCGCCGGCTTGGTCTCGCTCTTGAAAGTGGCCAGGGTAATTTCCAGGGTCTGGCTGATCTGCTTGGGTTCGACCGTGGCAAAGCCGACACCCAGCAGCAGGGCCAGGTGGATCAGGGCCGCCAGGAACAGGGTAAAACCGAGGCGATCGGCCGGGCGCACGCCACGATGGGCGAGCTCTTGGGGCAGATCGGACGGGAGGGTCATGACAAGGAAACCAACATCGCGTTTTTTTCAGGCCGGGCATGATAACGCAATGTCGGTTTCCTTCATCAGATCCCGATCAACGAGTCTTGAGCTTCTGATCGATGGCATCCATCAGCATCCCGCCGATGTCGGTGCCAAACGCATTGTCGATCTCGCGGATGCAGGTCGGGCTGGTGACGTTGATTTCCGTCAGGTGCTCGCCGATCACGTCCAGTCCTACGAACAGCAGGCCTTTTTCGCGCAACGTCGGGCCGACCTGGGCGGCGATCCAGCGGTCCTTCTCGGTCAGCGGGCGCGCCTCGCCACGGCCGCCGGCTGCCAGGTTGCCGCGGGTTTCGCCGGCTGCGGGAATACGGGCCAGGCAATAATCCACCGGTTCGCCGTCGATCATCAGGATGCGCTTGTCGCCATCGACGATGGCCGGCAGGTAAGCCTGGATCATGATCTGCTGCTTGCCGTGCAGGGTCAGGGTTTCCAGGATCACCGACAGGTTGGGATGGCCGGCGGTGTGGCGGAAGATCGAGGAGCCGCCCATGCCGTCCAGCGGCTTGAGGATCACGTCGCCGTGATGATCGGCGAACTCGCGCAATACATCCGGGCGTCGGCTGACGATGGTCGGTGGCGTGCAGTGCGGGAACAGCGTGGCGAACAGCTTTTCGTTGCAGTCGCGCAGGCTCTGGGGCTTGTTGACCACCAGCACGCCGGCGTTTTCGGCCTGCTCGAGCAGGTAGGTGGAATACACGAACTCCATGTCGAAGGGTGGATCCTTGCGCATCAGGATCACGTCCAGGTCGCTGAGCAGTGCATCGCTTTCCTCGCCCAGTTCAAACCACTTTTGCGGGTCGGCGAAGACTTTCAGCGGCTTCATCCGCGCCCGCGCCTGGCCTTCGGCCTGGTAGAGGTCGCGCTGTTCCATGTAGAACAGCTCCCAGCCGCGCTTCTGGGCGGCCAGCAACATGGCCAGCGAGCTATCCTTTTTATAGGAAATGCTGGCGATAGGGTCCATGACAATGCCGACGCGTACGCTCATGGCTTGGTTCCTCGAAAAAACTGATGGGCATGAATGCCGTGAAAAAGTGGCGTCAGAGTGGCGCCCGGCGAATTGTCGGTCAAGGAAAAACCATCGCGCCGAGCGGCCGATAGCCCGGCGCTGGAGACTGTGCTAAAAAGGCTGCCATGTGGCGCGCGGGCCTTGAACATCAAGGGCTTGCGCCGTCGGTCGCATTTACGCGTTAAAAACCGGTTCGCAGTGGCAATGGCAGAGCATCTTACGCAACAGCAACCCAGCGCCTTGAAGGTCATGGTCATCGATGACTCGAAGACCATTCGCCGCACCGCCGAAACCTTGCTGCGCAACGTGGGTTGCGAAGTGATCACGGCTGTCGACGGTTTCGATGCCCTGGCCAAGATTGCCGACCATCATCCAGGCATCATCTTCGTCGACATCATGATGCCGCGCCTGGATGGCTACCAGACCTGCGCCTTGATCAAGAACAACAGCGCCTTCAAGGCCACGCCGGTGATCATGCTGTCTTCCCGCGACGGCCTGTTCGACAAGGCCAAGGGACGTATTGTCGGCTCCGATCAATTTTTGACCAAGCCTTTCAGCAAGGAAGAACTGCTGGGCGCGATACAGGCCCATGTCCCGGGCTTTGCCGCTGTCCAGCCGCACCAGGCACATTAAATGACGCTCGGCCACGGGGCCTGGGGGTCGACAAGAATGGGGAACACCATGGCACGAATTCTGATCGTCGATGATTCGCCGACCGAAATGTACAAGCTGACCGGCATGCTGGAAAAGCACGGTCATCAGGTCCTGAAGGCCGAGAACGGCGCCGACGGCGTGGCCCTGGCCCGCCAGGAAAAACCCGACGCGGTACTGATGGACATCGTCATGCCCGGCCTCAATGGTTTCCAGGCGACCCGCCAGCTCACCAAGGACCCGGACACCGGCCATATCCCGGTGATCATCATCACCACCAAGGACCAGGAAACCGACAAGGTCTGGGGCACGCGCCAGGGCGCCAAGGATTACCTGACCAAGCCGGTGGACGAAGAAACCCTGATCAAGACCCTCAATAACGTGCTGGCGGGTTGATGACGCGGCCATGAGCCCATCCCTGACCGCGTTCGAACTGCTGTTGCAGATCGATCGGCGCTGCCGGTCCCTGGCGGCGGACTTGCCGTCCCAGCCGACCCTGCACCACAGCTGGAGCGGCATCGGTTTTCGCCTGGGAGAGAACTGGTACGTGGCGCCCATGGGAGAGGTCAGCGAAGTGCTGCATGAGCCGCGCCACACGCACCTGCCCGGGGTCAAGCCCTGGGTGCGCGGCGTGGCCAACCTGCGCGGGCGGTTGTTGCCCCTGATGGACCTCTGCGGCTTTTTCGGTCATGAACTGTCGGCGGTGCGCAAACAACGGAGGGTGCTGGTGGTGGACCACGACGAGATATTCGCCGGGTTGCTGGTAGATGAAGTCCTGGGGTTGCAGCATTTCGCCCAGGACAGCCTGGAGCCGACGCTGGCGGACGACTGCGACGGCCCGGAGGCGGCCTTCGTCAAGGGCCGGTTTCGCGGCGAGCGGCAGTGGCAGGTGTTCAGCCCTTTCGCCCTGACGCGGTCGGCGGGTTTCATGGATGTGGCGATTTGACGAGATGCAGCGCAGGCCCTTGTAGGAGCGAGCTTGCTCGCGATAGCGGTGGGTCAGCCAGAACTGACTGATCCAAGGCTATTGCGAGCAAGCTCGCTTGCACATGGGACCACGGTGAGTGAGTTGGACTGGGTAGCACAGGCGAAAATCGATGATCAAAGCAAACACAGGCAAGCCACTGGAAGCATCGCGCAGTCGTTCGCAGATCATCGTGCTGTTCGTCGCGCTGATCGTCTTCATCATGCTGCTGTTCGCCAATTTCGCCTACCTCAACACCCAGTCCACCTACGACAAGCAGTACATCGGTCATGCGGGAGAGTTGCGGGTGCTGTCCCAGCGCATCGCCAAGAACGCCACCGAGGCCGCCGCCGGCAAGGCTGCGGCGTTCAAGTTGCTGAGCGATGCACGCAATGATTTCGCCCAGCGCTGGGGCTATCTCAAGCAAGGTGACCCGGTGACGGGCCTGCCTCCGGCACCTACCACCCTGCGCCCCCAGATGCGCGCCGTGCAGCTGGATTGGGAGCGCCTGCTCAAGAACACCGACGCCATCCTGTCCAGTGAACAGACGGTGCTGTCGCTGCACCAGGTGGCGGCGACCCTGGCTGAAACCGTGCCGCAACTGCAGGTCGAATACGAAAAGGTCGTCGAGATCCTGTTGCAGCGCGGCGCGCCAGCGTCCCAGGTGGCCATGGCCCAGCGTCAGTCGTTGTTGGCCGAGCGCATTCTCGGTGCGGTGAACACGGTGCTGGCGGGCGACGAAAACGCCAGCCAGGCCGCCGACACGTTCGGCCGCGATGCCGCGCGTTTCGGCCAGGTGCTCAACGGCATGCTGCAAGGCGACGCGGCCTTGAAGATTTCCCAGGTCCAGGATCGCGACGCCCGGGCCCGCCTCAGTGAAATCAGCGAGCTTTTCGAATTCGTCTCGGGCTCGGTGGACGAAATCCTCGAAACCTCGCCGGAGCTGTTCAAGGTTCGGGAGTCGGCGGGCAACATCTTCAACCTGTCGCAGACTCTGCTCGACGAAGCCTCGCACCTGACCACGGCTCTCGAGAACCTGGCCGGAGGCCGCTCGGTCCATGCCATCGGCGGTTATGTGCTGGGCCTGCTGGCGTTGGCCTCGATTATCCTGATCGGCCTGGTCATGGTCCGGGAAACCAATCGGCAGTTGCGCGAAACCGCGGAAAAGAACGAGCGCAACCAGAACGCGATCATGCGTCTGCTGGATGAAATCGCCGACCTGGCTGATGGCGACCTGACCGTCACGGCCTCGGTGACCGAGGATTTCACCGGCACCATCGCCGACTCCATCAATTATTCGGTGGACCAGTTGCGCGATCTGGTCGCCACCATCAACCTCACCGCCGGCCAGGTCGCCGCGGCGGTGCAGGAAACCCAGGCCACCGCCATGCACCTGGCCCAGGCTTCCGAGCACCAGGCCCAGCAAATCAGCGAAGCTTCGACTTCAATCAATGAAATGGCCCAGTCCATCGACCAGGTATCGGCCAACGCCGCCGAGTCGTCGGCGGTGGCCGAACGCTCGGTGGAAATCGCCAACAAGGGCAACGAGGTGGTGCACAACACCATTCATGGCATGGACAACATTCGCGAGCAGATCCAGGACACCGCCAAGCGCATCAAGCGCCTGGGCGAGTCTTCCCAGGAAATCGGCGACATTGTCAGCCTGATCGACGACATCGCCGACCAGACCAACATCCTGGCCCTCAATGCTGCGATCCAGGCGTCCATGGCCGGTGATGCCGGGCGTGGTTTCGCGGTGGTGGCCGATGAGGTGCAGCGGTTGGCGGAGCGTTCCTCGGCGGCGACCCGACAGATCGAAACGCTGGTGCGGGCGATCCAGGCCGACACCAACGAGGCGGTGATTTCCATGGAGCAGACCACCAGCGAAGTGGTGCGCGGTGCCCGCCTGGCCCAGGATGCCGGGGTGGCCCTGGAGGAAATCGAAGGGGTGTCCAAGACCCTCGCGGCGCTGATCCAGAGCATTTCCAACGCCGCGCGGCAACAGACCACCTCGGCGGGGCAGATTTCCCTGACCATGAACGTGATCCAGCAGATCACCACGCAGACTTCATCCGGCTCAACCGCCACGGCTGAGAGCATTGGCAACCTGGCGAAAATGGCCAGCCAGCTGCGCCGTTCGGTGTCGGGGTTTACCTTGCCGGCGGCACCTGTGGTTGAGGAGGACAAGGGGTGACTGAGCGCACTTTCCTGGCCGCAGAGATCTTCTGTGGCGAGGGGATTTATCCCCGTTGGGCTGCGCAGCAGCCCCAAAAAAGGTCATCCTGAAACACAGGTTGATATCGGTATCGTCAGGGGCCGCTTGGCGCCCCAACGGGGATGAGTCCCCTCGCCACAGGGTTGATTTGTACCCTTGGCCTGTCACGGGTTGATTTGGAGTGGTTATGGGTGATCGGCACGACTATGTGGCCCTGGAGTGGGTCAAGGGCGAGATTGCCGAAACGCTGAAGCAGGCCCACCTGGCCCTCAACCGCCTGGTGGAGGATCCGCAGGCGTCGGATGCCCTCGGCCAATGCCTGGCTTGTATTCATCAGGTCCACGGCGGCCTGCAGATGGTCGAGTTCTACGGCGCGGCGTTGCTGGCCGAAGAAATGGAGCAGCTGTGCGCCGCCTTGCGGGACAACCTCATCGCCCATCGTGACGAGGCCATCAGCCTGCTGAGCCAGGCCCTGGGACAACTGCCGATGTACCTGGACCGTGTCCAGGGCGCGCGCCGGGACTTGCCGCTGGTGGTGCTGCCGCTGATCAACGATCTGCGCAGCGCCCGGGGCGAGGGCCTGCTGTCGGAAACCAGCCTGTTCAGCCCGGAACTGCCAGAGATCGCCCCGCTCAGCGAAGCGGCCCTGAAGCGGCTCGAACCGCCGGAGTTGCCCAACACCCTGCGCAAGTTGCGCCAGACCCTGCAAATGGCCCTGGTGGGGCTGTTGCGCGAACAGGACGACGCCACGTACCTGGGTTACCTGACCAAAGTCTTCCACCGCCTCGAAGGGCTGTGCGCCGGGGCGCCGCTCAATGCGTTGTGGCAGGTGGCGTCGGCGCTGGTCGAAGGCATGCGCGATGGACGCATCGCCAACAGCCCGGCCCTGCGCAGCCTGTTCAAGGAAGCCGACAAGGAGCTCAAGCGTCTGCTGGAACAGGGCATGCCGGGGATCAATCAACCGGCACCGCCTCATTTGCTCAAGAGCTTGTTGTTCTATATTGCCAAGGCCGAACATCCCAGCGGGCAGATGCAGATCATGAAAGAACGCTACTCACTGGACGACGCGCTACCTGACAGCGCCATGGTCGACGAAGAACGCGCGCGCCTGGCCGGGCCCGACCGCGATGCCATGCGCTCGGTGCTCACCGCGCTTTGCGAAGAGCTGGTGCGGGTCAAGGAGCGGCTCGACCTGTTCGTACGCAGCGATCGCCAGCACGCCTCGGAGCTGGACAGCCTGCTGGCCCCCCTGCGACAGATCGCCGACACCCTGGCGGTGCTGGGTTTCGGTCAGCCGCGCAAGGTCATCATCGATCAACTGGCGGTGGTGCTGAGCCTCGCCCAGGGGCAGCGCGAGCCGGACGACGCGACCCTCATGGATGTGGCCGGTGCCTTGCTCTATGTCGAAGCCACCCTGGCCGGCATGGTCGGCACCGTCGAGCCCGAGAGTCCGGAAGACAACCACCTGCCCACCACCGACCTGACCCAGATCCACCAGATCGTCATCAAGGAAGCCCACACCTGCCTGCAACAGGCCAAGGACATGATCGTCGACTACATCGAGGCCGACTGGAACAGCGAGCAACTGCAGGCCTTGCCCGCCTTGCTGACCCAGGTGCGCGGCGCGCTGGCCATGATCCCCCTGGGGCGCGCCGCCGGCCTGGTGGAGGCCTGCAATGGCTTTATCCGCGACCATCTGCTGCTGGAACGGGCCCAGCCGGGCTGGGAGGAACTCGACCATCTGGCGGATGTGATCAGTGGCCTCGAATATTATCTGGAGCGCTTGAGCGAGGACCCGCAGAACCCCGGTGAGTCGCTGCTCGATGAGGTGGAGCGAAGCCTGGCGGCCCTCGGTTATTTCCCCGACGAAGCGCGGGTGCCATTGCTTGACGATGTGCTGAGCCCCAACGAGGCGCAGCTCATGCAGGACTTGCAGGAGCTGGATGACCCGCAGACCGTGCAGTCCCTGGCCGAAGTGCTGGCCAGCCCGGTCTCGGCGGTCAATCCCCCGGCACGCAGTACGCCGGGCAGCCTGCTGCCACCGCCGATGGACGAACATCCGGTGGACGACGAATTGCGCGAAGTCTTCCTTGAAGAAGCCGAGGAAGTGCTGGATGTGCTGCGCGAATATCTGCCCCGCTGGACGGCCCGTCCCGACGATCATGGCGCCCTGGGCGAACTGCGCCGGGCCTTCCATACCCTCAAGGGCAGTGGTCGCATGGTGCGGGCGCTGGTGCTGGGGGAGTTGGCCTGGGCGGTGGAAAACCTGCTCAATCGCGTTCTGGAGCGCAGCGTCGAACCGGGAGCATCGGTGCAGCAGTTGATCGACGACACGGTGCGACTGCTTCCCGCCCTGGTGGCCGAATTCGCCGCCCATCGCCAGCGCCAGCGCGACGATGTCGACCGTCTGGCTGCCCGCGCCCATGCCCTTGCCAGGGGCAGCGACGAAGAGGATGAAGACGAGCGGGACGTGACCGCCCTCGACCCTTTGCTGCTGAAAATCTTCGACAACGAAGCCCAAGGCCATCTCGCCAGCCTGCAGCGTTTCCTCGACCAGGCCGCCGAGCATTTGCCGTTGCAGGCCGGCGACGAATTGCAGCGGGCCCTGCACACCCTCAAGGGCAGTGCGTTCATGGCTGGCGTGTTGCCCATCGCCGAACTGGCCGGGGCGATGGACCAGCTCGCCCGGGAATATCGGGCGCACCTGATTGCCCTCGACCTGGATGAGGTGGAATGCCTGCTGGAGGCCGAGGGGCTGCTGCGCGTGGGGCTGCGCCAGTTGCAGAGCGACCCGCTGGCGCCGATACCCGGCGCCGAGGACCTGATCCAGCGCACCCAGGCCCTGTTGGCCGAGCGCCTGCAAGCGGCCCTCGACGCACCGGACAAAGGCCTGCGGCCCAAGCGGGATCCGCAACTGATCAACGATTTCCTCGCCCAGGGCATGGACATCCTGCTGGATGCCGAGAGCCTGTTGCAGCGTTGGCAGGAACACCCCGGCCAAGGCCAGGAACTGAGCGCGCTGCTGGATGAGTTGACCACCCTTGGTGAAGGTGCGCACCTGGCTGAGCTGCATTCGATGGATGAGCTGTGCGAAGCCTTGCTCGACCTCTACGGGGCAGTGGAGGAAAGCAGCCTGGCGGTCAGCGATGAGTTTTTCCAGGAAGCTCAACGGGCTCATGAGGCATTGATCGACATGCTCGACGAGTTGGCCGCCGGGCAGCACGTCCACCCGCAACCCGAGCGGGTGCAGGCCCTGCGTCGCTTGCTCGAAGCCGGCCTCGACCCGTCGGCCACGGGCCTGATCCGCAGCGATGGCAGCCGGACCCTGAGCATCCGCGAACTGGGCGATGCGACGGCCGCCCTGGAGCGCGATGACGCGGCCATGGACGACGACATCACCTCGATCTTCCTCGAAGAGGCCCAGGACATCCTGGAAAGTGCCGCCCAGGCCCTGCAACGCTGGCTGTCCGACCCGGACAACGGCGCGCCACTGTCCTCGCTGCAACGGGACCTGCACACCCTCAAGGGCGGCGCCCGGATGGCCGATGTCCGGCCGGTGAGCGACCTGGCCCAGGAGCTGGAAAACCTTTACGAAGGGTTGGTGGACCGCCGCTACAGCTACAGTGAAGAGCTGGCGCAACTGCTCAACAGCAGCCATGAGCGCCTCGAGTTGCTGCTCGGGCAATTGCAGCAGGGCCAGGCGCTGGGCGACCCCGTTTCGTTGATCGATGCCATCCGCAGGTTCCGCCAGGACAAGCCGAACGCCATCGAGTCGGGCGCAGCGATCCAGGGCGACGGCGCCCCTCATGATCCCGAATTGCTGGAGATCTTCCTCGAGGAGGGCTTCGATATCCTCGACAGCTCCGGCGCGGCGTTGCTGCGCTGGCAGGCCGAGCCGTCGAACCGCCAGGCCGTGGAAACCCTGCTGCGCGACCTGCATACCCTCAAGGGTGGGGCGCGGATGGTGGAAATCGGTCCTATTGGCGATCTGGCGCACGAGCTGGAAAATCTCTATGAAGGCCTCTCGGCGGGCCTGCTGCAACCGACCCCGACGCTGTTCACACTGCTGCAAAGCAGCCATGACCGGCTGGCGCACATGCTCGACGCGGTGCGTGCCGGCCAGCCCTGCCCGCCGGCGGACCGGCTGATCGCACAGATCCAGGCGGTCAACCAGCCCCAGGAAAGCCCCGCGCCCGAAGCCACCGTCGCGCCGGTTCCTGCCCCGGTCCCGGTGCCAGCCAAGCCTGAGCCGGCTGCATCGGGCGAAGGTGCGGACATGGTCAAGGTCTCCGCCGAGCTGCTGGATGACCTGGTGAACCTGGCGGGGGAGGCGTCGATCTTCCGTGGCCGTATCGAACAGCAAGTCAATGACGCCCGCGTGGCCCTGGGCGAGATGGAAACCACCCTGGAGCGCATGCGCGACCAACTGCGGCGACTCGACACCGAAACCCAGGGGCGAATTCTCAGCCGCCAGCAGGTGGAAGCCGAGCGGCTGGGCTACGAGGAGTTCGATCCGTTGGAAATGGACCGTCACTCCCAGCTGCAGCAGCTGTCCCGGGCGCTGTTCGAATCCACCTCGGACTTGCTCGACCTCAAGGAAACCCTCGACCGCAGCAATCACGACGCCGAGAACCTGCTGCAGCAGCAGGGACGGATCAACACCCGGCTCCAGGAAGGTCTGATGCGCACGCGCATGGTGCCGTTCGAGCGCATGCTGCCGCGCCTCAAGCGCATCGTCCGGCAAGTGGCCCAGGAGCTGGGCAAGGACGTGGAGTTCGTGGTCGATAACGCCGAAGGCGAGATGGATCGCAATGTGCTGGAACGCATGGCTGCGCCGCTGGAGCATATGCTGCGCAACGCCGTCGACCACGGGCTGGAACCCGCCGATGTGCGCATCGCCGCGGGCAAGCCGGCGCGGGGACGCATCAGCCTCGACCTGTCCCGCGAGGGTGGCGACATCATATTCGACATCCGCGACGACGGTGCCGGCGTGCCCCTGGAAGCGGTGCGGCGCAAGGCGATCAAGCGTGGACTGCTGGCGCCGGACAGCGACATCAGCGACCGGGATGTCTTACAGTTCATTCTCCAGCCGGGGTTCTCCACGGCGGAAAAAATCACCCAGATCTCCGGGCGCGGCGTCGGCATGGACGTGGTCCACGAAGAAGTCCGGCAACTGGGTGGCAGCATGGTCATCGACTCCACGCCGGGGCAGGGCGTGCATTTCCGCATCCGCCTGCCCTTTACCGTGGCGGTCAACCGGGCGCTGATGGTGCAGTGTCACGAAGACCAGTACGCGATCCCGTTGAACACCATCGAAAGCATCGTTCGGGTGCTGCCGGCCGAGCTGGATGCCTATTATCAACTCGACCCGCCGGTGTACACCTACGCCGGCCAGCGACATGAACTGTGTTACCTGGGCGAACTGTTGAAGACCGGTCCCAGGCCGAAATTACTGGGGCAGAGCCAACCCTTGCCCCTGCTGTTGATGCAATGCAACGAGCGGCATGTGGCGGTGCAGGTGGACGCCACCCTCGGCACCCGGGAAATCGTGGTCAAGAGCCTCGGCCCGCAGTTCTCGGCGGTGCAGGGATTGTCCGGGGCGACGATCCTGGGGGACGGCCGCGTTGTGCTGATCCTGGACCTGCTGGCGCCGATCCGCGCCTTGTCCCATCAGGTGGCGCGTCGCCCGGTATCTGAAGCCGAGGGCGAGCATCAGCGGCCGTTACTGGTGCTGGTGGTGGACGACTCGGTGACGGTCCGCAAGGTCACCAGCCGCCTGCTGGAGCGCCATGGCATGCACGTCCTGACCGCCAAGGACGGGGTGGATGCCATGGCGCTGTTGGCCGAGCATTCGCCGGACCTGATGCTGCTGGACATCGAGATGCCACGCATGGACGGCTTTGAAGTCGCTGCCCAGGTGCGCAACGACCCTCGCCTGGCACACCTGCCCATCATCATGATCACTTCCCGCACCGGCCAGAAACACCGCGATCGCGCCATGGCCCTCGGCGTCAACGATTACCTGGGCAAGCCGTACCAGGAGTCGGTCCTGCTGGACAGCATCGCGCATTGGAGCAAAACCCATGCATGAGCACCTGACCCGCTACCTCACCGGGTTGCTGCTGCCCCTGGCCGACCGTCACCTGATCCTGCCCAACGTGGCCGTGGCCGAGCTGATCGACTACCAGAGCAGCGCCTTCGATATGGATACCCCGCCGTGGTTCCTGGGCTGGGTGAGCTGGCGCGAACGGCAGATCCCGCTACTGAGCTTCGAATCGGCCTGCGGCCAGAAAACCGTGATCGGCGAGCGCGCGCGCATCGTCGTCCTCAACGCCCTGGGCGGACGGCCGGAGTTGAGGTTCATTGCGCTGTTGGTGCAGGGCATCCCGCGCTCCTACAAGCTCGACAGCCAGCTGAGCTATGTCGACGTGCCGCTGTGCGGTTTGGAGCAGGCGGCGGTGCAAGTGGGCGAACATGTGGCGAAGGTGCCGGATTTGTTGGCGTTGGAGGAGTTGGTGGTGGCTGCGGGATTGGTGAAAGCCTGAATCCGCTAAACCATGAAGTAGTCATCCGCTGTTAGATCGGACCACCGGCATCCTGTGGCAAAGGGAGCTTGCTCCCGTTATCCAATTGTAGGAGCGAGCTTGCTCGCGATGGCGGCAGAACAGTCAGCATTGATGTTGCCTGACACGCCGCCATCGCGAGCAGGCTCGCTCCCGATGGGCCGCATAGTTGTCCCAGGAAGTGACTGTGGTCCAAGCGTTTCTATTTACTTATCGGGAACTCTCTCTACTTTAATCTCGTCGATGTCTACCTTGCGGGACAAACCGTCTCCGAAATCCGTACCGATCAAGACATGGGCTCTGCTACCGGAGTAGCGAACTCCGATGGGACTACTGTCCAGCCACTTACCGGTTTGAGTTCTTCCGTCTATAGGAAAAGCGGCATAGCCCAGCGATACATTCGCTGTAACAACGATTGCGGTTTCTCTTGCTTCCCCCGGTTCCGGTGGGTGGACGCGGTATTTGAAGGATGTGAAAAGGAACCCTCTCTCTTGCTCTCCAAAAGGGTAAACATCTTGGCGAGAGATGGCTGAAATATGTATGGGGGTCTCCATTCCAGCTTGCCAGACCAGAACGTATTCGGCCCTTCTTCCGTTTTAAGTATTCCATCCAAAGAACCTACATCGTTTTCCCACCCGTTCCTTTCTCCATCCTCAAAATCGGTCCAATCGTCGTTCATGTTTTCTCTCCAGTTACAGCGCTTTTGACCTTGTTCAGAAACCGGTCATTGAAGATCGCGGTGCAACTTATTCAGCGCTGTAACGGGTGGATTGGCTACTGTCAACATTGACAGGTCGAAGCAGCTAACCGATCAGCGGTCTTGCGTTGATCCGCCTTCAGGGCCGCTTCGCGTCCCAACGGGGATAAATCCCCTCGCCACAAAATTGGATCTGGCGCATGCCAATGTGGGAGCGAGCTTGCTCGCGATAGCGCAGTGTCAGCCAGATCACTGTTGACTGATCCACCGCCATCGCGAGCCTGCTCGCTCCCGCATGGAACTGGGTTCGTTTTTCTTACCGTTACTCCAACCGTAACGATCCAGCGCTGAGCTTGATTGATGCATCTGCCACGACGCTCCTAATGTGACCCCCACGACAGCGAACCCGTGGAGTGGTCATGACAACAACAATATCCCCCGACTCGCGCTGGACGCGGCGGCGCGGCGAAAAGCAGCGGCGTCTCGAGCTGGTGAAGGGGCTTGCCGACGGTGTGGTGTTGCCCACCGACAAAATCGTCGCGGCGCTGGAGGCGTTGATCCTGCCGGGCGATCGCGTGGTACTGGAGGGCAATAACCAGAAGCAGGCGGACTTTCTGTCGCGCTCTCTGGCCAGAGTCGATCCGGCGAAGCTGCACGACCTGCACATGATCATGCCCAGCGTCGGCCGTTCCGAGCACCTCGATCTGTTCGAACGAGGTATCGCCCGAAAGCTGGATTTCTCCTTCGCCGGCACCCAGAGCCTGCGCATCAGCCAGTTGCTGGAAGACGGCCTGCTGGAAATCGGCGCCATCCACACCTACATCGAGCTGTATGCGCGACTGGTGGTGGACCTGATCCCCAACGTGGTGCTCTCGGCCGGTTTCATGGCTGACCGCGCCGGCAATATCTACACCGGCCCCAGCACCGAAGACACCCCGGCATTGATCGAGCCGGCGGCCTTCAGCGACGGCATTGTCATTGTCCAGGTCAACCAGTTGGTGGACGACGTCAGCGACCTGCCGCGAGTCGATATCCCGGCGTCCTGGGTCGATTTTGTGGTGGTGGCCGACAAGCCGTTCTACATCGAGCCGCTGTTCACCCGCGACCCACGGCACATCAAGCCTGTTCATGTGTTGATGGCGATGATGGCGATCCGTGGCATCTATGAAAAACACAACGTCCAGTCCCTCAACCACGGCATCGGTTTCAACACCGCCGCCATCGAACTGATCCTGCCGACCTACGGCGAGTCCCTCGGCCTGAAGGGCAAGATCTGCCGTAACTGGACCCTCAATCCTCACCCCACCCTGATTCCGGCCATCGAAAGCGGTTGGGTCGAAAGCGTGCATTGCTTCGGCACCGAGCTGGGCATGGAAAACTATATCGCTGCGCGACCGGATGTGTTCTTCACCGGCCACGACGGCTCGCTGCGTTCCAACCGCATGGTCTGCCAACTGGCCGGGCAATACGCGGTGGACCTGTTCATCGGCGCGACGCTGCAAGTGGACGGCGACGGCCATTCCTCAACGGTGACCCGCGGCCGGTTGGCCGGGTTCGGTGGTGCGCCGAACATGGGCCATGATCCGCGTGGTCGCCGCCACGGCACGCCGGCCTGGCTCGATATGCGCCACGGCGATGGCGAGGCACCGTTGCTCGAACGCGGCAAGAAACTGGTGGTGCAGATGGTCGAGACGTTCCAGGAGGGCGGCAAGCCGACCTTCGTCGAGACCCTGGACGCGGTGGACGTGGCGAAGAAAGCCGGCATGCCTCTGGCGCCGATCATGATCTATGGCGATGACGTGACCCATCTGCTCACCGAAGAAGGCATCGCCTACCTGTACAAGGCTCGCTCCCTGCAAGAGCGTCAGGCGATGATCGCAGCCGTGGCCGGGGTCACCGCCATCGGCCTGCGCCACGACCCGAAAGACACCGCGCGCCTGCGTCGCGAAGGGTTGGTCGCCTTGCCCGAAGACCTCGGCATCCGTCGCACCGACGCCACCCGCGAGTTGCTCGCAGCCAAGAGCGTGGCCGACCTGGTGCAATGGTCCGGTGGCCTCTACAACCCGCCCGCCAAGTTCAGGAGCTGGTAAATGCACGCACTCGACTGGCAACCCAAGACACTTTCGCTACCTGAGCGTCTTGCCGATCTGGCGGTGGACGCGCTGATCGACGAGGCCGACCTGTCACCCAAGCCGGCCCTGGTGGATCGGCGCGGCAATGGCGCCCATACCGACCTGCACCTGGGGTTGATGCATGCTTCGGCGCTGTCGCTGTGGCCGTTCTTCAAGGAAATGGCCGAAGCCGCCATCGATTGCGGCGAGGTCGGCCTTAACCTGCGCGAAGCCCTCGGGCAGATCGGGCGGGACGGTGAAACGGCGATGCTCGCCACCACGGGCGGCGTGAACACCCATCGTGGCGCGATCTGGGCCTTGGGCCTGTTGGTCGCTGCGACGGCGCTGGAGCCCGGTTCCAATGGGCCGGGCGCAGTCACGCTCAGGGCCGCCCGCCTGGCCTTGCTCGACGATCGCTACGCGCCCAGGCCGTTGAGCCATGGTGCTCAAGTAGCCCAGCGCTACGGCGTGCGCGGGGCTCGGGAGGAGGCGCAACTGGCTTTCCCAGCCGTCACTGGCCTGGGCCTGCCGCAACTCAAGCGCAGTCGCGCAGCAGGAACCGGCGAGCAGAACGCCCGGCTCGATGCCTTGCTGGCGATCATGACCACCCTGGCCGACACCTGCGTGCTCTATCGCGCTGGCGAGTCGGGCCTGCGGGCCATGCAGCAGGGTGCCCGGGCGGTGCTCGATGCCGGGGGCAGCGCGAGCCTGGGTGGCCGTCGCCAGTTGCATCGGCTGGATCAACAATTGATTGCGTTGAATGCCTCGCCGGGGGGCGCAGCGGACCTGCTGGCCGCCTGCCTGTTCCTTGACCGCATCGAGCGCGGCGATGGCTTCTACCGGGGAGTGTGCTGATGGAAACCTTATCCTTTGAATTCCCCGCCGGGCAGCCGCCACGGGGCCGCGCGCTGGTGGGCTGTGTCGGTTCCGGCGACCTGGAGGTGCTGATCGAGCCCGGGATGGCGGGCAAGCTGACCATCCAGGTGCAGACCTCGGTCAACGGTAGCGGGCAACGCTGGCAGCACCTGTTCGCTCGCATGTTCGACGGCCAGATGCCGCCGGCGATGACAATCGACATCCATGACTTCGGCGCGACGCCTGGTGTGGTACGCCTGCGCCTGGAACAGGGCTTCGAGGAGATCGGCCATGAGTGACAGCGCAGCGTTGCTGAATAAACACAGTTTCGTCGAGCTCGGTGCGCGGCAACGAGCCAAGGCCCTGCTCGATGACGGTACGTTCCGTGAACTGCTCGACCCGTTCCAGCGAATCATGTCGCCGTGGCTGCTGCGCCAGGGTGTGGTGCCGCAAAGCGACGATGGCGTGGTGATCGCCAAGGGTTGCCTCGATGGCCTGCCGGTGGTGATCGCCGCCATCGAAGGCGCATTCCAGGGCGGCAGCCTCGGCGAGGTCGGCGGGGCGAAAATCGCCGGTGCGCTGGAGCTGGCGGCCGAAGACAACCGCAAGGGCATCCCGACTCGCGCGGTGCTGCTGCTGGAAACCGGTGGCGTGCGTTTGCAGGAGGCCAACCTCGGGCTGGCTGCCATTGCCGAGATCCATTCGGCGATTGTCGACCTGCGCCAGTACCAGCCGGTGGTGGGTGTGGTGGCCGGCAGCGTCGGTTGTTTTGGCGGCATGTCCATCGCCGCCGGGTTGTGCAGCTACCTGCTGGTAACCCAGGAAGCGCGGCTGGGCCTCAATGGCCCGCAAGTGATCGAGCAGGAAGCGGGGATCGATGAATACGACTCTCGCGACCGGCCGTTCATCTGGAGCCTGACCGGCGGCGAACAGCGTTTCGCCACGGGCCTGGTAGACCGTTACGTGGCCGATGATGTGGCGCAGATTCGCCAGCAGGTCGGTCAGCTGCTGCACCTGGGAGTGCCCGCCGAATACCGCAGCGGCCAGGCCGAGCTGTTCCTGCAACGCCTGGCGCGGCTGGACACTGAAGTGCAAATCGAGCCGGCGGCGGTTCGTCAGCTGTATCAGGGAGAACGCCCATGAGTTCGTATTCATTGAGAGGCTTGCGCTGGTTCGAGGCCCTGAGTGGCGGTGCCGAGCCGCTACAAGGCCTGCCTGCTTCATTGAAAGTGGCCGATGTCAGGCTGGCTGGGCATGACGTTCGCCTGCTGGCGGTGGTGGCCGATCCCGACAGTCGCTTTCCCCGTGCTCGCAGCGGTGAAGTCGGTTTGCTGGAGGGCTGGGGGCTGGCCAAGGCAGTGGATGACGCCATCGCCGCGGACCGCGATGCGTCCGGCAAGCGTGCCTTGGTCGCCATTGTCGACGTGCCCAGCCAGGCCTATGGCCGGCGCGAAGAAGCCCTTGGCATTCATCAGGCCCTGGCGGGGGCGGCGGACAGCTATGCCCGTGCCCGGTTGGCCGGGCATCCGGTGATCGGCCTGCTGGTGGGCAAGGCAATGTCCGGAGCCTTCCTGGCCCACGGTTATCAGGCCAACCGGCTGATCGCCCTGCGCGATCCGGGGGTGATGGTCCATGCCATGGGCAAGGCATCCGCGGCGCGGGTGACGCTGCGCAGCGTCGAAGAGCTGGAAGCCCTGGCCGCCAGCGTGCCGCCTATGGCCTATGACATCGACAGCTACGCCAGCCTGGGGCTGTTGTGGGAAACCCTGGAAGTCGAGCGTATCGAACAGCCATCGGCGGCCGATCTGGCGCGGGTGAGCGATTGCCTGCAGCAGGCGATCAATGATCTTGCCGGTGCGCCTCGAGAGTTGAGCAGCCGTCTGGGGGCGCCTCATCGGGCGGCCTCCAGTATGGTTCGCCAGTTGTTGAGAGCGCAGTGGTGAGCCACCTCATGGCCCACGACCTGCTCTGGGGGATGACCCCGCAGCGGTTGCCTGCGGATGCACCAGCCTGGGTTGTCGAGATCCTGGGCCTCGGGCAGCCGGTGGTGGTGCGCAGGGCGACGAGCGCTGCGGGATACGTCGCGGTAGGCGTGCGCGGGCAATCCCGGGAGCAACGTTATGCCACGACTATGCCGGTGGCGGCGATCCAACGCCGGGTGCGCCCCGAGGACCTGTGTCACATCGAAAGCCGTCGCGACCTGCCTGCCTTGCAGGCACTGTCCCGACTGCGTCCGTTGCTCGACGCCAGCGGTTGGACCTGGGGCGTCGGTGGTAGCGCCGGGTTCGAGCTCGCCAGCGGCGTCGAGGCATTGCATGAGGGCAGCGACCTGGATTTGATCCTGCGCACACCAAGCCCCTTGGATCGCCTTCGGGCCAGGGAACTACTGGCGCAACTGGACGGCTCGGCATGCACCGTGGACATGCAATTGCAGACCCCCTGCGGTGCCGTCGCCTTGCGCGAGTGGGCGGGCGTGTCGCGCCGGGTCTTGCTCAAGGATGACGTTCAGGCACGGCTGGTGAGCGATCCCTGGCAGTCGACGCGGGAGCAGGTCGCATGAGCAGCCTGTTGGTGTTTCCCGGCCAAGGTGCGCAACGAGCCGGCATGCTCCACGGGCTGTCGCCGCAAGTCTTGGATGAGGCGAGTGATGCCCTCGGCGAAGACGTGTTGCAACTGGACAATGCCGAGGCGTTGAAATCGACCCGCGCCGTGCAACTGTGCCTGTTGATCGTCGGCGTGGCGGCTTCCCGGCGCTTGCTGGAGCAGGCGCCTGCGCCGGACTACGTGGCGGGGCTTTCCATCGGTGCCTATCCGGCGGCGGTGGTGGCCGGTGCGCTGGGGTTCGAGGATGCGTTGCGGCTGGTCAGCCTGCGCGGCGAGCTGATGCAACAGGCGTTTGCCCAAGGCTATGGCATGACCGCCATCATCGGCCTGGACCTCGCCGCGGTGGAGGCATTACTGGCAAGGGTACACAGCGAGCGGACACCGGTTTACCTGGGCAATATCAATGCCGACAACCAGGTGGTCATCGCCGGCAGCGACGAGGCCATGAGTATCGTTGCCCGGGAGGCGCGAAGCCAGGGAGCCGCCAAGGCATGTCGTCTGGCGGTAAGCGTGCCGTCCCACTGCCCGCTGTTGGAGGCGCCGGCCCGCGCCCTGGCCCAGGCCTTCGCCGACGTACCCTTGAAAGCGCCCAGCCTGGGTTATCTCAGCGGCAGTCGCGCCCGGCCGATGGCCAATATCGAGGCCTTGCGCGACGACCTGGCGTTCAACATGTGCCGCGTCGTCGATTGGCGCGGCACGGTGCAAAGCGCCTACGAGCGAGGCGTGCGGCTACAGATCGAACTGCCACCCGGCGCGGTGCTCACCGGCCTGGCGCGCCGGGTGTTCGAGCAGGGCACTGTCATTGCTTTCGACGGGGCTCGGCTCGATACCTTGCAGGCGCTACTGCGTGAGGAGGGCCGCCGCCGACCCTAGACACCGACTCAAGCTGGCGAAGCACAAAAACAACAACTTCGACGATGCACTTTGAGGATTACAACAATGATTATCTACGGTGTGGCATTTCTGGCTTTTTGTACCCTGGCGGGCATCTTCATTGGTGAGCTACTGGGTAAATTGATTGGTGTGCCGGCCAACGTCGGTGGCGTCGGCATTGCGATGCTGCTGTTGATCGGCCTGGGCAGTTACCTGAGCAAACACGGCTTTTTCAAAGGCAAGACCGAAGCCGGCGTCGAGTTCTGGAGTGCGGTCTACATTCCCATCGTGGTGGCCATGGCGGCCCAGCAGAATGTCTACGGAGCGCTCAAGGGGGGGCCGATGGCGGTACTGGCGGGCACCCTGGCCGTGGTGATCGGCTTCGCGATGGTGCCGGTGCTGGTGCGCATTGGCAACAAGGGGCCTGAAGCCAACGTTTCCGTCAAGACGCTCGGGTGATCGCCATGTACGAATCCATGATGAAGGTGATTACCGGGTACGGTCTGATCAGCGGTTTTGCGATTGTCGGCATCACGATGTGGGTGTCGTACTGGATCAGCGACACGTTCACCAGGGGCCGCCTGCACGGCTCGGCCATTGCGATCCTGCTCGGCCTGGTGCTGTCGTACATAGGCGGTGCAATGACCGGTGGACAGAAGGGCGTGGTGGACGTCCCGCTGTTATCGGGGATCGGGTTGCTGGGTGGAGCGATGCTGCGGGACTTCGCCATTGTCGCCACGGCGTTCGGCGTGAGTGTCGAGGAACTCAAGCGCGCCGGTTTCGTCGGCGTCCTTGCGCTGTTCGTCGGGGTGGCCACCTCATTCATCGCCGGCGTCGGCGTGGCGATGGCTTTCGGGTACACCGATGCGGTAAGCCTGACCACCATCGGTGCCGGCGCGGTGACCTACATCGTCGGCCCCGTTACCGGCGCCGCCATTGGTGCCAGTTCCGAAGTGATGGCCTTGTCCATCGCCGCAGGCCTGATCAAGGCGATCCTGGTCATGGTGGCGACGCCTTTCGTGGCGCCCCTGATCGGTCTGAACAATCCCCGCAGCGCGGTGATCTTCGGCGGCCTGATGGGCACTTCCAGTGGCGTGGCCGGCGGCCTGGCCGCCACGGATCCGAAGCTGGTGCCCTATGGCTGCCTGACGGCGGCGTTCTATACGGCCCTTGGATGCCTGCTGGGGCCTTCGTTGCTGTTTCTGGTCATGCGGGGATTGATGGGGTAGGGCTTTGGATTTTCGCTGAGCGGGCAGCCCTTGTTGCGAGCAAGCTCGTTCCCACATTGGATCGGCGTTCACATATTCCTTGTGGGAACGAGCTTGCTCGCGATGGGGGACGGCGTGATTTCAGGCCTGGCGATTGGCATACATCCGGCACTCGGCCAATAGCGCCAACAGGTTCGGATCGCGCTCCTTGGCCTTGAGGAACACCAGGCCGATGTGTTGCTGCAACCGGTACTTTTCCTGCAAAGGGATCAGCTTCACCCGGTTTTCGTATACCGCTGCGATCCGCCCCGGCAGCAAGGCGTAGCCCACGCCCGAACTGACCATGCTCAACAGGGTGAAGATATCGTTGACCTGCATCGCCACCTTCGGCTCGAAGCCCGCCTGCCTGAACACCCGCACCCCGTCCTGATGAGTGGCGAAACCCTGGGTCAAGGTGATGAACGTCTCGTCGCGCACCTCGGCCAGATCGACTTCGCTGCGTTGGGCAAAGGGAGAATCCGCTGGCGTAGCAAGAAAGATGTCGTCGCAAAACAGCTCGATATGTTCGCAGTCGGGATCGTTCACGCTGTCGTCCAAGGAGATCAGGATCGCGTCCACCTCCATGTTCTTGAGCTTGTACAACAGGTCGATGTTCGAGCCCAGGATCAGGTCGATATTGAGTTCACTGCGGCGGATCTTCAGGCCCATGATCAACTGCGGGACGGTCTTGACCGTCAACGAATACAGCGAACCAAGCTTGAAGCGCTCGGCGGAGAACCCGGCGGCCTCGCGGGTCAGGCGCACGCTGTCGACCACATCCTGGATCAGTTTCTGTGCCCGCTCCTCCAGTACATAGGCACTCTCCAGCGGCGTGAGGTTGCGCCCCTCATGCTTGAACAGCGGACAACGCAGGGCGCTTTCCAGGGAATGAATGGCCCGGTGCACGCTGACATTGCTGGTCTGCAGCTCGGCCGCCGCCCGGGCCAGGTTGCCGGTGCGCATGAAGGCCAGGAACACCTCGAGTTTCTTCAGGGTCAATTCTTCGTCGATCAGCATGGGGCGGACTCTTATTCGTATCGCCTGATTGTGCCCCAATTGGCTTCTTTTTAGAGGGTGTCTGTGTGGCGCGGGGATTTATCCCCTCGCCACAGGGGTTCCAACCGGTCCAGACAGCTCGGGCCCAGGGGCAAGCAGCAAACCATTGCACTTTGCAGCGCCAGGCCTGAGCCTTGGCGTCTGTTTTGGAATGTGAGGGGGGATTGGATGTATCACGGGGAACGACTCAACGCCTGGACGCACCTGGTGGGGGCGGTGGCAGCGTTCATCGGTGCGGTGTGGTTGCTGGTGATCGCCGGAATGGCCGGCGATCCCTGGAAGATCGTCAGCGTGGCGATCTATGGCTTTACCTTGCTGGTGCTGTACAGCGCCTCGACCGTCTACCACAGCGTGCGCGGGCGCAAGAAAGCGATCATGCAGAAGGTCGATCATTTTTCGATCTACCTGCTGATCGCTGGCAGTTACACACCCTTTTGCCTGGTGACCCTGCGCGGGCCATGGGGCTGGACCTTGTTCGGGATTGTCTGGGGGCTGGCGCTGATCGGGATCCTGCAGGAGATCAAGCCGCGCTCCGAGGCACGGATCCTGTCCATCGTGATCTATGCCGTGATGGGCTGGATCGTGCTGGTGGCGGTCAAACCGTTGTTGGCGGCCCTGGGCGGTGCCGGATTCGCCTGGCTGGCCTCGGGTGGAGTGTTGTACACCGTGGGCATTATCTTTTTCGCCCTCGACAGCCGGCTGCGGCATGCCCATGGCATCTGGCACCTGTTCGTGATTGCCGGAAGCCTGCTGCATTTCGTGGCGATCCTGTTCTACGTGCTCTAGGTCCTGTACGAAGTGTCTTGAGACGAGCCCGAGGGGCAAGGCTTTTCGCACAGGGCCTAGGACAAACGATCCAACTGCTCCTGCGCCCGAGTGGCGAAAATCTCCAGCAGCGCGCCCAGGGCATGTGCCGGCGCCTCGTTGGCCCGGGTCACGGCATACAGCGAAATGGACAGCGCTGGCGACAGCGGCCGGATGGCCGTGCGACTGGCCGAAGCGCCCAGGGCCGTGAACGGATCGATCACCGCCAAGCCGGTGCCGGCCTCCACCATGGCCCGGGCCAGGGAATAGGTCTGCACGGCGATGCTGACACGTGGTGGCGGCTGGACGGCTTCGAGGTAGCTGTCCAACCGGGCTGACAACGGGTCGGCGCTGGACAGGCCGATCAGCGGCGCGCCTGCCAGCTCCTGCAGCGGCATTGGCCTGCCCAGCGCCGCCTCGGCCCAATGTCCTTTCGGTGCCAGGGCCACCAGCACGCCGCTGGCCAGGACCTGGGCCTTGAGTCCGGGATGATCGGGCGGTTGCAGGGTCAGGGCGACATCGATTTCGCGCATCAGCAGGTTCTGCACCAGTTCGCGGCTGTGGGCGCTGGACAATTCACAGGCGATGTCCGGGTAGCGGCCGGTCCACTGGTGGATCGCGGTGGGTAACAACGACAGGGCCAGGGCCGGCGTCGCACCGATGCGCAAGCGCTGGCCGGGCGCGCGACGCAGGCTCTGGGCCAGCCGACGGACGCCCTGTAGGCTCTCGCTGACCTTGTCGACTTCACGTTCCAGTTCCAGCGCTTCGGGCGTGGGCTGCAGTTTGCCGCGCACTCGCAGGAACAGGGCAAACCCCAGTTGCTGCTCGGCGTGCTGCAAGACCTTGGTCACCGCCGGCTGGGATACGTGCAGCAATTGCGCAGCGCCGCTGATGGTGCCGGCCTGGCGGATGGCCTGGAAAATCTCGATGTGGCGAAGGCGCATGGCGAGCCCATAACCTTTGTCTATAGGTGGTCCATCTTTATTCATTGTCCCGACCCTGTCACCTGCTCCTATTCTCGGGCCATTGGAAACCGGGGCGAGACAGATATGGTTCAGCGGGTTTGTATCATCGGGGGCGGAGTGATCGGGTTGGCGACAGCCTACGCACTGGTGCGCGACGGCATCGACGTGACGCTGGTGGAGGCGCGGGAGACGCTGGGTCGTGAAACCAGTTTCGCCAATGGCGGCCAGTTGTCCTACCGCTACGTCGCGCCCCTGGCGGATGCCGGCGTGCCCTGGCAGGCACTGGGCTGGATGCTGCGCGGTGATTCGCCGCTCAGGCTGCGACCGCGCCTGGACCCGGCGCAGTGGCGCTGGATGGCCTCGTTCCTGGCCGCCTGCCGGACGTCGATCAACCGTCGCAACGGTGGCCACCTGTTGCGCCTGGCGCTGTTGAGCCAGGCCACGTTGCAGGGCTGGCGCGAGGAGGATCACCTCGACGGTTTCCACTGGCGGCGCAACGGCAAGCTGGTGACATTTCGCAATGGCGGACATTTCCAGCGCGCTCGCCAACGGATAACGCAGACGGCCTGTCAGCAGGTGCTGGACGCTGCCGAATGCGCGCGCCTGGAGCCGGCACTGAGCGGCGTGCCCTACGTGGGCGGCATTTACACACCGGATGAGGAAGTCGCAGACTGCCATGCCTTCTGCCTGAGACTGGCGGAGCGTTTGCGCTCATCGGGGCGCTGCGAGTTCCTGCTGGGCCGACCGGTGACCGGCATTCGCCATGCCGGCGACCGGGTGCAGGCCCTCGAGCGCGGTGGGCAATGGTTGCCGGTGGACAACCTGGTGATCGCCGCCGGCCACCGCAGTGGGGCGCTGGGGTTGCCGGGAGTGCCGATGCCCCTGTATCCGCTCAAGGGCTATAGCCTGACCGTGCCGATCGGCGCGCAGCATCGGGCGCCAGAATTGAGCATCACCGATTACGACCGCAAGGTGGTCTACGCTCGCATCGGTGAGCGATTGCGGGTGGCGGCCATGGTGGACATCGTCGGCTTCGACCCGGCGCCGGATCCCCGGCGCCTGGCCCTGATCAGGCGCCAGGCCCGGGAAACCTTCCCCCGGGCCGGCGACTACGAGCACGCCATCGAGTGGGCCGGCATGCGCCCGGCCACGCCCAGTGGCGTGCCGCTGATCGGGGCCACCCGCTACCGCAACCTGTGGCTCAACCTCGGCCATGGCGCGCTGGGTTTCACCCTGGCGTGCGGCAGTGCTCGCCTGCTCAGCGAACTGATTCGCCAGCGCACACCGTCCATCGATTTGCAGGGCCTCACGCCCCGCGCCGCCTGACCCACCCGCAACGGAGAATAACAATGCGAAAAATCACGTTGATCGGCTGCACCCTGAGCCTGCTGTTGGGCGTCCAGGCCCAGGCCACGCAAGCGCCTTCGGGCACCCTGGAAAAGATCGCCAGCAGCCAAGGCATCACCCTGGGCTATCGCGATGCGTCGGTGCCGTTTTCCTACATAGGCGACAGCAGCGGTAAACCCATGGGGTATTCGGTGGAACTGGCGAACAGGATCGTTGTGCGCATCAAGACACAGCTGGGGTTGTCGCGACTGGACGTGAAGTACAACCTGGTCACGTCCCAGACCCGTATCCCGCTGGTGCAGAACGGCACTGTGGATCTGGAATGCGGCTCCACCGGGGTCACCGCCGAGCGGCAGAAGCAGGTGGCCTTCTCCTACGGCTTCATCTACGTCAAGGGCCAGTTGCTGACGGCCAGGGACAGTGGCATCCAGCGTTTCGCCGACCTGCGCGGCAAGAACGTGGTCACCACCGCCGGCACCACCAACGAACGTTTCCTGAAAAGCTACAACCAGGATAACAAGGCCGAGATGTTCGTCATCAGCGCCAAGGACCATGGCGAAGCGTTCCAGATGCTGGAGACGGGCCGGGCGGCGGCGTTCTATATGGACGACGCGCTGCTGTACGGTGAACGGGCCAAGGCCCGCGATCCGCACAAGTGGGTGGTGGTGGGAGAAGAGCAATCGCGGGAAATCTACAGCTGCATGGTGCGCAAGGACGATCCGCAATTCCTGGCCCTGGTCAACGCGACCCTGGGGGACTTGTACAAGTCAGGCGAGATCAACGCCATCTACGACCGCTGGTTCCAGCAACCGATTCCGCCCAAGGGCCTGAACCTGGAATTCCCGATGACCAATGAGTTGAAGGCGATTATTGCCAGGCCGACCAGTGATCCGGTGCAGTAGGTCGTCCGGATCCCCACGGCCCGACTGTGACTGATCGTTCCCACGCTGGCGCCCGGGAACGCCGCCAGGGAGGCCCCGCGTTCCGCTTCTGGAACGTGGCCCAGAGCCTTGCGGGATGCATTCCCACGTAGAGCGTGGGCGATCGACAGAGGTCTGTCAGAAGTCCCCCCACAACTGCTGTGCCACCGCAAGGGCCACCACCGGCGCGGTTTCGGTGCGCAGCACGCGGGGGCCGAGGCGGGCGGCGTGGTAGCCGGCGGTCTTGGCTTGTTCGACTTCGGCATCCGACAGGCCGCCCTCGGGGCCGATCAGGAATGCCAGTGCCTGCGGTCTGGCGTGGCTGACCAGCGGCTCGGCCACCGGGTGCAGGACCAGCTTCAGTTCGGCCGCGGTCTGCTTCAGCCAATCGGCCAGCAGCAGCGGTGGATGGATCACCGGCACGGTGGAGCGCCCGCACTGCTCGCAAGCGCTGATCGCCACCTGGCGCCAGTGCAGCAGGCGCTTGTCGGCGCGTTCGTCCTTGAGGCGCACTTCGCAGCGCTCGCTGAAAATCGGCGTGATCTCGCTGACCCCCAGTTCCGTGGCTTTCTGAATGGCCCAATCCATGCGCTCGCCCCGGGACAAGCCCTGGCCAAGGTGAATATGCAACGGTGACTCCACCTGGCCGGCGAATTGTTCGTCCAATTGCACCCGCACGCGTTTCTTGCCGACTTCCACCAGGGTGCCGCGAAATTCCTGACCGGAGCCGTCGAACACCTGCAGCGCATCGCCTTCGGCCATGCGCAGCACCCTGCCGATGTAGTGGGCCTGGGCTTCGGGCAGTTCGTGGTCACCGAGGCTCAAGGGGGAGTCGATGAAGAAGCGGGACAGTCTCATTTCGAATCTCTGCAAAAGTTAACGGTGCCATGGGGGCGGCACCTGTGGCGAGGGGATTCATCCCCTCGCCACCACGGTGTTCTTGTCAATGGAATCGAGGGCTCAGCCCGGGTCACGGAACCCAGGGTGGAAGTCCTTGGGCACCGCCACGCTGACCGTGTCCCGGGTGGCGATGTCGATGCCTTCGCTGGCGACCTGCGCCAGGAAATCGATCTGCTCCGGAGTGATGACATATGGCGGCAGGAAATACACCACGCTGCCCAGCGGACGCAGCAACGCACCGCGCTCCAGGGCATGCTGGAACACTGTCAGGCCGCGCCGCTCCTGCCATGGGTAGGCGGTCTTGCTGGCCTTGTCCTTGACCATCTCGATGGCCAGCACCATGCCGGTCTGGCGTACTTCGGCCACGTTCGGGTGGTCGGCCAGGTGCGCGGTGGCACTCGCCATGCGCTGGGCCAGCACCTTGTTGTTTTCGATGACGTTGTCTTCTTCGAAGATGTCCAGCGTCGCCAGGGCAGCCGCGCAGGCCAGGGGGTTGCCCGTATAGCTGTGGGAATGCAGGAAGGCACGCAGGGTCGGGTAGTCGTCGTAGAAGGCGCCGTAGACGTCGTCGGTGGTGAGACACGCCGCCAATGGCAGGTAGCCGCCGGTCAGGGCCTTGGACAGGCAGAGGAAGTCCGGGGTGATACCGGCCTGTTCACAGGCGAACATCGTCCCGGTACGGCCGAAGCCGACGGCGATCTCGTCGTGGATCAAGTGGACGCCATAGCGATCGCACGCTTCGCGCAGCAGCTTCAGGTACACCGGGTGATACATGCGCATGCCGCCGGCGCCCTGGATCAGCGGCTCGACAATCACCGCGGCCACGCTGTCGTGGTGCTCGGCGAGGGTCTGTTCCATGGCGGCGAACATTGCCCGTGAATGTGCTTCCCAGCTCATGCCCTCGGGCCTGTGATAGCAGTCGGGGCTCGGCACCTTGAGGGTGTCCAGCAGCAATGCCTTGTAGGTTTCGGTGAACAGCGGCACATCGCCCACCGACATCGCCGCGATGGTTTCGCCGTGGTAGCTGTTGCTCAGGGTCACGAAGCGCTTCTTGCCGGGCTGGCCACGATTGACCCAGTAGTGAAAGCTCATCTTCATCGCCACTTCGATGCAGGACGAGCCGTTATCGGCGTAGAAGCACCGCGTCAGGCCTTCAGGTGTCATGCCCACCAGGCGTTCGGACAGCTCGATCACCGGCTGATGGCTGAAACCGGCGAGAATCACATGCTCCAGCTGATCGACCTGATCCTTGATCCGCTGATTGATCCGTGGATTGGCATGGCCGAATACATTGACCCACCAGGAGCTGACGGCGTCGAGATATCGCTTGCCTTCGAAGTCTTCCAGCCACACGCCCTCACCACGCTTGATGGGGATCAGCGGCAGTCGTTCGTGGTCTTTCATCTGGGTGCAGGGATGCCACAGCACCGCGAGATCGCGTTGCATCCACTGGTTATTCAGGCCCATGTACAGTCTCCTCGAGGCGGCTCGCGGCGGGCGCGGGCAAAACAATCGGGCAAGCCTATGCAATGGCGGCCCTGCGGACAACCCATTGTGTCGTTGCCGCTACTTTGTGCGAGGCGATAGACGCCGCTGGCGGCGCTTTGATGGCTGACGTATTCTTCGCCGTTCTCTGAGCCGGCTGGCTCGTAAACAGAAGTTTTCCCTGGTTTTTATTCCGGAGTTTGCAGAATGTCTGCTGGTTGGCTGCGCGCGTGTGCGTTGATGATGCTGGTGATGGTGGGGCTGGGCAGCGTTTCGGCGTCGGCCAAGGATAAACAACCGACGGCCATCGTCATCGGCGGCGGCCTGGCGGGGTTGACCGCAGCTTATGAACTGCAGAACAAAGGCTGGGGCGTAACGCTGCTGGAGGCCCGGCCGAGCCTGGGCGGTCGTTCGGGCATGGCCACCAGCGAGTGGATCGGCAACGACAAGACCCAACCGGTGCTGAACAACTACGTGTCGACCTTCAAGCTGGGCACCACGCCGGCACCCGAATTCGTGCGCACTCCCAGCTACCTGATCGACGGCACTTATTTCACCGCTGCGGACCTTGCGACCAAGCAGCCGGCCACCGCCGAAGCCCTCAAGCGCTACGAGAGCACCCTGGACGACCTGGCGCGCTCCATCGAAGATCCACAAAACCCGACGGCCACCAGTACGTTGCATTCCCTGGACCAGATCACCGTGTCCAACTGGCTCGACCGACTGCAGTTGCCGGCCACCGCGCGGCAGTTGGTGAACCAGCAGATCCGTACTCGCTATGACGAACCGTCGCGCCTGTCCCTGCTGTATTTCGCCCAGCAGACCCGGGTCTATCGCGGTGTCTCCGACCGTGACCTGCGCGCATCGCGCCTGTTGGGCGGTAGCCCGGTACTGGCCCAGGCCTTCGTCAAGCAGCTGAAAACCATCAAGACCAACTCGCCCGTATCGGCGATTTCCCAGGACAAGGATGGCGTGACCGTCAAGGTCGGCAGCGTCGGCTACCAGGCTGACTATGTGGTGCTGGCGGTGCCGCTGCGGGCCCTGAACAAGATCCAGCTGACCCCGGCCCTGGACGCCCAGCACCTGGCTGCGATCAAGGGCACCAACTACGGCTGGCGCGACCAGATCATGCTCAAGTTCAAGACTCCGGTCTGGGACAGCAAGGCACGTATGTCGGGCGAGATCTACAGCAACACCGGCCTGGGCATGATGTGGATCGAGCCGGCCCTCAAGGGCGGCGCCAACGTGGTGATCAACCTGTCCGGTGACAATGCCCGGGTGATGCAGGCCTTTGGTGACAAACAGATGGTCGACCAGGTGCTGATCCGCCTGCATGCGTTCTACCCGCAGGCCCGCGGGGCGTTCACCGGCTACGAGATCCGCCGCTACAGCACCGACCCTTCTACAGGCGGCTCGTACCTGGCCTATGGCCCGGGACAGATCAGCAAGTTCTGGCGCTTGTGGGAAAAGCCATTGCAACGCGTAGCCTTTGCCGGCGAACACACCGATGCCCTGTATCCGGGCACCCTGGAAGGCGCGTTGCGCAGCGGCCAGCGGGCGGCCAGCCAGGTGCAGGACCTTGCGGCGGGCAAGTCGTTTGAACCGGCCAAGGTCGCACCGGCTGCGACGGCGGCAGCAGCGGCAGGTGCGGTGGCAGCGAAGAAAGGCAACTTCTTCACCAACCTGTTCGGTGGCTCGGATGACGAGAAGAAACCAGAGCCGGTCAAGGCGCCTGAGCCGGTAGCGCCGCCAGTACCGACGCCCGCGCCAACTCCGGCACCTGCGCCGGTAGAAGCGCCGAAGGTCGCGACCCCGGTAAAAGCCGAGCCGACCAAAAAGGCCGCAGCCAAAGCCACGCCGAAGAAGCCGGCAGCCAAGGCTCCGGCGAAAAAAGTCCCAGCCAAGGCGCCGGTGAAAAAGGCTGAAGCGGTGAAAAAGCCGGCGGTCAAGCCGGCGACGACCACTGAGCCCCAGGCTCAGTAACGCCCAGACAAAAAAAGCGCGACCCGAGGGTCGCGCTTTTTTTTGCCCATTCATGTAGCCCTTCGGTGTGTATGTACCGTGCCTTGGAATCGCACAATTCATAACCCCGGTCCTACACGCTATGCGATATATCAGCTGCTTCCCACAAGAGAGTCGGAAGGGAGCGATAGATTGCGCCAAGTGTTGCGCTCTAATCTGTGCAACCAAAAAGGTTGGAGTATTTATGAGATTATTAATTGCGGTTATAGCGGTGAGCGTACTTTCTGGTTGTGTGTATGGTGAATGTAGAGATCCTCTTATGATTCCGATGATTCCAAAAAAAGATCCTCATTTGGCTTATAAATGTCAAATGGATCCATACAAGCCAGAGTGCTCGGTCAACTAGTAGTGTAAAAACCTATTAGAACGGTCCTAATGAGAATTTCCATGTATGAATCGGTACATCTTCGAATAGGACCGTGACTCGCCTTGGCTTGGATAGGCGCCCGGTGCAAAGCCAAAGCGAGCCCAGCATATCTTTCCCGTTCGCCTGTCATGGATGACCAGGTTGCCGTCATCCTGAATGCCCAGACAGGTGTTATACCAAAGCGATTTGTCTCTGCTATGAGTACTTTCCGCGATCCATAAGCGTCTTCTGGATGGATCATAGAGAAAGCCACTGTTGCTGATTACGAACTGTAGAGGCTCACGCATTCTTTTGAGGTGCAGAGTTACGCTATAACGCTGGTTGCCATCTGCGGTCCAGACTACAGCCTCGCCATCCTTGAGGACTAAGTTTCCATCAGTTTGCAATACCAGTCGAAATCGTCCGTTAGGTGATTGAAGGTATTGTCCCGCTGACATGGTTTGATTGGGAGGCAGTATGGGAGAACCGTCCCCTCTAAATGGAGTATAAGGAACTGCCATGTGATTCACCTTGTTAAATGAATGTCGAGCACTCATTTAATCAAAGATAGAAAATTGAAAGGGAGTACATATATATTACAGGGCCAATAACCGGGATGGTGGTTACGGCTCAGTGCGGTTCCTTACGGGAAGCTTGCAAGCGATGCGGTCCGTTTCACAGCCTGATGGTTGCTGGCCCCTCTCGACATCGTGCACCGTATTTGGCGTTAATCTTTCCTTAACCCACCTTACCCAGACTCATGATCGTATTTCTCGATATTTCAAAGCAAAAATTTCCGCTTTAAATCGATAGATAACTCGTTAGTCTTGGTGACAGTTCTTACAGGATATGAGCAATGCAGCTACGCAACTCTTCTTCTCGCTATGGCTGGGTCAGCATCGTCATGCACTGGGGTGTAGCGCTGGTGGTGTACGGATTGTTCGCCCTGGGGCTGTGGATGGTTGGACTGGACTATTACAGCAGCTGGCGTAAAGACGCACCGGACCTGCACAAGAGCATTGGGCTGGTGCTGCTGGCGGTGATGCTGCTGCGGGTGGTCTGGCGTTTTGTCAGCCCACCGCCACCGACCCTGGACACCTATGGGCGCATGACCCGTATTGGTGCAAAGCTCGGTCATAGTGCCCTGTATCTCGGGTTGTTTGCCGTGATGTTTGCCGGTTACCTGATTTCCACCGCAGACGGTGTCGGGATTCCGGTGTTTGGTTTGTTTGAAGTTCCCGCGCTGGTGTCCGGACTGCCCGATCAGGCAGACGTCGCCGGCCAGATCCACCTGTACCTGGCATGGGCGCTGGTAATTTTTTCCGGCCTCCATGCGTTGGCAGCATTGAAGCACCACTTTATCGACCGTGACGCGACCCTCAAGCGCATGCTGGGACGCCAAGCCTGATGTTCAACCTCGACTCCAAAGGAATAGAAAGCATGTTGAAAAAGACGCTCGCCGCCCTGGCAATCGGTTCCGCTCTGCTGACCGCCGGTCAGGCCATGGCTGCCGACTACGTGGTCGACAAGGAAGGCCAGCACGCCTTCGTCGACTTCAAGATCAGCCACCTGGGCTATAGCTACATCACCGGTACCTTCAAGGATATCGACGGCAAGTTCAGCTTCGACGCCGCCAAGCCTGAAGACAGCAAGATCGAGTTCAACGTCCGCACCGCCAGCGTGTTCACCAATCACGCCGAGCGTGACAAGCATATCGCCAGTGGCGATTTCCTCAATGTGAGCAAGTTCGGCGATGCCAAGTTCGTCTCCACCAGCGTCAAGCCCACCGGCAAGAACGCCGATGGCAAGCAAACCGCTGACGTTGCCGGCGACCTGACCCTGCTGGGCGTGACCAAGCCGATCGTGGTCAAGGCCACGTTCCTGGGTGAAGGCAAGGATCCTTGGGGCGGCTACCGTGCCGGCTTCGAAGGCACCACCAGCATCAAGCGTTCCGACTTCGGCAAGCAGAAGGACCTGGGTCCATCTTCCGATGTGGTCGAGCTGTACGTGACGTTCGAAGGTGTCAAGGCGAAGTAAGATTCGCATGCGATAAAAAAGCCCCTGATCTCGCGATCAGGGGCTTTTTTTCGGCCTGGGAAAACTCAGCGATTGCGGGTCAGCAACGCAGGTTTTTCGCCTCGTGGGCGGCTTGGCAACTGGTCCAGCTGTTCAGGCGTCGGGAAGCGATCGAGCTTCGATTCCTTGTGCATGATTTTCGGCTGGTTGCTGCGAGGGTTCTGCACGGCAGGTTCCTGGCGGGCCTGGTCATCGCGGGCCGGGCGGCGCGGGCGGGAGTCTTCGCGACGGGCCTGACCATCACGGGAACCGCCGCTACGTGGGCCGCTGCGCTTGCCCGACGGGTTGCCGCTGGAAGGGCCGCTGCCATTGCGCGGACCGTTCTGGCGGCCCTGGGACTGGCCGCGTGGGGCGCCTGCGCCAGCGCCTTGGGCCGGTGCGCCCGGACGGCGACCGCGACCCTGGGCCGGTTTCTGCTGAGGCACGTAGTCGACGCGGTTGCCGAAGTTATCGATTTCGTCGTCCAGGAACTCGTCCGGGGCACGATCGGCAGCGGCGCGAGGAACCTGGCGCTGCGGCTCACGGGCCGGGGTGCCTTCGCGAGGCTTCTGCTCGCGGGCCGGACGTTCGCCACGACCATTGCTGGCCGGTTTTTCCTTGCCCTTGTCCTTGCCTTTATCCTTGCGACCGCCACCGCCGCCATTCGGGCCGTCGCCCCGCGGGCCGCGTGGATTGCGTGGATTGCGTACGTCAGGACGCTCGCGCACTTCAGGCTTCTCGGCCTCGATGGTGCTGGCATCGAAGCCCATCAGATCACCATCAGGGATCTTCTGCTTGGTCATGCGCTCGATGCTCTTGAGCAGCTTCTCTTCGTCCGGGGCGACCAGCGAAATCGCTTCGCCCGAACGACCGGCCCGGCCGGTACGACCGATACGGTGCACATAGTCTTCATCGACGTTCGGCAGCTCGAAGTTGACCACGTGGGGCAACTGGTCGATGTCCAGGCCGCGGGCGGCGATGTCGGTGGCAACGAGGATGCGTACTTCGCCGGCCTTGAAGTCGGCCAGGGCCTTGGTGCGGGCGTTCTGGCTCTTGTTGCCGTGGATCGCCACGGCGGGCAGGCCGTGCTTGTCCAGGTACTCGGCCAGGCGGTTGGCGCCGTGCTTGGTGCGGGTGAACACCAGGACCTGTTCCCACGCCCCCGTGGTGATCAGGTGTGCCAGCAGCGCACGCTTGTGGCTGGCGGGCAGGCGGAACACCCGTTGCTCGATACGCTCGACCGTAGTGTTCGGCGGCGTGACTTCGATGCGCTCCGGGTTGTGCAGCAGTTTGCCGGCCAGGTCGGTGATGTCCTTGGAGAACGTCGCCGAAAACAGCAGGTTCTGGCGCTTGGCGGGCAGGCGGGCCAGGACTTTCTTCACGTCATGGACAAAGCCCATGTCGAGCATGCGGTCGGCTTCGTCCAGTACCAGGATCTCGACGTGGGACAGGTCGACGCTGCCCTGGCCAGCCAGGTCCAGGAGGCGGCCGGGGCAGGCCACCAGTACGTCGACGCCACGGGCCATGGCCTGGACCTGAGGGTTCATGCCGACGCCGCCGAAAATGCAGGCGCTGACGAATTTCAGGTCGCGAGCGTAGATCTTGAAGCTCTCGTGCACCTGGGCGGCCAGTTCGCGGGTTGGGGTCAGGACCAGTACACGCGGTTGGCGCGGACCGTGACGCTGGGATTTGTCTGGGTGACCGTTGGGAAATAGCCGCTCCAGGATCGGAAGGGCGAAACCGCCAGTCTTACCAGTACCTGTCTGTGCTGCGACCATCAGGTCGCGACCTTGCAACACGGCGGGGATGGCCCGCTGTTGCACCGGGGTAGGCTGGGTGTAGCCGGCGGCCTCGATGGCGCGGACTAAAGCCTCGGAGAGACCGAGGGAAGCAAAGGACATGAGCAATCCTGTATTAGTGAGGGCCTGGCCCAAGGGATGTCTTGCCTGGCGCGAATGACGTTCAACAAGAAGACGTCATCCCGTCCGGTCCTGCCGGGTCTGGAAGACAGCTCCGGACAAGGCTCGCGCGGGCTGGAAGCTGCGCTGTAGCGGTGTCGGGATGCCTTTCGCAAGACCGGGCGTCCGGGCGTGAGCCTGGCGGGAAGGGGCGAGTATAACAGAGCAATCGCCGTGCGTTGCTTTCCTGCTGCTCAACGGCTGATTTCAGCGTCGCACCGGTTGTGGCGGTGCGGCCTGGGGCGCAAGGGCGGTGTCATAACGGGCGCTCAGCTCGGCGTAGCCCGGTTCGCGCTTGAAGCGCTTGAGCTCGGCACTGAAGCGTTGCACCAGTAAATCCATCCCGGCCTTGCGGCGCACCGCCAGGTATTGGCTCTGGCGGCTCACCACGGTCGGGTTTTCGCTGATCTGGTCACCCAGTTGCATCTGCTTGAGCAGGTGGCGGCCCACTCGACGGTCAGTAATGAGCAGGTCGATCCGGCCCAGCTGCAACTTGCCGAAATTGGCTTCGTGGGTGGGCGCCGTTTCACGCCTGAACTGGGTCGACTCCCGGAAGGCCTGGCTGTAGAGATAGCCGGGAGAGGTGCCGACAGTGAGGCCGTTCAGGTCATCGAGCGTGCGAAACGGATGGGGCCGGGCGTTGGCATGGAATATCACGAATTCGACTTCCGACAACGGTTCACTGGGGTATAGCAGAAGGGCATCGCGTTCGTCGCTGCGAAAGATGTCCAGCGCACCATCGGCCAGCCCCTGCTCCAGCATCGCCAGGCAGCGTTTCCAGGGAAGGAGCTGCCATTCGACATCGATCCCCAGCCGCTTGAACACGATGGCGGTGGTTTCGTAGTCCAGGCCCATGAGCTTGCCACCTTCCTCATAGACATAAGGCGCCCAGGGCTCGGTGACAATGCGCAACTTCTCGGCCCGGACAGCCAGGCTCAGGCAGGAGAGAAAGAGGACGGTCAGCAGCTGGGCAATGACGGGCATGGCCTGAGGTTACGACGAGTGCCTATCAAATAGCTAGAGCGCTCTGGCACGAGGGTTGGGCTTTCGTTCAGGACAGGTCGTGGGCGTTGGAAGTCATCGGATGAAAAAGGCCCTGGTGTTCACCAGGGCCTGTCACAGCGCCACTTCGTCGTATCAACGCGGCAGCTTGAGGTTGTTCCAGATGGCGAGGCTGGGCTCGGCCTGGTTCAGGGTGTAGAAGTGCAGCCCCGGCGCCCCGCCTTGCAGCAGACGCTCGCACATTTGCGTGATGACTTCCTCGCCGAAGCTTTGGATGCTCGAAGAGTCGTCGCCGTAGGCTTCCAGTTGCTTGCGAATCCAGCGTGGGATTTCCGCACCGCATGCGTCGGAGAAACGCGCCAGCTTGCTGTAGTTGGTGATAGGCATGATTCCCGGTACGACAGGAATATCCACGCCCAGTCTGCGCACGCGCTCGACGAAGTAGAAGTAGCTGTCGGCGTTGAAGAAATACTGGGTGATCGCACTGTTGGCGCCGGCGTTGGCCTTGCGCACGAAGTTGAGCAGATCGTCTTCGAAATTGCGTGCCTGTGGATGCATCTCCGGATAGGCGGCCACTTCGATGTGGAAGTGATCGCCGGTTTCTTCGCGGATGAAGCTCACCAGGTCGTTGGCATGGCGCAGTTCGCCGCTGGCCATGCCCATGCCCGAGGGCAGGTCACCGCGCAGGGCGACGATACGCTCGATGCCGGCAGCCTTGTACTGGGTCAACAGGCTGCGCAGGTCATCCTTGCTGTCACCAACGCAGGACAGGTGGGGGGCGGCGGGGATTTTGACTTCGCTTTCGAGCTGCAACACGGTGTTCAGGGTGCGGTCGCGGGTCGAGCCGCCGGCGCCATAGGTGCAGGAGAAGAAGTCGGGGTTGTAGCTGGCCAGCTGGCGCGCAGTGGCGATCAGTTTTTCATGCCCAGCATCGGTCTTCGTCGGGAAGAACTCGAAGCTGTAGCGACGTTCTTGGGACATGGTCGGGCTCCCAGCGACAAGCTGCAAGCGACAAGCTGCAAGAGGGCGGGGCGCCGTATTCTTGTGCTTTAGACTTGCAGCTCATGGCTGCGTAATAGCGATGAAGAAGTAAGCTCCAAGCCCCCAGTCGCAAGTAAACACACCGCTCTTACTTGCCGTTTGGGACTTGAAGCTTGCAGCTGCTGTCAGTACCTGTAAGCGTGCGGCTTGAACGGGCCTTCGACGGTGACGCCGATGTAGTCAGCCTGTTGCTTGGTCAGCTTGGTGACCACGCCGCCGAAACCGCGGACCATTTCCAGGGCCACTTCTTCGTCGAGTTTCTTGGGCAGCACTTCCACGGTTAGGCGTTCGGCTTTCTGGGCCGGCGGCAGGTCGGCGTACTTCTGGCCGAACAGGAAGATCTGGGCCAGGACCTGGTTGGCGAACGAGCCGTCCATGATGCGGCTTGGGTGGCCGGTGGCGTTGCCCAGGTTGACCAGGCGGCCTTCGGCCAGCAGGATCAGGTAGTCGTCGTTCTGCGGATCGAAGCTACCGGCGCCGGTGCGATGAACCTTGTGCACCTGTGGCTTCACTTCTTCCCATGCCCAGTTCTTGCGCATGAAGGCGGTGTCGATTTCATTGTCGAAGTGGCCGATGTTGCAGACCACGGCGCGCTTCTTCAGGGCCTTGAGCATGTTGGCGTCGCAGACGTTGACGTTGCCGGTGGTGGTCACGATCAGGTCGATCTTGCCCAGCAGTGCCTTGTCGATGCTGGCCTCGGTGCCATCGTTGTTGCCGTCGATGAATGGCGAGACCACTTCGAAACCGTCCATGCAGGCTTGCATGGCGCAGATCGGGTCCACTTCGGACACCTTGACGATCATGCCTTCCTGGCGCAGGGACTGGGCCGAACCCTTGCCCACGTCACCGTAGCCGATCACCAGGGCCTGCTTGCCCGACAGCAAGTGGTCGGTGCCGCGCTTGATGGCGTCGTTCAGGCTGTGACGGCAGCCGTACTTGTTGTCGTTCTTGCTCTTGGTCACCGAGTCGTTGACGTTGATGGCCGGGATCTTCAGCTCGCCCTTGGCCAGCATGTCCAGCAGGCGGTGCACGCCGGTGGTGGTTTCCTCGGTCACGCCATGGACCTTGTCCAGTACGGCTGGGTATTTCTTGTGCAGCAGCTCGGTCAGGTCGCCGCCGTCGTCGAGAACCATGTTGGTGTCCCATGGCTGGCCATCCTTGAGGATGGTCTGCTCCAGGCACCATTCATATTCCTGCTCGGTCTCGCCTTTCCAGGCGAACACCGGGATACCGGCTGCGGCGATGGCGGCAGCGGCCTGGTCCTGGGTCGAGAAGATGTTGCAGGACGACCAGCGCACTTCGGCACCCAGGGCTACCAGGGTTTCGATCAGCACGGCGGTCTGGATGGTCATGTGGATGCAGCCCAGGATCTTCGCGCCCTTGAGCGGCTGTTCGCCGGCATACTTGCGACGCAGGCCCATCAGGGCTGGCATTTCGGATTCGGCGATGATGATTTCGCGACGACCCCAGGCGGCCAGGGACATATCGGCGACTTTGTAATCGGTAAAAGCTGCAGGCGTGATGACAGCGCTCATGAAGAGCCTCCATTCGTAATGTATGCGAATGGGCGCCGTTGTGCGTTTTAGTGTCTGCGCGGGGTGCCCCGTACAAACAACGCCCCATCCGAGCCTGACAGGTCGAGCCTGCTGCAGCGCCCCTCGGACAGGTGGCGGGAACGGCCCAGTGGGTGGGCCGGATAAAACGGGGCGATTATAACGGGCTAATCGGATCTTCCAAAGGGTTTCTGTCGGCAAATCGAAATTGCCGATGAGCGTCATTGAACCAGCGGCATAGAGCGCTGCCCGGCCAATCTGCCATGATGCGGGCATCCATCGGCCAGACACTCAAGGAGTGATCATGAATTTCCACACCCGCAAATGGGTCAAGCCCGAAGACCTCAATCCCAATGGCACGCTGTTCGGCGGCAGCCTGTTGCGCTGGATCGACGAAGAAGCGGCGATCTATGCCATCGTCCAGCTCGGCAACCAGCGTGTGGTGACCAAATACATCTCCGAGATCAATTTCGTCAGCGCCTCTCGCCAGGGCGACATCATCGAGCTGGGCATTACCGCCACCGAGTTCGGCCGCACCTCCATCACCCTGACCTGCGAAGTGCGCAACAAGATCACCCGCAAGAGCATCCTGACCGTCGAGAAGATGGTCTTCGTCAATCTCGGCGAAGATGGCTTGCCGGCGCCCCATGGCCGGACCGAGATCAAGTACGTCAAGGATCAGTTCAAGGATGCCGTTGTCGAGTGAGAGGGTGGCGGTTTCAAGTTCCGGGAACTTCAGTGCACCACTGAACAGCTCCGGACGCCGCGTGTCGTAGCTACATCACGCCACCGGTTCAGGAGCTGTATGGACACCCACGAAGAAGGCAAGACCCCTGACCTGTCGGCTCAAGAGCAACACGATGTGGACCGCAACCAGCCCCCGCGGGCGGCGGTGCTGCACGAAATCATCCGTACCCAGGGCAACCAGGAATTGGAGCGCAGTATTGCCGCGCTCTGGTGGTCGGCCCTGGCGGCGGGGTTGACCATGGGACTGTCGTTGATGGCGATGGGGTTGCTCAACTCCCGGCTGCCGGACCACGAAGGTTTCAAGGTGATCGCCAGTCTCGGCTACTGCGCCGGTTTTCTCGCGGTCATTCTTGCGCGCCAGCAGCTTTTCACGGAAAACACCCTGACTGCCGTGCTGCCGATCATGAGCAAGCCCACCCTGGGCAATTTCGGCCGTTTGTTGCGGCTGTGGGGAGTGGTGCTGGTGGGCAACCTGTGCGGCACCCTGCTGGTGGCCTACGTGATGTTGCACCTGCCGATCTTCGACCGCCGCACCGACCTGGCTTTCCTGGAAATCGGCCGCAAGGTCATGGAAAACGACACGGGCCAGATGTTCGCCAAGGGCATCATTTCCGGGTGGATGATCGCCACCATGGTCTGGATGATCCCCTCCATGGAGAGCGCCAAGATGTGGATCATCATCCTCATCACCTACCTCATGGCGCTCGGGGACTTCACCCACATCGTCGTCGGCTCGGCCGAAGTGTCCTACCTGGTCTTCGCCGGCCAGTTGTCATGGGAGGACTTCTGGCTGGTGTTCGCCGCGCCGACCCTGGCGGGGAACATCATCGGCGGCAGTTGCATCTTCGCGCTGATCAGCCACGCACAGGTGCGCAGCGAGAGCGGCACGCCTAGTCGGCCGCGCCCAGCGGGACCTCCTGGCGACGCTGGCGATAAATGAAATACACCGCGGTCAGCACGGTCAATCCGCCGACCAGGGCGCCGGTCCACGGCAGGTCGGCCAGGTTGACCCCGCTGGCCACCACCAGGCCGCCGATCCACGCACCGGTGGCATTGCCGAGGTTGAACGCGCTCTGGTTCAGGGTCGAGCCGAGGTTCGGCGCTTCGTGGGCCTGATCGATGATCAGCAACTGCAGGATCGGGCACAGGGCGAAGGCGAAGATTCCCCACAGCACCAGCGTGATCGCCGCTGGAATCACCGATTGACTGGTCTGGCTGAATGCCGCCAGTACCAGCACCACGGCCAGGGCCATGCCCACCAGTGACGGCAGCAGGCGTCGGTCGGCCAGGCGCCCGCCAAGAAAACTGCCGGCGGTCAGGCCGACGCCGAACAACAGCAACATGATCGTGATGCCGTGAGGGCTGACGCCGGTGATGTCCTGCAGGATGGGCGCGATGTAGGTGAAGACGCTGAAGAGACTGGTGGACGCCAGCACGCTCATGCCCAGGGCGAGCAACACATTGGCCTTGCCCAGGACCTTGAACTCACTGGCCAGGTCGGCTTTCTCCATGGGAATTTCCTTGGGCAACCAGGCCCATTGGGCAATGGCGGCGATCACTCCGATCACCGATACCGCCCAGAACGTCGAACGCCAGCCGGCGTATTGTCCCAACGCCGTGCCCAGCGGGACGCCGAGTACATTGGCCAGGGTCAGGCCGGTGAACATCATCGCAATGGCCTGGGCCCGCTTGTTCGGCGCCACCAACCCGGCCGCCACCACGGAGCCGATGCCGAAAAAGGCGCCGTGGCATAACGCAGTGATGACCCGCGCGGCCATCAGCGTCAGGTAGTTCGGGGCCAGGGCGCAGAGCACGTTGCCCAGGATGAACATCAGCGTCATGCCCAGCAGCGTGGCCTTGCGCGGCATGTTGGCGGTGCCCACCGCGAGCACGGGCGCGCCGAACACGACGCCCAGGGCATAGCCTGTAATCAGCAGTCCGGCCTGGGGAATGCTCACGGCCAGGTCGCGGGCGACATCGGGAAGCAGCCCCATGATGACGAATTCGGTGGTGCCGATGCCGAAAGCGGCAACGGCCAGGGCAAGCAAGGCGAGTGGCATGCGCAAGGTCTCTGTCTGTAGTCTTGACGCTGTGATCAGGCATACGCACGCCGATGCCTTTCAAGGAAGCGGGCAACAGCGAAATTTATTGGAATTGATTTATGCGCAACTGAGTGCGGCGTGGTCGCTTGCAGTATAAACGTCAGCCGGCGGATCGCGAAAAATTCATCAGCCTCAAGGGGTGCAGGCGTTGCCTGGGCAGCGCCCGCTGGAGCGGGGCAGGAAAAGGAGTATGCCGTGCTTGCAACGGCCTTGGTGCTGGTGGCTGCGCTGCTGCATGCGGCGTGGAATACATTGATCAAATTCAGTGGCGAACGTCTGCTGGTGGTGGCTTGCATGGACAGCGTGGCCTTGCTGTTCGCGGCGCTGGCCCTGGGTTTCGTGGCGCTGCCACCGATGGAAATCTGGCCATGGATCCTGGCATCGGCGGCGTTCGAGCTGTTGTATCGCTATTTGCTGATCCAGGCTTACCGGGTCGGTGACCTCGGGTTGGTCTACCCCTTGATGCGCGGCCTGTCGCCCTTGGTGGTGCTGGCCCTGACGCTGATCTTTGCCGGGGAGGTACTGACGACCCGGCAGGTCCTCGGCATCCTGTTGATTCCGTTTGGCATGCTGTGCCTGTTATGGCAAGGCGGGGGCGGCGAACGATTGCCCTGGTCGATGTTGCCAGTGGTGGCGCTGATCGGGCTGTGCATCGGTTGCTACACCTACATCGACGGCCAGGCCCTGCGGCGCTGGTCCCACCCGTTGGATTACCTGGTCTGGATCACGTTGTTCTGTGCCTGGCCGTTTCCGTTGCTGGCCTGGGTGAGCAAGCGCCCAGCGTTCATGCTGTTCTGGCGCCAACAATGGCGGCTGGGCCTGGCAGTCGGATTCTGCGTATTGTTCAGCTACGCTCTGGTGCTATGGGCCATGCAACTGGGGTCGATCGCCGAAGCGGCGGCGCTGCGGGAGATCAGCGTGATCCTGGTGGTGCTGTTCGGCATGCGCTACCTGAAAGAACCTTTCGGCCGGCCACGGCTCTTAGCCTGCGGGCTGGTGCTGATCGGCATGCTGGTGATGAAATTCTGACCAGCCCCCGAATTCACGATTCTCGATAAAACTCAAAGAAGGAACTGCCTCATGACGGTTGCCCTGTGGTGTATTTTGATTGCTTTTCTCCTGCCTTACCTATGTGTCGGCATCGCCAAGGCCGGCGGGAAATACCGGTTGCGGGATAATCACGATCCGCGGGACTTTCTCGACTCGCTCGAAGGCGCACCGCGGCGCGCCTACGCCGCACAACTGAACAGCTTTGAAATCTCCCCGTTCTTTGCCGCCGCGGTGATTGTTGCGCACCTGGCCGGCAATGCCGAGCTGGTCACCATCAACGTCCTGGCCGTGCTGTTCATCACCAGTCGCCTGCTCTACATCATCTGCTACCTGGCGGACTGGGCGATCCTGCGTTCGCTGGTGTGGTTCGTGGGGGTGGGGCTGGTGGCGAGCTTCTTCTTCGTTTCCATCTGAGCCTGGCGGTTGGGTCATTGCCGACCCCATCGCGGGCTGGCTCGTCCTGCATCGGGTCTGGCTCTGCAAGCGATCAGTTGCGGGAGCTAGCCTGTTTGCGATGGGGTGGGGCAATCACCCCCCTTAGGGGTTGGTGGTCACCGCATTCGCCACCTGTGGCACTTGCGGCAATGCCATGCCCTTGGGCCAGAGCATCCAGATCTGGCCTTGTTGCTTCATGTCTCCGGCCAGTTGCCCTGCGGCCTCGCCCGTGCCCCAGAACAAGTCCGCACGGACTTCGCCGGCGATGGCGCCGCCGGTGTCCTGGGCGGCGACGGGTCGATGCAGCGGGCTGCCATCAGGGCGTGTGGTGGACAGCCATAACAGACTGCCCAACGGAATTACCTTGCGATCCACCGCCACGCTGTAGCCCGCAGTCAGGGGCACATTCAGCGAACCGCGCGGGCCTTCGTTGCTGTCTGGGTTGCGGTTGAAGAATACGTAGCTCGGGTTGCTGGCCAGCAACTCGGGTATCCGGGTCGGGTGTGCCTTGGCCCAGGCGCTGATGCTGCCCATGGTCACGTCTTCTTTCTTCAACTCGCCCTGTTCCACCAGCCAGCGTCCGATGGGGCGGTAAGGATGACCGTTCTGGTCGGCATAGCCGATGCGCAGCAGGCGACCGTCATCGAGCCGGATGCGGCCCGAGCCCTGGATTTGCAGGAACTGGAGGTTCATCGGGTCCGTCAGCCAGGCGATCACGGGTGCCTTCACCCCATTGGTTTCGATGGTGGCCGCGTCGTCATAGGGCTTGAGCACCCGGCCTTCGAGGCGACCGCGCAGGCGTTTGCCCTTGAGTTCGGGATAGATACTGTCCAGCGACACGATGATCATGTCTTCAGGCACGCCGTACACCGGCACGTTGGCGACGGCGGTCCGGGTCAGGCTGCCCGGGTAGACCGGCTCGTAGTAACCGGTGATCAGGCCGTTGGGGCTGTTGTCCCCGGAGCGCAAGCCGTAGACCTCCAAATTCTGCTTCAGGAAGTTGCGCACATCGGAGGCGGCCTGCGGCACGTTGGCCGCCGCCGCGCAGGTCGAACCCCAGGTCGCATCGGCCTTGAGCCGGGTGCACGCGCTGCGCCAGGCGCCAAAACCGGCCAGCAGGTCTTCATCGGAGACCGCCGGCAAGGCTTCCCAAGGTGCGCTGACATAGGTGGCGAGCGCGTGGGTCTTGGGCTCCTCGGTCTTTTCGCCGGGGTTGCAACCACTCAGCAGGGCAATCAGAGAGAGGGGCAACGCCAGGCTTTTGTGCCAGGTCTTGAAGCGGTTCATGAGATTTCCTTCGCGGGTCGTATGCGTGCCAGGGCGTGCGCACAACCCTTATTGTGAATAGGGCTATTGGTCTTTGCCGGCGACACGAGGATACTGGCTGCCGTTTCCTGACCCGAGGCCAAGATGTTTGCAAAACGTTTTTTCATGGCAGTGCTGGCTTGCCTGACGTTGTCCGCCTGCGGCGGTGTCGACCCCAATTCTCCCTTGGGCCAGCGCAAGGCGATCTTCAAGCAGATGCTCAAGACCAATGAAGAGCTGGGCGGCATGTTGCGCGGTCGCATCCCGTTCGATGGGGCGCGTTTCGCCGAAGGCGCGGTGCAACTGGACCAACTGTCCCGCGAGCCGTGGAAACATTTCCCGCAGGTGCGGGAGGAGGACCACACCAGCGCCCGGGATGAGGTCTGGCAAAAACAGGCGCGCTTCCAGGAACTGGCGCGCAGCCTCGAGGCGGCCACCGCTGAGTTGGTGACTGCCAGCAAGGTCCAGCCTTACAGGGCCAGCTACCTCGGGCCGGCGGTGCAGAAGGTCGAAGACGCCTGCAGTGCCTGTCATAAAGAGTTTCGGGACTACTGAGAACGGTTGCTTATTTATCCAGCTCCTCCACGGCTTCCTGCAATTCCTTGCGGGAGGCCGCCAACTTGTCCTTGCGCTTGTTGATCCGCTCCGGGTCGCCTTTTTTCATGGCCTTTTCCAGGTCGGCCTGACGCTGGCTGACTTCGTGCTTGGCTTCAAGCACTTTGTTCTCACGTTCCTTGCGCAAGGAAGCGTCGGTGCAATGGGTGGTGACTTCGTTCAGCGCCGTTTCGAGGCCGGCCTGCTGCTCCTGGTTGCCCCGGGACTTGGCCAGTTCGATCTGATTGATGATGCCTTGACGCTTGGCCGCGCAGCCGGTGAGTTCCGGTGCCTGTTCGTCCGCCCAAAGAGGGGCGGTCATGAGGCTGCATAAGGCCAGCAGGACGGGGGGCAGGAAATTCATAGCAACTCCAAAAAAGGCAAATCCGTAAAAAACTCGCAAGCCAGCGGTGCAGCTGCGCTGTTGGAACGCATGCCAGCCCCTTGGGTTCAACCGCGCGGCCTGATCAGAAACCGTCGATCCCGGCAGCACGCAATATCTCGCTCAACGCCAGCACGTGCGGGTCGCGGAAAAAAGCGCTCAGTTGCGCGGCGCGCCCCGGCCCGATACCGGCCTCGGCTTGCCATTGTCCGGTGTCTCGTTCGGCCAGCACCTGCCACGGGCCCTCCAGCCGGGCCCCGCCAGCAGGTGGCAGGCCCAGGGCCTTGAGCCACTGCTCGAAAGGACGTTGTCTGGCACTGTGCAGGCCGGCGAGCAGGCGGTCGCGGCTGCGTTCGCCGAAGCCGGACATGTTAGCAAGCTCGGCGGCATCGAGGGTCATCCAATCCAGCAATCCGTCGAGTCGGCCCGCGGCCAGGAGTTTTTCCCAAGTGCCAGGACCAACATGGGGCAGGGCGAGCCCATGTTTGCCGCTCAGCCAATTCAGGCGCGCGAGAAACTGGCTTTCGCAGCCGGGTGTCGGCTCCCAGCAACTGAGGAAGTGATAGTCGGCTGCCACCGGAGCATCGATGTCCTGCCGCACGACGCTGCGCAGCACGACGCTGTCGAGGCGAGGAATGGTCAGCCCGGCCAGGCTGATGGCGACCTGGTCGCCGGGGCGGATATCCATTTCTTCCCATTGCTTGAGGGAGCTGACACTCACCCGACGGATTCGTCGATCGTCAAGCATGACGGGCTCGAGCTCAAGAACCGGGGTGATACGTCCGGTCCGACCGACGTTGAAGCGGACCTTGCGCACCCCGGCCAGGGCCTGGGCGTAGGGGTATTTCCAGGCCACGCTCCAGAAAGGCGCCCTGGCTTGCCAGCGGTTGGCCGGTGGGCGGCGGCTCTGGCGCAGGACGATGCCATCGCTGACGAACGGCAATGGTGTGCGATACCAGTGGTCGCGCCAATGTTCGACATCGGCCAGCGCCTGGACCGGCTGATTGTAGTCGACGGTGTCAGCGAAGCCCAGTTCCTTCAGCATGGCCGTCCGCTCGGGCAGGGTCTGCGGCCCTGCCGGCCATTCCCAGACAAACAGGCCGATGTCTGCGGCTTCCTGTGCGGTCAGGTTGCTGCGGGCCACCAGGCCCGACACGGTGGCGCGGGCGTTGAGGCTACCGCTGCTGGCCTGGACATGCTCGCCCAGGCGCCAGTACAACTCGCCCTGCACCAGCAGGTCCACAGGTTGGCGCAGCTGTCGTGGAATGGCGCCGATCTTGCGCGCGTTCGCAGTCCAGTCCTGCCCCTTAATGCCATCCCCACGACTGATTGCCCGATGCAGGCGCCCCTCGCGGTAGACCAGGGTCACCGCCACGCCATCGACTTTCGGTTGCACCCAGACGTCCTGGCGGCCATTGAGCCAGGCCTGTACGGCCGAGGCGTCCTTGAGCTTCTCCAGGCCTGTATGAATGACTGGATGCGGTACTTTCCCGCGAGCCGTGCGCAACGGATTGGCTGGCGCAGGAAGGTCGAGACAGTTGCGCCATCGCTCCAGTTGCGCGCGGGACTGGTCGTAAAGCTCATCGGCCACCGGCGACCGGCCGAGGCGGTGGTAGCTGTCGTCCCAGGCGTCGATCTGGCGTTGCCGGGCGGCGATTTCCGCCTGGGTTCGTTCGGCCGGCCAGTCGGGACAGGTCGCTGCATTAACGGAGGCGGCTACGAACAGGGAATAAACGAGTACATGAAATAACGCTGGCATCGAAGCATCCTTGCTTGGTTGGGTCTTTCAAGGCTAGCCACGCTCGCGCAAGCTGCGAGGCCTGGAGCGTTACCGGGCGTTGCGGCGGCGGTACAGTGTGGTGCGATCTAGCTGTGCAACTGTCCCTTGAACCCAGCCTGGGGCGGGGCACAATGGTGCTTCGATCCGCCCAGCCAGGAGTGCCCCTCGATGGACCTGACGACACTCGCCGTTTTCATTCCGGCCTGCTTCGCGCTGAACATGGCGCCCGGGCCCAATAACCTGTTATCCATCAGCAACGCCTCGCGTTATGGCTTTGTCCGGGCGTGCAGCGGAGGCATCGGTCGACTGGTGGCATTTGCAATCATGATCGCCCTGGCAGCGGTGGGGCTCACCGCCGTGCTGCATACCTCGGAAGTGCTGTTCCTGGGAATCAAGCTTGTCGGTGCCGGTTATCTGTTCTACCTCGCCGTGCAGTTGTGGCGCGCTCAGCCTGAGGCCGGTAGCGAAGCGGCGATCACGACGATCAGCATGACCAGCCTGGCACGCCAGGAATTCCTGGTGGCGATCGGTAATCCGAAGGCGATCCTGTTGTTTACCGCGTTCCTGCCGCAGTTCGTCGACAGGGCGGGCACCGTTACCCAACAGTTCGCGGTGCTGGGCGGTTTGTTCCTGGCGCTGGAGTGCATTGCCATCGGGTTGTATTGCTACATGGGCATCCATGCGCGGCGGCTGTTCGCCCAGCCCAGTGGCAAGCGTCTGTTCAATCGGATGTGTGCGGGGCTGCTGGCCGGTGCGGCGTCGTTTTTGCTGGTGGCACGCAGGACTTAGATCACCTGAGGGCCCTATTTGGGCCGGGGACTTGTCCCTCGCCACAGGAACGGCGCCTGACTTTGATTTTTTGATGAAAAAGCCCCTGGCGACCGGATCGCCAGGGGCTTTTTCATGGCTGCGGGGTATTACAGGCCGGCAGCGGCGCGCAGAGCGTCGGCGCGGTCGGTCTTTTCCCAGGTGAAGGTGGTGAAGGTATCGCCATCGACTGTCTTGGTCTGCGGTGTGCGGCCGAAGTGACCGTAGGCCGCAGTCTCCTGGTACATCGGATGCAGCAGGTCGAGCATTGTGGTGATGGCGTATGGACGCAGGTCGAACACTTCGCGTACCAGCTTGATGATCTTGTCGTCGCCGATCTTGCCGGTGCCGAAGGTGTTCAACGAGATCGAAGTCGGCTGAGCGACGCCGATGGCGTACGACACCTGGATCTCGCAGCGCTCGGCCAGGCCGGCGGCCACGATGTTCTTGGCCACGTAGCGACCGGCATAGGCGGCAGAGCGGTCAACCTTCGAAGGATCCTTGCCGGAGAACGCGCCGCCACCGTGACGGGCCATGCCGCCGTAGCTGTCGACGATGATCTTGCGACCAGTCAGGCCGCAGTCGCCCACCGGGCCACCGATGATGAAGTTGCCGGTCGGGTTGATGTGGAACTGGGTGTCCTTGTTCAGCAGCTCGGCAGGCACTACGTGCTTGACGATCAGTTCCATCACGCCTTCGCGCAGGTCTTTGTAGGAGACTTCCGGGTTGTGCTGGGTCGACAGCACGATGGCGTCGATGCCGACCACCTTGCCATTTTCGTAGCGGCACGTGACCTGAGACTTGGCATCCGGACGCAGCCATGGCAGCAGGCCGGACTTGCGTGCCTCGGCCTGGCGTTGCACCAATTGGTGCGAGAACGTGATCGGGGCGGGCATCAGCACGTCGGTTTCGTTGCTGGCGTAGCCGAACATCAGGCCCTGGTCGCCGGCACCCTGGTCTTCCGGCTTGCTGCGGTCCACGCCCTGGGCGATGTCCACCGACTGCTTGCCGATGATGTTCATCACGCCGCAGGTCGCGCCGTCGAAGCCGACCTCGGAGCTGTTGTAGCCGATGCCCAGGATGACGTCGCGAACGATCTGTTCCAGGTCGACCCAGGCCGAGGTGGTGACTTCGCCAGCGATGATCGCCACGCCCGTTTTCACCAGAGTCTCGCACGCCACGCGGGCGAACTTGTCTTCAGCAATGATGGCGTCCAGCACCGCATCAGAAATCTGGTCGGCGATTTTGTCCGGATGCCCTTCAGACACGGACTCGGAGGTGAAAAGGGAGTATTCGCTCATCTCGATGTTTTCCTACAAGTTACCGATGGTGAGTGTCACCAGCCGGCCGCTGAAAATGGCGGACCTGGATCTGGAAACCATTTCGTAAGCCTACATAGAGGCTTTCCCCGGGCACGAGGCCCGCAGTGGTGGCCCAACGGGCCAGGTCGTCCTGTTCGAACCCCAGCCAGAGATCACCGCAGGCCTCCCTGGCCCAGCTCTGGTTGTGGCTGCATAACTCTGTCACCAGCAGGCTGCCGCCTGGTTGCAGCAGGCCGGCCATGTGCTTGAGGGCATCGGCCGGCGCGGCGAAATGATGAAGTACCATGTTCAATACGACGCAATCGGCCTGCAGGTTCACACCATTCAAGGCATCGGCCAATTGCAGGCTGACATTAGTCAGGGTTTCGCGCTCGCATACCTGGCGAGCCAGCTCGAGCATGGCCGGGCTGTTGTCCAGCGCCGTGACCTGGCTGAAGCGTCTTGCCAGTTCCGGCAGGAAGGCGCCATCGCCAGGACCCACCTCGATGGCGGTGGCGTCGGGCGCAAAGCTAAGTTTGTCCAGCAGCGCCAAGACACTTTCACGGTATTGCGGCAATCCTGCGATCAGGTCCTGCTGGGCGCGAAATTTCTCCGCGACCCGGGCAAAAAAATCCTGGCTGGCGGCGGCCCGTTGCCCATGGACCTGGGCAATGCGGGCCTGCACGTCCGTCGGCAGGCTCAGCTCGTCCACTTCTTCCAGCAATGCCGCGTGCAGCTTGCCACCCAGAAGGTCGGTGTGGGGCAGGGCGCGACGGTAGAAAATTGCATTGCCTTCACGGCGGGTCGCCACCAGGTCGGCCTGGGCGAGGACCTTGAGGTGATGGCTCATGCCGGACTGGCCGATGCCGAAGATCTGTGCCAGCTCCAGCACGCCGAACGAATCGTTGGCCAGGGCGCGCAACACATTGAGGCGCAACGGGTCGCCACCGGCCTTGCAAAGGGCCGCCAGTTCATCGCTATCGTTATGCTGAAGGGAAGGCGCACGTAAGTTCATAGGGCGGCAGTCTAGACAGGGGGTTATGTCATCGCAAGTTCAATATCAAAAAGTTTTGATATTGAGCGATAAATGGCACTTCCCGGAGCGCGCTCGACTCTACAGCTCATCAGCGGAAAGGTTTCACCTGGCGAAAGCGACTTTATCCACCGGAAAAACCGCTCTGGATGACTATCTGTCATTGCCCCCGGGCGGGTGGGTGAGGGAAAATGCTCGCCTTTTTTCAGTTTCGTCTATTCAAAACCCAGGAGATCAGCGATGCCCAGCCGTCGTGAGCGTGCCAATGCCATTCGTGCCCTCAGCATGGATGCCGTGCAAAAAGCCAACAGCGGCCATCCAGGTGCCCCGATGGGCATGGCGGATATCGCCGAGGTGCTGTGGCGCGACTACCTCAAGCACAATCCGAGCAATCCGTGCTTCGCCGACCGCGACCGCTTCGTGCTGTCCAACGGTCACGGTTCGATGTTGATCTACTCGCTGCTGCACCTGACCGGTTACGACCTGTCGATCGATGACCTGAAGAACTTCCGCCAGTTACACAGCCGCACCCCGGGCCATCCGGAATACGGCTACACCCCGGGCGTCGAAACGACCACCGGCCCGTTGGGTCAGGGCCTCGCCAACGCGGTGGGTTTTGCCCTCGCCGAAAAAGTTCTGGCGGCCCAGTTCAACCGTCCTGGCCATAACGTGGTCGATCACCATACCTACGTATTCCTGGGCGATGGCTGCATGATGGAAGGTATTTCCCATGAAGTCGCCTCCCTGGCCGGCACCCTGGGCCTGGACAAGCTGATCGCTTTCTACGATGACAATGGCATTTCCATCGACGGCGAAGTCGAGGGCTGGTTTACCGACGACACCCCCAAGCGCTTCGAAGCCTATAACTGGCTGGTGATCCGCAACGTCGACGGCCATGACCCGGAAGAAATCAAGACCGCCATCGAGACCGCTCGCAAGAGCGCCCAGCCGACCCTGATCTGCTGCAAGACCACCATCGGTTTCGGCTCCCCCAACAAGCAAGGCAAGGAAGACTGCCACGGGGCCCCGCTGGGCGCCGAGGAAATCGCCCTGACCCGCGCCGCGTTGAAGTGGGAGCACGGTCCGTTCGAAATCCCTGCCGACATCTATGCCGAATGGGACGCCAAGGAAAAAGGTCGTGCGCTCGAAGCCGATTGGGATCAGCGTTTCGCTGCCTATTCCGCCGAGTTCCCTGCGCTGGCCAATGAACTGGTCCGTCGCCTCAGTGGCGAGCTGCCAGCCGACTTCGCCGAAAAGGCCTCGGCCTATATCGCCGAAGTCGCAGCCAAGGGCGAAACCATCGCCAGCCGCAAGGCCAGCCAGAACACCCTCAATGCCTTCGGCCCGTTGTTGCCCGAGCTGCTGGGCGGTTCGGCCGACCTGGCCGGTTCCAACCTGACCCTGTGGAAAGGCTGCAAGGGCGTCAGTGCCGAAGATGCCAGTGGCAACTACATGTACTACGGCGTGCGTGAGTTCGGCATGAGCGCCATCATGAACGGCGTAGCCCTGCATGGCGGCCTGGTGCCTTATGGCGCGACCTTCCTGATGTTCATGGAGTACGCCCGCAACGCCGTGCGCATGTCGGCGCTGATGAAAAAGCGCGTGCTCTATGTGTTCACCCACGACTCCATCGGCCTGGGCGAAGACGGCCCGACTCACCAGCCGATCGAGCAACTGGCCAGCCTGCGCTGCACTCCGAACCTCGATACCTGGCGCCCATGCGATGCCGTGGAGTCGGCGGTGGCCTGGAAATACGCCATCGAGCGCAACGATGGCCCATCGGCCTTGATCTTCTCCCGTCAGAACCTGCAGCACCAGGCCCGTGAAGCTGGCCAGATCGACGACATTTCCCGTGGCGGCTATGTGCTCAAGGACTGCATCGGTGAGCCCGAGCTGATTCTGATTGCCACCGGTTCCGAAGTCGGCCTGGCCGTCCAGGCCTACGACAAGCTGACCGCCCAAGGCCGCAACGTGCGTGTGGTGTCCATGCCATGCACCAGCGTGTTCGATGCCCAGGACGCCGGCTACAAGCAGTCGGTATTGCCACTGCAGGTCAGCGCCCGGATCGCCATCGAGGCCGCTCACGCCGATTACTGGTACAAGTACGTTGGCCTGGAAGGCCGCGTGATCGGCATGACCACCTACGGTGAATCGGCACCTGCCGCAGCCTTGTTCGAAGAGTTCGGTTTTACCCTGGAGAACATCCTGGGTCAGGCTGAAGAGCTGCTGGAAGACTGATCCGCAAACAGGTTGTCTGTTCTGACGCCATCGCGAGCAAGCTCGCTCCCACAAGGGTTTTCACCGACCCTGTGGGAGCGAGCTTGCTCGCGATAGCGGTGGCCCAGACGACACTGCCTCAATGGATTCAACCAGGTCAGAGAACCCCATGCCCCAACCGCGTCCCTACAGAGTTGCACTCAACGGCTACGGCCGGATTGGTCGTTGCGTCTTGCGTGCGTTGTTCGAGCGAGGGGCCAAGGCCGGGTTCGAGATTGTGGCCATCAACGATCTGGCCGACATGGCCAGTATCGAATACCTGACACGCTTTGACTCCACCCACGGCCGGTTTCCCGGCGAAGTGCGGGTCGAGGGCGATTGTCTGCATATTAACGGCGACTGCGTGAAGGTCTTGCGCAGTGCCACCCCCGAAGGCATCGATTGGGCGTCCCTGGATGTCGATCTGGTGCTCGAGTGCTCTGGCGCCTACCACACCCGCGAAGACGGCCAGCGTTTTCTCGCTGCCGGCGCGCCACGGGTGTTGTTCTCCCAGCCGATGGCCAGTGAAGCGGACGTGGACGCCACCATCGTCTACGGCGTGAACCAGGATTGCCTGACCGGCGAAGAGCTGCTGGTGTCCAACGCGTCCTGCACCACCAACTGCGGCGTGCCGCTGTTGCGCTTGCTGGACCAGGCCGTCGGCCTGGAATATGTGTCGATCACCACCATCCACTCGGCGATGAACGATCAGCCGGTGATCGACGCCTATCACCATGAAGACTTGCGCCGCACCCGTTCGGCGTTCCAGTCGGTGATTCCGGTGTCCACTGGTCTGGCGAGAGGCATCGAACGGCTGCTGCCGGAACTTGCGGGACGAATTCAGGCCAAAGCCGTGCGGGTGCCGACGGTCAACGTGTCCTGCCTCGATATGACGATGCAGACCGTGAGCGATACCGACGCCACCGAGGTCAACCGGATCCTGCGCGAAGCCGCCACCAGCGGCCCGCTCAAAGGCTTGCTGGCCTATACCGAGTTGCCTCATGCCAGTTGTGACTTTAACCATGATCCTCATTCGGCCATCGTCGACGCCAGCCAGACCCGCGTTTCCGGGCCTCGGCTTGTGAACATCCTGGCCTGGTTCGACAACGAATGGGGATTTGCCAACCGAATGCTGGACGTTGCCGGGCACTACCTGCAGGCGGCGACTTCGCTTTCTGATTCCCAGCGTTCTGTTTCAAAAAAACCTGCTCTCTAAACAGTTATCCAGGAATTGCGACCCATGACCGTGTTGAAGATGTCCGACCTCGATCTGCAAGGTAAGCGCGTACTGATCCGCGAAGACCTCAACGTCCCCGTCAAGGACGGTGTCGTCACCAGCGACGCGCGCATCCTGGCTTCGCTGCCGACCATCAAGCTGGCCCTGGAAAAAGGCGCGGCCGTGATGGTCTGCTCGCATTTGGGCCGTCCAACCGAGGGCGAGTTCTCGGCCGAGAACAGCCTCAAGCCAGTGGCCGACTACCTGAGCCGCGCCCTGGGCCGTGAAGTGCCGCTGGTGGCCGACTACCTGGGTGGCGTGGACGTGAAGGCCGGCGACGTCGTGCTGTTCGAGAACGTGCGCTTCAACAAGGGCGAGAAGAAGAACGCCGACGAGCTGGCGCAGCAATATGCCGCCCTGTGCGACGTGTTCGTGATGGACGCCTTCGGTACCGCGCACCGTGCCGAGGGTTCGACCCATGGCGTGGCGAAGTTCGCCAAGATCGCGGCGGCGGGCCCATTGCTGGCCGCCGAACTGGATGCGCTGGGCAAGGCCCTGGGCGCTCCCGCCAAGCCGATGGCCGCCATCGTGGCCGGTTCCAAGGTCTCCACCAAGCTCGACGTGCTGAACAGCCTGAGCCAGATCTGCGATCAGTTGATCGTCGGCGGTGGTATCGCCAATACCTTCCTGGCGGCCGCCGGTCATCCGGTCGGCAAATCCCTTTACGAGCCGGACCTGCTGGATACCGCCCGTGAAATCGCCGCCAAGGTCAGCGTGCCGCTGCCGGTGGACGTCGTGGTCGCCAAGGAATTCGCCGAAAGCGCCAAGGCCACCGTCAAGGCGATCGCCGACGTGGCTGAAGACGACATGATCCTGGACATCGGTCCGCAGACCGCGGCCAATTTCGCCGAGCTGTTGAAGGCTTCCCAGACTATCCTGTGGAACGGCCCGGTGGGCGTGTTCGAATTCGATCAGTTTGGCAACGGCACCAAGGTCCTGGCCCAGGCTATCGCCGAAAGCCCGGCGTTCTCCATCGCAGGTGGCGGCGATACCCTGGCGGCCATCGACAAGTACCGCGTGGCTGACCGGATTTCCTACATTTCGACCGGTGGCGGTGCGTTCCTCGAATTCGTCGAGGGCAAGGTGCTGCCGGCGGTGGAAATCCTCGAAAGCCGGGCCAAGGCCTGAGGTTAGGTTGACCGGGCAAAGGAGTGTTCTGATGGTCAAGACGTGGGCGCTTTTGTTTTCGACCGTGGCCCTGGCCGCTTGCGGGAGTCAACCGCAGGCTACGTCGGAGCCGGCTCCCCGTGAGCCGGAGCCAGGCTGCTACCAGGCGGAATGGCAGGCGGAAACCAACCCGGTGCTGAACAAGCGCTCCGGGCCGGACGGTCTGGACAAATACGAAACGCAAACCCCGGCCAAGGAACATGGCTGTCCTTGACGGGTCTGACCCTTTAACTCATGGCTGGCGGCCTGTGCCGTCAGTCGAGGAACACGGATGAAAGGCTTTATCGCCATCATGGCGTTGGCATTGCTGGCCGGTTGCGCGCAGTTGAACCTGTTGCATTCGTCCGAACCGGTGGCGGGTTGGACGACCTGGACTTGCGACAGCGAGGCCAAGGTCATCTGGCGCTATACCGACGATACCCGCAATGCTGTCGAGGTGCGCCTCGGCGGCGCCGAGCAGGTGTATCGCCTGAAGCAGGAACCGGGTGCGTCGGGTGCGCTGTACAGTGACGACATGCTGGCGTTCCATATCAAGGGTGAGGAAGGCCTGGCGTATTGGGTCGCCACCAATGATCTGATCGGACGCGGTTGCAAGGCCCAGTAATACGATTGAACCGACCACGAAAATCCAAATGTGGGAGCGGATCCAGTGTGGGAGCGAGCTTGCTCGCGATAGCGATGTACCAGGTAACAGTAATGTTGAATGTACCCTCATCGCGAGCAAGCTCGCTCCCACAGGGATCGCGTCAGTATTTGGGTTTAGCGATACCGAACACGCAGGCCGGGGACAAACCCCGACCCGCAATGACTTGAATAGCCGCCGCCGCTCCGGCAGGCTGGCACGATTAACGACCCTCGACCGGGAGAGACACACAAATGGCACTTATCAGCATGCGTCAGATGCTGGACCACGCAGCCGAGTTCGGCTATGGCGTTCCAGCCTTTAACGTCAACAACCTTGAGCAGATGCGCGCCATCATGGAAGCCGCTGACAAGACCGACTCTCCGGTGATCGTCCAGGCTTCGGCCGGTGCTCGTAAATACGCCGGCGCCCCGTTCCTGCGCCACCTGATCCTGGCGGCGATCGAAGAATTCCCCCATATCCCGGTGTGCATGCACCAGGACCACGGCACCAGTCCTGACGTCTGCCAGCGCTCTATCCAGCTGGGCTTCAGCTCGGTCATGATGGACGGTTCCCTGGGCGAAGACGGCAAGACCCCGACCGACTACGAATACAACGTGCGCGTCACCCAGCAGACCGTGGCCATGGCCCACGCTTGCGGCGTTTCCGTGGAAGGCGAACTGGGTTGCCTGGGCTCGCTGGAAACCGGCATGGCCGGCGAAGAAGACGGCATCGGCGCCGAAGGCGTGCTGGACCACAGCCAGATGCTGACCGACCCCGAAGAAGCCGCCGATTTCGTCAAGAAAACCCAGGTCGATGCCCTGGCCATCGCCATCGGCACCAGCCACGGCGCCTACAAGTTCACCAAGCCGCCTACCGGTGACGTGCTGGCGATCGACCGCATCAAGGAAATCCACAAGCGCATCCCCAACACCCACCTGGTGATGCACGGTTCGTCCTCGGTGCCGCAGGAATGGCTGGCGATCATCAACCAGTACGGCGGCGACATCAAGGAAACCTACGGCGTGCCGGTTGAAGAGATCGTCGAAGGCATCAAGCACGGCGTGCGCAAGGTCAACATCGACACCGACCTGCGCCTGGCCTCCACCGGTGCCATGCGCCGCCTGATGGCAACCAATCCGAGCGAATTCGACCCACGCAAATTCCTCGGCGCCACCGTCACCGCCATGCGTGACGTGTGCATCGCCCGTTACGAAGCGTTCGGCACCGCCGGCAATGCTTCGAAGATCAAGCCGATCTCCCTGGAAGGCATGTACCAGCGTTACCTGAAGGGTGAGTTGAACGCCAAGGTCAATTGAGGCTTCAGTGGTGAGAAAACCCGCAGTGATGCGGGTTTTTTTATGATTGCTGGCTTAGCTGCAGGTAAAGCCTTTGATCTTGCCTTCCTGATCCACCGTGATGCTGAGACGATTCTTGTTTAAATCCTTGGTAAAAAAGATGCCACCTGGAGTGGTGCTTCTTACAGCATCTGCCCCGGCTTTGGCTTTGGCGTCATTCTCTGTGCTGGAATCGAATGTCTTGCCGACAAGATCCTTGACCAGCGTTTCATCGCAAGCGGCTTGGGCATGAGCGGCGGTGCTGAGCAGCAAGGCCGATACCAGGTTGAATAATCTGTGGCTCATGGTAGCTAAACTCCTTTTTATGGGGGCCTCCATCGAAGGAATGCCCCAGGCGTTATATGGTCTGTACGACGCGATAGTCATGCTGCGTTGAACAACATGACCTCGGTTTTCGATGACTTTCCGTACAAATCTAAGCTACTGCGCCCAGTTGTTTGAAACTACTGTCATAGATGACAGTTTTTTATGGGGATTTGGGCTTTGCGTCTGTGGTACCCGCCCGGGTGATTACAGCATTAGGAGGGGCGTGCCCTCTGGCTACTGTAGGAAATGACAGTTTTTATAAATTTTAAGATGGATTGATTCTTCTTGTTCCCCATTTGCAGCGTATCGCCGCTCCAGCTTTACTTTGGGCGTTAATCTTGGTGCCCGTTAACCACGTTGGCCGAACGCAGGCTTTGTGCAGTGGGCATCCTGCCATGGATGATGGGATAGCTGCGCTGGGCCATGGATGGCCCTTCGCAGCGGGTCCTCGGAGCAAGGCCGGAGTGAGGGCGCACCGAGCCTGGGCGAGGTGCCGAGTGGTGGGACAAAAGCGCTTTGGTTGCTTTCGCGCTTTTCGAAAGTGACCCGCTGTAAGAACGGAACCGTCAGCAGCCCCGTTATCGCGGCAATGGACGTACACACGGTACCTGTCTATCGAAAGCACCCGATCAAGTGTTGTGATCGATATCCAGCTTGCTGAACGTCACTTTTCCGCCTTCGCTGGTATAGCCCGTGTTGTCCTGCACGTAGACACCGGCCTTGAAATACAACGGTTTGACGCGCCAGGCGCCGCCGACGGTGGTGTACCAGCTATACCCGGCGGCGGTGATGCCAAGGTCGCCGGTGCGGTCGAGGTGCAATCGGTAGGAAAAGGACCGATCGAGGGCTATGCCCGTGGCAATGGTGATGACCCGGCCCTCGTCGTCATCGGGGCGCATGCGCACCTTGGCGACAATATTCCCGGTTTTGCTGTCGTCCTTGTATTGGTATTCCAGCTTCACCATGGGCTTGTTGCTGTCCTTGGCGTGGATCTGGCCAATCACGACCTTGCCGCTGCTGGGGACCTGGTTGACGACCAGCGTCGCGCTCAATTTATTGTCGGCCTCGGGGAACAGCCAGTTGCGCAAGGTGCCGTCTCTATAGGTCTCTCGCAATTCGCTGCGCGGATAGACGGCATTTTCAGTCTTGGTGCCGGTGACGGGCGACCAGAAATACACCTTGCTGCCTTCGGAGTTGAAGTACTTATTCTGGAACCCATCCACCAGCCGTGGTGTTTCGATGGTTTTCGGCGGGCTGCCTTCGGGAATGCTCAAGTTCCAGGTTGCAAGATCGACCATGTGCGGATCCCTCTACAGAGTAAAAAGTTGCAAGACCTAGCCGAAGCCTCTAATTCGAGCTTTTCAGATGACTGGATGATGCGCGGGGTGACTTTTTCCTGTCCGTCAGAGTGGCCCTGGCCGATTTTGTGCCCGAGAAGCATGACCGTTGGTCGGTCAGACTGAAAATTTTTTGAACGATGGCCCTATGGCATCTGTCGCTTGATCGCCTCGCACAGGCAGCGTTCCCTGCTGCTGTGCCCCGTGAAAGTCAGATGTTGTGTTGGATTTCCAGCAGGCTGAACGTCACTTTTCCGCCTTCGGTGGTGTAGCCGGTGTTGTCCTGGACATAGGCGCCGGCCTTGAAATACAGCGGTTTGACTTTCCAGCTCGGGTCGATGGTGGTTCGCCAGCTATAGCCCGCTGCGCTGATCCCCAGTGCACCCTTCGGGCTGAGGTGAATCTGATAGGAAAAGTTGCGGTCGAGCTTCACGCCCGTGGCAATGGTGATGACCTGGCCTGTTTCGTCGTCGGGACGCATGCGTACCTTGGCGACGATGTTGCCCGTGGAGCTGTAGGTCTTGTACTGGTATTCCAGCTTGACCATGGGGCTGTTGCTGTCCTTGGTATGGATCTGGCCGATCACGATCTTGCCGGTGCTGGGCACCTGGTTGACGGCCAGGGTCGCGCGCAGCTTGTTATCCGCCGCCGAGTACAGCCAGTTGCGCAAGGTGCCATCGCTGTAGGTTTCCCGCAGTTCGCTGCGCGGGTAGATCGCGTTGGCGGTCGTGCTGCCGGTGACCGGAGCCCAGAAGAACGCAACACCGGTTTCGGCGTTGAAGTACTGGTCCTTGAATCCTTGCGCCAGGCGTGGGGTTTCGATGGTGATTGCTGGGCTACCTTCGGGGATGCTCAGGTTCCAGGTGTTAAGGTCAATCATGTTCAGATCCTGTCGTTAAAAAAAATGTGCACGCCACCGCGAAGGCTCTAACCCGCGCGTTCGGGGCGCCCTGATAACACCGGAATGAGCTTTTTGTGGTTTGTTCGGCGGATGTTTGACGTCAATAGTGCGTCGCTGAGGTCTATTGCAGTTTCTGTGCCTGAGGCGGGTGACCGTTAGTCGGCTATTTCGGGCTTTGTCAGGATGATGGCGTGATGACAGCTACTGCTTTTCATAAACCCGGTCTAGAGTGAGATCACAGTAATTTGTCCGTTTTGCTACTGAAAACGGACATGGCGCCCCGATAAGAGAAGCAGCATGGAATGCGTGCAACCTACGCTTGGTGAAGAGAACTCTGTCCTTCTGGTTGTTGATGATTACCCTGAAAACCTGATCAGCATGCGTGCATTGTTGCAGCGTCAGGATTGGCAGGTCATGACCGCGTCCTCGGGTGTCGAGGCCCTTAATCTGCTGCTTGAACACGACATCGATCTGGTGCTGCTGGATGTGCAGATGCCGGACATGGACGGGTTCGAGGTGGCGCGCCTGATGCGTGGCAGCCAGCGTACGCGGCTTACGCCGATTATCTTCCTGACCGCCAACGAGCAGTCCCAGGATGCGGTGATCAAGGGTTACGCCAGTGGCGCCGTGGACTACCTGTTCAAACCCTTCGACCCGCAGATCCTCAAGCCCAAGGTTCACGCCTTGCTGGAGCACCAGCGCAATCGACGGGCCTTGCAGCGCCTGAGCCAGGACCTGGAGGCGGCCCGGGCATTCAACGCCTCGGTGCTGGATAACGCCGCGGAAGGTATCCTGGTGGTGGATGAAGACGGCTGCATTCGCTTCGTCAATCCGTCGGCCTGTCGCCTGCTCAATGCCACCGCCGAGCAATTGCAGGGCACGCCGTTCCTGGACTATCTGCAGAAGCCGCACATTCCCCAGTGGGCCGATTCCGACATCCACGTCGCTTATTGCCGAGGCCAGACCTGGCGCCTGCACGATGCGGTATTGCGTACGGCTCCCGGCCAGCAGGTGTCGGTGGCGTTGTCCTGCGCACCGTTGCCTTCGGAGCAGAAAGCCATGGTGGTGACTCTCCAGGACATGTCGGTGGTCCGCCACTTGCACCAGCAACTCGAATTCCAGGCCGTCACGGACCCGTTGACCGGTCTGCTCAACCGCAGAGGGTTCTATCAGACCGCCGAGAACCTGCTGATGCGCAGCGAGCGCCTGGAGAGCAACTGGGTGCTGTTATACCTGGATCTCGATGGCTTCAAGCGCGTCAACGATTCCCTGGGCCACGATGCCGGTGACCGGGTGCTGCGCTGGGTGTCGGAACAGTTGAAGGCGTGCCTGCGGCCGTTCGACATCCTGGCGCGGCTCGGTGGCGATGAGTTCACGGCCTTGCTGGACCTGGAGCACCCGGAGCAGGCCGCCAAGATTGCCGAGAAGCTCATCGAGCGTGTCTCGATCTGCCAGCAGATCGAAGGCATGGATGTGACCCTGGGAGCCAGCATCGGTATCGCGACGTACCCGGACTGCGGTGCCAACCTGGATGGCCTGTTGCGGGCTTCCGACATCGCCATGTACGAGGCCAAGCGTGCCGGTCGCCAGCAATACCGTTTCTATGATCATGAAATGAACGGGCGCGCCCGGTCCCGGCTGATGCTCGAGGAAAGCGTGCGTTCGGCCATCGAGAACCGTGACTTCAATATGGTCTACCAGCCCCAGGTCAGCATCGGCGATGGACGTATCCGCGGCTTCGAGGCGCTGTTGCGCTGGCAGCACCCGAGCGTCGGCGATGTTCCGCCGGGCCTGTTCCTGCCGTTGCTGGAGGAGGCGCGACTGATCAGCCGGCTGGGCAGCTGGATCTACCATCGCAGCGCGGCCCAGCGCAAAGTCTGGGAGCGGCTGTTCGCCGACGACCTGGTGCTGGGAGTGAGCCTGAGCAGCACCCAGTTCGGCATGCCGAACCTGGTGACCGAGTTGCGCCAGGTGCTGGAGCGCCATGCCTTGAAACCCCGACAACTGGAAGTCGAGGTGACCGAAGACGCGCTGATGCGCAACCCTGACGAAACCAACAAGCAATTGCGCCTGCTGCGTCATCTCGGCGTGCGGGTGGCGCTGGATGACTTCGGTTCGGGCCCCTGCTCGTTGACCCACCTGCGCGACCTCGAACTCGATACGCTCAAGCTGGATCGGCACCTGATCGCCCGATTACCGGACTCACCCCGGGATGCGGCCCTGGCTGCCTCGGTGATCGACCTGTGCTCGCAGTTGGGCTTGCGGGTGATCGCCGAAGGCGTGGAAACCGTGGAACAATATCGCTGGCTGCAAGCCCACGGCTGTGAATATGTGCAGGGCTTCCTCGTAGCGCGGCCCTTGATGGCCGAAGACACCGACGTCTTCGCCAAACCGTTCGACTGGAGCGCGGTGCAGGCTTGAATTCGCTACACTGACGGCCTTTTTCGACTGTCTTGCCACCGATGATTTCGCTCAAATACCTCCAGGCCTACCCCGCGGCCCTGCAAGCCCAGGTGCAGCAATTGATTGCCCAGGATCGCCTGGGGGATTACCTGCACCAGCGCTATCCCGGCCGGCATCAGATCCAGAGCGACAAGGCCCTTTACGGCTACGCGCTGGACCTCAAGCAGCAATATCTGCGTAATGCGCCGGCCATCGACAAGGTGCTGTTCGACAATCGCCTGGATCTCACCCACCGTGCCCTCGGGCTGCACACTACGGTGTCCCGCGTGCAAGGCAGCAAGCTCAAGGCCAGGAAGGAAATCCGCATCGCTTCGCTGTTCAAGGAGGCGGCGCCCGAATTCCTGAAAATGATCGTGGTGCACGAACTGGCTCATTTCAAGGAGTCCGACCACAACAAGGCGTTCTACCAGCTCTGTGAATACATGTTGCCGGGTTACCATCAGTTGGAGTTCGACTTGCGGGTATACCTGACCTGGCGCGACCTGCAATCAGCCAAGGAATGACCGGATGGACGTCAGCAAGACCAAAAGCAGTTTCTATCGCCGCCTGTATGTGGCCTACCTGATCGATAGTGGGGTGGCCAGCAACATTCCGGCGCTCACCGACGCCACCGGCATGCCGCGACGCACGGCCCAGGACACCGTCGCAGCGCTGGCGGACCTGGACATCGTGTGTGAGTTCGAACAGGAGAAGGGCGCCCGCAACCATGCCGGGCATTATCGGATCCGTGATTGGGGGGCGATTGATCGGCGCTGGATCGAGGCGAACCTGCAGCGGATCAAGGCGGTGCTCGAGTATCCCTGATGGTGGTGTGATGTCTTGGGCTGGCCCTATCGCGAGCAAGCCCTTCACATTGATCTTCAGACGCACGATCGAGGTACAACGTAGCCCCCCCGTGGGCTTGCTCGCGAAGAGGTCAGCAGGGACGATGCATCCCGATGTGTGGAATACCATCCTCCAGATACTCCACGCCCACCACTTCAAACCCGTACCGTCCGTAATACCCCTGCAAATGCGCCTGGGCCGATAATGAGATCGGGATGCCGGGCCAGTGTTTCTCGGCGTGTCTGAGGCCCTGTTCCATCAGTTGATGGCCCAACCCCCTGCCCCGTGATTCTGGCGCGATCACTACGCGTCCGATCACCACGTCGCTGTTCTGCGAGTGGGGGTCGAGCAAGCGCAGGTAGGCCACCAGGTGGTTTTCCTGCCAAGCCATCAAATGACAGGTGTCGCCTGCCAGGTCCAGGCCGTCAACGTCCGGATAGGCGCAATTCTGCTCGACCACGAACACGTCGGCGCGCAGTTTCAAGATGGCGTACAGCTGTTCCTTGCTCAGGTCACTGTGGTGTTTGCAGACCCAATCGATATCCATTTTTTTGAATTTCCTGAAGAAGCCGATGCCGATATTAAGCGCCCTTTCTTCGGAAGTCGCTTATCGGCGCGACCGAAAAAACTGTGACAAAGGCCAAAATGCCATCATTCATTTATCACGGCGTTGTCGCCTTTATGTAATCTTTTGGCAAGGCCTGCGCAGCGGCTTCAATGAGCTAATGTTAGGACGCAGGTTTCTGACTGTTCCTGAGTTTCGGCTAAAAACACGGGCTTTGCACCCTTCAAGGATGTCTGGCATGCCGCGATTGCATCAAGCTCTTGTTTTGATCGGGTTGCTGTGGGTGGGCCAGGACGCCTTTGGGCAGAAACTGCGCCTGGTCGGCGATGGCTGGCCCCCCTTTACCGATTCCACGCTGGTCAATGGAGGACTGGCGACCGACATTGTCAGCACCGCGCTGGCGCGTGCCGGCTATGCCAGTGAGTTCGAGCAGGTGCCCTGGGCCCGGGCGATGCTGGGCATCAGCGAGGGTCGTTATGACGTGCTGGTCAACGCCTGGTACAGCGAGGAACGCACCCATATCGGCCGGTTCTCGGCCGAATACCTGGTTAACCGGGTGCGCTTTCTCAAGCGCAAGGACGCTGCGGTCCAGTTCGACACGCTGCAACAGCTCTACGCCTATCCCATCGCCGTGGTTCGTGGTTATGCCTACTCGAAGGCGTTCGACGAGGACTCGCAGATGCAGAAAGTCCCCGTGCACAACTTCGCGATGGCGGTGCGCATGCTGGCGGCCGACCGTGTGAAGCTGACCCTGGAAGACGAATATGTCGCCCGTTATTACCTGGCCCACGAATCCGCCAAGGTGCGTAACGCTGTCGAGTTCCTGCCCAAGCCACTGAGCGAGAACAGCCTGCATATCCTGGTCAGCCTGAAGAACCCGAACCATGAGCAGATCGTGGCGGGGTTCGATCGGGAGATCGCGGCGATGAAGGCGGATGGCAGTTACGCGCGGCTATTGAAGCAACATGGCATGTAGTGACGGGCTACTGATGGCTTGTCCCAAGCAGGCTCGCTCCCGCATCTGGAATGCATACCGTTGTAGGAGCGAGCTTGCTCGCGATGAGGCCCGCTCAGACACCGTATGCCTCAAGCCTCGTCAGTTTCCTTGATCAGATGCGCCGCCAGGGTCCGCAGAGGGCCCAACTGACGACAGATCAGGCCCAGTTGGGTTTGTACCAGCCGCTGGCCTTCATCGATTTCATCGGGCATCTGCTCCAGCTCATTGGCCAGGGCTTCTTCCTCGTCGCTCTGGACCACGATCGGGGTTTTGCTCGCCAGGCCTTGGGCGATTTCATCGATGCTGGTCGCCAGCTTCGCTCCCGCTCCGTCGATCAACTGTTCGCGTACCTGCGCCGGCAGTTCGGTTCCCCGATGGGCGCCCAGGCCGGACAGATAGCTGAGCAAGGTGTGCGAGAGCACCAGGAAGCGGAACCCGACATCGGCTTCCTTACGAAAGTGCCCCGGCTCCATCAGCATGTTGGCCAGTGTGGTGGACAGCGCGGCATCGGCGTTATGGGCATTGCGGCGGGCCAGGCGATAGGCCAGGTCGTCCCGTTTGCCGGCGGCGTATTGCTGCATGATCTGGCGCAGGTAGATGCTGTTGCAGGTCAGCGTGTTGGCCAGCACCTTGTTCAGCCGGCGGCCCTGCCAGTCCGGCAGGAACAGGAACACCGCAAGTCCGGCGATCAGGCTGCCGAGCAGGGTATCGAACAGCCGCGGCAGCAGCAGGCCATAGCCGTCGCCCACCTGGTTGAAGCAGAACAGCACCATGATCGTGATCGCGGCTGTCGCCAGGGTGTAGCGGGTGGTGCGGTTGGTGAAGAACACCACCCCGGCGGCAATGGCGAAGCACGATTGCACCAGCGGGTTGGGGAACAGATCGAACAGTGCCCAGGCCACGATCAGGCCAATGGCGGTGCCGATGATCCGCTGGCCGAGCTTGCGTCGGGTGGCGCCATAGTTGGGTTGGCAGACGAACAACGTGGTGAGGATGATCCAATAGCCTTGTGACGGGTGGATCAGATGCACCATGGCGTAGCCGACGCTCAACGCCAGGGGCAGGCGCAGGGCGTGCCGGAACAGCAGCGAAGTGGGCGTGAGCTGGGTGCGCAGGCGCAGCCAGACGTCCTTGAGGCTGCGTGGCGAGCGATCCAGCAGGCTGCTGTCGGTGGCGTCGGCCAGGGCGTCGGGGTTGCTGGCATCGCTGAGCAGGCGATCCATGGTGCCCAGGTTCGCTGCCAGTGCCCGCAACGAACGCAGCAGGCCACGCCAGGCCGGGTTGCTCTGGATTCGCAGGTGTTCCAGGGAGGCGTGCAGATCGTCGAGGGCTTCGGCAAAGGTATCGTCGTAGATGAACGGCTGGCGCATCTGGATCGATTCGGCAAGGGCCTGGCAAGCCTTGCCTTGCTGGCGCAACAGGCGCTGGCAGCGGAACAGCACGTCACTGTGGAAGAAGGCTTCGGCCAACGCGTTGTAGGGGTAGTGGGACGAACTGGCGCGTTCGTGGATGTCCTGGGCGAGGAAGTACAGCTTCAGGTAGCGGCTGACCTTCGAACCCGGTCGACCATTGCCCACGCGGTGCAGGATGATTTCCTTGGCCGAGTTGAGCGCGGCCACCACACGGCCGTTCTGCTGCGCCAGTTCCAGGCGCCGGGCTTCCACGTCCAGTTGCCGGATCGGTTCGAGCAGCGACGACTTGAGCTTCAGGTAACGCCCCAGTTCGCGAAACAGCCGCGCCAGGCTCTGCTGCACCGGCTGGTTGGAAAAGAGCATGTGCCACAGCACCGAGAGCATGCCGTACCACGCCGCACCCGCCACCAGCAGCAAGGGCTCATGCCAGAAGTCGTTGACCGCGCCGCCGCGCTGGTCCACGCCGATCATGGTGTAGACCGAAAGAATCAGGGTGGCCGAGGCGATCGCGCCATAGCGCTCGCCCAGGGCGCCGAGCATGGTCAGGCCGAAGCTCGCCAGGGCCAGGGCGATAACGAACAGCACGGGATAGGGAAACAGCAGCTCCACCGATAATGCGGCGACGCTGAAGCAGACCAGGGTAACGGCCAGTGCGTTGAGGCGGCCCTGCCAGTTGTCGTCGGTCTCGGCCAGGGCACTGGCGATGATGCCCAGGAACAAGGGAATCAGCAGGGCCATTTCGTCCAGGTACCAGCACAGCGCCATGCTGCCGGTCAGGGCGATGAATACCCGCACGCTATAACTGAATTTATCCAACGCCCAAAGGCGACGCAGAGACTGACGGAACGAGGTCGATGACATGAAATGCACGGGCCTGACGGGCAATGACACTAAATTGAGGCAGTAATGACGCCGACGCAATGGCGGCGATCACATCTGACAGCAAAAAGTGTTCCGGGAGCCATCACCAGCCGCTGTGGGAGCGAGCTTGCTCGCGATGGCGGCAGTCCTGTCACATCGATGTCGACTGAACCGCCACGATGGCGAGCAAGCTCGCTCCACAGGGTTAGCGCGTTCAAATCGTGTCGGATCAGACGTACTGCGCGGCGGCGTACCCCGAAGCCCAGGCCCACTGGAAGTTGAATCCGCCCAGATGACCGGTGACGTCCAGTACTTCGCCAATGAAATACAGCCCCGGGCTTTTCAGCGACTCCATGGTCTTGGACGAAACCTCCCGGGTGTCGACGCCGCCCAGGGTGACTTCGGCGGTGCGATAGCCCTCGGTGCCGGCCGGGACGACATTCCAGCTCGCCAGTTTCTCGGCAATGTCCGCCAGCTCCGCATGGGTGTATTGCTTCATGGGTTTGGAGACGAACCAGGTGTCGGCCAGCAGGTTGGCCATTTTCTTGGTGAACAACTCACCCAGCAGGGTTTTCAACTCACTGTTGGGGCGTTCGGCCTGTTGCTGTTGCAGCCATTGCGGCACGTCATGGTCGGGCAGCAGGTTGATCTGCACCGTGTCCCCCGGTTCCCAGAACGACGAGATCTGCAGGATCGCCGGACCGCTGAGGCCGCGATGGGTGAACAGGATGTTCTCGCGAAAGCTCTGGTCGTTGCAGCTCACCAGGCAGTCCACCGACGTCCCCGACAGCTCGGTGCATAGCGCCTTGAGCTGATCGGTGATGGTGAACGGCACCAGTCCGGCGCGGGTCGGCAGCAGTTGGTGGCCGAACTGCTTGGCCACCTGGTAACCGAAACCTGTGGCTCCCAGGGTCGGGATCGACAATCCGCCGGTGGCGATCACCAGGGATTGACAGGCGATGGCGCCGAGCGTGGTTTGCAGCAGGTAGCCGCCGTCGGTTTTTTCGATCTGGGTGATGGACGTATCCAGGTGAAGGCTGACGCCGGCCTGGTCGCATTCGTCCAGGAGCATGCCGAGGATGTCGCTGGACTTGTTATCGCAGAACAGCTGGCCGAGTTTTTTCTCGTGATAGGGCACACCGTGCTTGGCCACCAGGGCGATGAAATCCCACTGGGTGTAGCGCGCCAGGGCTGATTTGCAGAAATGCGGGTTCTGTGAGAGAAAATTGCCCGGCTCGGTGTACATGTTGGTGAAATTGCAGCGCCCGCCGCCGGACATGAGGATTTTCTTCCCGGCCTTGTTGGCATGGTCCAGCAACGTGACCTGCCGCCCGCGTCCAGCGGCGGTCAGCGCGCACATCAAGCCCGCGGCGCCAGCGCCAATGATCACGACTTCGGTAGAGCGCAAAACGGTGTCCTCTCAACTTTCTCGCATACTGAATGTGGGAGCGAGCTTGCTCGCGATGGCGGCGTGTCAGGCAGCATCAATGCCGCTGATCCACCGCTATCGCGAGCAAGCTCGCTCCCACAGTTTGATCTGTGTCGGGTTGCAGATCGCTTTACAGGATCCGCACCCGCAACGAGCGCCCCTTGATCTTGCCGCTGTTCAAGCGCTGCAGCGCCTGTTTGGCGATACCGCGCTCCACGGCCACGTAGGCCTGGAAATCGAAGATCGCGATCTTGCCGACCTGGGTGCCGGGAATGCCGGCTTCGCCGGTCAGCGCGCCTAGGATGTCACCGGGACGGACCTTGTCCTTGCGCCCGGCAGCGATGCACAGGGTGCTCATGGCCGGCAGCAGCGGACCGCCACCCTGGGGCTTGAGGTTATCCAGTTGATCCCAGTTCAACGGTGACTTCTGCAGTTGCTCGATGGCCTGGGCGCGGTGCGCTTCGGACGGCGCCACCAGGCTGATGGCGATGCCTTTCTCACCGGCGCGACCTGTGCGACCGACGCGGTGGATGTGGATTTCCGAGTCCCGGGCCAGCTCGACGTTGATCACCATGTCCAGGGCGTCGATGTCCAGGCCACGGGCCGCCACGTCGGTGGCCACCAGCACCGAGGTGCTGCGGTTGGCGAACATCGCGAGCACCTGGTCGCGGTCGCGCTGTTCCAGGTCGCCGTGCAGGCCGACGGCCGAGATACCCTTGGCGGCGAGGTGATCGACGGTTTCCTGGACCTGCTGCTTGGTGAAACAGAACGCCACGCAGGAGGCCGGGCGGAAATGCGCCAGCACCTTGACCACCGCTTCCATGCGCTCTTCGGGAGCGATTTCGTAGAAACGTTGCTCGATCTGCGCATCGGAATGCAGCGCCTCGGCTTTCACCTGCTGCGGGTTGCGCATGAACTTGGACGACAGCTGCTTGATACCTGCCGGATAGGTGGCGGAGAACAGCAGCGTCTGGCGGCGTTCCGGGGTCTGCTGGATGATGTCTTCGATGGCATCGTAGAAACCCATGTCCAGCATGCGGTCGGCTTCGTCGAGGATCAGGGTGTTGAGGCCATCGAGTACCAGCGAGCCCTTGCGCAGGTGCTGCTGGATGCGCCCGGGCGTGCCGACGATGATGTGGGCGCCGTGTTCGAGGGAGGCGATCTGCGGGCCGAAGGACACGCCGCCACACAGGGTCAGGACCTTGATGTTGTCTTCGGCGCGGGCCAGGCGGCGGATTTCCTTGGCCACCTGGTCGGCCAGCTCGCGGGTCGGGCACATCACCAGCGCCTGGCAACCGAAGAAGCGCGGGTTGATCGGGTTCAGCAGGCCGATGCCGAAGGCGGCGGTCTTGCCACTGCCGGTCTTGGCCTGGGCGATCAGGTCCATGCCCTTGAGGATCACCGGCAAGCTTTGCGCCTGGATCGGCGTCATCTGGGCATAACCGAGTGATTCGAGGTTAGCCAGCATGGCGGCGGACAGCGGCAAAGTATCAAAAGCGGTGGCGATGGTGGTCACGGGACAGGCCTGCAAAACAAAATGTCGCGCAGTGTAGCAGCCTCGTGCCACTTTCTTCGAAAGTTCTGGACGAGCGTGGATTTCTCAGGGCGATCACAACGGTGCTGATTGTTCGTGGCAAGGGATTCATGTATGGCGAGGGGATTGATCTGTGGCGAGGGGATTCATCCCCTCGCCACAGGAAGGGGCACGGCTTCAGTGCTCGATATGCTCATCATGACGTTTCTGCCGCCGCCCGTCCTGCTTGGACAGTTGGGAAAAAATCGTCGCCGCCAGCATCGCCATGATGCCCACCGTCAGGAACGTCAGCTGGAACGCGCCCAATACCGTGTCTACCCCGTCGTTACCGATCTGGGCCGTGAAGCCGCCAAGCAGGGCGCCGGCGCAGGCCACGCCCAGGCTCAGGGAGAGTTGCGCCACCACCGACAACAGGCTGTTGCCGCTGCTGGCGCTGGCGTCGTCCAGGTCGATCAGGGTCACGGTGTTCATGGCTGTGAACTGCAGCGAGTTGATCGCTCCCAGCACCGCCAGTTGCGCCAGCAGCAACCAGTACGGGGTCTGCTCGCTGACCAGCCCCATGCTCGCCAGCATCACGCCCAGGGCCACGGTGTTGCCAGTCAGGACGATGCGGTAGCCCAGGCGCTCGATCAGTGGCCGGGCCACGGATTTGGCGACCATGGCCGCCGCCGCCAGGGGCAGCATGCTCATCCCGGCCTGGGACGGTGAGTAACCCAGGGCCACTTGCAGCAGCAACGGCACCAGGAACGGCAGGGCACCGCTGCCCAGGCGCGCGAACAGGTTGCCGAGAATACCCACGGCAAACGTCCGGGTCTTGAACAGCGATGGCGGGAACAGCGCGTTCTCCACATGCCCGGCCCGCAGCCAATAGGCCGCCAGGCAGGCCATGCCGCCGAACAGCAACAGCATCACCCGCAGGTGCGGCAGGTGCAGTTCACCCAGGCCTTCCATGGCGATGGTGATCAGCACCATCGCCGCGCCGAACAGCAGGAACCCCAGGCTGTCGAACCGGGTGCGCTCGCTGCCCCGCAGGTCCGGGATGAATTTCCATACCGCATAACAACCCATCACCCCCACCGGCAGGTTGATGATGAAGATCCAGTGCCAGGACAGGTATTCCACCATCCAGCCGCCCATGGTCGGGCCGATCAGCGGGCCAAGCAGGCCGGGAATGGTGATGAAGCCCATGATCCGCACCAGTTCCGAGCGCGGGTAGGCCCGCAACACTACCAGCCTGCCTACCGGGAGCATCAAGGCGCCGCCCAGGCCCTGGATGACCCGCGCACCGATCAGCATGTTCAACGAGTTGGACAGGGCACACAGCAATGAGCCGAAGCTGAACAGCAGGATGGCACCAAAGAAGATTTTCTTGGTGCCGAAGCGGTCGGCGATCCAGCCGGAGGCCGGAATCAACAGCGCCACGGTGAGCATGTAGGCGATGATCACGCCTTGCATGCGCAACGGGTTTTCCGCCAGGTCGCTGGCCATGGCGGGCAGGGCGGTATTGAGGATGGTCCCGTCCAGGGACTGCATGAAGAAGGCGATGGCCACCACCCATGGAAGCCAGCGGGCGGTGACGGCATCGAGCGGGGCGCGGTTGGGCATGGGACCTCTTGTATGAAGTATTGAAACGGGCGAACACAGCGCCTGTGGCGAGGGGATGAATCCCTGGCCACAGAATAATTCTCCTCAGCAATGACCTGGCGTCTGGTCGAGTGCCTATAACGTCAAGGTCAAGCGCTTGACCAGCGCCCCCGGCAGCAGCATCGAGGCCGTGGCCCGCTGGCTGTAGGTGCTGGCCGAGAGCAGCAGTTCCCGCTCCCGGGTCAGGCCTTCGAGCTGCGAGCCCAGCAGGCTGTAGACGCTGTCGTCGAATCGCATGGTGCTGACCGGCGCCACGATCTGGCCGTTCTCGACCCAGAACGTGGCGAAGCGGGTCATGCCGGTCAGACGCGCGGCCGGCTGGTCCGAGTAGTTCAGGTACCAGAGGTTGCTGATGTACAGCCCGGTGCCGAGTTGCTCGAGGATGTCGCGTTGTTCCAGCAGGCCTTCCTTCATGTCCAGCGCCGTGGGGTATTCATAGCGGCTGGCGCCGTTGGCGGTGAGGCCGTATTCGGCGGCGCTGCGGGAGTTGACCAGGCGAGCGTTCGCCATGCCCTTGGCAATCAGCGCCAGGTCATCCCGTGGATAACCTTCGTCGGAGAATGCCGGGCTCAGGGAGCCGCTGACCTGCTCCGTCAGCCATACGTCGGGGCTGAAATGCGCTTCGTTGGCGTAGAACTTCTGCAGCGGGCTTTGCTTGCTGGCGATAGCCCGTGCCGAGAAACCGCCCCAGCTGAGCATGCCCATGATTTCTTCCAGCGCGGCCGGCGCCAGGTAGGCGCGGTATTCGCCGGGGGCGAGGGTGCGCAGCGGCTGGCCAAGAAACACCAGTTGCTGGCGGGCCTGCTCGAAGCGCCGGGCAAACCCTTCGCTGCTCCATTCGTGGCCGGCGTAGCTGGCTTTGACGGCCTGGCCGTTTTCGTGGAACAGGCTGAAGTCGAAGTTGAAACTGTTGGCCTGGTGCCAGCCAAATGCCCCCGAGGAACTGGCGAAGCCTCGGCTGATGGGCCCGGCGGCGTAGATGCCCACCAGGTCGAGGCCTTCGCCGGCGCGGGCGATTTCAGCCACGGCCTGCTCGGTTTCCGGCAGCGGCAGGTCCTGGACCTTATGGCTCTGCCAGTGGTCATGGTTGAGCAGCAGATAGGGATCAGGGGGCAGTAGCGGCAAGGTCTCGCGCAGCTGTTGCAAGCCTTCGGCCAGCCGTTGCAGGTCTGTCTCGATGTGGCCGGACAAGGTGATCTGCAGGTCGGCATGCCGCCCGTCGTCGATCAGCTTGAGGCTGACATTGGCCTGCTGCACCTGCCCGGCCTGGCGAACCTTGCCATGATTGAAGCGCACGAAGGCCGAGGACTCGGCGGCATAGCCCACGGTGAACCGCTCTGATTCGCGCAATGCACCGCGCAGCCAGTCCACCAGTGTCTTGAAGGCTGCGGCCTGATTGTTGACGGTACTCATCAGGCGTCCCCTCCGAACACATCGACATGGCTGAATACACACGCCGGCGACGCATGGCCGACGCGAATGACCTGGTTCGGCTCGCCCTTGCCACAGTTCGGCGTGCCCAGCACCTGGAGGGTCGAGGCATCGCCCACGGCCCGCAGGCTTTTCCAGAATTGCGCGGAAATCCCCCGGTAGTTGGGGTTCTTCACTACACCCTTGAGCTCACCGTTCTCGATCAACTGACCCCATTCGCAACCGAACTGGAACTTGTTGCGCGCATCGTCGATGGACCATGAGCGGTTGGTGCGCATCAGTACGCCCCGCTCGATGCCCTGGACCAGTTGTTCCAGGGACTGGTTACCCGGTTCGATGTTCAGGTTCGCCATGCGGTCGATAGGAGGACGGTTCCAGCCGCAGGCGCGGCTGTTGGCGACGCCGTCCAGGCCGGCGCGGAACTGCGACAGGGCGCCGCCCAGCGGACGCAGCAACCGGCCTTCGCGAATCAGGAACTGTTTGCTGGCCGCCGTGCCGTCGTCGTCATGGCTGTAGCTGGCCAGCTCTTCGGGAATGTCGGGATCGAAGGTCACGTTCAACAGGCTGGAGCCGTATTGCAAGTGTCCAAAGTCGCTGGCCTTGACGAAACTGGTGCCGGCGTAATTGCGTTCGTCCCCCAGGATGCGATCCAGCTCCAGCGGATGACCGATGGATTCATGGATCTGCAGAATCATCTGGTCGGGCATCAGCAGCAGGTCCCGGGGTCCTTGGGGAGTATTCGGCGCCATCAGCAACTGCAGGGCCTGATCGGCGATATGCGGGGCGGCACCGATCAGGCCGCAGCGGCCGATCACATCGAAGCCACCCTGCTGGCCGAAGTTCTCGCGGCCCAGGGTGCGGGTCTGGCTGTCGTGGCCATCGAAGGCCGTGACTTCCAGGGACGGGTAGATGAAGCGCTGGGCCTGGCGCAGTTCGGCTCCGGCGCTGTTGAGGTAGATCTGCTCGACCTGGCTCAGGCCGATGCCGACTTGCCAATTCACCAGGCGCTCGTCCCGGGGCACTGCGGCCGACTCGTCGCCCAGCAACTGGTAGCAATCGCTCAGCGAGGGAAACGCCTGGTCGAAGTGGGGCGAGAAGTAATCGGCGCGGTCGCTGGAGACCGCTTGCTCGCGCAAGTCGAGCAGGGCATGGGGCTTGAGCCGCCGGGCCTGCTGCTCGGCCCGCTCCAGGGCAGCTTGCAGGCCGGCCTGGGACAGGTCGTTGGTGGCCGCGTAGGCCTCGACGCCGTTGACCCGGGCGGTGAGCATCGCGCCTTCGTCACGGTCCAGGCTGGGTGGTTCGGCGATGTTCTTGCGCACCGACAGATGCTGGCCGGACTCGCGCACGTAACGCAGGGAAAAGAAATCAGCGCCCGTGCGCAAGGCAGCGAAGCGCTGCTTGAGCTGGGGGTGGAAATCGAACATGGAACCTCCTTGTCTGGAGCGAGGGTGCAGCCAAGTGCGGTGCTTTGACGCGGCGGCCCTAGATTAGGCCTGGGGTGGGGGTGGGATCAAGGTAGAAGGGCATACCGGGGAGTCCAGGCGGACGCCATCGCGAGCAAGCTCGCTCCCACAGGGGGATCTTCAATGGTCACAAAAATGTGCGTCCGCTGCGGATCCTTGTGAGAGCGAGCTTGCTCGCGATGGCGGTCCTGGGTCTTACTGAGCCATCGGCCCCACTTCCCGCAGCGGCTTGCCGCGAACTGGCGCGTCGCCGGCCACGTAGTACGGGGCGGTGCTGCGTGGCAATGGCTTGCGGCCACGGATCTTGTCGGCGATTTTCTCGGCGATCATGATCGTCGGCGCGTTCAGGTTGCCGGTGGTGATGATCGGCATGATCGACGCATCCACCACGCGCAACCCTTGCATGCCATGCACCCGGCCTTCGCCGTCCACCACCGCCATCTCGTCGGTGCCCATCTTGCACGAGCAGGACGGGTGGAACGCGGTTTCGGCGTGTTCGCGGATGAACTGGTCCAGTTGCTCGTCGGTCTGCACCTCGATGCCCGGGCTGATTTCGCGACCCCGGAACGGATCGAGCGCCGGCTGCTGCATGATCTCGCGGGTCAGGCGAATGCCGTCGCGAAACTCCTGCCAGTCCTGCTCGGTGGCCATGTAGTTGAACAGGATGCTCGGGTGCTGGCGTGGGTCCTTGGACTTGGCCTGGATCCGGCCGCGGCTTGGCGAACGCATGGAGCCCATGTGTGCCTGGAAACCGTGCTCCTTCACACCGTTGCTGCCGTTGTAATTGATCGCCACCGGCAGGAAGTGGTACTGGATGTTAGGCCACTCGAATTCCGGGCGGGTGCGGATGAAGCCGCCGGCTTCGAACTGGTTGCTGGCGCCGATGCCGGTGCCGTTGAACAGCCACTCGGCGCCGATGGCCGGCTGGTTGTACCAGAGCAGCGACGGGTACAGCGAAACCGGTTGGGTGCAGGCATATTGCAGGTACAACTCCAGGTGATCCTGGAGGTTTTCACCGACGCCCGGCAGGTCGTGGACCACCGGGATGTCGAGGCTCTCCAGCAATTTGGCCGGACCCACGCCGGAGCGTTGCAGGATCTGTGGCGAGGCGATGGCGCCGGAGCACAGTAACACTTCCTTGCGCGCCCGGGCTTCGACGCGTTCTTCCGCGGCGCCCACCAGATAACGGACACCCACGGCACGTTTGCCTTCGAACAGGATCTTGTCGGTCAGGGCGTGGGTGACGATGGTCAGGGTCGAGCGCTTCTTGGCGATGTCCAGGTAACCGCGTGCGGTACTGGCGCGGCGGCCGTTGGGCGTGACGGTGCGGTCCATCGGGCCGAAGCCTTCCTGCTGGTAGCCGTTGAGGTCTTCGGTACGGGGATAGCCGGCCTGTACGCCGGCTTCCACCATGGCGTGGAACAGCGGATTGTTGCCGGGCTTGGGCGTGGTCACGCTGACCGGACCGTCGCCACCGTGGTAGTCGTTGGGGCCGATGTCCCGGGTTTCCGCCTTGCGGAAATAGGGCAGGCAGTCAAGGTAGGTCCAGTCTTCCAGGCCGGGCAGCTTGGCCCAGTTGTCGTAGTCCAGGGCGTTGCCACGGATGTAGCACATGCCGTTGATCAGCGAAGAGCCGCCCAGGCCCTTGCCCCGACCGCACTCCATGCGGCGACCGTTCATGTGGGGCTCCGGGTCGGTCTCGTAGGCCCAGTTGTAGCGCCGGCCCTGCAGCGGGAACGCCAGGGCGGCGGGCATCTGCGTGCGAAAGTCCAGGCGATAGTCCGGGCCGCCGGCCTCGAGCAGCAGGACGGTGACGCCTTCGTCTTCGGTCAGGCGGGTGGCCAAGGTGTTGCCGGCCGAGCCCGCGCCAATGATGATGTAGTCGAATTCTTGGGACATGAAATGCACCCTCTTTTTGAATTGGGTTCAGGTCGTGGTTGCCTTGACGCCACAACAGCGTTCACTCAAGGCCTCGTCCGATCAGAACACCGACGCGTAATCGCCCAGCTCGACCTGTACCGATTTGATGCGCGTGAAGTTGTTCAGCGAACTGATGCCGTTCTCGCGGCCCACGCCCGATTGCTTGTAGCCGCCCACCGGCATCTTGGCGTCGGATTCGCCCCAGGCGTTGATCCAGCAGATACCGGCTTCCAGCTGATGGATGATGCGGTGGGCGCGGTTCAGGTCGCGGGTCACGACGCCAGCGGCCAGGCCGAAGTCGGTGTCGTTGGCACGGCGGATCGCTTCTTCTTCGGTCTCGTAGGTGAGGATACTCATCACCGGGCCGAAGATTTCCTCGCGCACGATGGTCATGTCGTCGGTACAGTCGGTGAACACCGTCGGGGCCACGAAGGCACCCTTGGCGAATTCGCCGTCGGTCAGGCGGCCACCGCCACACAGCAGGCGTGCGCCTTCGGCCTTGCCCTTCTCGATGTAGCCCAGCACGCTTTCCATGTGGGCGAAGCTCACCAGCGGGCCGAAGTTGGTGTTTTCGTCTTCGGGGTTGCCGATGCGGATGCGCGCCACGCGTTCGACGATCTTGGCCTCGAACGCTGCCTTGAGGTGGCTCGGTACGAACACCCGGGTGCCGTTGGTGCAGACCTGGCCGGAGCTGTAGAAGTTGGCCATCATCGCCGTGTCGGCGGCGCGATCCAGGTCGGCATCGTCACAGATGATCAGGGGCGATTTGCCGCCCAGTTCCATGGTCACGTCCTTGAGCGAAGAGCTCGAGGCGCTGGCCATGACCTTCTTGCCGGTGTCGGTGCCGCCGGTGAAGGAGACCTTCTCGATGCGCGGGTGCTCGGTCAGCCAGGTGCCGACTTCACGGCCGCTGCCGGTCAGGACGTTGAAGACTCCAGGCGGAACGCCGGCTTCGGTATAGATTTCAGCCAGTTTCAGGGTGGTCAGCGAGGTGACTTCGCTGGGCTTGAAGATCATCGCGTTACCCGCCGCCAGGGCCGGTGCGGATTTCCACAGGGCGATCTGGATCGGGTAGTTCCACGCACCGATGCCGGCTACGACCCCCAGAGGCTCGCGACGGGTGTAGACGAAGGAAGTGTCGCGCAGCGGGATCTGCTCGCCCTCGATGGCGGGGACCAGCCCGGCGTAGTACTCCAGCACATCGGCACCGGTGACGATGTCGACGTAGCGGGTCTCGGAATAGGCCTTGCCAGTGTCCAGGGTTTCCAGGGCGGCCAGCTCATCGTTGCGCTCGCGCAAGATATCCACGGCGCGGCGCAGAATGCGCGAGCGCTGCATGGCGGTCATCGCCGCCCAGACCTTCTGGCCTTTTTCGGCGCTGACGACGGCACGCTCGACGTCTTCTTTCGTCGCGCGCTGGACCTGGGCGAGCACTTCACCGTTGGCCGGGTTGATGGCTTCGAAGGTGGCGTCGCCGCTGGCGTCGCTGTATGCGCCATCGATGTAGAGTTTTTGCAGTTCGAAACGGGCCATAAATACCTCGCAAGTGCATGTGTGGTTGGCTTGGCCACCGGGTGTGTCGTCTATGGCTGACTACGCCGGGCGGTGACGGTTCAGGAACCGAGCGATTCTGTGTGCTCTGGTGTTCCTGCCTTGGCCAGTTGGAGATCCATGTATTCGTAAGCGATCCGGTGGGCCTGGGCGGTGTCGAACGCGTCTCCCGACAGCGCGCCGCGCAGCCACAGCCCGTCGATCAGGGCGGCCAGGCCCCGTGCCGCGCTGCGTGCCTCATCGATGGGCAGCACGCGGCGGAACTGGCTGCACAGGTTGGAATACAGGCGGTGATCGTTGATCCGCTGCAACCTGTGCAAAGACGGGTGGTGCATGCTGGTGGCCCAGAAGGCCAGCCAGGTTTTCATCGCCGGGCCGTTGACCTGGCTGGCGTCGAAGTTGCCTTCGATGATCACCTGCAGGTGCGCCCGTGGACTGTTGTCCTCCAGCGCCTGGCGACGTGCGGTGATGTTCTCGCTCAGCACCTTCATCAGGTGCAGCGCCGTGGCCGCGATCAGGCCGTTCTTGTCCTGGAAGTAATGACTGATGATGCCGTTGGAGACACCGGCCAGGCGGGCAATCAGCGCGATGCTGGCGTCCCCCATGCCGACCTGATCGATTGCCTGCAACGTGGCGTCGATCAACTGCTGGCGGCGGATGGGCTGCATACCGACCTTGGGCATTTGGGTGACTTCTCCTGGGGCTTGATGGTGAGGAAGAGTCTATTTTGTTTTGATTGAACGTTCAATCAACAAAAAACAGGTTCCATGACAAGTCGCCGCTTTTTGTCGGGATTACCCCGTATGAAAACCCCGCAATATGGCGTGCGAGGACTTTTTGGGATGTCTTCATGACACTCATCGGTTGGTGTGAAGGCCAGCCGCCGATTGATGGCTGGAATACTGTTGTGGCGAGGGGATAAATCCCCTCGCCACAGTTTGTTTGCATTCCAGGTCAAGCTTGTCAGGCAGTCAGCAGTGCACAAACGAAAACGCCTCGATGCTCTCGAGGCGTTTTTGCAGGGTTGAGGCTCAGCCCAGGTTCTTACCGAGCAGGGCGTGGTACAGCTCGCTGTCGCCAAGGATGCCGACCACTTTCTGGTTATCGTGGAGCACCAGCTTGTTGCCGGTCTGGTAGCGGATCTGCAACGCATCGCGCATGCCGATGTTGGAGTCCACCAGGGTCGGACGACGGCCCAGGCCCTCGACCGATTGCCCCGGTGCCCAGTTCTGCAGGTCCAGGACGGCTCCGTTCTGGCGAGCGCCCTTGATGGTGTTGCCTTCGGCCAGGTCGAGCCAGGAATCGCCGCCTGGGTCCAGGCACACCGAACCGTTGATGCGCTTGCAGTTGTCCAGGGTGCGCATCAGGCTGCGGCCGCACAGGACGTTGAGCGGGTTGGTATGGGCGACGAAGGTGCGCACATAGTCGTCCGCCGGGTTCAGCACGATCTCTTCCGGCTTGCTGTACTGGATGATCTTGCCGTCCTTCATGATCGCGATCCGGGTGCCCAGTTTCAGGGCTTCGTCCAGGTCATGGCTGACGAATACGATGGTCTTTTGCAGTTTGCGTTGCAGTTCCAGCAGTTCGTCCTGCAGTCCCTGGCGGATCAGCGGGTCGAGGGCGGAGAACGGTTCGTCCATCAGCAGGATGTCGGCGTCCATCGCCAGGGCGCGGGCCAGGCCGACCCGTTGTTGCATGCCGCCGGACAGCTCGTCGGGTTTCTTGTTGCGCCACTGGGTCAGGCCCACCAGCTCAAGCTTCTCATCCACCAGCTTGCGCCGTTCCTTCTCGGGACGGCCCTGCATTTCCAGGCCGAAGCTGATGTTCTCGCGCACTGTCAGCCAAGGCATCAGGGCGAATTTCTGGAACACCATGGCGATGCGCTTGGTGCGCATCATCTTCAGTTCGGCCGGGGAGCAGGAGGCGATGTCGATCTGGCGCCCTTCGTGCTCGACGAACAACTTGCCACGACTGACGGTGTTCAAGCCGTTGATGCAGCGCAGCAGGCTGGATTTGCCTGAGCCGGAAAGGCCCATCAGGACGCAGATTTCACCCTTCTCGATGGACAGGCTGGCTTTTTCCACGCCCACGATCAGGCCGGTCTGCTGCAGGATCTCCGGGCGCGAAAGCCCCTTGTCCAGCAGGTCCAGCGCGGCCTTGGGGCGGTTGGAGAAAATAACATCGACGTCTTCGAAACGAATGATGCTCATGCGTCACCCCCTACTTTGGCGTCGGGTTGTTTGCAGATTCGGTCAAGCATGATTGCCAGCAGTACGATTGCCAGGCCTGCTTCGAAGCCCAGTGCGATATCGGCGGTGTTCAGTGCGTTGACCACGGGTTTGCCCAGGCCATCGGCGCCTACCAGCGCGGCGATCACCACCATCGACAGCGACAGCATGATGCACTGGGTGACGCCGGCCGCGATGCTTGGCATCGCATGGGGCAGTTCGATGCGCGACAGGAGCTGGCGACGGGAGCAGCCGAAGGCCTTGCCAGCGTCCATCAGTTCTTCCGGAACGTCGCAGATGCCCAGGTAGGTCAGACGGATGGGCGCGGCAATCGCGAACACCACCGTGGAGATCAGACCCGGGACCACACCCAGACCGAACAGGGTCAGAGTAGGAATGAGGTAGACGAAGGTCGGTACGGTCTGCATCAGATCCAGTACCGGACGCATCATGGTGTAGAACATCGGCCTGTGCGCGGCAACAATGCCCAGCGGCACGCCGATCAGTACGCAGACCAGGGTCGCGAACATCACTTGCGCCAAGGTCTCCATGGTTTCCTGCCAGTACCCCAGGTTCAGGATCAGCAGGAAGGACGCAATGACGAATACCGTCAGGCCCCATTTGCGCTGGATGAAATGCGCCAGCAGGGCGATGAGGCCAATCAGCGCCAGGGGGTTGAACCAGGTCAGCGCAAACGTCACGCCGTGGATCATTGCTTCGAGTGACATCGCGATGGCATCGAAGGTATTGGCGCCGTGTTGCGTCAACCATTCGACAAAGCCGGCGATGTACTGGCCCAGGGGAATTTTCTGATCAATCAGCATGGTATGAACGTCCGCATGCAAGGGATAAACAGCCCGGGCGGGCGAACCCGCCCGGCATAACGATTACTGCGCCAGCTTGGCTTTCACGGCTTCCAGGCCAGGTTTACCGTCAATGGTGGTCACGCCAGCGAGCCAGGTATCGAGTACTTGAGGGTTTTTCTGCAGCCAGGCCTTGGCGGCGGCTTCCGGTTTCATCTTGTCGTCCAGCACGTTGCCCATCAGCTTGCTTTCCATGTCGACGGTGAACTCGAGGTTCTTCAACAGTTGGCCGACATTGCTGCATTCCTCGGTGTAGCCCTTGCGGGTGTTGGTCGCCACGGTGGCGGCCCCGAAGTCCGGACCGAAGAAATCATCGCCACCGGTCAGGTACTGGATCTTGAAGCGTGTGTTCATCGGGTGCGGTGCCCAGCCGAGGAAGACCACGTCGGTGCCGCGCTTGGAGGCACGATCGACCTGCGACAGCATGCCGGCTTCGCTGGATTCGACGACCTTGAAGCCGGCGTCCTTCAGGCCGAAGGCGTTCTTGTCGATCATGCTCTGGATCAGACGGTTGCCATCGTTGCCCGGCTCGATGCCGTAGATCTTGCCATCCAGCTCTTTCTTGAATTTGGCGATGTCTTTGAAATCCTTGAGCCCTCTTTCATATAAGGCTTCGGGAACCGCCAGGGTGTACTTGGCGCCTGTGAGGTTGGTCCGCACGGTTTCCACGGTGCCGGCTTCGCGGTAGGCCTTGATGTCGTTCTCCATGGTCGGCATCCAGTTGCCGAGGAATACGTCCATGTTCTTGCCGTCGGCCAGGGACTTGTAGGTCACCGGTACGGAAATCATGGTGGTCTTGGTCTTGTAGCCCAGGGCCTGGAGAATCACGCTGGTGGTGGCGGTGGTCACGGTGATGTCGGTCCAGCCGACGTCGGAGAAGTTGACGGTGCTGCACTGTGGTGGCTCAGCAGCGTTGGCCAGCAATGGAAGACTCAGCATGGCGGCCAACAACAACGGCTTGGAACCTTTCATGAGTGGACTCCTGGTGTTTTATCGGCGGTATCCGGTCGGGGACAACCGCGCTTTGTTTGGATGTTGCGGTTGGTGGCGCGTGAACACTGTCTCGACACGCGGCCTTGAAAACGAGCCGTAACCGATCATGTACCAGTGCAAATCTGTCGCCTACAGGGTGGGTCGTATCCAGTACAGGGATGGTCGCATCCAGTGTCGGTGACGTCGTTTACAGATTTTTTCCACCCTCGGCGGGTCTCTGACACGCAAAAAAACGGCGTAGAACGCTGTCGGGAACAGGGCGACGTTGGTGGGCATGATTGCGTCGGTGTCAGACGTCGAACTCCAAGGCAAAAATCGGATGATGCGACCATCCCGGCGTTGAGCGTAGCAGCTCCGTCACCGGGCGCTCCTGCGCCCGGATGTGCCCGTTCTGGAGGTTCTAGGCAATGGCAATCAGCGTATTCGACCTGTTCAAAATCGGTATCGGCCCGTCCAGTTCCCACACCGTGGGACCCATGCGCGCAGCGGCGCTCTTTGTCGAGGCGCTGCGGGCCGGGTCGCTGCTGGAACAGGTGCGTCGAATCGAGGTGCAGTTGTTTGGCTCACTGTCGGCCACCGGCATTGGCCATGGCAGCGACAACGCGGTGATCATGGGCCTGATGGGGGAGTGGCCGGATGCAATCGATCCGTCCCGGATCGGCCCGCGCATCGAACAACTGCGGGAAACCGAGACGCTGTTGCTGGACAGTCGTTTGCCCGTGCCTTTTATCTGGTCCCGGGACATGCGCCTGCTGGACGAAAACCTGCCATTCCACCCCAATGCCATGACCCTGGTGGCCGAGGGTGACAACGGTGAGCTGCACCGCGACACCTACTATTCGGTAGGCGGTGGCTTCGTCGTCGACCAGGCCCAGGCCTCCAGCGGCGTGGTGGACCTGGACACCACCGAGCTGCCTTACGATTTTTCCAGCGCCCAGGAGCTGCTGGACCTGTGCCGGCGCCACAACCTGCGGGTGGCCGAATTGATGATGGCCAACGAAAAGGTCTGGCGCTCGGAAGAAGACATTCGCAGTGGTCTGATGAAACTCTGGCGAGCCATGCAGGATTGCGTCGAGCACGGGCTCAAGCACGAAGGCATCCTGCCGGGCGGCTTGAATGTGCGCCGGCGGGCGGCCAAGTTGCACCGTAGCCTGCAGGAACTGAACAAGCCGAATGTCATCGGCTCGACCTTGAGCGCCATGGAGTGGGTCAACCTGTATGCCCTGGCGGTCAACGAGGAAAATGCCGCCGGCGGGCGCATGGTCACGGCGCCGACCAACGGCGCGGCGGGGATCATTCCGGCAGTGCTGCATTACTTCATGAGATTCAGCGAAGACGTCACCGACGCCAACGTGGTGGATTATTTCCTCGGGGCGGCGGCGGTGGGCATCCTGTGCAAGAAGAATGCGTCGATCTCCGGTGCCGAAGTCGGTTGCCAGGGCGAAGTGGGCTCCGCCTGCGCCATGGCGGCGGCGGGCCTGGCGGAGATCCTGGGGGCGACACCGGAGCAATTGTGCAACGCGGCGGAAATCGGCCTGGAGCACAACCTTGGCCTGACCTGCGACCCGGTGGGCGGCCTGGTGCAAGTGCCGTGCATCGAGCGCAACGCAATTGCCGCGGTGAAAGCCATCAATGCCGCGCAGATGGCCCTGCGCGGCGACGGCCAGCACTTCATCTCCCTCGACCGGGTGATTCGTACCATGCGCGATACCGGTGCCGACATGCATGACAAATATAAAGAGACATCGCGTGGCGGATTGGCGGTCAGTGCGGTGGAGTGCTGACCCGCAGTATTCACAATCCTGTGGTGAGGGGATTTATCCCCGCTGGGCCGCGAAGCGGCCCTCTATGTTTCTACAGATACACCAAGGTGTATGAATCGAGGGCCGCTTCGCAGCCCTACGGGGATAAATCCCTTCGCCACAAAGAACCGAAACCGCTCATAAAGTGCACACCCGCTCAGAAACACGCCACCTTTTGGCGCGTCGCAAACAGATAAGTGGCTGTTGCGCCGACCCCTGCCGTGGCGGTGCCGACCGTTCGTCATCCGCGCTTGGGGTGACACCGCTTGTGCAAACGGTGCAGCCCAGTTCCCACAAGTGCTACCGAACTGCTCACAGCCCGCAGGGAGCGGTGTCAGCGGCCCCTGATGGCACCGATAAACCATCCTTGACGCGTGCCTTGTGTAGACGGGTTGCGATGTCGTTTTCAGGATTTTATTAAACATACGTTCAGTTTTAGGCACGGCAATTGCTGTATCGCTGTAAAGCCGGTTTTCGCTATGAAAACCTCGGCAACACAACCAATAAAAAGAGCCTGCGCCTGAGGCCATTACCCGCTTTGTGTGAGGAGATACCGCGATGACGTCGTCCAACTCCGGGGCCCAACCCCAGAACCGTGCGCCTCAATCCATCGGCTTTTTGCTGCTGGACAATTTCACGCTGATTTCCCTGGCGTCCGCGGTGGAACCGCTACGCATGGCCAACCAGTTATCCGGCCGCGAGCTGTATCGCTGGACCACTCTCACCGTCGACGGCGGGCAGGTCTGGGCCAGTGACGGTCTGCAGATCACCCCGGACGCCTCCATGCACAAAGCCCCGCCGCTGGACACCGTGATTGTCTGCGGCGGCATCGGAATCCAGCGCACCGTGACCCGCGAGCATGTGTCCTGGTTGCAAGGCCAGGCCCGTCAGTCCCGCCGCCTCGGCGCGGTCTGCACCGGCAGTTGGGCCTTGGCCTGCGCCGGCCTGCTGGACGGTTTCGATTGCAGCGTGCACTGGGAATGCCTGGCAGCGATGCAGGAAGCCTTTCCACGGGTGTCGATGAGCACCCGCCTGTTCACCCTCGACCGCAACCGCTTCACCAGTTCCGGCGGCACCGCGCCGCTGGACATGATGCTGCACCTGATCAGTCGCGATCATGGTCGCGAACTGTCGGCGGCGATTTCCGAGATGTTCGTCTACGAGCGCATTCGCAACGAGCAGGATCACCAACGCGTGCCGCTCAAGCACATGCTCGGCACCAACCAGCCGAAGTTGCAGGAAATCGTCGCGCTGATGGAGGCCAATCTCGAAGAGCCGATCGACCTGGACGAGCTGGCGGTCTATGTCTCCGTGTCCCGGCGTCAGCTGGAGCGGTTGTTCCAGAAATACCTGCACTGCTCGCCGTCGCGCTATTACCTCAAGCTGCGGCTGATTCGTGCACGGCAACTGCTCAAGCAGACGCCGATGTCGATCATCGAAGTGGCGTCGGTGTGCGGTTTCGTCTCCACGCCGCACTTCTCCAAGTGCTACCGCGAATATTTCGGTATTCCGCCACGGGACGAGCGCGTAGGCTCCAACACCACGCAACAGGTCGCCATGGTACCGCTGCCGCAGGCCATGGTGCTGTCGCCATTGTCCGGCCCGCTGTCGGCGCTCAGCCAGGCGCGCAATGAGTCGACGTTTGCCAGTGTAAGGCTGTAGACCGCAGCGCCTTCATCGCGAGCAGGCTCGCTCCCACAGCAGAACCCTGTGGAAGCGAGCCTGCTCGCGATTGGTTTTTTTCAGGCGCTGTGGTTCTGCTGGTATTCCATCAATGCTGGCAGAAGTTGCTTGTCGATGGCCTGGCGAACCGCCGGCAGGATGGTGGCGCTGCTGGTGTACATGTCCTTGACCATCCGGCGCAGATCATTGGCGCGAGCCCTGTCCAGGCCACGCACGGCGCACAAGCAGGCCTGTTCGGCGGTGGCTCCGCTGGGTATCTGCAGGCCCAGGGCCTTGAGATGGCCCAGCAAGTCTTCCTGGTCGATCAAATCGGCGTGCATCATGACGCTTTTCCTTGTTCCGGGATTGGGGTCTGCCTCGATTCTGGTAGCCACCCGAAGCGGCGGCAAGGGCAAATCGTCGCGATGACCCGAATGACTATGAGCGTGTCGTTTTCGGCTAACTGACGTCATCCGCGACTGGGCACACTGGCCTCAAGCTGGATCACGATGGTTTGGTCACCCTCGCGGGAAAGCTCCTCCAGTAACGCAACCTGCCCCGATCCTGTCACGGCTTGATCGGGGATTTTTTTGCCCGGTGAATCAGGCGTGGGTGTCGAGCTTGATGGACGGTTATCACCAGCAGGCTTCCCCGCACCGGGTCGCAGGCTCGTCGTGGGAGCGAGCCTGCTCGCGATGGACGAAGACACGGTCTAGCGTTGCAGCACCAGGATCCGCGACAGCAATTCATCCCGATCCACATAGCAGCCCTGGAAGTGCCGTGCCCCGGTGGCCGGGTCGAAGGCGTTGCGGGCGTGAAGGGTGCGGCGGTTGTCGAAGCACCACAACTGACCGGGCTCCAGGCGCTGCACGAGACGAAACGCGGGTTCGCGGGTCAGGGCGATGAAGCGTCGGTAGGCGCGGTAGAGCCTGGGCATCTGTTCGACCGAGGTGTCGAAGGGCCCTCGCAGGAAGTTCGCCATACGGATCTCGGCAACCTGCCCCTGGCTATCGAGCGCGATGATGGGGGCCAGGCAGCGGTAGTCGCTGTGACGGTCCTTGTTGCGAAACTCCACCGGAATCCGGCACAGGGCATTGAAGGCCTCGGGGTCTTCCTGGCGCAGGGCCTCGGCAATGGCGAAGCCGTCGACGAAGATGCTCTCGCCGCCGCTGGCGTCATTGACCAGGCAATGCAGGAACTGCAGGCCGGGCTGCAATTCCCGGGTCGGCAAGTCGCTGTGCAGCGGCAGGTTGAAAGCGGTGTAGGCGTTGCTGTCGGCATCGGCCTTGGACTGCACGTTGAACAGCACGCCGAAGTTGCTTTCGCGAATGAAGGCGATGCGCTGGGCGACCGCCTTCAGCGAACCGGGTTCGGTGGGCACGCCACGGACCTGGGTCAGGCCGACGTCACGCACTGCCAGCAACCACTGCAACAGGGCATCGGCCTCGTTCATCACCGCGTGGTAATCGAATACCGGCAGTTGCAGGTCGTGCCGCCACAGTCGGCTTTTCGGCCTGTTCGCCCGCCTTTCGCTGCGCGACTGCTCATCATAGGCGTGGGCGCGCAGCCAGCCCGGGTCGAAACGGCTCTGGTGGCCGTCCTGCCAATCCACGCACAGGCAGCCCTGGTCATCGAGGCGCAGGGTGGCGGGCTCCAGGTCTTCAGGCACATCGACGATTTCCAGTACCTGTTCACGGGTGACGGTATAGACGCACCGTGGGCAGGGACAGTTGTCCCGCAGCCATTGATGATGGAACGGGCTGATGCGACCGTCGGCCCAGGTGACCTGCACCTGGTCGTCCAGGGCTCTCGCCGTGACCGGCGCACACACCAGAGGGTAACGACGGAAGTCGGCAACAGTGGCGGCGGTGTTCATGACGTTCTCCGGATCGGGGCTTAGCGGGCGGGTGGCAAGGCGATGACTCGGCCGATGTAGGCCGGGAGCGGCAGCTCGGACTGCTCGTCCAGCAAGGCCTTGAGCCTGGCCAGGGTCGGTTCTGTGAACGGGGCCGAATGCGGGCCGGCCAGGTCGACGTGCAGCAGCATTTGCTCATTGCCCGCCAACGCTTTGTCCCCACCGGCCAGATGCAGGCTGTGATAGAGGTGCAAACGCTTGGCGTCGTGGCCGATGATCTGCGTACGCACCTCCACGTCGACATCCACCTTCACTTCGTGCAGGTAATTGAGGTGCAGTTCGAGGGTGAACAGCGAATGGCCGCTGGTATCGCGGTTCTGGCTGTCCATGCCTAGCAGGTCCATCAGCGCGTCGGTGGCGTAGCTGAAAATCAACAGGTAATAGGCATCGCGCAGATGGCCGTTGTAATCGACCCACTCGGGACGGATATGGGTTTGGTAAGTGGTGAGGGTGGGCATGGTTCAGGTCCGACAATTGGGGTGACTGGGCTGGCGCTATGGCGAGCAGGCTCGCTCCCTCAGGGGATCTGCTGGGTGAAAGCAATCGTGTTCACGCCGCCAGACCTGTGGGAGCGAGCTTGCTCGCGATGGGGCCAGACCTAGACCTGCTGGCCCTGAAACCAGGGTTTACTCTTCGAAAGCCATGCCGTGCTTGGCCTTGGTGGTCTTCACCGCCTCCAGTACGGCCAGGAGGCAATCGTCACGATAGCGCTCCAGGGCCGGGATGCTGTGGTTGCCCAGTTGCTCGCTCGTCCCGTCCACCACGTCGTCGATCAGCTTGTCGGTGAGTTCCGGGGCCGGCAGGTAGGTCCAGGGCAGTTGCAGCGCCGGGCCGAACTGGGCCATGAAGTGGCGCATCCCGGCATCGCCGCCGGCCAGGGTATACGTCAGGAACGTACCCATGAACGACCAGCGCAAACCGGCGCCAAAGCGGATCGCGTCATCGATCTCGCCCGTGGTCGCCACGCCGTCGTTGACCAGGTGCAGCGCCTCGCGCCACAGCGCTTCGAGCAGGCGGTCGGCGATGAACCCAGGCACTTCCTTGCGGACATGCAGCGGCCGCATGCCAAGGGATTCGTACACGCGCATCGCGGCCTGGACGGCCTCGGGAGCGGTATCCTTGCCACCCACCACCTCCACCAGGGGCAACAGGTAGACCGGGTTGAACGGGTGTCCGACCACGCAGCGTTCCGGGTGGGTCGCACCTTCGTAGAACTCGCTGGGCAACAGCCCCGAAGTGCTGGAACCGATCAATGCATTCGGCTTGGCGGCGGCGCTGATCTGGCCGTGCAGTTCGAGCTTCAGTTCCAGGCGCTCGGGGGCGCTTTCCTGGATGAAATCGGCGTCGCGCACGCATTCCTCGATGGTCGCGACAAAGCGCAGCCGATCCTGCGAGGCTCCGGGTGCCAGGCCCTGTTTTTCCAGCGCTCCCCAGGCATTCGCGACGCGCTTGCGCAGGGCCGCCTCGGCGCCCGGCGCCGGATCCCAGGCCACGACGTCCAGGCCATGGGCCAGGGCGCGGCTGACCCAGCCGCTGCCGATCACGCCGCTGCCCAGGGCGGCGAAGGTCTTGATGTTGGTGATAAAGCTCATGGTGGTTTTCCTGAAGTGATTCGCCGATTCCCTGTGGGAGCGAGCTTGCTCGCGATGACGGTATTCCAGGCGCAGCAAATGCACTGGATGCGCCGACGCTATCGCGAGCAGGCTCGCTCCCACACTTGATCTTGGGTGGTCTTGAGGTCTGCAGTCACTGCAGATCCACTGTGCATGTTCGGTTTAGCCGCGCTGGACCAGACCCATTTTCTTGCGGCCCTCCGCCGGCGTGAGCACCCGGGCGCCGAGGCGGCTGAGGATCTCGCTGGCGCGTTCCACCAGTTGGCCATTGGTGGCGAGCACGCCTTTGTCCAGCCACAGATTGTCTTCCAGCCCGACCCGTACGTTGCCCCCCAGCAGCACCGCCTGGGCGGCCATCGGCATCTGCATGCGACCGATGCCGAAGCCGGCCCACACCGCGTCCGCCGGCAGGTTGTCGACCATGGCTTTCATGGTGGTGGTGTCGGCCGGCGCACCCCATGGGATACCGAGGCAGAGCTGGAACAGCGGGTTGTCCAGCAGGCCTTCCTTGATCAGTTGCTTGGCGAACCACAGGTGACCGGTGTCGAAGATCTCCAGCTCGGCCTTGACCCCCAGTTCGGTGATGCGCTTGGCCCCGGCCCGCAGTTGCGCCGGGGTGGAGACGTAAATGGTGTCGCCGTCGCCGAAGTTCAGGGTGCCGCAATCCAGGGTGCAGATTTCCGGCAGCAGTTCCTCGACGTGGGCCAGGCGAGTCAACGGGCCCACCAGGTCGGTATTGGGGCCGAACTCCATCGGCCGTTCGCCGGCACCGATCTCCAGGTCACCGCCCATGCCGGCGGTGAGGTTGACGATGATGTCCACGTCCGCCTCGCGGATGCGCTCCATCACCTCGCGATACAGCGCCACGTCACGGCTGAACTTGCCGGTCTGTGGATCGCGGACGTGGCAGTGCACCACCGTGGCCCCGGCTTTGGCAGCCTCGATAGCCGCCTCGGCGATCTGTTTCGGGGTGACCGGTACGTGGGGACTCTTGGCGGTCGTGTCGCCAGCACCGGTGAGTGCGCAGGTGATGATGACGTCATGGTTCATGGTGCGGTTTCCTTCAGGCGTGTTGAGTCACTGCGCAGCCATTGGCAGCCGCGCAGATGGGAAGCGATCGGTCAGTTGCTGGTGAGTTTCAGGTTTTCGGCGGCCGGCTTTCCGTCGAAGGTGGTCACACCTTCCAGCCAGCGTTGCTTGTCCTGTGGATGGTCCTTGAGCCATTGCCGGGCCGACTCCAGCGGATCCTTGTGATCGAGCAGCGGCTGCATCATCCGGCTCTCGTCTTCGGCGCTGAACGTCAGGTTGCTCAGCAGGCGGCTGACGTTCGGACATTGCTGGGCATAGTTCGGCGCGGTCACGGTCCACACGGTGGCCATGCCTTCATTCGGGCCGAGGGCGTCCTCGCTGCCGGTGAGGTAGGTCATCTGCACGTTGACGTTCATCGGGTGCGGCGCCCAGCCGAAGAACACCACGGCCTCCTTGCGCCGCACGGCGCGGTCCACGGCGGCGAGCATACCGGCCTCGCTGGACTCCACCAGCTGGAACTTGCCCAGCCCGAACTGGTTCTTGGCGATCATCGCCTTGATCTGGGTATTGGCGCCGGAGCCGGGCTCGATGCCGTAGATCTTGCCGCCCAACTCTTTTTCGAATCTAGCGATGTCGGCGAAGGTCTTCAGGCCCTTGTCGGCCAGGTAGGTCGGCACGGCCAGGGTGGCGCGGGCGTCCTTGAGGCTGGGCTGCTCCAGCACCTTGACCTGCCTGGCCTCGACGAAGGGGGTAATGGTCTGGGTCATGAGGGGGTTCCAGTAGCCCAGGAACATGTCCAGGCGCTGGTCACGGATGCCGGCGAAGATGATCTGCTGGGAGGCGCTGGTCTGCTTGGTGTTGTAGCCGAGGCCGTCGAGCATCACCTGGGTCAGGGCGCTGGTGGCGATGACGTCGGTCCAGTTGACCACGCCCAGGCGCACGTTCTGGCACGCGGCGGGTTCGGCCGCCAGGGTCGCGGTGCTCAGGAAAGTGGTAGCGCTCAGTGCAAGGACGCAGGTGCTGATCAGTCGTTTCATGGTGGGTTCCTCGGCAGCTTATTGTTATGGGGCCCGGCATCTGCGTACCGGTGATGCCAAGGTACGTAGCCGCGCCTTCGGCAAAACGCACTGCGGCGACGCGCTCTTGCACTACAGCGACTCTTGAATGCCCCTTGCAACTGGCGTATCAAGGTTCGCACGCTACCCGCCAACCGAGTGCGCGTCATGTCCCAGGATTTCTACTTCTTGCTGATGCCGGGTTTTTCGGCCATCGGTTTCATTTCGGCCATCGAGCCGTTGCGGGTCGCCAACCGTTTTCGCGGCGAGCTGTACCGCTGGCACGTCCTGAGTGCCGACGGCGGTGCGGTGCTGGCGAGCAACGGCATGTCGGTCAACGCCGATGCGGCATTGGAGCCGCTGAAAAAGGGCGCGACCCTGTGGGTAGTGGCGGGGTTCGAGCCGCTGAAGTTTGCCACCAAGGCCCTGGAGCGCTGGCTGCACCGGCTGGACAAGGAGGGCGTGACCCTGGGCGGAATCGACACCGGCAGCGTGGTGCTGGCCGAAGCGGGGTTGCTGCAAGGGTACCGGGCAACCCTGCATTGGGAGGCGATCGAGGCATTCAAGGAGTCCTATCCGCAGTTGGACGTGACCCAGGAGCTGTTCGAAATCGACCGTCGGCGCATCACCTGTGCCGGTGGCACTGCCTCCATCGACCTCATGCTCGACCTGATCGGCCAGGCCCATGGTGCTGACCTGGCCATCCAGGTCAGCGAGCAATTCGTGCTCGGGCGCATCCGTCCGCGCAAGGATCACCAGCGCATGGAGATCGCCAGTCGCTACGGCATCCGCAACAAGAAGCTGGTGCACGTCATCGGAGAGATGGAGGCCCACAGCGAACCGCCCCTGAGCACCCTGGCGCTGGCCGAGTCCATCAACGTCACGCGCCGCCAGCTCGAGCGCCTTTTCCGCCTGCACCTGAACGATACGCCGAGCAATTTCTACCTGCGCCTGCGCCTGGAAAAGGCCCGCCAGCTATTGCGCCAGACCGACCTGAGCGTGCTGGAGGTGAGCATCGCCTGCGGGTTCGAATCGCCGTCTTATTTCACTCGCAGTTATCGAGCTCGGTTCGAGCGCTGTCCGCGGGAAGATCGGCGCAAGGTGGTCTGATGGCGCAGACATGCCCTTGCAGGAGCGAGCCGGCTCGCTCTCACAGGCGATCTGCTGCCTGAGGCACTATTGTTTCATCAACGCCGCACAGGCCGCCTTGTAGGCTTCATGCTGGTATTTGTTCAGCGTGGCAGGCAGGGCAAAGTCGTGCTTCTTGTTCTGCGCATTGATGGTCTGCGGGGACAGCAGCGTCGTTTCACAGCCTTCCAGCAACTGGAACACCCCTTCGATCTTGAATGTGGTGGGGCCGCCGGCGAATTCGCCTTTCTTGCTGCGTTTCTTGATGGCGATGCGTTCTATGCCGTTCTCGGTCACGAAGGCCCGTACCTGGGCGGCGAAAGCCTTGACGTTGGCGGCTTCGTCATCGTCGTCCAGGCTGATTTTCCGGGTCTTGAGCTCGACATGGCTCAACCCGTTCTGGTCCAGCGAGGCAACGGCGACAATCGCTTCGCTGCCTTTGATTTCTATGCCGCAGATAATCATGTAAGCCCTTGGGTCTGGAGGTCGGGTGTTCCAGTGTATCGATCCCGGGGCCGGACGCCGCTACGATTTTTGCCGGTCAGTCCATGCTTTTTCGCAGGTCCAGCATGATCTTGTCGAAGTAATCGACCCGGATAATGCCGAAGCGGGGGTATTCGAAGTCCAGGATCACATACAGCACGCACACCATGACCGCCGCATAACCCAGGCTGTGCAGCCATTTGCGATGGGCCGTACCGGCCATGCCGTAGCCGATCAGCAAGGCACTGATCAGGGCCATGGTCAGCAACATGAGATAGATGACCAGCGGCGGGTGGGTTTCGTGGGCCACGGCGCGGGTCGTGGTGATGTCGATCATTTCGTTCTGCGCTTGCAGCGCGCTGGTTCCCAGCGTCGGGGTGGGCATCTTTTGCAGGGCGGCAACGGTGCTTTTCCAGATGGCCTGTTGCAAGGCACTGGCCCGGGCATGGGCGGACTCGTCGATCTGGTCCTCGCGCAAGTCCTGGTAGTACTCGATCCGGGCGTCGACATAGTCCCTGAATGCCTGGCGCAGGCCCGGTTGCTCGCTGGCCGGCAACAGGTCCAGGCGCAGCCAGGCGGTACCCATGGCGTTGGTTTCGGCGACGATCAGCGCGCGACGCTGATCCAGGCGCGTGGCGGCGCCGGAGAAGGTGAAGGCGATCAACAATGCCAACAGGCCGAACACCGCGCCTTCGATGGCCCCGACGCCCTGTCGTGCCCCTTCGGGATCCAGGGCCAGGTGACGGTTGCCGATCCGGCGACCGGCCTCGATGCTCAATACGATGGCGATGAAAATGGCGAACCCGTAGACGGGCAAGGCAGTAAGAGAGTGCATACGAAAATCCCTTGATTATCGTGTTGGACTCGTCTGTACAGCCTGGATCGGACGGGTTGTTCAGCCAGTGTAGACGGCGTTGACGGATAGAGCCTGCGACGCAGAGGAGGTCCCAGTTCCAGCTGGTCAGGGGCCAGGCAACGGGAACAGGCGTTCCCTGGCCTTCAATCCTGCCCAATCGACTCCAGGAATTCCGATCGGTCGTCGCTCACCTGAGCCATGCAGTCGTTTTCGGCGATCTTGTAGGCTTCGCTGCCGGGTTTGGCCGGGAAGGCGGCGATGGCGCAGTCGGCGTCCCGCTGTTTCTGCCACAACTGTTGGGCTGCCTTGATCTTGCCGGTGATGTCGTTGAGCTGGGCCTTGTCGCTGGCGTAGCGGGTCTGCAGGCGCTCAAGGAGGCTTTGCAGGTTGTCGTTGAGCAGTTGCTCGGCGGCGGCCTTGCCGTAGGCCGAGCAGGCCAGGGTCTGGACGTCGTTTTCGACGGCGTCGCAGGGGTTCTGTTCGGTGTCTTCGGTGGCGTGTGCCACGGTGCTGATCAATGCCAAAGCCAGGAAGAGTGATTTCATTGCGTTGCCGCTCGAGTCCAGTGGAAGCCAGTGATGCGGCGGATTCTGGCGCAAGCGCCGGGCAAAGAACAGACGGGCAGGGCAGGCCCGTCGCAGCCCTTTGTCGTGGATTGACGCTTTCGGCAATTCCCCTGTCGTTTTTGCACCGGGTCGCCACGGCCCTCAGGCATATGCTGGCCCCAAAGCGCCGGCACACGTTTCGGCGCATGAAATCCGACAAAAGGGGACTGCCTGATGAGCCCAGCCGAATTGCACGCCGACAGCATCGTTATCGACGGGCTGATCATTGCCAAATGGAACCGCGAACTGTTCGAAGACATGCGCAAGGGCGGCCTGACCGCGGCCAACTGCACCGTGTCGGTGTGGGAAGGTTTCCAGGCCACCATCAACAATATCGTCGCGAGCCAGAAGCTGATCCGCGAGAACAGCGACCTGGTGATCCCGGTGAAGACCACCGCCGATATCAAGCGTGCCAAGGAGCAGGGCAAGACCGGCATCATCTTCGGTTTCCAGAACGCCCATGCCTTCGAAGACCAGCTCGGCTACATCGAGATCTTCAAGCAACTGGGCGTCGGCGTGGTGCAGATGTGCTACAACACCCAGAACCTGGTGGGGACCGGCTGCTACGAGCGCGACGGCGGCCTGTCGGGGTTCGGTCGTGAAGTGGTTGCCGAGATGAATCGGGCCGGCATCATGTGCGACCTGTCCCACGTGGGGTCCAAGACCTCCGAAGAAGTCATCCTCGAGTCGAAGAAACCGGTCTGCTATTCCCACTGCCTGCCGTCCGGCCTGAAAGAACACCCGCGCAACAAGTCCGATGAAGAGCTGAAGTTCATCGCCGACCACGGCGGCTTCGTCGGCGTGACCATGTTCGCACCGTTCCTGGCCAAGGGCATCGATTCGACCATCGATGACTACGCCGAGGCCATCGAATACACCATGAACATCGTCGGCGAAGACGCCATCGGCATCGGCACCGATTTCACTCAGGGCCATGGCCAGGATTTCTTCGAAATGCTGACCCACGACAAGGGCTACGCCCGTCGCCTGACCAACTTCGGCAAGATCATCAACCCGCTGGGCATCCGCACCGTGGGCGAGTTCCCGAACCTTACCGAGACACTGCTCAAGCGCGGTCACTCCGAGCGAGTAGTGCGCAAGATCATGGGTGAGAACTGGGTGAACGTTTTGAAAGACGTCTGGGGCGAATAAACGCCGCTGCTGCACCGAATCCTTTACCTGCGGCCATCCGCGCCGCGGGCAACATCACGAATTTCCGGAGTCAAGTTTCAATGGCCAAAATCGCCCCTCAACTGCCTATCGAAGTCGACAGCGAAACCGGTGTCTGGACCTCCGACGCCCTGCCGATGCTCTATGTGCCGCGTCACTTCTTCGTCAACAACCACATGGGCATCGAGGAAGTGCTGGGCGCCGACGCCTACGCCGAAATCCTCTACAAGGCCGGCTACAAGTCCGCCTGGCACTGGTGCGAGAAAGAAGCCGAATGCCACGGCCTGGAAGGCGTCGCGGTGTTCGAGCACTACATGAAGCGTCTGTCGCAGCGTGGCTGGGGCCTGTTCAAGATCCAGGACATCGACCTGGATAAAGGCACCGCCAGCGTCAAGCTCGAACACTCGGCATTCGTCTATGTGTACGGCAAGGTGGGGCGCAAGGTCGACTACATGTTCACCGGCTGGTTCGCCGGTGCCATGGACCAGATCCTCGCCGCCCGCGGCAGTTCGATCCGCACCGTGGCCGAGCAGGTCTATGGCGGTTCCGAAGAAGGCCACGACGACGGCCTGTTCATCGTCAAGCCGTTGTAAGTCGAGGATTGCGCCATGGCTTTTGAAGCAATGTTCCAGCCGATCCAGATCGGCAAGCTGACCATCCGCAACCGCGTGCTCAGCACCGCCCACGCCGAGGTCTATGCCACGGACGGCGGCATGACCACCGATCGGTACGTGAAGTACTACGAAGAGAAGGCCAAGGGTGGCATCGGCCTGGCGATCTGCGGTGGATCGTCCGTGGTCGCCATCGACAGCCCCCAGGAATGGTGGAGTTCGGTGAACCTGTCCACCGACCGCATCATCCCGCATTTCCAGAACCTGGCCGACGCCATGCACAAGCATGGCGCCAAGATCATGATCCAGATTACCCACATGGGGCGTCGCTCGCGTTGGGACGGCTTCAACTGGCCGACCCTGATGTCGCCGTCCGGCGTGCGTGAGCCGGTGCACCGTGCCACCTGCAAGACCATCGAGCCGGAAGAAATCTGGCGGGTGATCGGCAACTACGCCCAGGCGGCGCGCCGTGCCAAGGCCGGCGGCCTGGATGGCGTGGAGCTGTCCGCCGTGCACCAGCACATGATCGACCAGTTCTGGAGCCCGCGGGTCAACAAGCGTACCGACGAATGGGGCGGCAGCTTCGAAGGCCGCATGAAGTTCGGCCTGGAAGTGCTCAAGGCCGTGCGCGCCGAAGTGGGCGACGATTTCTGCGTGGGCATGCGCATCTGTGGTGACGAGTTCCACCCGGACGGCCTGTCCCACGAGGACATGAAGCAGATCGCCAAGTACTACGACGACACGGGCATGCTGGACTTCATCGGCGTGGTGGGGTCGGGTTGCGATACCCACAACACCCTGGCCAACGTCATTCCGAACATGAGTTATCCACCGGAGCCGTTCCTGCACCTGGCCGCCGGTATCAAGGAAGTGGTCAAGGTCCCGGTGCTGCACGCGCAGAACATCAAGGACCCGAACCAGGCCACGCGGATCCTGGAGGGCGGTTACGTCGACATGGTCGGCATGACCCGCGCCCACATCGCCGACCCGCACCTGATCGCCAAGATCAAGATGGGCCAGGTCGACCAGATCAAGCAGTGCGTCGGGGCCAACTACTGCATCGACCGCCAGTACCAGGGCCTGGATGTGCTGTGCATCCAGAACGCCGCGACGTCCCGCGAGTACATGGGCGTGCCGCACATCATCGAGAAATCCACCGGGCCCAAGCGCAAGGTGGTGGTGGTTGGCGCCGGCCCGGCGGGTATGGAAGCGGCTCGCGTGGCAGCCGAACGCGGCCACGACGTGACCCTGTTCGAGAAGAAGGAGTTCATTGGCGGGCAGATCACCACGGCCGCCAAAGCCCCGCAACGGGACCAGATCGCGGGCATCACCCGCTGGTTCCAGCTGGAGCTGGCTCGCTTGAAAGTCGACCTGCGCCTGGGCGTGGCGGCCGACGCGGCGACCATCATGGACCTGCGTCCAGACGTGGTGGTACTGGCCGTGGGCGGGCATCCGAACCTGGAGCAGAACGAGCACTGGGGCGCCGCCGAAGGGCTGGTGGTCAGCAGTTGGGACGTGCTCGATGGCAAGGTCGCCCCGGGCAAGAATGTGCTGGTCTACGACACCATTTGTGAATTCACCGGTATGTCGGTGGCCGACTTCCTCGCCGACAAGGGCAGCCAGGTGGAGATCGTCACCGACGATATCAAGCCGGGCGTTGCCATCGGCGGGACCTCGTTCCCCACTTACTACCGCAGCATGTACCCCAAGGAAGTGATCATGACCGGGGACATGATGCTGGAGAAGGTCTACCGCGAAGGCGACAAGCTGGTGGCGGTGCTGGAGAACGAGTACACCGGCGCCAAGGAAGAACGCGTCGTGGACCAGGTGGTGGTGGAGAACGGCGTGCGGCCGGACGAAGAAATCTACTACGCGCTCAAGGAAGGTTCGCGCAACAAAGGCCAGATCGATGTCGAGGCCCTGTTCGCGATCAAGCCCCAACCGTGCCTGGAACAGAGCGGCGATGGCTACCTGCTGTTCCGCATCGGCGACTGCGTGGCGCAGCGTAACACCCACGCCGCCATCTACGACGCCCTGCGGTTGTGCAAGGATTTCTAACGGCTTGTGGATAACCCGGTGGGAGCGAGCTTGCTCGCGATAGCGGTGGATCAATCGACACTCCTGTCGAATTCGAGTCCGTCATCGCGAGCAAGCTCGCTCCCACAGGGGTCGAGCAAGACATCCAGGTTTCTGTGCCTGCAAGACCTGAGGTCTTTGGGAGCTTCACCATGCTGAACACCCTTCTTCCCATCCTGCTGTTCGCTGCCCTGGGCCTTGCGGTCCTCGGCGCCTTGCGGCGGGTGAACATGTGGCGCCGGGGACGACCGTCCAAGGTCGATCTGGTCGGCGGCCTTTTCGCCATGCCCAAGCGCTACATGGTGGACTTGCACCATGTGGTGGCGCGGGACAAGTACATCGCCAACACCCACGTCGCCACGGCCGGTGGTGCGGTAGCGTCCATCGTGCTGGCTATCCTGGTGCACGGTTTCGGCCTGCATAACCGCTTCCTCGGCTATGCCTTGCTGTTGATGTCGGCGGTGATGTTCGTCGGCGCGATCTTTGTCTACCTGCGTCGGCGCAACCCGCCAGCCCGCCTGTCCAAGGGGCCGTGGATGCGCCTGCCGAAAAGCCTGCTGGCCTTCTCGGCGTCGTTCTTCTTGGTGACCCTGCCGGTGGCGGGCATTCTTCCGGAAGGCTTCGGCGGCTGGCTGCTGGCGGCGATCCTGGGCGTTGGCGTGCTGTGGGGCGTTTCGGAGCTGTTCTTCGGCATGACCTGGGGCGGGCCGATGAAGCATGCCTTTGCCGGTGCCCTGCACCTGGCCTGGCACCGTCGCGCCGAACGCTTTGGCGGTGGTCGTTCCACCGGCCTGAAACCGTTGGACCTCAATGACCCGGCGGCGCCCCTGGGCGTGGAAAAACCCAAGGATTTCACCTGGAACCAGTTGCTCGGCTTCGACGCTTGCGTCCAGTGCGGCAAATGCGAAGCCGCGTGCCCGGCCTTTGCCGCCGGCCAGCCGCTGAACCCGAAAAAGCTCATCCAGGACATGGTGGTCGGCCTCGCCGGTGGTACCGACGCGAAGTTCGCCGGCAGCCCTTACCCGGGCAAGCCGGTGGGCGAACATGGCGGCAATCCGCATCAGCCGATCGTCAATGGCCTGGTGGACGCCGAAACGCTGTGGTCCTGCACCACCTGCCGGGCCTGTGTCGAGGAGTGCCCGATGATGATCGAGCACGTCGATGCCATCGTCGACATGCGCCGTCACCTGACCCTGGAAAAAGGCGCCACCCCGAACAAGGGCGCCGAGGTGCTGGAAAACCTCATCGCCACCGACAACCCTGGCGGCTTCGCCCCGGGCGGACGGATGAACTGGGCTGCGGACCTGAACCTCAATCTGCTCAGCGAGAAAAAATCCACCGACGTGTTGTTCTGGGTCGGCGACGGAGCCTTCGACATGCGCAACCAGCGCACCCTGCGGGCCTTCGTCAAGGTGCTCAAGGCGGCGAAGATCGACTTCGCCGTGCTTGGCCTCGAAGAACGCGACAGCGGCGATGTGGCCCGGCGCCTGGGGGATGAAGCGACGTTCCAGTTGCTGGCCAAGCGCAACATCCAGACCCTGGCCAAGTATCGCTTCAATCGCATCGTCACCTGCGACCCCCATAGCTTCCATGTGCTGAAAAACGAATACGGCGCCTTCGATGGCAACTACCTGGTGCAGCACCACAGCACCTACCTGGCGGAAATCATCGACGCCGGTGCCCTGAATCTCGGCCAGCACAAGGGCGACAGCGTGACCTATCACGACCCTTGCTACCTGGGCCGCTACAACGGTGAGTACGAAGCGCCGCGCCAGGTGCTGCGTGCGCTGGGGATCGAGGTCAAGGAGATGCAGCGTTCCGGGTTCCGCTCCCGCTGCTGCGGCGGTGGCGGCGGTGCGCCGATCACTGACATCCCGGGCAAGCAACGTATCCCCGACATGCGCATGGAAGACATCCGAGAAACCGGCGCCGAGCTGGTGGCCGTGGGTTGCCCACAGTGCACCGCGATGCTCGAAGGCGTGGTCGAACCCCGCCCGATGATCAAGGACATCGCCGAACTGGTGGCTGACGCCCTGCTGGAAGACGCAGCGCCCGGCAAGCCCGTGGCCTCGGCCAAACGTGAACCTGCGGAGGTGCATTAATGAGCGACATCATCCGTCGCGACCCTCGCGCCGAGCGGATCGCCCGTAACCGCCTGCATCCGCTGCACGCGGCCATGCAACCGGTGCAACACAGCTGGATGGGGCCCAACGGCATCATTCGCAAGAACGTCCACGGTGTGGGTTTCATCGGCCCCAACGGCATCAAGCGCATCGACCGCAGCGGTGCCCAGCAGGGCGGCACGACCCGTCGCACCGCCAGCACCGAAGTGCAACTGCCGCTGCATCAGGTGCCGCAACCGGCGTTCTACATCAGTGTGGTTCCAGACATGGTGGGTGGCCGCCTCAGCAGCCACGACCGCGATCTGCTGGGGCTGGCCCATCAGTTGGCGGGGGCGCAAGGCGCGGTATTGGCGGTGGTGTTTGGCGAACACAAGGAAAACGCCTTCGCCACGGCCGGTGTCGACCGCTTGCTGGTGCTCGAAGGCGAAGCGTTCAGCGGTTATGCACCAGAACAGCGAGTCCAGGGCCTGCGGGCTGTGGATAACCAGTTCAACCCACGTCATTGGCTATTGCCCGACAGCCGCAGCGGTGGCGGTGAATTGGGCCGGCGTTTCGCCGCGGCCCTGGGTGAACGCCCGGCCACACGGGTCTGGCAGGTCAAGGGCGAGGAGTGCATCGGCCGTGCCGGCGCCGGCCTGCAAGACCTGGCCCGCCCTTTGGCGCGGTTGATCCTGGCGGCCGCCGAGTGCGCCGAACCGGTCAGCGAAACCCGTCACGAAGCCTTGCCGGTGGAGTTATCCACAAGCGTGGCCCGCAGCCTTTCGCGCATCGAGGACATGGGGGCGGTGGCGGTGGACCCCGGTGCGATTCCGATGGCCGAAGCCGAATTCATCTTTTCCGGGGGCAACGGGGTCAAGGACTGGGACCTGTTCCACCGCACGGCGGCCGCGCTGGGGGCCACCGAGGGCGCCTCGCGGGTGGCGGTGGACGATGGGTTCATGTCTCGGGACCGTCAGGTCGGCGCCAGCGGCACCTGGGTCACGGCGCGGGTCTACGTGGCGGTAGGGATTTCCGGGGCGATCCAGCACCTGCAGGGCATCGGTGCCTGCGACAAGGTGGTGGCGGTCAACCTCGACCCGGGCTGCGACATGATCAAGCGGGCGGACCTGTCGGTGATAGGCGACAGCGCGGCGATTCTCCAGGCCCTGATCGCGGCGGTAGAGGCTTACCGCAACGAAGCCAGACGCGATGCGGCTTAAGCTAAGGATTCAACCATGACGACTCAAGTGATCAGCCTCGTGTCCATCGGCGCCCACCCTACCTCCGGCCGGCCGAGGCGAGCCGAGCAGGACGCCCGGGCCGTGGAACTGGGCCTGCAACTGGCCGGCAACGACTTGCAAGTGCTGCATGCCGGCGATGTGGCCGAGCCGGCGCTACGCGCTTACCTGGGCATGGGCCTGGACGAGCTTCACGTGCTGGAAAACCCGGCGGGGGCCGACGCACTGCCGGCCCTGACCGATTATCTGCGTGACGCGGCGCCTCAGGTGGTGCTCACCGGCAGCCAGGCGGAAACCGGCGAAGGTTCGGGGATGCTGCCATTCCTGCTGGCTGAGAACCTTGGCTGGCCGCTGGTGGTAGGGCTGGCCCAGGTGGAATCCATCGACAATGGCGTGGCCCTGGTGCTGCAGGCATTGCCCCGTGGCCAGCGACGGCGCCTGAAAGTACGCCTGCCATTCCTGGCCACTGTGGATAACGCGGCGCCCAAGCCCCGCCAGAGTGCCTACGGCCCGGCCCGACGTGGCGCCCTGCATGCCGAAGAAGTCGAGGTGATCGACGACAGCCTGCTCGCGGTGGCAACGCTGCAACCGGCCAAGCCCCGTCCCAAGCGTCTTAAGGTGATCAAGGCCAAGAGCGGCGCCGACCGTATGAAAGCCGCCACGGCCAAGGCCAGTGGCGGAGGCGGGCAGGTACTCAAGGGCGTGAGCCCGGAGGCCGGCGCCGAGGCTATTCTCAAGTTGCTGATAGAGGAAGGGGTTGTTCGCTGAATCAGCGTTCACCCCGACCTGTGGGAGCGAGCCTGCTCGCGATAACGGTCTGTCAGTGAGCGAGGGTGTCCACCGACGGAGCAATATCGCGAGCAGGTTCGCTCACCTGAGTCATACGTTTACTCACAATCCCTGTGCGTGCGCCTGTGGATAACCTGTTCGCCCCTCGCTGAACCCCACGTCAAACAGGCCTTGCGCACCTATGCTCAAAAAATGACCAGTCTAACCTATGGTTTTTATTGGGTTTGCTTGTGAACAGGCGACCCTTATCGTCCATGAGTTGCCCCCAATCTCTGTTGGCGCATTTGTGGATAAGATGTTCGTTATCCTCTGCAAGCCAGGCGCAGCGGTGCTTGCGCGGATTTGATCAATAAATGATCAATTCCTGTTCGACCGTGAAAAACTCTCCGGAAAACCGCGTTTTATCCCCGGTCGATGCGCTTTTCCACAGTTACGTCAAAATTACCCCCAAACGCTGTTGGCGCTTCTGTGGATAAGGTGTTCGTTTCGCCCTGGAGGCCTTGCGCGGCAAGGCGTTCAGGTTATTGCTTAAAAAACGATCAACTGGCCTGAAATCGCTCATCGTTCATAACCAGCGGATTTTATTCACTTTTCACTCAAGCAATTTCCGCCATGCGCGAGAGTTGTCCCCATTAGCTGTGGGCGGTCATGTGGATAACTTGTTCGCGAAAGGCTAGATCCCGCGGCTTATATAGTGCGAAACGCGATAGATCAAATTTCATACAGTTCTAAGGGCGTGCCTTGACGTGGGACCGTGGTCTGTCTTCACTCCAATGGCACAAGGACATCGCCTCGTCTTATCCACATCTGGTTCAGGGAGAACACATGATGGATAGCCCGCCCTCGCGCTTCTATTCAATTGCACCCTTGATCCGCGTTCAGATGCCTTGCGCTGTGTCGCCAAGGCGCAGCCGTCGCCGCGTCGTCAACCAGCGTGCCCGCCTATAGCGCCCGGTTTCTTCCCCGTTCCACACCGCTGACTGTCGCTCGACTCCCCCGAGGAGAGTGGCCAGGCGCTCGTGCGCCCGAATGAAATGACAGGCAACCGCAGAGTTGCCCTTCTGCCTGAGAGGACTTTGACATGACACGGATCTCGACCCCCATCAGCGAAATCAAGGAGCATTACGACGTTATCGTCATCGGTTCCGGCTACGGCGGCGGCATTGCCGCGTCGCGCCTGTCCCGGGCCGGGCGCAAGGTGTGCCTGCTGGAGCGGGGCCGGGAAATACAGCCCGGCGAATATCCCAACACCATGCTCGCGGCCACGCAGGAGCTGCAGGTCCATGACCCGGACGGTCACATCGGCTCGCGTACCGGGCTGTTCGACCTGCACGTCAATGCACAGCAGAACGTCGTGGTCGGTTGCGGCCTGGGCGGCACGTCGCTGATCAATGCCAACGTCTCGCTGGAACCGGAGCCTGGCGTCTTCGAGGATCCGCGCTGGCCCCAGGCGGTGCGTGAACACCGCGACACACTGCTCAAGGATGGCTATGCAAGGGCTCGCGAAATGCTCAAGCCCAACGCCTACCCGGCATCGGAGCCGAACCTGCCCAAGCTCGACGCTCACGGCAAATCTGCCGATTACCTCAAGCAAGGGGCCCATTTCTACAAGCCTCCGATCAACGTGACATTCGACAAGCTGCCCAACAACCTCAACCACGTGGGCGTCGAACAGCTTCCATGCAACGGCTGTGGCGATTGCGTTTCCGGTTGTAACAACAAGGCCAAGAACACCACCCTGATGAATTACCTGCCGGACGCCTGGAACCATGGCGCGGAGATTTTCTGCCAGGCCGAGGTGCGACACCTGGAGCGCGACGGCAACGGCTGGATCGTGCATTTCCAGTACCTGGACAGTGGCCGCGAATTGTTTAGCGCACCGACTCTGTTCGTGCGCGCCGACATCGTGGTGGTGTCCGCCGGCACCCTGGGCACCACCGAGATCATGCTGCGTTCCCGGGACAAGGGCTTGTCGATGTCCAATCAGTTGGGCGAGAACATGAGCGGCAACGGCGACATCCTCGGGTTCGGCCACAACTGTGACCAGGTCATCAACGGCATCGGCTTCGGCGCCCACTCGGCCAAGGAGTTGGATCCGGTGGGGCCGTGCATCACCTCGATCATCGACATGCGCACCGAGGGCGACTGGCGCAGCCGCATGGTCATCGAGGAAGGCTCGATCCCTGGCGCCCTCGGCCGGCCCATGGTGCCGAGCATGGCAGCGTTTGCCGGGATGATCGGCGTGCCTACCGACACCGGCTTGGGGGCCGATCTCAAATACAAGGGGCGTGAAGCCGAGAGCTTCCTGCGCGGTCCCTATTACGGCGCGCTGCATAACATGCAGACCTACCTGATCATGAGTCACGACAATGGCAAGGGCCGCATGCTGCTCGACAGCAAGGATCAGTTGCGCATCGACTGGCCCGGTGTCGGCGAGCAGGAAAACGTCACCCTGGGCAACGAGCGCCTGCACCAGTGCACCAAGGCACTGGGCGGGATCTGGGTCGAAAACCCGATCTGGACCAAGCTGCTCAAGCACAGCATTGTCTCGGTCCACCCCTTGGGCGGTTGCGTCATGGGCGAAGATGCCACCCAGGGCGTGGTCAACCACAAGGGCCAGGTGTTCAGTGGCACCAGCGGCACGGATGTCCACCCGGGCCTGTATGTGGCCGATGGCGCGGTGATCCCGACGTCCCTGGCGGTCAACCCGTTGCTGACCATCTCGGCGGTGAGCGAGCGCAACATGGGGTTGCTGGCGGCCGATCATGGCTGGCAGATCGATTACACCCTGCCTTCGGCTCCGCGCAAACCGGTGGCGGCACCGACCCTCGGGGTACAGTTCACCGAAACCATGAAGGGCTACTTTTCCACGGCGTTCACCCAGCCCCAGGGCACGGACCTGACGCTCTACGAAGCGGCGGCCAAGCGCGGCAAGGCGGACAACTCGCCCATCGAGTTCACCCTGACCATCACCGCCGACGATTTAAACCGTCTGATCAAGGAGCCGGAGCACGCCGCGACATTGGTGGGCACCCTGGACGCGCCGCTGCTTTCGCCCCAGCCGCTGGTAGCCAGCAACGGGGTGTTCAACCTGTTCGAGCAATACCAGGAACAGGTGGGCGTGCGCCACATGAACTACGACATGAAGCTGACCGCCGAGGACGGCAGCGATTATTACTTCAGCGCCTTCAAGACCGTACCCGAGGACAACGGGGTGTTGAACATCTGGCATGACACCAGCACGCTCTACGTCACGCTCTACCGCGGGCCGGACAAGACCGGCGCGGTGATCGGCTCGGGAGTGATGCACATCCAGCCGGCCGATTTCGCCAAGCAGATGACCACCATGAAGGTGCTCAATGCCCGCAACGAGCGCGAACGTGTCGAGGCTCTTGCGCGGTTCGGCAAGTTCTTCGCCGGTATCCTGTGGGAAAGCTATGGCGGGGTGTTCGCCGGCGACATCTACTTCAACCCGGACGCGCCGCCGCGCACCAAGCGCCCGCTGGACGCGCCGGCGCCGACGGTGCATTTCTTCCAGACCGAAGACAGCGTCGAGCTGCGCCTGACCCGCTACCAGGCCGGCAGCAAGGGCCCGGTGATGCTGGTTCATGGCCTGGGCGTGGGCTCGAATATCTTCTCCACCGACACCATCCACACCAATTTGCTGGAGTACCTGTGCAAGCACGGGTACGACGTCTGGCTGCTGGACCTGCGGGTAAGCATCCTGCTGCCCGCCAGCAAGCGTGAGTGGAACGGCGACCAGGTGGCCCGGTACGACTTCAAGGCCGCCATCGAGCAGATCCAGCAAGCGACCCTGGCTCGGGACGTGCAATGCGTGGTGCATTGCTACGGCGCGACGACCTTCTTCATGTCGATGCTGGCCGGCTTGCAGGGGGTGCGCTCGGTGGTCTGTTCACAGATCGCCGCCGATACGGTGGTCGCCACGGCCACCGGCCTGAAGGCTGGCCTGCATCTGCCGGGCATGCTCGACGCCATCGGCATCAAGTCTCTCACCGCCTACGCCGATACCAAGGAGAACTGGTTCAACAGGCTCTACGACAAGGCGCTCAACGGCTATGCCCGGATCGAGGCCCAGGGCTACTGCACCAACCCGGTCTGCCACCGCATCACGTTCATGTATGCGTCGCTGTATCGCCACGACACCCTCAACGAAACCCTGCACGACAACCTGCATGAATTGTTCGGCGAGTCGAACATGCACACCTTCGAGCACCTTGCCCTGATCGTGCGCAAGGGGCACCTGGTGGACTTCAAGGGCAACGACGTCTACATGCCGCATTTAGACCGGCTGAAGCTGCCGATCTGCTTCATCAGCGGTGCCGACAACCAGTGCTACCTGCCACAGAGCACCCTCAAGACCTACCAGCGGTTGTGCGAGATGCACGATCCGCAGCTGTTCAGCCGTCATGAGGTGCCGGGCTACGGTCATATCGACTGCATCTTCGGCAAGGACGCGGTGGTGGATGTGTATCCGATCATTCTTGAGCACCTGGAGAAGACCGCCCTCGGCTGACGCAAGGCCCAGTCGTCTGCATCGCCAGCAAGCTCGCTCCCACAGGGGGCCATGTGCCGCTGATTTTGTGCGCGCCACACATTCAGTGTGGGAGCGAGCTTGCTCGCGATAGCGATCGCTAGAGCGCTGCATATCGTGAGTCAAGAATAAGGAAATGGATGCCATGAACAGTTACATCCGCTGGTTCCAACGCATCATCTGGGTGGGGATCGTCATGAACATGGTGTTCGCGATTCCGGCGCTGTTCGCGCCGGCGTTGCTGACGTCCATGCTTGGCTTGCCGCCCGTGCTGTCCGATCCATGGCTGGAGAACACCGGCATGCTGCTGGTGGGGATCAGCCTGTTCTATATGCCCTCGGGGCTCAATGCGCCGCGTTTCGTGGTTCATTCGTGGCTGTGCGTGCTGTCGCGGTTGGTGGCGGTGGTGTTCTGGATCTACCTGATCAACACCAATGACCAGGGGCCATTGTTCGTCCCCATGCTGATGGGCGACCTGAGCATGTTCCTCGTGCTGGGCATCCTGCTGTACCTGGGCAGCCCGGTCGCCAATCGGCCCATGGCCCTGCTCTGCGCCGGCTGGCGAGACTGGCGCGCGGGCTGGGCGCGGCGCTGGCAAAGCCATGGCTTCAAGGTCGGTGCGCTGGTGGTGGTGCTGGTGCTGGGTTTCGTCGGTTACCAGACCTGGTACCAGATGATCCGGGAGGTGCCGCAGCCGGACTTCGCCTCCGACGAAGACCACTACAAATATGCCGCCATCGGCCTGGGGATCGAGGCGCGGATTCCCTACTATCTGTTTGCCGTGCTGCCTCAGATGTGTCCGGAGAAAATGCCCAGGCCCGGTGGCTACGAGGTGTTCGGCTTTCTCTATGAAAACGGCAACGACCTGCCCATCGGCATGGCCAAGCGGCAGTTGGGGTATCCCACCGTGGAACCGAACTGCGCCCTGTGCCACACCGGCTCTTACCGGGCCAATGCCACGGATGTCGCGGTTCCGGTCGCCACTGCGCCGGCCAATACCCTGCAACTGCAAGCCTTCCAATGGTTCGCCTACGATTGCGCCAGCGATCCGAAATTCACCGCGGATGCGGTGATGGCGGCGATCAATGGCAAGTTCCAACTGGGTTTTTTCGAAAAGCTGTACAACCGCTACCTGATCATTCCGATGGCCAAGAGTGCGCTGCTCAAACAGAAGCAGGCCTACGCCTGGCAGAAACTGCGCCCGGCCCAGGGGCCGGGCCGGACCGACACTTTCAACCCGACCAAAATGGTGGTGTTCGGCTTCCCGGATGACTCAACCATTGGCACCGTGGACCTGCCGCAGGTCTGGAACCAGAAGCCTCGCGAGTCGCTTTACCTGCACTGGGACGGCAATAACAACAATATCCATGAGCGCAATTACGCCGCGGCCATGGCCGTGGGCGCGACGCCGCAATCGGTACTGCCGCCGAGCTTCAACCGGGTGACCAATTGGCTGCTGGGGCACAAGGCGCCCGCCTGGCCGTTCGCCCTGGACCAGGCGAAAGTCGCCCAAGGCAAGCCGATATGGGAGCAGAACTGCGCCGGTTGCCACGACTTCGGCCGCACCGACACGGGCCAGGTCACCACCAACATCGACCAGTTGGGCACCGATCCTCATCGCCTGAACTCCTTCACCACCGGCCTGGTGGCGGCGTTCCACGGCTTCAAGAAGCCGCCGTTCGACTTCGGCGCCTACCGCAAGACCCAGAGCTACAGCAACACACCCACCGATGGCGTCTGGCTGCGTGCGCCATACCTGCACAACGGTTCGGTGCCGACCCTATGGGACTTGCTGCAGCCGCCGGAACAGCGTCCGCAAGTGTTCTACACCGGCTCCGACCTCTACGACCAGGAGAAAGTGGGCTTCATCACCAGCGGCGAGCAGATGAAGGCAACGGCGGACTTCAAGTACGACACCCGCCTGGAGGGCAACCACAACGGAGGCCACTTGTATGGCACGCAACTGTCGGACGCCGACAAGCGGGCCTTGATCGAATTCATGAAAACCCTGTGATCCAGGGCACTGCGAAGGAGCGTTCACATGTCATTACTGCATCATTGGGAACATGAGTTCGACAAGGTCAAGGTCCGCCTGCACGGGTTGGTCACGCGACTGGAAATGTCCTGGAAAAAACTCGTCAACGACCTGGAGCCCGAGGAGTTCCAGGCCATCGTCAAGCTCTTGCAACGCGGCCACGACCAGGCACGGCATGTCATCGAGCATGGTGATCTGCCGGATGACGAGCCTGCCGTGCCGTGGGAGCTGGCCCACGGCCTGTCGATCCTGAAGCTTGGCAATGCCACGCCGTTGCCGCAAAGCGAGGATGAATTGCCGACCCGGGTCCTCAAGGACGGCACGTTGCTGGGCTGCCGTAAATGGGAGCTGCTGGATCTGCTGTGGAGCGAGGCGTTGCTCAAGTGGATCGAAAACCTGCGCCACCATGCGACCTTCGCCACCAACCCGGCGCTGGTGAAAATGGACCGCGACGTGGTGCTGGCCATCGCCGGCGACTGGGGGACCGGTCCCTTCGACAGCCATGCGCCGGCGGTGGCCGTCGCCAACCAGATGCAGCTGGCCCAGGCCGATTTCACCATCCATCTTGGGGATGTCTATTACGCCGGCACCCATTCCCAGGAAGACGTCGACATGGCCGGCTGGCCCCAGGGCAAGCATGGCGCCTTCACCCTCAATTCCAACCACGAGATGTACAGCGGCGCCCACGGTTATTTCAAGGAACTGGCCAAGCGGTTCCCGGTGCAACAGGGCACCAGCTACTTTGCCTTGTACAACGACGACTGGCTGGTGGTCGGCCTGGACACCGCCTACGCTTCCGACGCCATGAACCTGTACATGAATGGCACCCTCAACACCCAGCAGATCGACTGGATGAAAAGCCTGCCCAAGCGCAAGAAACTGATGGTGCTCAGCCATCATCAGGGTTTCGATATCAGCGGGCATCATCAGACCGCGCTTTACCAACCGGTCTGCGACGCCCTTGGGCGCGAGCCCGACTATTGGTATTGGGGGCATCTGCACAACGGCATCTGCTACGCGCCCCAGGGCGGATTGCATGCGCGCTGTGCCGGGCACGGAGCGATTCCCTACGGCACTACCAGCGAACTGAACGGGCATGCCCGGGTGCTGTGGTCGGAGACGGAGCTTGCGGGCGATCCGGCGTATCCGGAGCGGGTGTTGAACGGGTACGTGAAGGTGCGGCTGGTGGGGGAGGAGATCGAAGAGACGTTTTATGGGGAGGATGGGTCGGTGCGGTGGTCTTCGAAGTAATCAGGTGAATGTCGGGCCGCTATCGCGAGCAAGCTCGCTCCCACAGGTTGTGTGAACAACACAGAACCCCTGTGGGAGCGAACTTGCTCGCGATGCTCCTGGCTCAACCCTGGACCGGAACGCCCTTGAGGTACGGCGCAGGCTCGGCCCCCAGATTGTTGAGCATACGCTCGCTGTACCAGTCCACGAAGTTCACCACGCCGAACTCATAGGTCTTGGAGTACGGGCCTGGCTGGTAGGCGGTGGAGTTGATGCCGCGCTGGTTCTCTTCGGCCAGGCGACGGTCCTGGTCGTTGGTGGCGTCCCAGACCTGGCGCATGCGCTCCACGTCGTAATCCACGCCTTCGACCGCGTCCTTGTGCACCAGCCACTTGGTGGTGACCATGGTTTCCTGGGCGCTGATGGGCCACACGGTGAACACGATCATGTGGTCGCCCATGCAGTGGTTCCAGGAGTGCGGCAGGTGCAGGATGCGCATCGAGCCCAGGTCCGGGTTCTTGATGCGACCCATCAGCTTGGCGCAGCCTTGCTTGCCGTCCATGGTCATCGACACGGTGCCCTTGAGCAGCGGCATGCGCACGATACGGTTGCGCAGGCCGAAGCTCTTGTGAGCGTAAGGAATCTTCTCGGCTTCCCAGGCCGCGGCGGAATCGGCCACATGGTCCTTGAACGCCTGGTCGGCCCGTGGGTCGGTGACGTCGTCCCATTCCAGCAGGGTCTTGAGTAGTTCAGGATGCGAACCGCCGCAGTGGTAGCACTCGCGGTTGTTTTCCAGTACCAGTTTCCAGTTGGCTTTTTCCATCAAGGTGGTTTGCACCGCCACCTTGGTGTTTTCCATGTCGTAGGGTTCCATGTAGTGGTTCAGGGTCGACAGGAAGTCATCGATGGCCGGTGGGTTCTCCGCCAGGCTGATAAAGATATAGCCGCCGGCGGTCTTCACGTTCACTGGCTTGAGGCCGTACTGCTTCATGTCGAAGTCGGCGCCCATTTCGGTGCCGGCGAACAGCAGGCGGCCGTCGAGCTCATAGGTCCACTGGTGGTAATGGCAGACCAGTTTGGCGACCTTGCCCTTGTCGCTGGTGCACAGGCGTGAGCCACGGTGGCGGCAGACGTTATGGAAGGCGTGGACTACACCGTCGGCGCCACGAATCACGATGATCGGGTTCTTGCCTACCTGCAGGGTCAGGTAGTTGCCCTTGGTCGGGATCTCGCAGGTCATGCCGGCGATCAACCATTCCTTCTGGAAGATCTCCTGCATGTCGATGTCGAACAGGCGCTCGTCGCAATAGAACGGCTGCGGCAGCGAGAACGTGCGCTCGCGTTCCTGCAGCATCTTCGCGGTAGCCTTGCGTGCGGGTTCCAGCGGATCGCCCAGGCTCAGGGTTGTGGTCACGTCCATCGTTTTATCCTCATGGCCATCTGTGTGGCCGGCGAAATATGGCTAATCGGTTGTGCTACGCAAGGCAGAAAACGTTGTTTGTCTGTTGGGGCGAGTGTGGGGCCGCGCAGGGCCGGAACCTTATCCATGGGCGACATGGCCCAATCTGTTCCCGACGCGCAAGCCCCGGTGGTTGGGGGCTGGTCGCGATAAGTACGTGGATGTCGCGAATAGGTAAACGACGCTTTCGGCGCCTGCGCACAATCGCCACCATGAAGGCCGGCAGTCGGCCGTGGAGATCAGTATGTCCAATAATTTCCTGAACCCGGTCACCACCCAGACCTGGGCCAATGGCCGACATATCGTGCGTTGCGTCAAAGTCATCCAGGAAACCTGGGATGTACGCACCTTCTGCTTCATGGCCGACCAGCCGATCATGTTCTTCTTCAAGCCGGGACAGTTCGTGACCCTGGAGCTGGAGATCGAAGGCCAGCAGGTCATGCGTTCCTACACCATCTCCAGCTCGCCGTCGGTGCCCTACAGCTTTTCGGTGACCATCAAGCGTGTGCCGGGAGGCAAGGTTTCCAACTGGCTGCACGACACCTTGCACGAAGGCCAGGAGCTGGCGGTACACGGGCCGGTGGGACTGTTCAATGCCATCGATTTCTCTGCCCCGAAGGTGCTCTACCTCAGCGGCGGCGTCGGCATTACGCCAGTGATGTCCATGGCGCGCTGGTACTACGACACCAACGGCAACGTCGACATGGTGTTCATCCACAGCGCCCGTTCGCCCAAGGACATCATCTATCACCGCGAGCTGGAGCACATGGCGTCGCGGATCGACAACTTCAGCCTGCACCTGATCTGCGAGAAACACGGTCTGGGCGAGCCGTGGGCGGGTTATCGCGGTTACCTGAACCACAAGATGCTGGAACTGATGGCGCCTGACTTCCTTGAGCGCGAAGTGTTCTGCTGCGGCCCGACGCCGTACATGAACGCGGTCAAGCGTCTGCTGGAAGCCGCTGGTTTCGATATGAAGCGCTACCACGAGGAGTCCTTCGGCGCCACGCCACCGGAAGCCCGTGCCGACGCAGTGGAGCAGGCCGAGCAGGCTGCTGAGGCGCCGGAGGTCGATGCGGCGGACCTGCACCTGGTGGAGTTCACTTCCTCGGGCAAGAGCATTCGCGTGGCACCGGGCGAAACTGTCCATGCCGCCGCCGCGAAACTTGGCATGATGATTCCCAAGGCCTGTGGCATGGGTATCTGCGGCACCTGTAAGGTGTTGAAGCTGGGCGGCGAAGTGGAGATGGACCACAACGGCGGCATCACCGAGGACGACGAGGCCGAAGGTTACATCCTGTCGTGCTGCAGCGTGCCGAAGGGGGATGTGCGGATCGAGTTCTGACGGGCACGAAGATCCCGTGGCGAAGGGATAAATCCCCTCGCCACAGTTCACCATGTCCCCGGCCGAGCAGTGGTCGGGAACGGCCTTGAGTGTGTCTTTCCTTAGCCGGCCATCACTTCCCGAATATCCGCCGCCAATTCCCGCACTCGCGCCTCTTCGGTATCCCAGGAGCACATGAAGCGTGCGCCGCCCTTGCCGATGAAGGTGTAGAAGCGCCAGCCGCGGGCGGTGAGGGCGGCGATGGCAGGTTCCGAGAGTTGCAGGAAGACGCCGTTGGCCTGGACCGGGAACATCAGTTCCACGCCGGGAATGTCGCTCACCAGCTGTGCCAGCAATTGCGCGCAGCGGTTGGCGTGGCGAGCGTGCTTGAGCCAGGCGTCGTCCTGCAGCAGGCCGACCCAGGGGGCGGACAGGAAGCGCATCTTCGAGGCCAGTTGCCCGGCCTGTTTGCAGCGGTAATCGAAGTCTTCGGCCAGGTCGTGATTGAAAAACAGGATCGCTTCGCCCACCGCCATACCGTTTTTCGTGCCGCCGAAGCACAACACGTCCACGCCCGCTTTCCAGGTCAGGTCCGCTGGCGAGCAGCCGAGGAAGGCGCAGGCATTGGAAAAGCGAGCGCCGTCCATGTGCAGGTTCAGCCCCAGCTCCTTGCAGGTGATGCTGATGGCGCGGATTTCCTCCGGTGTATAGACGCTGCCGACTTCCGTAGCCTGGGTCAGGGTCACGACCCGCGGCTTGGGGTAGTGGATGTCCTGGCGCTTGAGGGCGATCTCGCGAATCGAGTCGGGGGTCAGCTTGCCGTTTTCGGTGCGCGCCAGCAGCAGCTTGGATCCGTTGGAAAAGAACTCCGGCGCACCGCATTCGTCGGTTTCGACGTGGGCGGTTTCCGAACAGATCACGCTGTGGTAACTCTGGCACAGCGAGGACAGTGCCAGGGAATTGGCCGCGGTACCGTTGAATGCGAAGAACACTTCGCAGTCGGTTTCGAACAGAGAGCGGAAATCATCCGCCGCGCGATGGGTCCACTCATCGTCGCCGTAGGCGCGCTGGTGACCCTGGTTGGCTTCTTCCATGGCGGCCCAGGCTTCGGGGCAAATGCCGGAATAGTTGTCGCTGGCGAACTGTTGACTCTTGTCGGTCATGGCCTTGCTCCTGAAATAGAGAGTCCTGGATAAAGAGATCCCTGGCAGGACTCCCGGGTGAGGGGGTCCGGTGGTTCGGCGTGCTTTGGTGCGCAGCGCCGTGGTCGATCATGGTGCGCACTTTACCCAAGAATGATGGGGGAACACACCGGATGTTTCGGTCTGGAAATCACAATGCGGCCGTGGCGTGGCACGGATGAGTCGGCGTGATACGGCGCTGGATCTGCTCAAGTGGCTGGCACTGTTGGCGATGGTGCTCGATCATCTGCGATATGTCGGTTACTCCGCCGATTGGCTCTACGTGCCCGGGCGCCTGGCTTTTCCCTGGTTCTGCCTGGCGATGGCGGCGAACCTGGCGCGCAGGGGTGCCAGCGCTGCTCCATGGCGGTACCTGGGCTGGCTGCTGCTATTCAGTGCCGTCAGCGAAATCCCCTACCGCTTGTTCATTCCTGATCCCGCCACCCTGAATGTGATGCCAACCCTGGTGCTGGGATTGTTGGTGGCGCGCTGTTGGCAAACGCCGAGCCTGGAGGCGCGAGGCCTGGCAGTGATGGCGCTGCTGTTGGCGGCGCTGTTTTCGTCGCAGTTGATGTTCGGTTTCTTTGGTGTGCTGCTGCCGCTGGCAATGTTGCTGGTATTCAAGCGTCCCTTGTACATGGCGTTGTTGCCGGGGCTGGTATGTCTGGCGGCCAACCAATGGCGGGTGCTGTATGGCGCGGCGTGGCTGGGGGATGCGGTGGCCATCTGGGGGCTGGTGGCTTGCCTGATCGCGCCATGGCTTGGACAGGTACTTTTGCGACATGCCGGTCGTTTTCATCCGCCGGCGACGCGGCGTTGGGCCTATGGTCTGTATCCCGCGCATTTCCTGGTTTTGCTCGCGGTTCGCCACCTGTCGGCCTGAACAGAACCCTGCGGCCAGGGATTTATCTGTGGCGAGGGGATATATCCCCTCGCCACAAGGATCCTGTCTCCAGTCCAAACAGGACCGTGTCTGTTCCTATGTCGTAAACGCACCTTTGCGTGGCGTCCATAGGCATTTGACCTGCCTGCGCCAGCCATACCATCGCATCCAAAGGGCACTGTCGAACGGACGGTGCCTCACCAAGACAACAAGGCGCACCACCGCCGCTGGGAGAGACGCGATGTTCAGCAAGCAAGACCAGATCCAGGGTTACGACGATGCACTGCTGGCGGCGATGAACGCCGAGGAGCAACGCCAGGAAGATCACATCGAACTGATCGCGTCGGAGAACTACACCAGCAAGCGTGTGATGCAGGCCCAGGGCAGTGGCCTGACCAACAAGTACGCCGAAGGCTATCCGGGCAAGCGCTACTACGGTGGCTGCGAGCACGTCGACAAGGTCGAGGCCCTGGCCATCGAACGCGCCAAGCAACTGTTCGGCGCCGATTACGCCAACGTCCAGCCGCACTCCGGCTCGTCGGCCAACAGCGCCGTCTACCTGGCCCTGCTGCAGGCCGGCGACACTATCCTGGGCATGAGCCTGGCCCATGGCGGTCACCTGACCCACGGCGCCAAGGTGTCGTCCTCGGGCAAGCTCTACAACGCAGTGCAGTACGGCATCGACACCACCACCGGCCTGATCGACTACGACGAAGTCGAGCGCCTGGCGGTCGAGCACAAGCCGAAAATGATCGTCGCCGGTTTCTCGGCCTACTCCAAGACCCTGGACTTCCCGCGTTTCCGTCAGATCGCCGACAAGGTCGGTGCCCTGTTGTTCGTCGACATGGCCCACGTCGCCGGCCTGGTGGCCGCCGGTCTGTACCCCAATCCGCTGCCTTATGCCGACGTGGTCACGACCACCACCCACAAGACCCTGCGTGGTCCGCGTGGCGGCCTGATCCTGGCCAAGGCCAACGAAGAGATCGAGAAGAAGCTCAACGCCGCGGTGTTCCCGGGCGCCCAGGGCGGCCCGCTGATGCATGTGATCGCCGGCAAGGCGGTGTGCTTCAAGGAAGCGCTGGAGCCAGGCTTCAAGGCTTACCAGCAGCAAGTGATCGAGAACGCCCAGGCCATGGCTGGCGTGTTCATCAAGCGCGGCTACGATGTAGTGTCCGGTGGTACCGATAACCACCTGTTCCTGGTCAGCCTGATCCGCCAGGGCCTGACCGGCAAGGACGCCGATGCCGCCCTGGGCCGTGCCCATATCACCGTCAACAAGAATGCCGTGCCGAACGACCCGCAGTCGCCCTTCGTGACCTCGGGCCTGCGCATCGGCACCCCGGCGGTGACCACGCGCGGCTTCAAGGTCTCCCAATGCGTGACGCTGGCCGGCTGGATCTGCGACATCCTCGATAACCTCGGCGATGCCGATGTCGAGGCCAACGTGGCCCAGCAAGTGGCGGCGCTGTGCGCGGACTTCCCGGTTTATCGCTGAGTCGGTTTTGGAGTAATGACTATGCAACGCTATTCGGGCTTCGGCCTCTTCAAACACTCTCTCAGCCATCACGAGAACTGGCAGCGGATGTGGCGCACGCCGACGCCGAAAAAGGTCTACGACGTGGTCATCGTCGGCGGTGGCGGGCATGGTCTGGCGACGGCTTACTACCTGGCCAAGGAGCACGGCATCACCAACGTGGCCGTGGTCGAGAAGGGCTGGCTGGGCGGCGGTAACACCGCGCGCAACACCACCATCGTGCGTTCCAATTACCTGTGGGACGAGTCGGCCCACCTGTACGAGCATGCCATGAAGCTCTGGGAAGGCCTGTCCCAGGACCTGAACTACAACGTGATGTTCTCCCAGCGTGGCGTGTACAACCTGTGCCACACCTTGCAGGACATCCGCGATTCCGAGCGCCGTGTCAGCGCCAACCGCCTTAACGGCGTGGACGGCGAATTGCTCAATGCCAAGCAGGTGGCCGAGGAGATCCCGTACCTGGACTGCTCGAAGAACACCCGCTACCCGGTTATGGGCGCGACTGTCCAGCGTCGCGGCGGCGTGGCCCGTCACGATGCCGTGGCCTGGGGCTTTGCCCGGGCCGCCGATGCCTTGGGCGTGGACCTGATCCAGCAGACCGAAGTGATCGGCTTCCGCAAGGAAAACGGTGTGTGCATCGGTGTGGAAACCAACAAGGGCTTCATCGGCGCCAAGCGCGTCGGCGTGGTGACCGCAGGTAACTCGGGGCACATGGCCAAGCTGGCCGGCTTCCGCCTGCCGGTCGAGTCCCATCCGCTGCAAGCACTGGTGTCAGAACCGATCAAGCCGATCATCGACAGCGTGATCATGTCCAACGCCGTACACGGCTACATCAGCCAGTCCGACAAGGGCGACCTGGTGATCGGTGCCGGTATCGACGGCTGGGTCGGCTACGGCCAGCGCGGCTCGTACCCGGTGATCGAGCACACCATCCAGGCCATCGTCGAGATGTTCCCGGTGCTCTCGCGGGTGCGCATGAACCGTCAGTGGGGCGGCATCGTCGATACCACGCCGGACGCGTGCCCGATCATCTCCAAGACGCCAGTGCCGAACATGTTCTTCAACTGCGGTTGGGGCACCGGCGGCTTCAAGGCCACCCCGGGCTCGGGCAACGTATTCGCTGCCAGCCTGGCCAAGGGTGAGATGCACCCGCTGGCCGCGCCGTTTTCCATCGACCGTTTCCACAACGGTGCATTGATCGACGAACACGGCGCTGCTGCCGTCGCCCACTAACAGGAGAAATCCCACATGTTGCACATCTTCTGTCCTCACTGCGGCGAACTGCGCTCCGAAGAGGAATTCCACTCGTCCGGCCAGGCGCACATCCCGCGTCCCCTGGACCCGAACAGCTGCACCGACGAGGAGTGGGGCGACTACATGTTCTTCCGCGACAACCCTCGCGGCCTGCATCACGAGTTGTGGATCCATGCCGCCGGTTGCCGCCAGTACTTCAACGCGACCCGCGACACCGTGACCTACGAGATTCTCGAAACCTACAAGATCGGCCAAAAGCCGCAATTCACCGATAAGGCTGACAGTCCGAAAGCGGCCGCACAGGCTCTGGGAGAGAAGGTATGAGCCAGATCAATCGCCTGTCCAACGGCGGACGGATCGACCGCAACAAAGTGCTGAGCTTCACCTTCAACGGCCAGACCTACAAGGGCTTCGAAGGCGACACCCTGGCGGCCGCGCTGCTGGCCAATGGCGTCGACATCATCGGCCGCAGCTTCAAGTACTCCCGCCCGCGCGGCATCTTCGCCGCCGGTGCCGAAGAGCCGAACGCGGTGCTGCAGATCGGTGCCACCGAAGCCACGCAGATCCCCAACGTGCGCGCCACGCAACAGGCGCTGTACCAGGGCCTGGTCGCCACCAGCACCAATGGCTGGCCGAGCGTGAACAACGACATGATGGGGATTCTCGGCAAGGTCGGCGGCAAGCTGATGCCGCCGGGCTTCTACTACAAGACCTTCATGTATCCACAGTCGTTCTGGATGACCTACGAGAAGTACATCCGCAAGGCCGCGGGCCTGGGTCGCTCGCCGACCGAGAACGACCCGGACACATACGACTACATGAACCGTCATTGTGACGTGCTGGTGGTCGGTGCCGGCCCCGCTGGCCTGGCTGCCGCATTGGCCGCCGGCCGCAGCGGCGCGCGGGTGATCCTGGCCGATGAGCAGGAAGAGTTCGGCGGCAGCCTGCTCGACTCCCGTGAAAGTCTGGACGGCAAGCCGGCGGCCGAGTGGGTCGCAGCAGCCGTGGCTGAACTGCGCTCGATGCCGGAGGTGGTGCTGCTGCCTCGTGCCACCGTCAACGGCTATCACGACCACAACTTCCTGACCATCCATGAGCGCCTCACCGATCACCTCGGTGACCGCGCACCGATCGGCCAGGTGCGCCAACGCATCAACCGGGTCCGCGCCAAGCGCGTCGTGCTGGCGACCGGTACCTGCGAGCGTCCGTTGGTCTACGGCAACAACGACGTGCCGGGCAACATGCTGGCCGGTGCGGTCTCCACCTATGTACGTCGCTATGGCGTGGCGCCAGGCAAGAAGCTGGTGCTGACCACCAACAACGACCATGCCTATCGAGTCGCCCTGGACTGGTTCGACGCCAGCCTGCAAGTGGTGGCCATCGCCGATGCCCGCAGCAATCCTCGTGGTGCGCTGGTGGAAGAGGCGCGCGCCAAAGGCATTCGCATTCTCACCGGCAGTGCCGTGATCGAGGTCCGCGGCAGCAAGCGCGTGACCGCGGCGCGTATCGCCGCGATCGATGTCCGCGCCCACAAGGTCACCAGCCCCGGCGAATGGCTGGACTGCGACCTGGTGGCCAGCTCCGGCGGCTACAGCCCGGTGGTCCACCTGGCATCGCACCTGGGCGGCAAGCCGATCTGGCGTGAAGACATCCTCGGTTTCGTACCGGGCGAAGCACCACAGAAGCGCGTCTGCGTGGGCGGCGTGAATGGTGTCTACAGCCTTGGCGATGCCCTGGCCGATGGCTTCGAAGGTGGCGTGCGCGCGGCCAGCGAGGCCGGCTTCCAAGCGGTGGAGGGCGTTCTGCCCAAAGCCCTGAGCCGCCATGAAGAGCCGACCCTGGCGTTGTTCCAGGTGCCTCATGAAAAATCCACCGCACGGGCGCCGAAGCAGTTCGTCGACCTGCAGAACGACGTCACCGCCGCCGCCATCGAGCTCGCCACCCGCGAAGGCTTCGAGTCGGTGGAACACGTCAAGCGCTACACCGCACTGGGCTTCGGCACCGACCAGGGCAAGCTGGGCAACGTCAACGGCCTGGCCATCGCGGCCCGTTCGCTGAACGTGAGCATCCCGCAGATGGGCACTACGATGTTCCGTCCGAACTACACGCCGGTGACATTCGGCGCAGTGGCCGGCCGGCATTGCGGGCACATCTTCGAGCCGGTGCGTTTCACTGCGCTGCATGCCTGGCACGTGAAGAACGGCGCCGAGTTCGAAGACGTCGGCCAGTGGAAACGCCCTTGGTATTTCCCGAAGAACGGCGAGGACATGCATGCCGCGGTCAAGCGCGAATGCAAGGCCGTGCGTGACAGCGTGGGCCTGCTGGACGCCTCGACCCTGGGCAAGATCGACATCCAGGGCCCGGATGCACGCGAGTTTCTCAACCGCATCTATACCAACGCCTGGACCAAGCTGGACGTGGGCAAGGCTCGTTATGGCCTGATGTGCAAGGAAGACGGCATGGTGTTCGACGACGGCGTGACAGCCTGTCTGGCGGACAACCACTTCCTGATGACCACCACCACTGGCGGCGCTGCGCGCGTGCTGCAATGGCTGGAGATCTATCAGCAGACCGAATGGCCGGACCTCAAGGTGTATTTCACTTCCGTCACCGACCACTGGGCGACCATGACCCTGTCGGGACCCAACAGCCGCAAGCTGCTGAGCGAAGTCACCGACATCGACCTGGACAAGGACGGCTTCCCGTTCATGACCTGGAAAGAAGGCCTGGTGGGTGGCGTGCCGGCGCGGGTGTTCCGTATCTCGTTCACCGGTGAACTGTCCTATGAGATCAACGTGCAGGCCGACTACGCCATGGGCGTGCTCGAGCAGATCGTCGAAGCGGGCAAGAAGTACAACCTGACCCCGTACGGCACCGAGACGATGCACGTGCTGCGGGCCGAGAAGGGCTTCATTATCGTTGGCCAGGACACCGATGGCTCGATGACTCCGGACGACCTGAACATGGGCTGGTGCGTGGGCCGCACCAAACCGTTCTCGTGGATCGGCTGGCGGGGCATGAACCGGGAGGACTGCGTGCGCGAGGACCGCAAGCAACTGGTGGGCCTCAAGCCGATCGATCCGAATGTCTGGCTGCCGGAAGGCGCGCAGCTGGTGTTCAACCCCAAGCAGGCGATCCCGATGTCGATGGTCGGCCACGTGACCTCCAGCTATGCGCATAACTCCCTGGGTTATTCGTTTGCCATGGGTGTGGTCAAGGGCGGTCTCAAGCGCATGGGCGAGCGGGTGTTCGCACCGCTGGCCGATGGCCGCGTGATCGAGGCAGAGATCGTTTCTTCGGTGTTCTTCGATCCGAAGGGGGATCGGCAGAATATCTAGTGGCTTGAGGTCCTGTGGGAGACCGGCGATGCCGCATCGGCATCATCGTGAGCAAGCTCGCTCCCACAGTTGATCGCGTAACCCTTTTGGGAGCGAGCTTGCTCGCGATGACGGCCTGACAGCCACCATAACCATAAGGGTCTGACCCAACAGCATTCAGACAGGTGCTCCATATGACCGCAGTCAACGTGTACCAACAACGCCCCACCACCGGGGCCAAGGCCGAGTCGTCGCTGCACCATGCCGACCTCGCCAGCCTGGTGGGCAAGGGTCGCAAGAACGCCGGTGTGACCGTGCGCGAGAAAAAACTCCTGGGTCACCTGACCATCCGTGGCGATGGCCACGATCCGGCGTTCGCCGCGGGCGTGCACAAGGCCCTGGGCCTGGAACTGCCCGGGGCGCTGACCGTCATCGTCAAGGGTGAAACCAGCCTGCAATGGCTCGGCCCTGACGAATGGCTACTGGTCGTGCCCACTGGCGAAGAGTTCGCCGCCGAGCAGAAACTGCGTGAAGCCCTGGGCGACCTGCACATCCAGATCGTCAATGTCAGCGGCGGCCAGCAGATCCTCGAGCTGTCCGGCCCGAACGTGCGCGACGTGCTGATGAAATCCACCAGCTATGACGTGCATCCGAGCAACTTCCCGGTGGGCAAGGCCGTAGGCACCGTGTTCGCCAAGTCGCAACTGGTGATCCGCCACACCGCCGAAGACACCTGGGAACTGGTGATTCGTCGCAGCTTCTCCGATTACTGGTGGCTGTGGCTGCAGGATGCATCGGCCGAATATGGGTTGAGTGTGCAGGCCTGAGACATCACAGGCTAAAGCCCCTCGCCGCAGGGTTCTGCACTGGGCGGGGGCCTACCCACAACAACAGGAGTCACCGCAATGAGCCGTGCCCCGGATACATGGATTCTCACCGCCGACTGCCCCAGCGTGCTCGGCACGGTGGACGCGGTGACCCGCTTTCTGTTCGAGCAGGGCTGCTACGTCACCGAGCACCACTCCTTCGACGACCGGCTCTCGGCGCGTTTCTTCATTCGCGTGGAGTTCCGCCAGCCTGACGGGTTCGACGAACAGAGCTTCCGTGCCGGACTGGCCGAGCGGGCGCAAGCCTTCGGCATGGTCTTCGAGCTGACGCCACCCAATTACCGACCCAAAGTGGTGATCATGGTCTCCAAGGCCGATCACTGCCTCAACGACTTGCTCTATCGCCAGCGCATCGGCCAGTTATCCATGGATGTGGTAGCCGTGGTGTCCAATCATCCGGACCTCAAGCCGCTGGCCGACTGGCACCAGATTCCCTACTACCATTTCCCCCTGGACCCGAACGACAAGCCGGCCCAGGAGCGCCAGGTATGGCAGGTGATCGAAGACACCGGTGCCGAGCTGGTGATTCTCGCCCGCTACATGCAGGTGCTGTCTCCGGAGTTGTGCCGCAAGCTCGATGGCAAGGCGATCAACATCCACCACTCCCTGCTGCCGGGCTTCAAGGGTGCCAAGCCGTACCACCAGGCCTACAACAAAGGCGTGAAACTGGTGGGCGCCACGGCGCACTACATCAACAACGACCTGGACGAAGGCCCGATCATCGCCCAGGGCGTGGAAGTGGTGGACCACAGCCACTATCCCGAGGACCTGATCGCCAAGGGCCGGGACATCGAAGGGCTCACCCTGGCCCGGGCAGTGGGGTATCACATTGAAAGGCGAGTATTTCTGAACGCCAATCGTACGGTCGTCCTGTAGCGCCTCTGGTCGAGCAGGCTCGACGACAACAAAGAGATCCAATAGGGGAGCGAGCCTGATCACGATGAGGCCCTCCCAAAGAAGACAGAAACAAGACACAAGCATTAACCCGAGCAATCAACGCGCTGCCTGCCTGGGCGACGCAGTTTCATAAAAACAACAGCGAGGTGAAAGCATGTCCGGTAATCGTGGTGTCGTGTATCTCGGCCAAGGCAAGGTCGAAGTACAGAAAATCGACTATCCAAAAATGCAGGACCCGCGTGGCAGGAAGATCGAGCACGGCGTCATCCTGCGCGTGGTATCCACCAACATCTGCGGCTCCGACCAGCACATGGTTCGCGGCCGCACCACTGCCCAGACCGGCCTGGTCCTGGGGCATGAAATCACCGGTGAAGTGATCGAGAAGGGCAGCGACGTCGAGAACCTGAAGATCGGCGATCTGGTTTCGGTGCCATTCAACGTGGCTTGCGGGCGCTGCCGTTCCTGCAAGGAGCAACACACCGGCGTCTGCCTGACCGTCAACCCGGCCCGTGCCGGCGGTGCCTACGGTTACGTCGACATGGGCGACTGGACCGGTGGCCAGGCTGAGTACGTGTTGGTGCCCTACGCCGACTTCAACCTGTTGAAGCTGCCGAACCGCGACAAGGCCATGGAGAAGATCCGTGACCTGACCTGCCTGTCCGACATCCTGCCGACCGGCTACCACGGCGCTGTCACCGCCGGTGTCGGCCCAGGGAGCACTGTGTACATCGCGGGCGCCGGTCCGGTGGGCCTGGCGGCAGCGGCTTCTGCGCGCCTGCTGGGTGCGGCGGTCGTCATCGTCGGTGACGTCAACCCGGTTCGCCTGGCGCATGCCAAGGCGCAGGGCTTCGAAATCGCCGACCTGTCCAAGGACACGCCACTGCACGAGCAGATCGCCGACCTGCTGGGCGAGCCGGAAGTCGACTGTGCCGTCGATGCCGTGGGCTTCGAAGCCCGTGGTCATGGCCATGAAGGCGTCAAGCACGAGGCCCCGGCCACCGTGCTCAACTCCCTGATGCAGGTGACCCGCGTTGCCGGCAAGATCGGTATTCCAGGCCTGTACGTGACCGAAGATCCGGGCGCGGTCGATGCCGCCGCCAAGATCGGTGCCCTGAGCATCCGCTTCGGCCTGGGTTGGGCCAAGTCCCACAGCTTCCACACCGGCCAGACCCCGGTCATGAAGTACAACCGTCAACTGATGCAAGCCATCATGTGGGATCGCATCAACATCGCGGAAATCGTCGGCGTACAGGTCATCAGCCTGGACGACGCGCCAAAAGGCTACGGCGAGTTCGATGCCGGTGTGCCGAAGAAATTCGTGATCGATCCGCACAAGCTGTTCAGCGCCGCATAAGGCGAAAAAAAGGGCGACAGAGATGTCGCCCTTTTCTTTGGACTCTGCGGTCACTGATACCCATTGAGTGGATGGGCTGTTGCTGCGTCGCGAAGTTTATTCCAGTGTCACTCTCGCGGCCTGGACGCCCTTGCTTCCCTGTTCAACTTCAAAAGAGACGGTCTGTCGTTCCTTCAAGGTCTTGTAGCCCTCCCCATCGATGGCTGAAAAGTGCACGAACAGTTCCTTGCCGCTGTCGCCACAGGTAATGAAGCCGTAGCCCTTTGCATCGTTAAACCATTTGACGGTTCCTTTGAGTCGATCGCTCATGTCTTTCGTCCTGCCTGCCCGAGTGGATAAAGACTGGGGGCCCATAGTCTTGTTTTGTTGACGCATTGGGAGCTTAGGATCGGGGCCGGTCGTTGCCTACTGTCAGAGTTGACAGCGGATAATACCGAGAGGGAATAAGAATGCGCCTGGGTAAGGTTCCAGAGAGATCGCCTCTTCAGCAGGATTGCTATCAAAGGTGAGGCTGTATTCAGTGCCGGATCACCGTGACTGTGAAGCCGCTCGCAGAAACCGCGGTAGAACGCCTGGGCATTCATGCTTCGACATTCGCTGTGGGGTCCATGCCGGGGCGTCGCTGTTCAATGCGGCGCTGCAAGGCTCTGGCACAGAGGAAGCCAGGTCACCCACGGCTGCAGAGAGGGGCGGGAAGTTGCCGACGGAGTTTCGGGATATCTGGAGTGAGCGGCTGGAGTCCTGACTAAGTGTCGGTCAAGTTACAAATCGTCATATTAGAAGGTCACATTGAAATAGTCCGCGTTTATCAGTCTGCACACCGACGGATCCAAACTTTCACAACGATTGTCCGCCCACTCTGAAAAGAAGGGCTCCTGTACTTGCAGATACTCCAATGTCAGATTCAGCTGGCCATACCGGCAGATAATGGTGGCCCTCGTCGGAGTCTGTTCGTCACCATCGGGTTCATGAAGTACATATTCGGCGCCGCTGAATTCCAGCAACGCCGGATTGACTTCCTCTACCAATTGCTGGCTCGCCCATTCGCGATCATCCCGTACTTCCACCGAGTAGGTGTCGTCTGCGGTCTCCATGTTTCTATGAATATCGGTAACAGCAGGGCAGATTATTTCACCTGCATGCAGGTATCCGTTCAATGACAGGAATAACCCCGCGCACCCAGCCAGTATCCTTTGCATCTTTCAGGGCTCCAAATAACTCGATCAAGCCTATGGTCGCAACTACGGCGGGGCGGGCTACTGTCAAGGTTGACAGTTGATTATGTCAATTCTGAATTATGAGCAGGTGTTTTAGAGTTTTTGGGCTAATTCAGTTCTGGTTTTTTAAAAGCCAGTTGTTTCTGATTGTTCTGAAGGAATTTTCCATTAGTGTTATCTGATTTTTAATCCGGCCCGGAACAATCGCCGTCAACCTTCGTCCAACCCACGGTTTGCGCTACTTCCTTACCGGGTGGCTTGTCAGGGTTTCAGAGGATGTTGGGATGAAGGTTCCACGCGGTTTTGCACTGTCTTGCCTGCTGTCACTGGCCGCCAGTCCAGCCTTCGCGCAGTTCAGCCTCAGTGATGCAGTCGATGCAGTGGCGGCAATGCAAGGCAATCAGCCTGGGCAGCAAGAGGGCGCCATCGCGGCTGCGCCTAAAGCCGCCGGGTTGCTCAATACGTTGGGATCGCAGTTGAACATCACGCCGGAGCAGGCCATCGGCGGTGCCGGTGCGATGCTGGGGCTGGCGAAGAACCGGCTCAGCGAACCGCAGTTTTCCGAATTGAGCGCAAGTGTGCCGGGCCTGGACCAGATTGCTGGCAACAGCGCCATTGGCGGACTCAATGGCCTGGGCGGCCTGCTGGGGGGCGGATCGGAAAGGAACGCATTGCTCGACGGCCTGCTGGGTAATGTCAAGGACACCCAGGACCTGAACAACACCTTCAGCGCACTGGGCATGGACAGCGGCATGATCGGTCAGTTTGCCCCGGTGATCCTTGAGTACCTCGGCCAACAGGGCGTGGCCGGTTCATTGCTCCAGAGCCTGAGCGGCATCTGGAGCCCGGGCGCGGGGATCTGATCAGTCGCGTTCGTTGCGCAAGGCGGCGATGCGCCGGTCCTTTTCGGTCCAGAGCTGGTTGACCCACTCCTGGACGTGCTGCCGGAAAACCGGGTCGTTTTCGTAGTCGCCTTGCCATAGCGCCGGATCCAGCGCTCGGGTCTGGATGTCGACGATGACCCTGGGCACCGCGCCGCTGATCAGGTCCCAGAAACCGGGAATCCGTTCCTGGGGGTACACCACCGTTACGTCCAGTACCGCATCCAGCTGTTCGCCCATGGCTGCCAGGACGAACGCCACGCCACCGGCCTTGGGCTTGAGCAGATGGGTGAAGGGCGATTGCTGCTGCTGGCTCTTGGCGGCGGTATACCGGGTGCCTTCGAGGTAGTTCACCACGGTGACCGGCTGGCGCTTGAACAGCTCGCAGGCCGCCCGGGTGATTTCCAGGTCCTTGCCCGCCAGCTCCGGGTTCTTCGCCAGGAAGGCCTTGGTGTAGCGCTTCATGAACGGATAATCCAGCGCCCACCAGGCCAGGCCCAGGAACGGCACCCAGATCAGCTCTTTCTTGAGAAAGAACTTGAAGAAAGGTGTCCGCCGATTGAGTGCCTGGACCAGGGCGGGAATGTCTACCCAGGATTGGTGGTTGCTGATGACCAGGTAGGAGGTATCGCCACGCAAGTCCTCGCCGCCGCGAATGTCCCAGCGGGTGGGGATGCACAGGGCGAAGATCAGTTTGTCGATTTCGGCCCAGGTTTCGGCGATCCACATCACCGCCCAGGAGGCATAGTCGCGAAAGCGCCCGGGCAGGACCAGTTTGAGCAGTGCGAACACCATCAGCGGCCCGAACAGCACCAGGGTGTTGAGCAACAGCAGCAGGGTGACGAAACAGCCGGTGAGCAGTCGGCGCATAGAAGACTCTTGCAAGCAGTTAGGCGGGCCATGATAAGCAGCTTCGGGCGGTAGGCCAAATCCGCCGTGGACGATTGTTTCACATCGCTTCGGGTAGGCTGCCATCGCTGCGCAATGAAACCAATGGCCAGGCCACGGTCTAAAAAACCACTTCACACAGGAAGCCTCATGACCATGAAATCAACCCTTGCCCTGCTTTCCCTGCTGGCCCTTCCGGCGCTGGCCGCCGAGCCGACCCTGTACGGACGGTACGAATACATCGCGCTGCCGGAAATCGGCGGTGAAGTCCTCAAGGCCAAGATGGACACCGGCGCCCTCACGGCCTCGTTGTCGGCCAAGGACATCGAAACCTTCACCCGCGACGGAGACGACTGGGTGCGGTTCCGCCTGGCCACCAAGGATGCGAGCAACAAGATCTATGAACACAAGGTGGCGCGCATCAGCAAGATCAAGACCCGCTCCGAAGAAGATGAAGACGAAGGCGAGTCGGCCGCACCCAGCAAGCGTCCGGTGGTGGAACTGGAGATGTGCCTGGGCAACGTCAAGCGCACCGTGGAGGTCAACCTGACCGACCGCAGCGGTTTCAATTATCCGCTGTTGATTGGCGCCAAGGCTCTGCGCGAATTCGATGCCGCGGTGAACCCGGCCCGACGTTTCACGGCGGACAAGCCGGACTGCTGATTTACCCGATTGACGCGCCTCCAGGGTTGGGGCACCGTTCCGGCAACTTTATTGTCGGGCTCTCAAGCCATGCCTCATATTCTGATTGTCGAAGACGAAGCCGCCATTGCCGATACGCTGGTATTTGCCCTGCAAGGCGAAGGTTTCGACACCACTTGGCTGAGCCTTGGCGCCGCGGCGCTCGAACACCAGAAAAACACACCGGCGGACCTGATCATCCTCGATGTAGGCCTGCCGGATATCAGCGGTTTTGAGACCTGCAAGAATCTCAGACGTTTCAGCGAGGTGCCGGTCATCTTTCTGACGGCTCGGGATGGCGAGATTGATCGGGTGGTGGGGTTGGAAATCGGCGCCGACGACTACGTGGTCAAGCCTTTCAGCCCGCGGGAGGTCGCCGCCAGGGTCCGGGCGATCCTCAAGCGGGTGGCGCCGCGACCCGCCACGGAGCTGGGTACGGCGCTGTTCCAGGTGGACGGCGACCGCGTGCAGATCAGCTATCGCGGCAAGCCACTGAACCTGACACGTCACGAGTTTCGCCTGCTGAACTGTCTGCTGGAACAGCCCGAGCGAGTGTTCAGCCGCGAACAATTGCTCGATGCCTTGGGCGTGGCCAGCGATGCCGGTTACGAACGCAGCATCGACAGCCATATCAAGAGCGTGCGCGCCAAGCTGAGGCTGGTCAGGGCCGAGGCGGAGCCGATCCAGACCCATCGCGGCCTCGGCTACAGCTACAGCCCGGGGAACAGCTGATGCCGCTGGGGCTGCGCATTTTCCTGGTCTATGTGCTGTTCATCGGCCTGACCGGGTATTTTGTGCTCGGCACGGTGATCGAACAGATCCGGCCCGGTGTTCGCCAGTCCACTGAGGAAACCCTGGTGGACACGGCGAACCTGATGGCCGAGATCCTGCGCGACGACTTCAAGGCCGGCACCCTCAGCCAGAATCGCTGGCCGCAGTTGCTCAAGGCTTATGGCGAACGCCAGCCGGGGGCCACGATCTGGGGTTTGCCGAAGAACCAGGTCAGCCATCGCATCTACGTCACGGATGCCGACGGCATCGTGGTGCTCGATTCCAGCGGTGTGGCGGTGGGGCAGGATTACTCGCGCTGGAACGACGTCTACCTGACCCTGCGTGGCCAGTACGGGGCACGCTCGACCCGCAGCGTCGCCGATGACCCGACCTCCTCGGTGATGCATGTCGGGGCACCGATCCGCGATAACGGCCGGATCATCGGCGTGGTGACCGTGGCCAAGCCCAACAGCTCGCTGCAGCCTTACATCGACCGCACGGAGCGGCGCCTGCTGCTTTACGGCGCCGGGCTGATTGGCCTGGGCCTGCTGCTCGGGGCCTTGCTGTCGTGGTGGCTCAGCTCGGCGCTGCGACGCCTGACCCGGTATGCCCAGGCCGTCAGCCAGGGACAACGGGTGGAGGTGCCGCATTATCGCGGCGGCGAGTTCGAGCAACTGGCGCATGCCCTGGAGCACATGCGCACCCAGCTCGAAGGCAAGGCATATGTCGAGCGCTATGTGCACACCCTGACCCACGAGCTCAAGAGCCCGCTGGCGGCGATTCGCGGTGCCGCCGAGTTGCTGCAGAGCGATATGCCCGCGGCCCAGCACCAGCGGTTCGTCAGCAACATCGACAATGAAAGCGTACGCATGCAGCAACTGATCGAGCGTTTGCTCAACCTGGCCCAGGTCGAACAGCGCCAGGGGCTGGAGGAGCAGGTGGCGGTTCCCCTGGCGCCCTTGCTGGACGAATTGCTTGAGGCCCGAGGTGGCTGGATTGAACAGCGACAGTTGCGGATCGAACGGCAGGTTGGCGCCGACCTGATCCTCACCGGGGAGGCATTTCTGTTGCGCCAGGCATTGGGCAACCTGCTGGAAAACGCCCTGGACTTCACCCCTGCCCACGGATTGCTGCGAATCAGCGCCGAGCGCATCGGCAACCTTGTCGAGATCCGGTTGTTCAATCAGGCCGAGCCGATTCCCGACTACGCCCTGCCGCGCCTGAGCGAGCGTTTCTATTCACTGCCGCGCCCGGACAGCGGACGTAAGAGCACCGGGTTGGGACTCAACTTTGTGGAAGAAGTGGTGCAGCTGCATGCCGGGGAATTCGCGATCGGCAATGTCGAGGGCGGCGTGGAAGTGGTGTTGCGCTTGCCCTGAGATCCATGGCACGGCCCACTCGCACGGGTTCGCCACGGTCCACATGAAGGCGGGCTGCTCAACAAGGGCTCGCCCGTTTTCCACACAAACTCCACATTCGCCTCATAAACAGCCCACACAGCCGCTCCAGAATCTCCCTCATTCAAACAGGGAGCTTCCACATGAACCGCAGCCTCGCCGTGAAACTGGGCATGATTGCCTTACTGATCCTCTTGCTGATGATTCCGTTGCTGATGATCAACGGCCTTATCGATGAACGCCAGGCGCTGCGCGACGGCGTCTTGCAGGAGATCGCCAGCAGTTCCAGCCACAGCCAGCAGCTCATCGGGCCGATGATCGTGGTGCCGTTTCGCAAGGATGTGCGTGTCTGGAATACCAATGAGAAGACCGGTGTCCGTTTCCTGGAAACCGTCGAGCAAAGCGGTGAATTGTATTTTCTGCCGGATCAGTTCGAACTCGATGGCCAGGTCCGCACCGAAACCCGTGCCCGGGGCATCTACGAGGCTCGGTTGTTCCACGCCGACAGCCGGATCGATGGTCGCTTCAAGTTGCCCGAGCGCTATGGCTTGACCGTCAAGGAGGCGGCCGATTATCGCTTCGACGAGCCTTACCTGAGCGTAGGCATCAGCGACATCCGTGGCATCGAGAGTGCGCTGGTGCTGAAACTCAATGAGCAGACCGTCGACTTCCTGCCCGGTTCGCGGGTCGGTTGGCTGGGGCAGGGGGTGCATGTGCCATTGCCCATGGTCAACGGCCAGAATGGCGCCGAGCTGACCTTCGGTTTCGATCTGCGCCTGCAGGGCACCGGTGAACTGCAGATCCTGCCGGTGGGCAAGACCAGCAAGGTGCACCTGGCCGCCGACTGGCCGCACCCGAGCTTCATCGGCAACTACCTGCCCGTCAATCGCGACATCAATGAACAGGGTTTCAGTGCCGACTGGCAGACCTCGTTCTTCTCCACCAACCTTGAAGAAGCGTTGCAGAACTGCGTGGCGAGCGACAGCTGTGAAACGTTCCGCAGCCGTGCCTTCGGCGTGAGCTTCATCGATCCGGTGGACCAGTACCTCAAGAGCGATCGGGCGATCAAATATGCCTTGCTGTTCATTGCCCTGACATTCGCCGGTTTCTTCCTTTTCGAGGTGCTCAAGAGCCTGGCCGTGCACCCCGTCCAGTACGCCCTGGTGGGCGTGGCGCTGGCATTCTTTTACCTGCTTTTGCTATCGCTGTCGGAACACATCGGCTTTGCCCTGGCGTACCTGTTGTCGGCCAGTGCCTGTGTGTCGCTGGTGGGGTTCTACGTCTGTCATGTGTTGCGCAGCGTAAGCCATGGCCTGGGTTTTTCGGCAGGGCTGGCGGCGCTGTATGCATTGCTCTACGGCTTGCTGAGCGCCGAGGACTATGCGTTGTTGATGGGCTCGCTGTTGCTGTTCGGTCTACTGGGCGTGTTCATGGTGTTGACCCGCAAGCTGGACTGGTACGGGGTCGGATCGAAACCGGCGGCGACCATGACGTTCGATCTGGGGGAAGTGAAATGAGTCGCTCGTTGGGGTTGCGCGAGGATCAGCGGGTACGCGAACTGTTGGTAATGCGCATTGCCGGGTTGTTCCCGCTGGATCCGGTGCGCTGCCATCGCGAGCAGGCTCGCTCCCCCAAGGTGCGACACGATTCGATGTGGGAGCGAGCCTGCTCGCGATGAGGCCGGGACAGCTGGCGCAGCGTCAGACCCGGGGCACTGTTTCAATCATTGAAGGCCGCAGGCTCACCTCGGCGAACCACTGCGCCAGCTGCGGGTTGGTCTCGCGCCATTCCAGGTCCGGGTGGCGCAGGTCCAGGTAACCCAGGGCGCAGGCCACGCTGATGGACGCCACGTCGAAGTGGCTGGCCAGTTCGGCGACCGCCTCGGTGTCGAGCACGGTCAGGGCGCGGCGAATCTTGTCCCGTTGCGCGTCGAGCCACTCGTCCCAGTGTTTTTCCACGGGACGCAAGGCGGTTTCGTAGCGGATCAGTACTGCCGCGTCCATGATCCCGTCGGCCAGGGACGCGAGGGTCAGGCGTCGCCAGCGGGCTGCGCCTTCACGGGGAATCAGCGGATTACCGACGTGCTGGTGGTCCAGGTAATCGAGGATGACGCGGCTGTCATGGATCACCGTTCCGTTGGACAGGCGCAGGGCAGGGATCTTGCTCAACGGGTTTTCATCGATGAGCTTCTGGTCCGGCCTGACCGGGGTGAGCTGGCTGAGCTGCAACGCCACGCGGTCCTGCTGGCCGGTTTCGTGCAGCAGCACCAGCACCTTGCGGACGAAGGGCGAAGCGGGATTTTGAAACAGCGTCATGCTGGGGGTGGCCATGGAGTCGGTCTCGAGGGGGGTGACAGGGTTCAGACCCGGGATTCGCACAGCCTAGACAGTTCAGACGCGACTGGCGAGCCCCCCTGCGCAGCTTATCCATGGCGCTTGAACAACCCCCAGGTGCCCAGCAGGGTCGGCAGTCCCAGGCCCACCCAACTCACCGCGTCCCACGCACCGTCACCCAGCAGTGCCGAGAACAGTCCGCCGGCGCAAAGGACACCGATCAGCACGGGAGCGCCAAAGACTTTCCAGAAGTTCGACTGCCGGGGCCTCACGACACCACCTGCGCGCCGACGCTCGCACGTTTGGCTGCCTTGCGCCGCACCAGCCACAGGTAGACCCCGCTGCCGAGGACGATGATGGTCAACACATCGAGGGTCGCCCAGAAGATCTGCATCGGCCTGCCGCCGTAGTCACCGAAGTGCAGCGGCAAGGACAGGCTCATGACATCCATGTACCAGGGTCGCTCGGCCACGGCGGTGACGTCCAGGGTGCTGGCGTCGATCAACACCGGGGTCAGCAGGTGAGAGGTCAGGTGGGTATTGCCCTTCATGAACACACCGTAGTGGTGCTGGCTGGAAAACAGCGTGCCGGGGAATGCAATGAAACTGGGCTCCATGCCTGGCGTGGCTTGCCTGGCAATGTCGAGCAGGCGGGTGGCCGGCGCCAGCTGGGTCAGGGGCGGGGCGTTGCGGTAGGGTTCGACCATGGCGCCGAGGCTGTCGTTGCGCCAGGCGGCGATGATCAGGTCGGCGCACGCGGCGATGACACCTGTGACGCCGACGGTCAGCGCCCAGACCAGCGTGACCACGCCGATCAGGTTATGCAGGTCGAGCCAGCGCAGGCGCGTGGATTTGTCCTGGCGCACCGTGGCGAACTTCAGACGCCGCATGAACGGCAAATACAGGACCACGCCGGAGACAATGGCGATCACGAACAACAGCCCCATGAACGCCAGCAGCAGCTTGCCGGGCAACCCGGCGAACATGTCCACGTGCAGGCGCAGCATGACCATCATGAAACCACCGTTGGCCGAGGGCATTTCCAGGGCCTCGCCGGTGCGTGCATCGAGCATGAAGGTGTGTGAGGAATTGGGCTCGGTGTCCGGTGTCGGCGCCATGATGGTGATGACACCGTTGGGGTCGTCTTCGTCCCAGCCGAAATACTGGACCACTTCACCCGGACGATGGGCCTTGGCCTTCTCCACCAACTGTTGCAGGTCCAGGTGTGGCGTGTCGGCGGGCATTTCCCGGAACTCGGGGGCGTCGCCCAGCAGGTGCTCGATTTCATGATGGAAAATCAACGGCAGCCCGGTGATCGCCAGCATCAGCAGGAACACCGTGCAGATCAGGCTGGTCCAGGTGTGGATGAACGACCAGCGGCGGATGGTTTTGCTTTTCATGAAGGATCCGGATGCAAAAGAGACCGGCCGTGGCGAGAGGAAAATTACTCGCCACGGCTGACCCTCGAAAGGTTTGCCGCAAAGGCTAACCGATTACCATTTGTAATTCACGCTGGCAACGACGTTGCGTTGGTCGCCGTAGTAGCAATAGAAACCATCGCAAGTGGACAGGTAGTCCTTGTTGAAGATGTTCTTCGCGTCCACCGCCACCGTAACCCCCTTGAGGGTCTTGTTCAGGCGGCCCAGGTCGTAATGGGCCGATGCGTCGTACACGGTGTAGGAGCCGACATGGCCCCAGTCGGTGTTGGTGGTGTTGCCGTAGGTGTCGCCGACATAACGCACGCCTGCGCCCACGCCGAAGCCGTCCAGCAGGCCGTTGTGCCAGGTGTAGTCGGCCCACGCCGTGGCCTGGTTACGCGGGACCTGGGCCATGCGCTTGCCTTTTTCGGCCGCGGTGCCCTTGGTGATTTCGCTGTCGTTGTAGGTATAGGAGCCGACGAGTTTCAGGTTGTCGGTCACGTTGCCCGAAGCCTCCAGCTCCAGGCCCCGGACCTGGACTTCGCCCACCTGGCGAGTGACGTTGTTTTCGGTCACGGAGTTGTTCTTCTGGGTCAGGTCGAACACCGCGGCGGTCAGCAAGGTCCTGGTGCCGGGGGGCTGGTACTTGATCCCGGCCTCGTACTGTTCGCCCTCGGTCGGTTTGAACGCATCGGTGCTGTTGACCGTTGAGCCTGCCGCGGCCTGGAACGACTGGGCGAAGGAAATGTAAGGTGTCACGCCGTTATCGAAGACGTAGCTCAGGGCGGCGTTGCCGCTGAATTTCTTGTCCCGCTGAGTGTTGGTGACGTTGTTGAGGTTGTGGAACTCAGTGCCGGTGTGGACCCAGTCCTCGCGTCCGCCAAGGGTCAGGCGCCAGTTGTCCAGGGCCATCTGGTCCTGGATGTAGAGGCCGGTCTGGTTGGTCTTCTGGTTGTAGTCATACATGGTGAAGTACTGGACGTTGGAGAAATCCTGTCCGTAGATCGGGTTGTGGATATTGCTGGTCGGCACACCGTTCGAACCCCAGTCCCAGCGCGCATTGCTGTTCGAGCGCTGGTGATCCAGGCCCAGCAGCAGGGTGTGGCTGAGAACGCCGGTTTGGAAGTCGGCCTGGAAGTTGTTATCCACAGCGAACTGGCTGATGTCTTCATCGATGACACTGGCGCTGCGCTTGATGGTGCCATCGGCGCTTACCGCCTCGTCAGGCCCCGCTGGCCAGAATTGTCCGCCAGCGGAGATGCCCTGGGTCTCCAGGTCGCTCTTGGTATAGCGCAGGTTCTGGCGGAACTGCCAGGTATCGTTCAGGCGATGTTCGAACGCGTAGCCGAGTGCGTAATAGGTGCGGTCATAGAATTCCCACTCTGGATCCCCCAGGTTCTTGTGATGGGAAATCTTGCCCGCCGGCGAAGACAGCTTGGTGCCCTGTAATGGCAGGAATTGCCCGGTAATACCGGTGTCGTCGCGGGTGAACTGGGTCAGGAAGGTCAGGCGAGTGTCATCGTTGATATTCCAGGTCAGGCTCGGCGCGAGGTTGTAGCGCTTGTCCGGAATGTGATCGACCTGGGAATTGCTGTCGCGCACGGTGCCGCTGACCCGATAAAGGAACTGGCCTTCGTCATCGACCTTGCCGGTGCTGTCGAAATTGATCTGCTTGTGCTCGTAGCTGCCGGCCTGTACTTCCACTTCATGACTGCTCTCGGCCTGTGGGCGACGGCTGACCATGTCCAGCAGGCCGCCCGGCGGCGTCTGGCCGTAGACCGAAGATGCGGGGCCGCGCAACACGGCGATGCGCTCCAGGTTCCAAGTCTCGATTTTCGGCGTGACGTAGTTGCCCTTGGGCAGCGGCAGGCCATCGAGGAACTGGGTCGGTACGAAACCGCGCACCAGCAGCCAGTCGTTACGCGAGTCCGAACCGTAGCCGCTGCTCTGTACGCCGGCGGTGTAGCGCAGGGCATCGTTGAGGTTGAGGACGGAGCGGTCTTCCATTTGCTGGCGCGTGACCACGGAAACCGAGCGTGGCAGTTCGACAATCGGAGTATCGGTCTTGGTGCCGGCGGCGGTGTGGGTGACCGCATAACCTTCGGTCGGGCCCCACGCGGTTTCGCTGATGCCCGCGCCGATCACGCTGGTTTCCGGCAGGGCCATGACGCCCTCGGGCACGGCGGCCAGGCTGTAGGTGCCGGCGCTGCTTTGTTCCAGTTGCAGGCCGGTGCCGCGCAAGGCTTCACGCAATGCGCCGATGGCATCGAACTGGCCCTGGACCGGAGCCGACTGCTTACCTGAGACCAGGGAAGGGCTCAGGCTCAAGGCGAGGCCGGCCTGGCTGGCAATCTGGTTAAGGGTGCTGGCCAATGGCGCGGAAGGCAGGTTGTAGGCGCGCACGCTGGAAGCCTGTTCGGCTGCCAGCAACGGGCCGCTGGCCAACGGGACGGCAAAGGCAATGGCGACGGCCAACAGGCTGGGGCGCAACAGGGTGTCTAGCGGACGGGACATACGGCGGCTCCTGAATGGAAATATTTCTCAATTGCCTGGATGCCGGATGAAAGTCGAAAAGTGATAGGGCTGGATGAAAATAATTTAGATTCAGATTGGATGGATGCCACCTGTCGGATCAGGCGGCGCTCAGGTGGTCTCATTGCGAGCAGGCTCATTCCCACAAGAGGCTGCGTGGCCCGCAATGGTGGGGTCACCCGGGTCACTGTGGAGCGAGCCTGCTCATATTGAGCTATCCGCCGAAAACCCGTCCTCTCACGGCTTGGCTTCGGTCTTCGGTTGCACCATGACCCACCAGCGGGTGTGATGCTCTATCTGTACCGGCAAGGTTGGCAGCAGCGCGGTCAAGGCCAGGTCGGTGTCGTGCAACGGGAAGCTGCCGGTGATGCGCAAATCCGCCACTTGTGGTTCGACGCCCAGGTAGCCGCGACGGTAGCGCCCCAGTTCATGGACCAGCTCTTCCAGACGGGCGTTGTCCACCACCAGCATGCCACGGGTCCATGCATCGGCACCGGGACTCAAGGCCACCGTCGGCCCGAAGCCGTTGCGGCGCATCAGCACCTGCTGGCCTTCGCGAAGAATCTGTTCCTGCTGTGTTGCCTCGGGATGGGCCGCCACGGCGGACTGCAGGACGCTCAGGCGCGTGGCGTCCTCCTCGCGCTTGACCAGGAACCGCGTACCCAGGGCGCGCAGGCTGCCTTCGCGAGTCTGCACGATAAACGGACGCGGATCGTTGTGGCCGGTTTCCACCAGGATCTCGCCTTCCTGGAGGATGATGCGCCGTTGCTTATCGTCGAAACGCACATCGAGGGCGCTGTGGGTGTTGAGGTTGATCAGCGTTCCGTCAGCCAGGCGCAGGGTGCGTTGTTCGCCCGTGGCGGTGCGCTGGTCGGCCAGCCAGTAGTCCAGCGGCAGGTAACGCTCCCCGGCAAACAGCGCCAGGCCGATCACCGCGACAATACTGGCCAGGCCGCTGCCTACCTTGCGCAACCGACGCCGGATGCTGACCCGCGACTGCAGCAACGCGGCCCGCGCCGGCCCGCTGGCCACGCTGAAACGCTGGTCGAGCATGCCCAGTTGCCGCCAGGCCCGGGCGTGTTCTTCGTCGGCGGCATGCCATTGGGCGAAGGCCTCGCGGTCCTGGGGAGTGCCGCTGCCCGAGTCCAGGGATAGTTGCCAGGCGATGGCCATGTCCAGGACGCTGGACGAAACCGGTTTGGAATGGACCGGGTTCATGTCGGTTCTCCGTAAAGTGCGATGTAGCACTGACGCATGCCTTGGGCCAGGTACTGGCGCACCCTGGGAACCGAAACGCCCAGGCGCTCGGCGATCTCGGCGTGGCCGAGGCCGTCGAGGCGGTTGTAGAGGAACGCGGCGCGAGCCTTGCTCGACAGTTTGCCGAGCAGCCTATCGATATTCTTGAGGTCCTCGAGGATCAAGTGCTGTTCTTCCGGCGATGGCTGCTCGCCTTCTGGAATCAGCATCAGTTCGGTGAGATAGGCCTGCTCCAGTGCCGCCCGACGGAAATAGTCGAACAGCAACCCCTTGGCGATCGCCACCAGGAAGGCCCGGGGTTCGCGGGGTGCCTTCAATTGCTCGCGGCCCAACAGGCGCACGAACGTATCCTGGCTCAAGTCCTCGGCCCGTTGCGGGCAGGCGACGTTGCGCCGCAACCAGGCCAATAGCCAGCCACGATGGTCACGGTACAGCGCACCAACCAGATCACTGTGAGGGCCAGGAATTGACGACACGGAGTATCACCGATGTTTTAAGTAACGAGAATTGTTCGCGATTGTGGCAGAGGCGGGGGCGGGAAAGCAATTGGCGCCGGTCGGGTGGTGTTGCACATCCTGCATGAGGGCTGGCTCCCACAAGCGCAGCGTGTTCGCCAGCTCAGGTCAAAGCGAAGGGGCCTGTTGTCGCCGTTTCCATTGGCCCAGGCGCTGCTGCAGGTCCAGCGGACTCTGGATCTGTTGCTGGCGAGCGCGGCTGAACAGGATCAGCGCCAGCTCGGCGGTGGCGAGCGCGTCGGCACTGGCGTTGTGGCGATCGAAAACCTGCAGCTTGAACCAGTCGACCCATTCATCCAGGCCGGCCTTGCGCAGGTGGGCTTGGGGGGTGAGCATCGGCGCCAGGTCCGCCACGTCCAGGAACGGGTGCTGCAAGCGGTAGCCCAGGTAGTCCTTCAGTGCGCGTCCGAGCATGTGAGCATCGAACGGTGCGTGAAAAGCCAGCAGCGGACTGTCGCCGACGAACTCCATGAAGGCCAGCAGCGCCTCGGCCGGGTCGCTCCCGGCGGCGATGGCACTGGGCGCCAGGCCATGGATCAGCACACTGGGGCCCAGTTTTTCCTTTTCGCATTGCAGGGTGCGTTCGAACTGCTGGCTGAAGTCGATGGCGCCGTCTTCGATCACTACCGCGCCAATGGACAACACCTGGTCCTTGTTCAGGTTCAGGCCGGTGGTTTCCAGGTCCACCACCACCCAGCGCTGCTCCCGCAAGCTGCACTCGCCCAGGGGCGTGGGCGTCGGCAGTTCTGCCAGGCGTCGCTGCAACGAGTCCGCAAGCATTGGCGGGGCCGGACGCAGCCAGGAAAACAGGTTCACAGCTGGTACCTCAGCGTCAGGCTGCTTTGCAGGCGTTGGGCCTGGCGCAGGGATTCGCGCAGGATGCGACGGTCCAGGTGATTGAGGCTGTCGGGATCGACCCGGTTGGAATAAGGCAGGTTTTCGCGGGTCTGCAATTGGTGTTGTTGCATGCGGGTCTGTTGGATGAAGTGGTACGCCTCTTCATAGGCCGCGCCATCCAGCGCTTCGATCACACCCTTGGCCACCAGCTGCCGCAGGCGCTCCAGGGTGTTGTTGGCCTCGATGCCATTGGCCAGCGCCAGCAGGCGGGCCCCATCGACGAAGGGGGTGAGGCCCTGGACTTTCAGGTCGAGGGTGGCTTTTTCGCCGTTTTTGCGGCTCAGCACGAAATCCCTGAAACGCCCCACCGGTGGCCGATGGCGCAGGGCGTTATCGGCCATCATGCGTTGGAACAGGCGGTTATCGGCCACCTGGTCGAGAATCTGCCGGCGTAACTGTTCACAGCCCTGTTCATCGCCCCAGACCACTCGCAGGTCGAAATAGATGCTCGATCCCAGCAGGTTTTCCGGCGTCGCCTCGCGAATGAACGCCGCGAAGCGCCGGGCCCATTCGGCGCGGGACAGGCATAGCTCGGGGTTGCCGGCCATGATGTTGCCCTTGCACAGGGCGAAGCCGCAGAGCGCCAGGCTCTGGTTGATCTGTTGGGCGATGGGCAACAGGAGGCCGCGAATCTGCGCCGCATGGGCCGCGTCCCGGGCCTCGAAGAGTATGCCGTTGTCCTGGTCGGTGTGCAGGGTCTGCTCCCGTCGACCTTCACTGCCGAAGCATAACCAGCTGAACGGTACGCCTGGGTCGCCCTTGTCGGCCAGGGTCAGCTCGATGACCCGGCACACTGTATGGTCGTTGAGCAAAGTGATGATATGGGTGATCTGGGTCGACGATGCGCCGTGGGCCAGCATGCGCTCCACCAGTTGGCCGATCTCGCCGCGCAGGCCTACCAGGTTCTCCACGCGCGGAGCGTTGCGAATGGTCCGTGCCAGATGCACCAGGTCGACTCGTTGCAGCGAAAACAGGTCCCGCTCCGAGACCACCCCGCACAGCCGATGCTCCTTGACCAGGCAGACATGGGCGATGTGGCGTTCGGTCATGGCGATGGCCGCATCGAAGGCACTGTGGTCCGGCGTCAGGTAGAACGGGGTCTGGGTCATGTGCACCGCGATGGCCTGGGAAAAATCCCCGGAACCGTCGGCCACCACATGGCGCAGGTCGCGCAGGGTGAAGATCCCCACCGGCGCTTTCTGTTCATCCACCACCACGATGCTGCCGACCTGCTGCTCGTGCATCAGCTTCACGGCTTCCCGCAGCGGCGTGTCAGGGCTGCAACTGACCGGATGACGCATCGCCAGCTCACCCAAGCGCGTATTGAGCGAGTACTGGGTGCCGAGGGCCTGCGCGGACTTCTGCTGGACTTGCTGGTTGACCTGGTCGAGCAGGCTGCTGACCCCACGCAGGGCGAAATCGCGAAAGGGGCTGGAAAGGGCGAACAGCTTGATGAAAGCCTGCTTGTTCAATTGCAGGCAGAAGGTGTCCTCGCCAGCCCGGTGCTCGGTGCGTGTCGCGCGCTCGCCCAGCAGCGCGGCGAGGGGAAAGCACTCGCCCGTGGTGATTTCGAACGTGGTCTCGGTGCCACCCTTGGCCGAATGTGGACGCTCTCCCACTACCCGGCCCTGCTTGACGATGTAGAAATGCTCCACCGGTCCATCGGCCGGCTTGATGATGGTTTCGCCCGGAGCGTAGAACCGCAGCAGGCATTGCTCCACCAGATAAGCCAGGTGAGCGTTCTCCATCTGGTTGAACGGGGGGAAGCGCTGGAGAAACTGCAATGTGCCCTGGATGTTCTGCAACACCGCGGTTTTCCCTGCCTGGATGAAGGCGTCCGCTTTTTTCATAACCATTGCGAGTCTTTTTTGAATTGTTGTGGTCGGATCTGTTCCCCATGGTCAACCTCTGCGGGTGGGGTGCCCATTGGACGTAAGTCTAGGTCTCGGCAAAGGACTGCCATGACGGGAGAAGCCCGCGCGGCGCCCTGAAAAAAACTTCATTGAATCTTCTTGGAAAAAAATCCGACGAAGTGCACATTGAAGCGCTGCCGAACGATGTCTGACCACTGAGCCAGGGGATCGATTTCAAGAACGTAGAGAGCATCATGTCCGACCACGATATTTTGAGTGACGCCGAGCGCGAGGCGCTGAATGCCGTCATGCTGGAACCTGACCTGCCACCGCAGCGCGTCCTGATCGTCGACGACGACAAGGATGCCCGCGAATTGCTGTCGGAAATCCTGGCATTGGACGGCATCCGCTGCATGACCGCGGCCAGCGGGGAAACCGCGCTCAAGATGTTGGAGACCAAGCCGTCGATCGGCCTGCTGATCACGGATCTTCGCATGGGTAATGTCGATGGACTGGAGCTGGTGCGCCTGGTGCGCGAGTCCGAGCGGGCCGCGTTGCCGATCATCATCGTGTCCGGCGATGCCGACGTGAAAGATGCCATTGAGGCCATGCACCTGAGCGTGGTGGACTTCCTGCTCAAGCCCATCGACACCGAGAAGTTGCTGGGGCTGGTCAAGCATGAGTTGGGGATGGATCTTTGAGGTCGCCAGTGGAACCTGAACGGTGGTGAGAAAATTCATCCCCGCTGGCTGCGCAGCAGCCCAGCAAGCTGATTCAATTAACCTGACACGCCGAGCCGACAGGCTTCAGGGTTGCCTGGCAACCCAGCGGTATCCCTCGCCACAAAAGCAGCGCTTGGCGTTATTACCGGTGTTGGCATTGTTGTTACTTCCAATGAAAAAGCCCTGATCTTTCGATCAGGGCTTTTTGCGTTGCGTCTCTACCGCTCAATCACAACCCATTGGCTGCCTTGAACTCGCGACGACGGCGGTGCAGCACCGGCTCGGTGTAGCCGTTGGGCTGCTTCGTGCCTTCGATCACCAGCTCGACCGCCGCCTGGAAGGCGATGTTGCTGTCGAAGTCCGGCGCCAGCGGGCGGTACAGCGGGTCGCTGGCGTTCTGGCGATCCACCACCGGGGCCATGCGCTTGAGGCTTTCCATCACCTGGTCTTGCGTAACGATGCCATGGCGTAGCCAGTTGGCGATGTGCTGGCTGGAAATACGCAGGGTCGCGCGGTCTTCCATCAGGCCGACATCGTTGATGTCCGGCACCTTCGAGCACCCCACGCCCTGGTCGATCCACCGCACGACATAACCAAGAATGCCCTGGGCATTGTTGTCCAGTTCGTTCTTGATCTGCTCCGGCGTCCAGTTCGGGTTCGCGGCCAGCGGGATGGTCAGGATGTCATCCACCGAGGCGCGGGCGCGCTTGGCCAGTTCGGCCTGGCGGGCGAACACGTCGACCTTGTGGTAGTGCAATGCGTGCAAGGCCGCGGCAGTCGGCGACGGTACCCAGGCGGTGTTGGCCCCGGCCATCGGATGGGCGATCTTCTGTTCGAGCATCGCGGCCATCAGGTCCGGCATGGCCCACATGCCCTTGCCGATCTGGGCGCGACCTTGCAGGCCGGTGCTCAGGCCAATGTCGACGTTCCAGTTCTCGTAGGCGGCAATCCACTTCTCGGCCTTCATATCCGCCTTGCGCACCATCGGCCCGGCTTCCATGGAGGTGTGGATTTCATCGCCAGTGCGGTCCAGGAAGCCGGTGTTGATGAACACTACACGCTCGCTGGCGGCCTTGATGCAGGCCTTGAGGTTGACCGTGGTACGGCGCTCCTCATCCATGATGCCGACCTTGAGGGTATTGCGCGGCAGGTTCAGCACATCTTCGATGCGACCGAACAGCTCGTTGGTGAAAGCCGCTTCCTCCGGGCCGTGCATCTTCGGCTTGACGATGTAGATAGAGCCGGTACGGCTGTTGCGCCGCGAGGTATTGCCGTTGAGGTTGTGGATCGCCGCCAGGCTGGTAACCAGGCCATCGAGGATGCCTTCCGGCACTTCGTTGCCGTGCTTGTCGAGGATTGCGTCGATGGTCATCAGGTGGCCGACGTTGCGCACGAACAGCAACGAACGGCCGTGCAGCGTCAGGCTCGAACCGTCGACGGCGGTGTACGCCCGATCGGCGTTCATGGTGCGGGTGAAGGTCTGGCCACCCTTGGACACCTGCTCCGACAGGTCGCCCTTCATCAGGCCGAGCCAGTTGCGGTAGATCACCACCTTGTCGTCGGCGTCCACCGCCGCGACGGAGTCTTCGCAGTCCATGATGGTGGTCAGTGCGGCCTCCATCAGGATGTCCTTGACGCCGGCGGCGTCGGTCTGGCCAACCGGGGTGCTGGCGTCGATCTGGATTTCGAAATGCAGACCGTTGTGCTTGAGCAGCACGGCCGCCGGAGCCGAGGCGTCGCCCTGGAAACCGATCAGTTGGGCATCGTCACGCAGGCCGCTGTTGCTGCCACCCTTGAGGGTGACGACTAGCTTGCCGTCGACGATTTTATAAGCGGTGGAATCGACATGAGAGCCTGCCGCCAGGGGAGCGGCTTCGTCGAGGAAGGCGCGTGCGAAGGCGATGACCTTGTCGCCGCGTACCTTGTTGTAGCCTTTGCCTTTCTCCGCGCCATCGGCTTCGCTGATGGCGTCGGTGCCGTACAGGGCGTCGTACAGAGAGCCCCAGCGGGCGTTCGAGGCGTTCAGGGCGAAGCGGGCGTTCATGACCGGCACCACCAGTTGCGGGCCGGCCATGCGGGCAATCTCGTCATCGACGTTTTGCGTCGTGGCCTGGAAATCCGCTGCTTCTGGCAGCAGATAACCGATGTCTTGCAGGAAGGCTTTGTAAGCCACGGCATCAAGGACCTGGTCGGCACGTGCCTGGTGCCAGGCATCGATACGTGCCTGGAAATCGTCGCGTTTGGCGAGTAGGGCTTTGTTCTTCGGCGCCAGGTCGTGGATGACCTTGTCGGCACCGGCCCAGAACGCGTCGGCGGTGAGGCCGGTTCCGGGAATGGCTTCGTTATTCACGAAGTCGAACAGGACTTTGGCGACCTTAAGGCCACCGACTTGAACGTGTTCAGTCATTGCTTGCCTCACTCTGCTCAGCTATTTCGCTTTTCAGCTCTCGAATTTGACAATGAAGCCTCGGGACATTTAAAGCACAAACCCCGGAACCAGTACATGCCATCACTGGCGGCTGGGTATCAAGCCTTGCGGATAGGGCTTTTCAGGGATGCGACTGCGCCTTGAGCCGACATCGGTCCAACATTATGTAGTGCGCGCTGCGGAATACTACATGATCAGTTGCGGTTGTGAAAATTAGACTAATTGCGTCGTTCCGCGACCGACTAAAGCAGTACAGTCACGGCGAGGCATGAGATGTTCTCAAAAAACAGATGAATTGTTCCAGATAAAAATAAAAAACTGTACACGATTTGCCAGATGTCCATCTGGACGCATGTGTCGCAGGAGTGTGTGCTCTGCCTATACTTTCGCTTCTCACAACAAGAGGGCTGCGCCATGGACCACTTGGTCATCACAGTTTTTGCCCCGGACCGGCCCGGGCAGGTCGAGCGCATTGCCGACTGCATCGCCGCGCATGGGGGTAACTGGCTGGAAAGCCGCATGTCGCGCCTGGCCGGGCAGTTCGCCGGGATCTTGCGCATCAGCGCCCCGGCCGAATCCCAGGAAGCGTTGATCGAAGCCTTGCAGGGGCTGTCGGTGAATGGCATTCGCGTCCTGATCGCAGAAAGCACGGTGGAGCAATCCTGCGACTGGAAACCCATTGCCATGGAACTGGTGGGTAACGACCGTCCCGGTATCGTGCGGGACATCACTCGATTGCTGAGCGAGCAGGGTGTCAACGTCGAGCGCCTGGTGACCCATGTCGGGCCGGCGCCGATGAGCAGCGAGTTGTTGTTTCACGCCGAAGCGATCCTGGGCGTGCCGTTGACCCTGTCGCTGGACACCTTGCAGGAACGCCTGGAAACCCTGGCCGATGAGTTGATGGTGGAGCTCAAGCTCAGCGACGAAGCGTGACGAAGGTTATCCAAGGAAAAACTGCGCCTGCCTGTGGATAACCTGTAGAGACCCGGCTCCAGCCCAAGCCCGCCGGGCCTCAGCGAGGAATGCTCAAAAAATCATCAGTTTTCAAGGGCTTGTGCACAAACGGCGGGGATCACGCTGTGGATAACCTTGGGAAGGATGAGCGCAGGCCACGCCAGACGTGGCCTGTAGATGGTTGTGCGTTTTTTGATCAGCTGCGTCGACGCATGCTGATCACCGCATCGACGCTGTACACCGCCAGCCCGGCCCAGATAAACAGGAACGCCACCAGTGTGCTGGGCGACAGGTGCTCACCAAACAGCATTACGGCGAGCAGCAGCACCAGCGTCGGCGCGATGTACTGGAGAAAACCGATGGTAGTGTAGGGCAAATGCCGTGTTGCGGCGTTGAAGCACACCAACGGCACCAGCGTCACGGGGCCTGCCGCCACCAGCCACCAGGCTTCGGAGGTGGTCCAGAACGCCGCCTGGGCACTGGTGGCCGTGGGATTGAACAACAACCAGGCGATGGCGATCGGCACCAGCATCCAGGTTTCCACCACCAGCCCTGGCAGGGCCTTGACCGGTGCCTGCTTGCGGATCAATCCGTAGAAGCCGAAGGTTAGCGCCAGCACCAGTGACACCCAGGGCAGGCTGCCCACTTGCCAGACCTGCTGCGCCACGCCGACCGCCGCCAAACCCACCGCCAGCCATTGCATGCGGCGCAGGCGCTCGCCGAGGATCAACATGCCCAGCAATACGTTCACCAGCGGGTTGATGTAGTAACCCAGGCTGGCTTCGAGCATGCGCTCGTTGTTCACCGCCCAGACGTAGGTCAGCCAGTTGGCCGCGATCAGTGTCCCGCTCAGGGCGAGGATCGCCAGGCGCTGTGGGTTGTCCCGCAGTTCGCGCCACCAGCCCGGGTGTTTCCAGACCAGCAGCAACGCCGCGCCGAACAGGGCCGACCACAGCACCCGATGGATGATGATCTCCACCGACGGCACGCTGGCGATGGCCTTGAAGTAGATCGGGAACAGACCCCAGATGATGTAGGCACTCAGGCCCAGGATATACCCGCGGCGCGGGTTGGCGGCTTGCATGCAGAATCCTTGCTTAGGCAGCTAACAAAGGCGTGATTGTAAGGAGATTTTTCGGGTTGTGCTGTGAACCTTTGTGAGCGTTTCACTGCAATCCCCTGTGGGAGCGAGCTTGCTTGCGATAGCGGTGGGTCATTCGACAAGGGCGTCGAATGTTCGAGCGTAATCGCGAGCAAGCTGAACTGGCCTAATGATTTTGGATACCTCAATCGGGCGCTATGATAGCGCCCAAATCTGAGGTGTTTGGCTATGCGTAAATCCTATTCGAGAGAGTTCAAACTCAAGGCCGCCAGCATGGTGCTGGACGAGGGGCAATCGGTACCTGAGGTCTGTGTCGGTTTGGATATTGGCCCTACAGCCTTGCGCCGTTGGGTCGATCAGGTTCGTCAGGAACGCCAAGGTTCAACGCCGGCAGGGGCCAAAGCGATTACCGCCGATCAACGTGAGATCCAGGAGCTCAAAGCGTTGCTGCGGCAAAAGGATCGGGATATCGAAATCCTAAAAAAGGCCAGTGCTCTCCTGCTTTTGGACGCCAAAGATCACTCTCGTTGATCTGTGAGCTGGGCGAGCAATACGGCGTCAATGAGTGCTGTCGGGTGCTTGGCATCAACCGCAGCAGCTTTTACGCCTGGCGTCAGCGCCAAGACAAAGTGAATCCTCGGCGAGAAAAGCTCAAGGCCGTGCTGGTCAAGCATCACAAGGCGTCGAGAGAGTCGGCGGGGGCCCGCACCTTGGCCAAGCAGTTGCAAGCCAGCGGACACAGTGTCGGGCGGTTTATGGCTCGCAGTTTGATGCGAGAGGCAGGCATTGTCAGTCGTCAGCGCAGGCGTCATAAGTACAAGTCACCAGGGGTGGAAGCGCTGGTGGCGCCACACATACTCAAGCGCAAGTTTGATGTGACGGCGGTTAATCAGGTGTGGTGTGGAGACGTGACGTACATCAAGGTGGGCAAGCGATGGCTGTACTTCGCGGCGGTTCTGGATTTGTATGCTCGCCGGGTGGTGGGTTGGGCGTTTTCGATGATCTCCGATGCCACGTTGACCTGCGAAGCTCTACGAATGGCGGTTGAAGTGCGCCGTCGCCCTGCAAACGTGCTGTTTCACTCCGACCAGGGTTGCCAGTACACCAGCCATAAATTCAGGAATGTACTGATGGAACACGGGCTACAGCAGAGCATGAGTCGTAAAGGCGAATGCTGGGACAACGCCCCAATGGAGCGTTTCTTTGGAAGTCTGAAATCAGAGTGGGTACCCGAAACAGGCTACGAATCCGAGCATGAAGCCCGAGCGGATGTGCAGCGCTATGTATCGCGCTACAACACCGTCAGGCCTCATAGCTACAACGACTATCGGTCACCAGTCGCCAAAGAACGGCTGGCGGCGTAAGCCTTAACTGGTGTCCAAGATTACTTGACCAGTTCA